>CAVPBY010000074.1:0-6678 GCA_963702225.1 uncultured Solirubrobacteraceae bacterium | reverse complement strand
CCAGGCGTGCCGTGCTGGGCCGACACCAACCAGCCCGATCCCGAGGCGGCCGCCGAGTTCTATCGCGGCCTGTTCGGCTGGGAGCTTCAGGACATGATGCCGCCCGAGTCCGGGGCGCACTACTTCTCCGCTCGCATCCGGGGAGAGGACGTCGCCGCGATCAGCTCGATCCCCGAGAGCGCGCCGCCGGCGGCGATGTGGAACACCTACGTGTGGGTCGACAGCGCGGATGCCACCGCGGAGCAGGTCCGCGGGGCCGGCGGCAGGGTGCTCACCGATCCCTTCGACGTGTTCGACGCCGGGCGGATGGCGGTCTGCAGCGACCCGGAGGGGGCGGTGTTCAGCCTGTGGCAGCCGGGCCGCCACCGCGGCGCGACCGTCGTCAACGAGCACGGCGCGGTCAACTTCAACGGCCTGCACACCCGCGACCCGGAGCGGGCGAAGACGTTCTACGGCGCCGTGTTCGGCTGGACGACGTTCGACGTCCAGGGCGGCTTCACCGGTTGGACGCTGCCCGGCTACGGCGACTTCCTGGAGACGATCAACCCCGGAACGCGTCAGCGCAACGCCGAGATGGGCGTGCCGGGCTTCGAGGACGTCGTCGCGACGCTGTCCACGATCGGCGACGACCAGCCGGACGCCCGCACGCTGGGAGGTGACCTTCGCGGTCGACGACGCCGACCGGGCCGTGGAGCGCACCACCGCCCTCGGCGGCACGGTGCTGGCCGGGCCGTTCGACGCGCCGTACGTGCGGATGGCGGTGATCGCCGATCCGCAGGGGGCGACGCTTGTCGCCAGCCAGTTCGTCCCCCGAGCTGACCGGCGCGTGAGTAGCCCCGAGGGGTCGCCCCGGCGCCGCCCGACCTGCGTGCGGCGGCAGGCTCCGCGCCGCCGCGCGCTACAGGGCGACGATCGCGTCCATCTCGACGCGGGCGCCCTTGGGCAGCGCGCCCGCCCGATCGCCACCCGCGCCGGCGGGCTTGACTCGAAGAACGAGCCGTACACCTCGTTGACCGCCGGGAAGTCGGCCATGTCAGTCGAGATAGATCGTCACCTTCACCGCCGCGCCGAGGCCCGTGCCGGCGGCCTGGCAGACGGCCGCCAGGTTCTCCAGGCAGCGCCCGGCCTGATCGGCGGTCGTCCCCCCGACGATCTCGCCGCTGCGCGGATCGAGCGGGATCTGGCCCGAGCAGAACAGCAGGTCGCCGGCCCGGATCGCGTGGACGTAGGGCCCGATCGCCTCCGGGGCGCCCGGGGCGGTCACCGGCTCACGGTGTCGGGCACTGGCGTCTCCTCGCGTCGGTTCGATTCAGCGCGACGTCCCGCCACGCCTACGGGCGGGCCGCTCCGGCGGGTAGCCTCGAAGCGATGTCCAACCGGCTCGCCGAGGAGACCTCGCCGTACCTGCTCCAGCACGCGGACAACCCGGTCGACTGGTATCCGTGGGGCGAGGAGGCGCTGCGCGCGCGCGCGCCGAGGACCGCCCGCTGCTCGTCTCGATCGGCTACTCGGCCTGCCACTGGTGCCACGTGATGGCCCACGAGTCGTTCGAGGACCCGGCGTCGCGGCGCTCATGAACGAGCGCTTCGTGTGCATCAAGGTCGATCGCGAGGAGCGCCCCGACGTCGACGCGGTCTGCATGGAGGCCTGCCAGACGATGACGGGCCAGGGCGGCTGGCCGCTGAACGCCTTCCTACGCCCGACAGGTCCCGTTCTTCGCCGGGACCTACTTCCCGCCGAACCGGCCACGGGATGCCCAGCTGGAGCGGGTCATCGAGGCCGTGGCGACCGCCTGGAGCGAGCGCCGCGACGAGGTGGTTCGACCGGGCCGGCAGCTCGCCCGCCTCGCTCGGCGGGGCTCGCGCTGCCCGCCGCGACGGCGCCGTCCACCGAGCCACGCTCGATTCCGCGGTGGAGGCGCTGCGGGGCGGCTACGACCGCGCCAACGGCGGCTTTGGCGCGCGCCGAAGTTCCCCAGGCGTCGGTGATCGAGTTCCTGCTCACCCGCGGCGAGCGCGAGATGTCGCTGGGCACCCTGCGCGCGATGGCCCACGGCGGCATCTACGACCAGGTCGGAGGCGGCTTCGCCCGCTACGCGGTCGATGCGACCTGGACCGTCCCGCACTTCGAGAAGATGCTCTACGACAACGCGTTGCTGGCACGGGCTTACCTGCACGGCTGGCAGGTCAGCGGCGACCCGCTGCTGCGAGCGGGTGTGCGAGGAGACGCTCGACTGGGCGCTGCGCGAGATGCGCGGGGCCGAGGGCGGATTCTACTCGGCGCTGGACGCCGACTCCGAAGGCGTCGAGGGGCGCTCTACGTGTGGACGCAGGACGAGCTGCGCGAGGCGCTCGGCTCCGACCGACGCTCGCCGAGCCCGCGATGGCGTTCTTCGGCGTCACCGAGCGCGGGAACTTCGAGGGGGCCAACTGCTCGAGGGCCGCGGCCCGGAGCCCGCGTCGCCTGCCGGAGATCCGGGCGCGCCTGTACGAGGCGCGCGAGCGGCGGGTGCGGCCCGGGACCGACGACAAGCGGCTGTGCTCGTGGAACGCGCTCATGGTCGCCGCGCTCGCCGAGGCGGGGGCGGTGCTCGGCCGGCCGGATTGGCTCCAGGCGGCGGTCGCCTGCGCCGAGTTCATCGAGCGCGAGCTGCGCACCGACGGCGACGCCGGGGGCGCCCTGCTCCGCACCTACAAGGACGGTCGCGCGCACATCGAGGCCTACCTCGAGGATCACGCCTACCTGCTCGAGGCGCTGCTCACCCTGTATGAGACGACCGGCGAGGCCCGGTGGTACGTCCGGGCGCGGGAGCAGGCCGACGAGCTGATCGAGCGGTTCGCCGATCCCGAGCGCGGCGGCTTCCTCACCACCGCCGCCGACGGCGGCTCGGGCTTTGACCGGCGCAAGGATCTCGACGACTCGCCGATCCCCTCGGGCAACTCGGCCGCGGCGTTCGGGCTGCTGCGGCTGGCCCGGCTGTCGGGCGAGGCGCGCTATGAGCAGCAGGCGCTGGGCGTGCTGCGCGTCGTCGCGCCGGTCGTCGCGCGCCACCCGTTCGGCTTCGGCCATGCGCTGCGCGCGCTCGACTTCGAGCTCGCGCGCGTGCGCGAGGTCGCGGTCGTCGGCTCCGGCCCGGACGCCGACGCGCTGCTCGACGTCGTGCGCGGCGCCTTCCGGCCCCACCTGGTGGTCGCGGCCGGCTCGGGCGAAGACGCCGAGCCGGTGGTCCCGCTGCTCCGCGACCGCCCGGGGGCCGGCGGCCGCGCCGCCGCCTACGTGTGCGAGGGGTTCGTGTGCCGGGCCCCGGTCACCGCGCCCGCCGAGCTGGCCGCGGCGCTCGGCTGACCGGTCAGAGCACCGGCAGATAGCGGTCCAGCTCCCAGGGCGTGACCTGGACCCGGTAGTCCTCCCACTCCTGGCGCTTGATCTCGATGTAGCGGTTGAACATGTGCTCGCCGAGCGTGCGCAGCACGAGCTCGGACTCGGCGGTGAGCTCGATCGCCTCCCCGAGCGTCTCCGGGAGCTGCTCGATGCCCAGGCGCCGGCGTTCGTCGGGCGACAGGTGATAGAGGTTCTTCTCCATCGGGTCCGGGAGCTCGTAGCCGTGCTCGATCCCCTCCAGCCCCGCCTGCAGCAGCACCGCGAACGTGAGGTACGGGTTGCAGGCCGGGTCGGGGCAGCGCAGCTCCATCCGCGTGGCGCGCTCCTTGCCCGGGTGGTAGAGCGGCACGCGCACGAGCGCCGAGCGGTTGCGGCGCGACCACGCGACGTACACCGGCGCCTCGTAGCCGGGGACCAGCCGCTTGTAGGAGTTGACCCACTGGGCGAAGATCGAGGAGATCTCCCGCGCGTGGCGCAGCTGCCCGGCGATGAACGCCCGGCCGACGTCCGACAGGAAGTACGCATCGTCGGGGTCGTAGAACGCGTTGTGCTCGCCCCGGAACAGCGACTGGTGCGTGTGCATCCCCGAGCCGTTGACGCCGGTGAGCGGCTTGGGCATGAACGTCGCGTGCAGGCCGTACTTCAGCGCGTACTCCTTGACCGTGATCCGGTAGGTCATGCAGTCGTCGGCCATCTTCATCGCGTCGGCGTAGCGCATGTCGATCTCGTGCTGGCTGGGGCCCGCCTCGTGATGCGTGTACTCGGTGTGGATCCCCAGCTTCTCCAGCGCCAGCACCGTCTCCCGGCGCAGGTCAGAGCCGGCGTCGAGCGTCGTCAGGTCGAATAGCCGCCCTCGTCGAGCACCTCGGTCGACTTCGAGTCGCGGAAGTAGAAGTACTCCAGCTCCGGCCCCACGAAGTAGTGGTCGAAGTCCATCTCCTTGGCTCGCGCGAGCGCCCGCCTGAGCACGTGCCGCGGGTCGCCCTCATACGGCGTGCGCTCGGGCGTGAGGATGTCGCAGAACATCCGCGCCACGCCGGCCTCGTCCGGACGCCACGGCAGCTCCGCGAAGGTCGCCGCGTCCGGCCGCGCGATCATGTCGGACTCCTCGACCGCGTTGAACCCGGTGATCGACGAGCCGTCGAACCCCATGCCGTTGTCGAACGCGTCCCGGAGCTCGGAGGAGTTGATCGAGAACGCCTTGAGCTGCCCGAGGATGTCGGTGAACCACAGCCGCACGAACCGGATCTGGCGCTCCTCGACGACCGAGATGACGTCCTCGGCGCTGAGAGGCGGCTCGCGGGGCTCGCTCATCGCGCCGGGACGTTACCGGGCGCCTCGGGCGCGACACGCGGGTGCCGGGTCTGTCATCCCGGCAACGGCCGCAGCGGCGAGCGGTCCCCGACCGACCACCGATGCCCGAACGGATCGGTGAACCCGCCCTGCCGGTGCGTTCCCCACGGGGCGTCGTGGTCGGTGAGCGGCTCGACGTCCGTGGCTCCGGCCCGAGCCGCGCGCTCGATCAGCGCCTCGGGTGTGTCGACGAACACCTCGACCCGGGAGGTCGTCAGGCCGGCCGCGAGCGGACTTCTGCTCTCGCTCCCTGCCGGCAACGGCCTCGTGCAGGAAGAACGGCGCACCGTCGATGTGCATCCCGGCGACCCCGCCGAGGTCCCACAGCGGCCGGGCGCCGAGCGCGTTCGCGTACCAGCTCACGGCGGCCGCGCCATCGGGCACGATCAGCATCACCGAGATGCGGGGCGGGTCTATCACGATCGAGTCCCCGATCCGGAGCTCGACACGTGGACGAGTGTTCCGTCGGGGAGGTGGGGGCGCTCGTTCACCTCGCGGGCGGGCTCCCCGGGGGCGGGCTCGTGGTTGCTTCGTGGGTCGCTCATCGTGTCCTCCGCTCGGGTTGACATCAGCGCTCCTGCACGAGAAGAAGCCTGCGGATGCTGTCGACGAACCACGCCCGAATCGCTCAGCGCTCCACCCGCGAAACCGGGTGAGCACGTGGAACCCGTGCGGGTCCATCAACAGCCAGATCGTGTCGACCGCGTGCTCTCGGGCGATGTCGTCCCGGAGCGCGCCTCGCGCAACCAGGCCGTCGACGAACCAGCCCGCGGTTTCCGCGCGTTGCGTGCGCAGCCGGTCGGCGAGCGCCGACATCGACTCGTCCTGGTTGGCCGCCTCGAAGGCGGCGAGGACGAGGCCGGCCGAGCGCCGCTCGCCCTCGACGAGCACGCGACCGACGATCCCGAGGAACTCCTCGACGGAGGCTGCCTCGGCGGCCCGACGGGCCCATGGCCGCTCGAGCATCGGGGTCGGTTCGATATCGCCGCGGATCGCGAAGCTGATCGCCGCCCGCAGCAGCGCCGGCTTGGTCGCGAACGCGAGCTCGACGGCCGGCAGCGACACACCGGCCGCCTCGGCGATCGTGCGCATCCGCGTCGCCGCGTACCCCCGGGACTCGAACTCCGCGCCCGCCGCGGCGAGGATCCGCTCCCGCGTCACGCGGGCCTGTCGCTCCCGCCGTTCGGAACGGTAGCTCCGCCTGGAGACCGCTTCGGAACGCGCCGGCGACACGACGCCATATTAGCTAAGTGCGTGCCATAGTCAAATTGGCTGGCACGACGGCGAGCGCTCGACCGACGCCGGATCGCCAAGGATCTGTTCCGCGGGTTGATGTCGAGCCTGGGGGTTGATGTCGAGCCTGCGGGGTTGATGTCGAGCCTGGGGGTTGATGTCGAGCCTGCGGGTTGATGTCGAGCCTGGTGGGCGCGTTACCCGCGGTCGCCATGCGACAGCCACCGGCGCGCCCAGCGCTGCAGCTCGCCCAGCGCGGGCTCCAGCTCGTGGCCCATCTGCGACAGGCCGTAGTGCACCCGCAGCGGCGGGCCGGGGATCACCTCCCGGCGCACCAGGCCGCGGGACTCGAGCTCCTTCATCCGCTCCGACAGCAGCCGGTCGGACAGCTCGGGGATGGCAGCCGCGACCTCGGAGAAGCGCAGAGGCCCCTCCATCAACGTGCGCAGAATGGCGCCGGTCCAGCGACGGCCCACCAGCTCGACCGCCTCGTGGAAGAGCGGACACACCCCCTCCCCCGCGGTCGCGGGGTCGGCGGTCGCGGCACCGGTCCGCTTCTCACCAGCCATCGAGTCGCGAGCTTACCTGAGGTCCACGGCCGCGCTCTGTGGCCGGGGTGTGCGGCGTCGCATCCTGGGTGCGCGGCTTCGCATCCTGGACGCGCAACGTCGTCGGGATCCGGTGCGCGCGCACGCCGCTCATGCCGCTTCG
>CAVPBY010000073.1:0-20137 GCA_963702225.1 uncultured Solirubrobacteraceae bacterium | reverse complement strand
AGTACGACGTCCCGATCCAGGCGGCGATCGGCAGCCGGATCGTGGCTCGCGAGACGATCAAGGCCTATCGCAAGGACGTGATCGCCAAGTGCTACGGCGGCGACATCAGCCGCAAGCGCAAGCTGCTCGAGGCCCAGAAGAAGGGCAAGCAGCGGATGAAGCAGGTCGGTCGAATCGAGGTGCCCCAGGAGGCGTTCCTCGCCGTGCTCGAGCTGAGCGAGTGATGGGCGCGGGCGATCCGCCGCCGGTGCGCGCGCGCCTGCAGACGCTGCAGGGCGACCCGCCGGTCGGGGCCGAGCGGATCGCCGTCTACCACGACGACGGTACGGTGGAGGAGATCACGCTTCACGACTACGCCCGCATCTACGCGCTGCCCGGCGTCTACGAGCAGATCGTCCAGGAGGACCTCGGCTGCCGCTCGCCCGCCCAGGTCGCGCAGATGCTCGCCGGCGCGCTGCACGCCCTGCACCGGGATCCGGCCGGCACCCGGGTGATCGACGTCGCCGCCGGCAACGGCGTCTCGGGCGAGGCGCTGCGAGCGACCGGGGTCGACGTGGTGCTCGGGACCGACCTCGCGCCCGAGGCGCGGGCGGCGGCGCTGCGCGACCGTCCCGGCGTCTACGACGAGTACCTCACGCTCGACCTCACCGCGCTGAGTGCCGAGCAGGCGGCGCACGTGCGCTCGCTGCGCGCCGACGCGCTCACCTGCGTGGCCCCGGTCGGCACCGCGGAGGGCACCGTGCCGCCGGGGGCGATCGCCGCCGCCTGCGGGCTGCTCACCGGCGAGCCGCTCGTGGTCACGCTCTACGACCCCCGCCACGGCGAGCCCGACCCGCTCGACGAGCGCTTCTTCGCCGACGCGATCGGCGCCGAGGCGACGCTGGTCGACCACGAGCGCTACCTGCACCGGTTCCTGGTCACCGGCGCGCCGTACGAGCTCGAGGCGTCGGTCTGGAAGCTGCGGCTCGGCGACGGCGCGCTCAGCGGCTGAGCCGGCGACCGTCCCAGACGCGGTCCTCGGCGCCCCACATGAGCGTCCAGGGACCGCGGCGGCGGTGGAGGTGCCGGAAACGGCCCCCGCCGAGCAGCATGACGACGGCGATCAGCGTCATCCAGGTGATCGCCGCGGCGAGCAGCATCGCGCCCGCGGTGGCGACGACCGGAATCATCACGAACAGCAGCAGCGGGTTGGCGCGCACCGCGTCGACCGCCCAGCTGCCGACCGTGCGGCGA
This sequence comes from uncultured Solirubrobacteraceae bacterium, assembly GCA_963702225.1. Lineage (GTDB taxonomy): Bacteria > Actinomycetota > Thermoleophilia > Solirubrobacterales > Solirubrobacteraceae > Palsa-465. The sequence continues at coordinate 18,904 of CAVPBY010000073.1, read as the reverse complement.
ACCGGCGTGCGGTCCTCACGGCGCGCCGGGTGGGCGGGGCGCCGGTCCTCGCGCGGCCGCGGCCGCGGCAGGTCGTCGAGCACCGCCTCGAGGTCGTCGTAGATGAGCGCCGTGAGCGCGTCGTGGACACGCTCGTCGAGCTCGTCGGAGGAGAGCCGGCCCTCGGTCGCGGCGGCGCGCAGCCGCTCGACGACCTGATCGCGGTCGGCATCGGAGGCTCGCAATCGCCCGTCACGGCGCATGTGGACAGGGTACGCCGGGTCCGGGCCGCTGGCAACCGCCGGGCGGTCGGTCACAATCGGCCGATGGACCTCGGACTCGACGGCGGCGCGGTCCGTCTATCTTCTGAGCGCATGTCGACGGGTGGAGAGCTGGTCGGCAGGACCTACGCGCCGACCGTGTACGCGGTCGGCCGCGAGAAGATCCGCGAGTACGCGCTCGCGACCGGCGAGACCAATCCGCTGCACCTCGACCTGGGGGCCGCACGGGCGGCCGGTCACGCCGACCGGTGGCGCCGCCGATGTTCGCGGTCGTCTACCAGGCGCCCGGCATGCGGGCGCCTCTCGGCGATCCGGATCTCGCGATCGACTTCCCCCGATTGCTGCACGCGGGCCAGGAGTTCGGCTGGGGACCGCTCGTGATCGCCGGTGACGAGCTGACGACGACGGTCGCGGTCGCCGGAGTGCGGGAGGCGGCGGACATGCAGTTCTTCGACTTCGAGGCCCACACCGTCAACCAGCGCGGCGAGACGGTGGCCACCGGCATCTGGCGCAACGTCGTACGCGCCCGGGAGGAGGGGCAGGGATGAGCCAGGCCGGCGACGAGTTCGGGCTGACGGTCACTCCCGACCGCTACCTCACGGTTCGTTACGCCGGCGCGTCCGGGGACTTCAACCCGATCCACATCGATGACGAATTCGCCCGCTCGGTGGGCCTTCCGGGCCGGATCCTGCACGGTCTGTGGACGATGGCGCAGGTCGCGCGGGCTCATACCGAGGCGTTCGGAGGGCCCCAGGCATTGCGGGAGCTGTCGGTGCAGTTCCGCGGGATGGGCGTGCCCGAGCAGGAGGTGACGGTCGATGGAGCCGTCTCGGAGGTTGTGGGCGAGCTCACGCGCACCAGGGCCCAGGCGACCCAGGACGGCACGAGGATCGTGCGCAACGCGAGCGGAGTGGTCGTCGTCCGCCGATCCTGACGCTCCCGTCGGGCGCCAAAGGGGCCGAACTAAAATCTGATGGTGATGCTGACAGATCGTCAAGAGCTGGTTCTGCGGGCGCTCGTCGAGGGGTACCTCGACGCGGGGCTGCCCGTGGGCTCCAAGTCGCTGTCGGCGGCGTTCGAATGGGGCCCGTCGACGATCCGCGGCGAGCTCGCAAACCTCGAGGAGCTCGGGCTCCTCGCCCACCCCCACACCTCCGCCGGCCGGGTCCCGACCGAGGCCGGGTACCGCTACTTCGTCGACCGGCTGCTGCCCGACCCGGCGCCCGCCCGGCCCGAGCTCGCGCTGTCGCTCGTGCGCCGTGAGATCGACGAGGCGATGCGCGCCACCACCGAGACGCTCTCACAGGTGACGAACCTGCTCGCGATCGTCACCGCGCCGCCGATCGAGACCTCGACGATCCGCCACATCGAGGTGCTGCCGCTGCAGCCCCAGGTGGTGATGGTCGTCGTGATCACCTCCACCGGCGGGGTCTCCAAGCGGATCTTCACCTTCCCCGCGCCCGTCGACCGCGGCCTCGTCGAATGGGTCGCGAGCTACCTCGACGAGCGGCTCGTCGGCCTCGGCCTGGGCGCCCGGATGCTGCACCAGCGGCTCCTCGACCCGACGCTGCCGGCGACCGAGCACTGGATTTTGGCGACGCTCGCCCCGGTGTTCACCGAGCTGGAGGCCTCCGACGAGACGACCATGTACGTCGAGGGGACCGCCCGGCTGCTCACCGCCGGGCGCCAGAGCGACGTGTCGGAGCTCAACCTGCTCGTGGAGACGCTCGAGCGGCGCGTCTCGATGCTCGGCGTGCTGCGCTCGGCGCTCACCGACGACGCCGCGACCGAGCGCGAGGTGCTGCCGGCGATGCGGGGCGTGTCGGTCCGGATCGGCGCCGAGAACGAGCTGCCCGCGCTGCACTCGGTCGCGCTCGTGGCGGCCGCCTACGGCCTGCCGCGCCGGCCGCTCGGCGCGGTCTCGGTCATCGGGCCGCTGCGCATGGACTACGGCGCCGTGATCGGCGCGGTGCGCGAGGCTGCCGCCCAGCTGTCGACGTTCGTGGCGGAGGTGTACGAGGAGCGATGAGCGCTTCGCAGATGCCACGCGACTACTACGAGGTGCTCGGCGTCGCCCGGAGCGCGAGCGACGCCGACATCAAGAAGGCGTTCCGCCGGCTCGCGCGCGAGCTGCACCCCGACGTCAACTCCGAGCCCGACGCCGAGCCCCGCTTCAAGGAGGCCGCCGAGGCCTACGAGGTCCTCTCCGACGCCGAGCGCCGCGCGACCTACGACCGCTACGGCCACGAGGGGCTGCGCTCGCGCGGCTACTCCTCGGGCGTCGACGGGTTCGGCTCGGTCGCCGACATCTTCGAGGCGTTCTTCGGCGGCGGCCAGGGCGGCTTCGGCTCGATCTTCGGCGGCGGTGGCGCCGCGGGCGGGCCCGCCCAGGGCGGTGACGTCGGCTCGGCGGTCGAGATCACGCTCGCGCAGGCCGCGAGCGGCGAGGAGGTCACCGTCGAGTACGACGGAGTCGTGCTCTGCGAGCACTGCCGCGGCAACGGCGCCGAGCCCGGGACGCCGATCGAGACCTGCCCGACCTGCCAGGGCGCCGGCCAGCTGCGCTCGATCGCGCGCACGCCGTTCGGGCAGGTGGTGCGGGCGGTCGCCTGCGACCGCTGCGGTGGCGACGGCAAGGTCGCCCGGGACCCGTGCCACGTGTGCTCGGGCCACGGCCGGCGCGTCGAGCGCGTCTCGCTCACCGTCCAGGTCCCGGCGGGGATCGAGGACGGCCAGCGGATCCGGGTGGCGGGGCGCGGGCAAGCCGGCGAGCACGGCGGACCGCCCGGCGACCTGTACGTCCAGGTCCGCGTGCGCGAGGACCCGCGCTTCATGCGCGACCAGAACGACCTGATCACGGTCGTCGACGTCGCGGCCCCGCTCGCGGCGCTCGGGACGACCGTCACCGTGCCCACGATCGAGGGCGAGACCGAGGTCGAGGTCCCGGCGGGCACCCAGCCGGGCGAGACGCTGCGGCTCCGCCGTCAGGGGATGCCCTCGGTGCGCGGCGGCCGGCGCGGCGACATCCGCGTCGTCGTCAACGTCGTCGTCCCGCGCCACCTGCACCGCGAGCAGCGCGAGCTGCTCGAGCAGCTGTCCGAGAGCCTGAGCGCGCGCAACCTCGACACCGGCGAGTCGATGCTGTCCAAGCTGCGCCGCGCGTTCGGCGGCGAGTGAGCCGGGCCGGACTCCCGGCCGGGTGAACCTGCCGTGCTGCGGCTCGCCGTCCGCGTCGCGCGCGCCGAATCCGAGCTCGTGCTCGCCGAGCTGCTCGAGCTCTCGCCCGCGGGGGTCGAGGAGGTCGACGTCGACTCCGGGACCGTCGAGTACGCCGTCTACGGCGCGCCCGGCGAGCTGCCCGAGCTGCCCGCCCTGAAGGCGGCGGCCGGCGGCGCGCTCGTCGCCGTCACCACCACCGACGTGGCCGACGACTGGGTCGATCGCTGGCGCGAGTTCCACCGGCCGCTGGTGATCGAGCGCGACGGCGTCCCGCGGCTCACCGTGCGCCCGCCCTGGGAGCCGGCGCCGGGGGCCGGCCTCGACGTCGTCATCGACCCCGGGCGCGCGTTCGGCACCGGCGCCCACGCGACGACCGCGCTCTGCCTGGAGCTGCTGCTCGACGACGCCGATCGCGCCCGGGGCGGGCACGGCGGCCCGGGCCCGGGCGCGTGCGTCGACCTCGGGTGCGGCTCGGGGGTGCTCGCGATCGTCGCCGCCTCGCTCGGCTACCGGCCGGTGCTCGCGCTCGACTTCGACCCGCTCGCGGTGCAGGCGACGGCCGAGAACGCCGCGCGCAACCGCACCCCGCGCGGCGCGCTGGAGGTCCGGCGCTTCGACCTGCGCCGACAGCAGGTCCCCGCCGTGGATCTCGTGCTCGCCAACGTGCTCGCCGGTCCGCTGCTCGACTGGGCGCAGGCGCAGCGTGAGCTGCCCGGGCGGGTGGTGCTCAGCGGACTGCTGGCCACCGAGGCCGACCGGGTGGCGGCCGCCTATGCACGCCGTGGGATGCACGAGCGTGATCGGCGCGGGCGCGGCGGCTGGACGGCGCTGGCGTTCGTTCGCGCGGACTGATCGGCACCCGCCCGACCGGCGGCGGCTCGGACACGCGGCCGCCCAGGCGCTCAGCTGGACCGTCGCATTGGGCTGGCCAATGAAACCGTCCGATCGCGCTCTGCGGTCCGATCGCGGGCTGCCGAGCTGTACAAGTCGAGCCCGCCGAATCTTGTCCACGGGGCCGATCCAGTCAGACGCTCGCTCCCGCATCCTTCGGCGTGTCGCATGGGGGTTGCACACCACGAGCCAGAGGAGGTGACCAGTTGCCACACCCGATCGCGATCGGCGTGACCATCGGTGGCCTGCTCCTCGATGTCGTCGCGCCACGGCCCAAGCCTCGTGCCGCGGTTCTGCGGGAGTTCTTTCTCCTCTCCGCGCGGGCGCGCTCGAGGACAGCGTGGCGTTCGGACGTCGCATCGGAGCACGACGGGTGGCCGATCGCGGAAGGAGGGCGCAGCTGAACCGGTCCGGTCCGCCTCGCGGAAGCCTGCGCCGAGGGATGCGGCGCGGTGCCCCGCGGGGCGGGCCGGTCCGTTCCCGTCGCGGGCGGTGACGGGATTCGCGGTCAAGTTCCTCGGCTGCAAGGTCTCGCAGGCGGACGCCATGCTCGCCCGCCGGGCGCTGCTCGACGCCGGGCACACCGAGGTCGTCGAGCAGGACGCCGAGTTGCACGTGATCAACACGTGCTGCATCACCGCCGAGGCGGAGGCCAAGTCCCGCCAGTCGGTGCCCCGCTCGCTGCGCCAGGCGGGTCGCGTCCACGTCGCCGGCTGCGCGGTCAATCTCGCGCGCAGCGGTTCGCCGACCTCGACCGAGCGCGTGCGCACGTTCGTCGGGACCGCCGACGAGGTCGCCGAGGCGATGGCGGCCGCCGATCGCCGGGCCGCCGCCGGACCCGAGGGGTCGTGCGCCGACACCGAGCACGACGTGCTCGCCCGCGAGCGGCTGTCCGCGGCGGCCGGCCCGCCAGCCCGCGCGACGGCGCGGACGCGCGGCTTCGTCAAGGTCCAGGACGGTTGCGACTGCCACTGCGCCTACTGCATCATCCCGACCGTCCGCGGCCCGGCCCGCTCGCGCCCGGCGAGCGCGATCCTGCGCGAGGTCCGCCGCCGCGTCGCCGACGGCCAGCCCGAGGTGGTGATGACCGGCATCAGCGTCGGCGACTACCGGGATCCCGAGCGCGGGCTCGAGCTCGGCGAGCTCATGATGGAGATCGCGCGGGTCCCCGGCGTGGCGCGCGTGCGGCTCTCGAGCGTCGAGGTGATCCACGTCCGCGACTCGCTGCTGCGGGCGCTGTGCGAGGAGCCGAAGGTGTGCCCGCACCTCCACGTGCCGCTGCAGTCCGGCGACGACGCGGTGCTTGCCGCGATGGGCCGCCACTACACCGCCGACGAGTACCTGCGCCACATCGCGCGGGTGCGGGCGGCCACCGCCGGCCGGGTGGGCGGAGGCGGCGTCCACGTCACCGCGGACGTGATCGTCGGCTTCCCGACCGAGGACGAGGCCGCGTTCGCGCGCACGCTGTCGGTCGTGGAACGCGCGGGGCTCGGCCGCGTCCACGTGTTCCCGTACTCGCCGCGGCCCGGCACCGCCGCCGCGCGGCTCGGCGACCGCGTCGCGCCGGCGGTCAAGAAGGAGCGCGGGCGGCGTCTGCGCGCGCTGTCGGAGGTGCGCTCGCGGCTGCACCGCTCCGCGCGGCTCGGCGACACGCTCGAGGTGCTCGTCGACAAGGTGGCCGCCGACCGCTGCTCGGGGTACACGGCCGACTACACCCGCTGCTACCTCGACGGCCCCGTGGCCCGCGCCGGCGAGGTCGTCACCGTCCGCGCCCGGGAGCTGCACGCCGACGGCATCCGCTGCGAGGTCCCGGGTTTGTCGCCAGCGTCGCGGTGAGCGCGACGCCGGCGACATATCCGGCTTCGGTCGACGGCCGCGGATGCCTGCGACGGCGGTCGATGGTCATTGACGGACGCAGCCTGGCCGAGGGGTATCCTGAAACCGGCGTTATGACCGATCACCGAGCAGCTGCGGACCGACATGACCGGCGCGATGAAGGCCGGCGAGAAGGAGCGCGTGGGCGCCCTGCGGCTCGTGCTGTCCGAATTGCAGAAGGCCGCCAAGGACGGCTCCGGCGACGAGCTCGCCGTGCTGCGGCGGGAGCGCAAGCGCCGCCTGGAGGCCGCCGGGCAGTTCCGCGACAACGATCGTCCCGAGCTCGCGGCCCAGGAGGAGTCCGAGGCCGAGCTGATCGCCTCCTACCTGCCGGCCGAGCTCTCAGACGCCGAGATCGACGCGCTCGTCGCCACCGCGATCGCCGATACCGGCGCCGGCAGCGCGCGCGACATGGGCCAGGTGATGAAGGCCGTGATGGCCGCGTCGGGCGGTCGCGCCGACGGCAAGCGGACCTCCGCCCGCGTCCGGCAGGCGCTCTCGGATGACGCGGACCACCCCGCCGACCGGTCCGCGCCGCTGATGCGCAACGTCGTCGAGCTCTCCAACGACGTCGCCACCGAGCTCGCCGGCTCGCAGGACGCGGTCCTGCGCACGCTCGAGACCCAGCTCGACTGCGACGTGTTCCTGCGCGGCAACCAGCTGACGCTCGACGGCGACGAGAGCGCGGTCGAGGCCGCGGTGAAGGTCGTGCACGAGCTGTCGGCGCTCGTCGGCCAGGGCCACGAGCTCGCGCCCGGCACGATCGAGGCCGTCGTCGGCGCGCTCTCCGAGCACGAGTCGCCCGCGCACATCCTCGAGGACGTCGTATGGCGCCATCGCGCGACCAAGGTCGCGCCCAAGACCGTCAACCAGAAGCGCTACGTCGACTCGATCCGCAACAACACGATCACGTTCGGGATCGGGCCGGCGGGGACGGGCAAGACGTTCCTGGCGGTCGCGCTCGCCGCCGCCGCGCTCTCCCGGCGCGAGGTCAACCGCATCATCCTCACCCGCCCCGCGGTCGAGGCCGGCGAGCGCCTCGGGTTCCTGCCCGGGGACCTGATGGCGAAGGTCGACCCCTACCTGCGGCCGCTGTTCGACGCGCTGCACGACATGCTGGAGCCCGAGAAGGTCGCCCAGCACCTCGAGCGCGGCGTCATCGAGGTCGCCCCGCTCGCGTTCATGCGCGGCCGGACGCTGAACGACTCGTTCATCATCCTCGACGAGGCCCAGAACACGAGCCCTGAGCAGATGAAGATGTTCCTCACCCGGCTCGGCTTCAACTCCAAGATGATCGTCACCGGCGACGTGACCCAGATCGACCTCCCCCGCGAGCAGGGATCGGGGCTGGTGGCGGTGGCGGAGATCCTGCAGGGTGTCGACGACGTCGACTTCGTGCGCTTCGGCGGTGAGGACGTCGTGCGCCACAAGCTCGTGCGGCGGATCGTCGCCGCCTACGACGAGCACTCCCAGCGCATGGCGCCCGAGCTGCGCGCGCGGAAGGCGGGCTGAGGACCCGACCCCGGCTCGGCCGGCCGGCGACCCGCGCTGATGCTCGACGTGGAGGTGATCGGGATGGAGACCCAGCCGCCTCCGACCGACGACGACCCGACCCACCCGACCGCCGTCGAGCTCGAGGAGCTGTGCGCGCTCGCGCTGTCGTCGGCCGGGATCGACGACGGCCACGTGGCGATCGAGTTCGTCGGCGAGGAGCGCATCCAGGAGCTCAATCGCTCCTACCGCGGCCGCGACGCGCCGACCGACGTGCTGTCGTTCGGCGTCGACGAGGACGCGCCCTCCGCGGGCCCGCGCGAGCTCGGTGACATCGTCATCTGCCCGCCGTGCACGGCCGACGTGCGCGAGGCGGTGATCCACGGCGCCCTGCACCTCACCGGGATGGACCACGAGACCGACCACGGCGAGATGCTCGCCCTGCAGGCCGAGCTCATGCGGTGGGTGACCTGACCATGGCGGGCGGGACCGCGGGGGCGGTCGCGCGCTCGGGATTCGTCGCCTTCGCCGGGCGGCCGAACGTGGGCAAGTCGACGCTCGCCAACGCGATCGTGGGCGCGAAGGTGGCGATCGTCTCCGACAAGCCCCAGACGACGCGGCGCGCGATCCGCGGGGTGGCCAACGGGCCGGACTGGCAGCTCGTGCTCGTCGATCTGCCCGGCGTCCAGCGGCCGCGCGACGCGCTCACCGAGCGGATGCAGCAGCGCGTCGAGCACGAGCTCGCCGACGCCGACGGCTGCCTGCTCGTCGTCAACGCGATGCAGGGGATCGGCCCCGGCGACCGGTTCATCGCCTCGGTGCTGCGACCCGCGGCACAGCGAGGGGTGCACGTGGCGATCGCGGTCAACAAGGTCGACCGGGCCGACCGCGCGAAGGTGACCGCGACGCTGCAGGCGGCCGACGCGCTCGACCTCGGCGGCGAGATCTTCCCGCTGAGCGCCCGCACCGGCGCGGGCGTGCCGGCGCTCACCGAGCACCTGGTGTCGATGCTGCCCGCGGGCCCGATGTACTTCGAGGCCCACCAGCGCTCCGATCAGGCGCCGTCGGTGATCCTCGCCGAGCTGGTGCGCGAGCAGGTGCTCGCGCGCACCCGCGAGGAGATCCCGCACGCCGTCGAGGTGGAGGTCTCGGAGATCACGCAGATGGGTTTCAGGGATGGGGCTTCGAGCCTGGTCCGGATCGAGGCCGCCGTCCTGACGGAGACCGAGTCCCAGAAGGGGATCCTGATCGGCGCCCAGGGGCGGATGATCAAGGCGATCGGCACCGCCGCGCGGCGCGCGATCGAGCGCGAGCTCGGCAGCCGCGTACACCTGGAGCTGTCGGTGCGCGTCCGCCGCCACTGGCGCACGGACGAGCGGGTGCTCGACCGGCTGGGGATCGAGTGATCGCCCGAATGACAGAGAACGCCCAGATCGGCTCCCGATCGGTGGAGCTTTTCGCACGACATCTGGCCTGTTTCCCGCGCAAAACCTCCACGGGGTGGATCGCGCGGGCAGCATGCGCGAGAACGACCGCCGGATAGGTCCACCCCGGGGCGCGAGCGGACACGGAGCGAGAGCCGACCACCATGAGAGCCAAACACGGCATCGCGACGCTGGGCGCGGGCGTGACGGTCGTCGTCGCGCTGCTCGCCGCGTTCGCGGTCGGGATCTCGCTCAACCAGGCGCAGAGCCGGCGCAGCCTGGAGCGCCAGGCGCACGAGCGCACCCAGCTCGTCGCGGGCCTGCTCGACGCGAGCTTCGGGCAGGCGAGCCGTCTCGGCGCCGCCGAGACGCGCACGCTGTCCGCGCCGGTCGTCGCCGACCGAGCCCTTCAGCACCTCAAGGGCCAGGACGACTTCCTGATGCTGACCGACGGGCGCGGCCGCGTGATCGCGCGCTCGAGCGGCTTCGACGCGCAGGCGCGCCGGGCCGCGTTCACCAGCTCGTCGCTGACGCTGCTGCGGCACGGCGCCCCGTGGGCGCTCGGCGACCGCTTCGCCTACCACGGGGCCGGCGCGATCGACTTCGGGCTGCGCGTCCCCACCGGCCACGGCACGCGCTTCCTGCTCATCGGAGCCCCGGCGAAGACGATCGGCACGCTCGTGCAGGCCGAGCTCGCACAGGTCCACGGCATCCAGCGCCAGCACCAGATCATGCTCGACGGCAACGGCGTCGTCGTCGGCTCGACGGTCCCCGACCGGCCGATGGGGTTCGTCTTCCACACCCGCGCGCAGCTGAAGGTGCTGCATCAGCAGTCGGGGATCTCGTCCAGCCGCCAGAACGGGGTGCGCTACTTCGACTCGGTGCACCTGGCCAACTCGACCTGGCGGCTGCTCATCTCGGTCCCGGTGGGGGAGTTCTTCGCGTCGGTGAACGGCCTGCACCACTGGCTGCCCTGGATCATCCTCGCCGCCTTCGGGCTGGTCGCGCTCGCCGCTCTGTGGCTCGTGCGCCGCGCGATCAATTCCGCCGAGCGGATCAGGGACACCAACGAGCGGCTCTCGATCTCCAACGCCGAGCTCGAGACCGCCCAGTCCCGGCTGGAGCAGGCCAACGGCGCGCTCGCCCGCTCCAATGCCGAGCTCGAGCGCCATGCCCGTGAGCTCGCGCGCTCCAATACCGAGCTCGACCAGTTCGCCCAGGTCGCCTCCCACGATCTCCAGGAGCCGTTGCGCAAGGTGCGGACGTTCACCGAACGGATCTCCGAGACCGAGGGGGAGAACCTCTCCGAGCGCGGCGCCGACTACCTGCGCCGGGCGAACGCGGCGGCCGCCCGGATGCAGACGCTGATCGAGGACCTCCTGCGCTTCAGCCGCGTCTCGACCCAGGGCCGGTCGTTCGAGCCGGTCGACCTCGGCGCGGTGACCGCCGCGGTGCTCGACGACCTCTCCGAGCAGGTGCAGCGCACCGGGGCGCAGGTGCGAGGTCGGGCCGCTGCCGACGATCAACGCCGACGAGCCGCAGATGCGCCAGCTGATGCAGAACCTGATCTCCAACGCGCTCAAGTTCCGCCGCGAGGGCGTCGAGCCGGTCGTCCGCATCGAGCGGAGCCGCGGACTCCGGCTGGATGACGCTCACCGTCGCCGACAACGGGATCGGCTTCGATCCCCAGCTACCCGACGCGCATCTTCCGCGTGTTCGAGCGCCTGCACGGCCGCGGCGCCTACCCGGGGACCGGCATCGGCCTCGCCCTGTGCCGCAAGATCGCCGAGCGCCACGGCGGCACGGTCTCGCCGACGGCAGCCGTCGGCGAGGGCGCGACGTTCACCGTCACGCTGCAGACCGAGCGCACCAGCGCCGTCTCCGACGGGCCGCAGCGGCCGACCGCCACCCGACGGCGAACAGGAGCCCTATGTCACAGTTTGACGTGCCCGACCGGCCGTTCACGATCCTGCTCGCCGACGACGACGAGGAGGATCGCGAGCTCGACGCGCGACGCGCTCCAGGAGGCCGCGGCTGGCCAACGAGATGCAGTTCGTCACCGACGGCCAGGACCTGCTGGACTACCTGCGCCACGAGGGCCGCTGCGACCGAGGTCGACGCGCCGCGCCCCGGGATCATCCTGCTCGACCTCAACATGCCCAAGAAGGACGGGCGCGAGGCGCTTGCGGAGATCAAGGCCGACGAGTCGCTGCGGCGCATCCCGATCGTCGTGCTCACCACCTCCAAGGACGAGGACGACATGCTCGCGCACCTACGACCTCGGCGTCAACTCGTTCATCACCAAGCCGGTGACATTCGGGGGGCTCGTCGACGTGATGAGAGACCTGGACGCAGTACTGGTTCGAGATCGTCGAGCTACCCGACGCGCCGGGGCGACGCGTGAGCATCGAGCGAGCCGCCGCGATCCGGGTCCTGCTCGTCGACGACGACGAGGACGACTACCTGATCACGAGCGAGATGCTCGCCGGCCAGCGAGCCGCGGCGCGGTTCGACGGTCGACTGGCGCGTCGGACTACGCCGCACGCGCTGGCGCGATCGGCGAGCAGCGCCACGACGTCTACCTGATCGACTACCGGCTCGGCGAGCGCACACGGGCCTCGAGCTCGTGCGCGAGGGCGTTCGCCGACGCGCCCGCGCGCGCCGGTGATCATGCTCACCGGCCAGCGCGACTACGAGATCGACCTCGAGGCGGCCGCGCTGGGCGTCGACCGACTACCTGGTCAAGCAGGAGCTCGACCCGGCGAGCTCGAGCGCTCGATCCGCTACGCGATCAGCCATCAGCGCGCGATCGGCGAGCTGTCGCTCAGCGAGGAGCGCTACGCGCTCGCCGTGCGGGCCGCCAACGACGGGATCTGGGACTGGGATCTGAGACCGACAGGATCTACCTCTCGCCGCGCTGGCACGCGATCCTCGGGCAGCCCGAGCGCGCCGACGACGCCGATCCCTCCGACTGGTTCGACCTCGTGCACCCGGACGACCTCCTGCGGCTGCGCGCCGCGATCGAGGCCCACCTCGAGGGGCGCACGCCGCACCTGCAGTCCGAGCACCGGATGCGCCACGCCGATGGCAGCTGGCGCTGGGTGATGACCCGCGGGCTCGCGATCCGCGGCGTCGACGGCACGCCGACGCGGATGGCCGGCTCGCTGTCGGACATCACCGACCGGCGCGTCGCCCAGCTGCGCCTCCAGCACGACGCGCTGCACGACACGCTCACCGGGCTTCCCGAACCGCGACGCTGTTCATGGACCGCGTCAACCAGGTGCTGCAGCGCGCCGAGCGCGACCCGGCGACCGGCTGCGCGATCCTGTTCCTCGACCTCGACCGCTTCAAGCTCGTCAACGACAGTCTCAGCCACGCCGTCGGCGACCACCTGCTGGTCGCGCTCGCCGAGCGGCTGTCGGCGGCGCTGCGCCCCGGCGACACGGTCGCGCGGCTTGGCGGCGACGAGTTCACGGTGCTGCTCGAGGACTCGTCGACGCCGATGGACGCACCGTCGTCGCCGACCGGATCCTCGCGCTCGCTCGACGAGCCGTTCGACGATCGACGGCAACGAGCTGTTCGTGTCAGCGCCAGCATCGGGATCGCGCTCTGCGCCCCGAGCCTCGGCTGCCGCCGAGCTCATCCGCAACGCCGACATCGCGATGTACGACGCCAAGCGACGCGGCCGCGCCCGGCTGCGCGGTGTTCGACGAGTCGCATGCACCGCCGCGTCGTCGACCGGCTGGCGCGCGAGACCGAGCTGCGCCACGCCGTCGAGTGCGTCGCTGCTCGGCGTCCACTACCAGCCGATCGTCGACCTTGCCACCGGGCGGATCTGCGGGCTTCGAGGCGCTCGCGCGCTGGCCCGAGGAGCTGGCCGCCGGTGGCGCCCGCGAGTTCATCGCGATCGCCGAGGAGACGGGCGTGATCGGCGCGCTCGGCCAGCACGTGCTGCGCACCGCGCTCGCGACGCTGGCGGGCTGGCGCCGCGACGGGCCTGTCGCCGACGACGTCTGCATTAGGTCAACCTGTCCGGACGCCAGCTCGACGACCCGGCCTGGCCGAGCAGGTCCGGCCGGCGATCAACGCCGCCGAGCTGCCCGGCGCACGCGCTCAAGCTCGAGATCACCGAGAGCACGCTGATGCAGGAGCTCGAGCGCTGCCGAGCACTGTTCGAGGAGGTGTGCAGCACCGGCGTCGGGCTGCACCTCGACGACTTCGGCACCGGCTACTCGTCGCTGACGCGCGCTGCACCGCTTCCCGGTCGACGCGCTCAAGATCGACCGCAGCTTCGTCGCCACGATCGACGCCGGTGGCGAGGCAACGACGTGATCGTGCGCTCGACGGTCGCGCTCGCCCACAGCCTCGGCCTGCCGGTCATCGCCGAGGGGATCGAGTGCGCCGAGCAGCTGCGCCGGCTGCGCGCGCTCGGCTGCGAGTTCGGCCAGGGCTACCTGTTCTCGCAGGCGCTGGACGCGCGGCACGCCCGGTCGCTGCTGAGAGCTGGAGCGCCGACGAGATGCCTCACCGAGCGCTGCCGCCTAGCCGACGCGATCGGCGGCCGCCGTGCGGCACGGCGGCTCCTGACATCCCAGCGGTGGACGACTCCGAGGTCGCATTCGACGAGCGCGGCCTCGTGCCGTGCATCGTGCAGGACTGGCGCAGCGGCGAGGTGCTGACGCTCGCGTACATGAACGCCGAGGCGCTGCGCCTCACCCGCGAAACGGGCGAGATGCACTTCTTCAGCCGCTCGCGCCAGGAGCTGTGGCACAAGGGCGCGACCTCCGGCAACACCCAGGCGCTGCAAGGCGATCCGCTACGACTGCGACGCCGACGCGCTGCTCGCGCTCGTCGAGCCCGCCGGCCCGGCCTGCCACACCGGCGAGCGCACCTGCTTTCACCGCGGCGAGCTCGAGCCGACGGCGCCCTTCGAGGTGCTGCCCGGCGCTCGAGCGCACGATCGCCGCGCGCGCGCGCAGCGCGCCCGACGGCTCCTACACGGCGACGCTGCTCGCCGACCCGGCCCGACCGGCGAGAAGGTGCAGGAGGAGGCCGAGGAGGTCGCCCGCGCCGCGCGCGAGGAGTCCGACGAGCGGGTCGCCGAGGAGGCCGCCGACGTCATCTACCACCTGTCCGTGCTGCTGCGCGGCCGCGGGCTGACGCTCGCCGACGCCGAGCGCGTGCTCGATGGCCGTCGCCGGCTGAGCCGCGCATCGGACCGTCGCCGTCGCTCGCCGAGGTCCGCGCGCTCGCCGCCGCCACGACCTCGTCCCGCTGCACGAGACGTTCGTCGACGACACGCCAGACGCCGGTGTCGGCGTTCCTGAAGCTGCGCGCAGCCGCCCGGCGAGCCGTCGTTCCTGCTCGAGTCCGCCGAGCAGGGCCGCGTCGGGCGCTTCTCGTTCATCGGCTTCCGCCCGCGCAAGCGTGCTGCGCTGGTCGCTGGGCGACCCGGCGACCCGTACGCGCTCGCCGCAGACCGAGCTCGACCGCGTCAGCCGGCGCCGCCGAGGTGCCCGGCCTGCCGCCGTTCGCGGGCGGCGCGGTCGGCGTGTTCGCCTACGACCTCGTGCGCACCGTCGAGCCGCTCGGCGAGCCGAACCCCGACCCGCTCGGGCTGCCCGATCTGGCGCTGATGTTCACCGACGCGCTCGTCGTCTTCGACCATCTCAAGCACACCGTCACCGTGCTCGCCAACGTCTACGCCGGCGACCGACTCGAGGCCTCCTACGCGCGGGCGGCCGAGACGATCGCCGAGATCCGCTGGCGCCTCGCCGGCCCGGTCCCGCGCGGCGAGCCCGCCGCGCGCGCGGACCGCGAGCGCGCCCGACGTTCGTCTCGAACATGACGCGCGAGCAGTTCGAGGCGATCGTCGCCCGGATCATCGAGTACATCTACGCCGGCGACGCCTTCCAGGTCGTGCCCTCGCAGCGGTGGTCGGCGCCAGGTGCCGGTCGAGGCGTTCTCGATCTACCGCGGGCTGCGCGCGGTCAACCCGAGCCCGTACATGTACTTCCTGGACTTCGGCGACTTCGAGATCGCCGGCGCGAGCCCCGAGCCGCTGATCACCGTCGCCGGCCGTCGCGTCGCCACCCGGCCGATCGCCGGCACCCGCCCGCGCGGCGGCACCGCCGAGGAGGACCGGCGGATGGCCGCGGAGCTGCTCGCCGACGAGAAGGAGCGCGCCGAGCACGTGATGCTCGTCGACCTCGGCCGCAACGACCTCGGCCGCGTCTGCGAGTACGGCTCGGTCAGGTCGACGAGCTTCATGGCCGTCGAGAACTACAGCCACGTGATGCACATCGTCTCGAGCGTGTCCGGGCACGCTGCGCGCGGGCGTGGGCGCGCTCGACGCGCTGCGCTCGGTGCTGCCCGCGGGCACGCTGTCGGGCGCGCCCAAGGTCCGCGCGATGCAGATCATCGACGAGCTCGAGCCGGTCAAGCGCGGCGGCTACGGCGGCGCGATCGGCTAGGCGAGCTACACCGGCGAGCTCGACACCTGCATCCACATCCGCACCGTCGTGGTCAAGGACGGCGTCGCTCACGTCCAGGCGGGCGGCGGCACCGTCGCCGACGCCAAGCCCGACTACGAGTTCCGGAGTCGGTCGCCAAGTCCCGCGCGGTGATGCAGGCGATCGAGCTCGCCGTCGCCCAGCCGGAGTGGCCGTGAGCCGATGCGGATCCTCGTCCTCGACAACTACGACAGCTTCACCTACAACCTCGTCCAGTACCTCGGCGAGCTCGGCCGCGCCGACGATCGAGGTCGTGCGCAACGACCGCGCGACCGTCGAGGAGCTGCTCGCCGCGCGGCTATGACCGCGTGATCGTCTCGCCCGGCCCGTGCACCCCGACGAGGCCGGGATCTCGCTCGAGGCGGTGCGGCGCTTCCCGCAGGCCGGGATCCCGACGCTCGGCGTCTGCCTCGGCCACCAGGCGCTCGTCCAGGCGTGGGGCGGCAAGGTCATCACGCCATGTGCCGGTGCACGGCAAGACCACCGTGATCCAGCACGACGGCCGCACGATCTTCCGCGGGCTGCCGCGACCGCTCGAGGTCGGCCGCTACCACTCGCTGATCGCCGCCGCCCGAGCTGCCCGCCGTGCTGGAGCGCAGCGCGTCCGGCGACGACGTCGTGATGGCCGTCCGCCACCGCGCGCTGCCCGCCGAGGGCGTCCAGTTCCACCCGGAGTCGGTGCTGACCGACCACGGCCGGGAGCTGCTGTCGAACTTCCTGGAGCGCGACGCGATGACCGCGAGCGTGCTGACCGCCGCGATCGACGCCGCTCGCCGGCGGCCAGGACCTCAGCCGCGACGCGGACGCGCGGCGGTGCTCGCCGAGATCATGGCCGGCGAGGCCTCCGAGATCCAGATCGCGGGCTTCCTGATCGCGCTGCGGATCAAGGGCGAGACCGTCGACGAGCTCGCCGGCCTGGCGCGCGACGATGCGCGCGCTCGCCACCCGGTGCCGGTCGAGCCGCGACGACCTGCTCGACACCGCCGGCACGGGCGGCGGCCGGCGGACGTTCAACGTCTCGACGACCGCGGCGCTGATCGCGGCCGGGGCGGGCTGCACCGTCGCCAAGCACGGCAACCGCTCGGCGACCGGCCTGTCCGGGTCGGCCGACCTGCTCGAGGCGCTCGGCGCCCGCATCGATCTCGACGCCGCCGGCGGTCGGCGCGCTGCATCGAGGAGGTCGGCTTCGGCTTCATGTTCGCGCCCGCCCACCACCAGGCCACGCGCTACGTGATCCCGGTGCGCAAGGGAGCTCGCGGTGCGCACGATCTTCAACTTCCTCGGGCCGCTCACCAATCCGGCCGGCGCCGCGCGGCAGCTGATCGGCGTCTCCGACCCGGCTACCTGGAGACGATGGCGGGCGCGCTGGCGCTGCTCGGCACCGAGCACGCGCTGCTCGTCTCCAGCGACGACGGCCTCGACGAGCTCAGCATCTCGGCGCCGACCCGGATCGTCGAGGTCAGCGGCGGCGAGCTCGCCGAGTACAAGGTCACCCCTGAGGACGTCGGCCTGGAGCGCCGCCCGCGCCGAGCCGTTCCCGGGCGGCGACCCGCAGGAGAACGCCGAGATCGCGCGCGGATCCTGCGCCGGCGAGCCCGGCGCCGCCGCGCGATCTGGCGGTGCTCAACGCCGGCGCCGCGATCTACGCCGGCGGTGGCGCGGAGACGCTCGCCGAGGGCGTCGCGGCGCCCAGCAGGCGATCGACTCCGGCGCCGCCGCCGCCGGCTCGAGGATTTCGTGGCGCCACGCACGCAGCTGGCGCCGGCGAGTCCGGGCTGAACGAGCTCGAGCCGATCGTCGCCGGACCCGCGAGCGAGGTGGCGCGCCGGGCGGCGTGCCGCTGGCGGAGCTCCAGCGGGCCGGCGGCAGCAGCGAGCCGCGCCGGATCCGCCGCGCCGTTCGCGGCGGCGCTGGCGCGCCCGGGCTGTCGCGTGATCGCCGAGCACAAGCGCCGCTCGCCGTCGGCGGGCGTGATCCGCGATGGGCTCGAGCTGAGGACGTCGTCGGCGCCTACGAGCGCGGCGGAGCGGCCGCGCTCTCGGTGCTCACCGAGCAGCCGGCTTCGGCGGCACGCTGGACGACCTCGCGCGCGCGCCCGCGCGGCCTCGGGCTGCCGATCCTGCGCAAGGACTTCATCGTCGATCGCTACCAGGTGCACGAGTCCCTGGCCGCGGGCGCCGACGCGATCCTGCTGATCGTCGCCGCGCTCGACCCGCGAGCTCGCGGCGCTCCACGCGCACGCCGCCGGCTCGGGCTGGCGACGGCTCGTCGAGGTCCACGACGCGGCGGAGCTCGGGCCGCGGCCGGCTGGGGCCGAGGTGATCGGCATCAACAACCGCGACCTGACGACGCTGGGGTCGACCCCGAGCGCACATTCGAGCTGCTGCCGGACGTCTCGCGGAGGGCGCGACGGTCGTCGCCGAGTCGGGCTTCCGCACGCGCGCGGAATCGACGCGCTCACCGCGCCGGCGTCGACGCGGTGCTGGTCGGCGAGGCTCTGATGCGCTCCGACGACTCGAGGCGCTGCCGCCGCGCCTGCTTACTAGTGATCACATCGACTGGAGACCACGCGCCGAAGATCAAGTTCTGCGGGATCACCCGTGCCCAGGACGCCGAAGCTGGCCGTCTCGGCTCGGCGCCTGGGCGATCGGGTGATCATGTGGCCGGGCTCGCGGCGCGCGCTGCCGGATGGACGCGGCGGCGGAGATCGCGGCCTCGCTAAAGCGCCAGCCGAGATCGCGGGGTGTTCGTCAACCCGGCGCTCGACCACTCGCTGCGCGCCGCCGATGGGTCGGGCTCTCGTTGTTGCAGTTCCACGGTGACGAGGGCCCGGCTTTCTGCGCGGAAGCGGCGCGCCGCACCGGCTGCCGCGTCATCAAGGCCGTGCGCGTCGCAGCTGGTGCCGACATCCAGTCGCTGGCGGTTCACACCGACTTCCATCTGGTCGACGCCTACCGCCCCGGCGTGCCGGGGGGCACCGGCGAGGTGTTCGCCTGGGAGCTCGCTCGCGGGCACCGCGGGCCGCCCCTGATTCTCTCCGGCGGGCTGGACCCCGAGAACGTCGCCGAGGCGATCTCGGTGGCCCTATCCGTATGCGGTCGACGTGGCGAGCGGCGTCGAGGATCGAGCCCACCCACCCTTCAAGGATCACGCCGCGATGCGGGCGTTCGCGGAACGCGGTCGCGGCGACGGCCCCTGAGATCACGGACCGTGAGCCGGGCGTGGGGGAGGC
>CAVPBY010000072.1:0-7253 GCA_963702225.1 uncultured Solirubrobacteraceae bacterium | reverse complement strand
TTATGTTGTGTGGCGCCTCGTTCAGTTACGTATTGTTGCCGGCGACGCGAACGCGTAGCGGATGAGGCCCCACCACGGCGAGCGCGGCTCGGCGACCCCGTGGCGGGCGACCTCGCCGAGCACGAACGCGCGCCGGCCGGCGTCGAGCGAGTCCAGCCAGCCCCGCACCGTGTCCTGGTCGTGGGTCCCCGTGTAGACGATCCGGTCGGCCGTGTGGTTCTCCAGGCGATGGATCGAGCCGGGATCGCCCGGATCCATCCCGAACTGGATCGCGAGCATCCCCGGCAGCTCGAGCGAGCGCCGCAGCCGCTCGACCGGCGCGGTGATGACGCCGAGGTCCTCGGCCACGAGCGGGATGGAGAGCGGTCCGGTCCAGCCCCCGCCGGCCGCCGCCCGGCGCTGCACCGGGGTGGGCGCGAGCGCGCGCTCGATCGCCCGGAACAGCCCCGTGCCCGGCCCGCGGTGCCAGTGGCCCCCGGCGGCGCTGCGCGCGCCGCGCGGGACCGCCCAGTAGGCGACCAGGCCGCGGAAGTGGTCGATGCGCGCGGTGTCGAACAGCTCGAGCGTGCGCCGCACGCGCTCCACCCACCAGCGATAGCCGCGCCGCTGGACGGCGGGCCAGTCATACAGCGGGTTGCCCCACAGCTGACCGGTGGCGGAGTAGGCGTCGGGCGGCACGCCCGCCACCGAGTCGCGCTGGAAGAGCTCGGGCCAGGTCCGGTGGTCGGCGCCGCCGGGCGAGACGTAGATCGCGACGTCGCCGAGGATCCGCACGCCACGGTCGGCGGCGTAGCGGCGCAGCGCGCCCCACTCGCGGCCGAAGCGGACCTGGTCGGCGATCGCGCCGCGCGGGCCGTGGCGCTCCCAGCCCCCGATCCAGAACGCGTGACGCGCGCGGAAGTCGGCGATCTCGGCGGCGCGCACGGGCGCTCGCGGCTCGGCCAGGAATCCGGGCCAGGCGGCGAACGCCGACGCCGACTTGTACGGCGAGCGGTAGCGGTCGGGCGGTCCGAGCGGCAGCACCTGCCACCAGCGCTGGCCGGCGTCGGCGAGCCAGTCGACGAACCGGTAGGCCTCGCGGCCGAGGCGCCCGCCGGGCAGCGAGGTGAGGTGCAGCTGAACGCCGCTGGAACGCTGCGGATCGGCCATGGCGGCGGTGCTACCCGATCTCCGAGCGCACCGCCCACAGATCCGGGAACGCGGGCTGCATGAGCGTGGACGCGAGGTACTCGACGCCCGCCGAGCCGCCCGTCCCGGGCTTTGCGCCGATCATCCGCCGCACCATCTGGACGTGGCGGTAGCGCCACTCCATCACGCCCTCGTCGAGGTCGACCATCCGCTCGCACAGCGCCGCCTCCGCGCCGTCGTCGGCGTAGACGCGCAGCAGCGCGGCTCGGACCTCGGGCGACGGCTCATAGCCGACCGAGACGTCACGGTCCAGCACCGCCTCGGGCACCGGGTAGCCCTCGGCGCCGAGGTACGCGAGCAGGCTGTCAAACAGCGAGGGTCGCCGCATCGCCGCCGCGATGCGCGCGCGTTCGGGCGAGTCGGAGCGAAACGGCCGCAGCGCCCGCTCGTCGCGCCGCCCGAGCATCACCTCGACCTCGCGGAACTGCCCGGACTGAAAGCCGCTGGAGGAGTCCAGCGCGTCACGGAACGCCCCGAACTGCGCCGGGGTCATCGTCTCCAGCACGTCGACCTGAGCGACGACCGTCTTGAGGATCGTGAGCATCCGCTCGATCGCTCGCGTCGCCCCGGTGGCGGCGGCGTCGGCGAGGCAGCCCTGCATCCGGGCAGCCTCGTGCAGCAGCTGCTTGAACCACAGCTCGTAGACCTGGTGGATGACGATGAACAGCATCTCATCGGGCCGGTCGGTGCGCGGGCGCTGGGCGGCGAGCAGCTCGTCGAGCGCCAGATATGAGGCGTAGGTGAGCCGTGCGGGCTCTGAGGGAGGTCGATCGTTCACGGCTGGGTGTTTACCCGATGTGCGATGGCGGTTATGTTCGCGATAGTGGACTTCCCCGCCCACGTGACCCCGAGTCGTCATTCATGAGCGTCGAGGCCTCCCCGTCCGCGCGCCCTGCAGATCCGGCCCCCGCCCACCGCGGTCGTGACGAGCCGCCGCGCCGGATCGTCATCCAGGCCGCCGCGCCGGCGGTCGACGACGGCCGCTACCCGGTCAAGCGCTGCGTCGGCGACGTCGTCGAGGTGTCCGCGGACGTCTTCCGCGACGGCCACGAGATCCTCCGCGCCGTCGTGCGCCACCGCGCGCCCGACGGCACGACCGGCGAGAGCCCGCTGCACCGGGTCGACGCCCACCTGGGGGGCGTGCGCTGGGCGGGCCGCTTCACGGTCGACCGTCCCGGGCGCTGGGAGTACACGATCGAGGCGTGGACCGACCAGTTCGGCACCTGGCGCGACGAACTCGCGCGCAAGGTGGCGGGCGATCAGACCGATCTCTCCGGCGAGCTCTCGGAGGGCGTCGTGCTGCTGCGCGCGGCCGCCGAGCACGCCGGCTCGCGCGGGGCCGCCGAGCAGATCGAGCGCGCCGCCCGGCAGATCGAGGATCCCGACCTGCCTGCGCACGCCAAGCACGAGATCGCGCTGCGCGACGAGCTCGCCGAGGTGGTCGAGCCCGACCCGATCGCCACGGCAGCGTCAGCCTCGACCGGCCGCTGGTGGTCGAGGTCGACCGGCTGCGCGCCCGCTTCGGGGCGTGGTACGAGCTGTTCCCGCGCTCGTGGGGCGGCCTGCGCGCCGTCGAGGCCCAGATCCCGCGGTTGGTCGAGCTCGGCTTCGACGTCCTCTACCTGCCCCCGATCCATCCGATCGGGCTCACCAACCGCAAGGGCCGGGACAACGCGCCGACGGCGGCGCCGGGCGACCCGGTCCCCGTACGCGATCGGCGACTCCAGCGGCGGCCACGACGCGATCCACGCCGACCTCGGCACCGATGACGACCTGCGCTCGCTCACCGCGACGGCCGCCGCACACGACATCGACGTCGCGCTCGACCTCGCGATCCAGGCTCCGCCGACCACCCGTGGCTGACCGAGCACCCCGAGTGGTTCCACCGCCGCCCCGACGGCACCCTCAAGTACGCCGAGAACCCGCCGAAGCGCTATCAGGACATCTACAACGTCAACTGGGACTCCCCGATTGGCGGGGCCTGTGGGACGCGCTGCTGGACGTGGTGCTGCGCTGGGTCGACCGCGGCATCACCGTCTTCCGGGTCGACAACCCGCACACCAAGCCGTTCGCGTTCTGGACGTGGCTGATCGACGAGGTCCACGCCCGCGACCGACGTCATCTTCCTCGCCGAGGCGTTCACCAGGCGCGCGGCGATGCGCCACCTGGCAAGATCGGCTTCACCCAGTCCTACACCTACTTCACCTGGAAGAACGCGCGCTCGAGCTCACCGAATACGTGTCCGAGCTCGCGTACACCGACGAGCACGAGTACTTCCGCCCCAACTTCTTCGCCAACACGCCGGACATCCTGCACGCGTACCTGCAGCAGGCGGCCGGCCGGCGTTCGAGGCGCGGCTTGTGCTCGCCGCGACGCTCAGCCCGAGCTACGGGATCTACTCGGGCTACGAGCACTGCGAGAACATCCCGGCCACGAAGGGCTCCGAGGAGTACCTCCACTCCGAGCAGTACGAGATCCAGCGAGCGCGCGCTCGACGGACCGCTGCTGCCGATGATCCGCCGGCTCAACGAGGTCCGCCGCGCCCATCCGGCCTGCAGGAGCTCTCCAACATCACGTTTCTGGAGACGGCCAACGAGGGACTGATCGCATACGCCAAGCGGCCGCGCCCGACACGTCATCACCGTGGTGTACCTCGACCCCCACCACCCGCAGGAGGGAATGGTGGTCGTCCCGGCCGCGTCGGCGTCCCGCCGGCGTTCACCGCACACGACCTGCTGTCGCGGGAGCGCTTCCAGTGGCGCATCGGACAGAACTCGTCGGCCTCGCGCCGGGCTGGCGGATAGCCCACGTGCTGACGGTCGAGCTCAGAGGCCTGTGTCCGTCGGTCCGCAGACGCTCACCACCTGCTCGCGCGCGAGCGCCGGGCAGCCGGCCGCGCCCGAGCACCGGCGAGTCGCACCTCCGGCACCCAGAACACGCCTGGTTCGAGCCCGAGCCGCTGTGGTTCAAGCGCGCGGTGTTCTACGAGATCCACATCCGTGGGTTCTTCGACGGCAACGGCGACGGCTCGGGCGACTTCCGCGGCCTGATCGAGAAGCTCGACTACCTGCAGTGGCTCGGGATCGACTGCATCTGGCTGCTGCCGTTCTACGAGTCCCCACTGCGCGACGGCGGCTATGACATCTCGGACTTCACGCGGGTGCACCCCGACTACGGCACGGTCGACGACGTGCAGGAGCTGATCAACGCCGCACATGCGCGCCGCATCCGGGTCATCGCCGACCTGGTGATGAACCACACCTCCTCCGACCACCCGTGGTTCCAGGAGTCCCGCTCCAGCCCCGACAGCCCCAAGCGCGACTGGTACGTGTGGTCCGACACCGACGAGCGCTACCCGGACGCCCGCATCATCTTCACCGACACCGAGGCGTCGAACTGGACATACGACCCGGTCGCGGGCGCGTATTACTGGCACCGCTTCTTCTCCCACCAGCCCGACCTCAACTACGACAACCCCGAGGTCCATGATGCGATGCTGCAGACGCTGCGCTTCTGGCTGGACATGGGGCTGGACGGGTTCCGCCTCGACGCCGTCCCCTACCTGTACGAGCGCGAGGGCACGGTCTGCGAGAACCTGAGCGAGACCCACCAGTTCCTGAAGAGGTTCGCAAGGAGGTCGAGGAGAACTACCCCGACCGGGTGCTGCTCGCCGAGGCCAACCAGTGGCCGGGAGACGTGGTGGAGTACTTCGGCGACGACGACGAGTGTCAGATGTGCTTCCACTTCCCGGTCATGCCGCGCATGTTCATGGCGGTGCGCCGCGAGCAGGCGACGCCGATCTACGAGATCCTCGAGCGCACCCCGGCGATCCCGCCGGGCTGCCAGTGGGGGCTGTTCCTGCGCAACCACGACGAGCTCACGCTCGAGATGGTGACCGACGAGGAACGCGACTACATGTACACCGAGTACGCCAAGGACCCGCGGATGAAGATCAACCTGGGGATCCGCCGTCGGCTGGCGCCGCTGCTCGACAACGGCCGCGACGAGATCGAGCTGATGACCGCGATCCTGTTCTCGCTGCCCGGGCTCGCCGGTCCTCTACTACGGCGACGAGATCGCGATGGGCGACAACATCTTCCTCGGCGACCGCGACGGCGTGCGCACGCCGATGCAGTGGACCCAGGACCGCAACGGCGGCTTCTCCCGCGCGGACTTCGCCCAGCTCTACGCGCCGCCGCTGATGGACCCGGTGTACGGCTATCAGGCGGTCAACGTCGAGGCCCAGCTGCGCACCCCGACGTCGCTGCTGCGCTGGATGCACCGCTTCATCGCGCTGCGCAAGGAGCACCCGGTGTTCGGCCTGGGCACGTATGAGCCGATCGCGACGTCCAACCCCCGGATCTTCGCCGTCCTGCGCCGCTACGAGGACGACCTGGTGCTGTGCGTCCACAACCTGGCGCGCTCCGCGCAGGCGGTCGAGGTCGACCTCTCCGCGCAGGCCGGCCGCTACCCGGTCGAGCTGTTCGGACGCAGCCGCTTTCCGATGATCGGCAACCTGTCGTACCTTCTTACGCTGGCCCCCCGCCGCTTCTACTGGTTCCAGCTCGTGGAAGAGGGCGAGGAGGCGATCTGATGACCGACGACACGACAACCCACCCGACCGCCCCCGGCCCCAGCGACTCGATCCCGATCAGATCGCCGGCTGGCTTCAGGACCAGCGCTGGTACGGGGTCCAAGACGCGCGGGGTCTCTGGCCTGGAGATCGAAGAGGATGTCGAGATCTCCGCCGAGCCCTCGCTGCGGGTGCTGCTCGCCCAGGCGCGGTTCGCGACCGGCGCCCACGCGCTCTACCAGCTGCCGATCTCGTTGCTCGACGCCGGACAGGTGGGCGCGCGGCCGGTGATCGCCTCCGGGATCGACGGCCGAGCCGCGGTCGACGCGGTCTCCGACCCCGAGCTCGCGCGGAGATGCTGCTTGGAGCAATGGCCGCCGCTCTTCGGTCGACACCGACGAGGGAACCATGCGCTTCCGCCACGTCGAGAGCACCGGGCCGCTGCCGCTCGCGGAGGTCGGCCGGCCGATGGGGGTCGAGCAGTCGAACTCCTCGATCGTGTTCGGCGAGGAGACGGTGCTGAAGGTGTTCCGGCGAGTCGAGCCGGGGATCAACCCCGGCTCGAGGTGCTGCGCTTCCTGACCGCGCACGAGTTCTCGAACATCGCGCCGCTGCGCGGGTGGTACGAGTTCGAGGGGCGCTCGCTGGCGGCGACGCTCGGGGTCGCGCAGCGGTTCCTGCCCGACGCGACCGGCGGCTGGGAGCTGGCGCTGGACCAGATCCGCACCGACCCGGCGACGTTCATCAACTCGCTCGCCTCGCTCGGCCGCGTCACCGCCCAGCTGCACAACGCGCTGGCCTCCGACTCGGGCGACCCGGCGTTCTCGCCCAGGAGCCGAGCGTCGAGTCGCTGGCCCTGCTGGTGGCGACGATCGACGAGGACGTCGAGCGGATCTTCGTGCGGCTGCCCGACGACGAGCGGGTGGCGCCGATCACCGGGCGCGGTCAGGACGTGCGCGAGCAGATCGCCCAGCGCGCGCAGCTCGGGGTCGGCGGGCGCGCGATCCGCACCCACGGCGACTACCACCTCGGTCAGACGCTTGTACGTGCCGTCTGGGGGGTCCACGGGGGGCGAAGCCCCCGGTGGGTGGGTGCCGTCCGGGGGGTCCACGGGGGGCGAAGCCCCCAGTGGGTGGGTGATCATCGACTTCGAGGGCGAGCCTGCGCGGCCGCTGTTCGAGCGCCGGCAGAAGAGCTCGCCGCTGCGCGACGTCGCGGGGATGCTGCGCTCGTTCGCCTACGCCACCTCGGCCGTCGCGATCCTCCCACGGCCAGCCCGCGCCGGGCCAGTTCGAGGAGCGCGCGCGCCAGACGTTCCTGGAGCAGGTACTTCTCGACGATCGAGCCGGCGCTGCTGCCCGCGGGCGAGGCGGCGGTGCTCAACCTGCTCGCGGTGTTCGAGCTCGAGAAGGCGGTCTACGAGCTGCGCTACGAGCTCGACAACCGACCCGACTGGTTGCCGATCCCGGTGGCCGGCATCGCCCGACTGCTG
>CAVPBY010000071.1:0-36289 GCA_963702225.1 uncultured Solirubrobacteraceae bacterium | reverse complement strand
ATGTCGCGCCTGACTGCGGCGTACGTATTGCTAGCGACTTGGTCGCCGGCGCGTACACCTTCTCCTGATGCGCGATCCAGGTCGCGAACTGGGCCTGGGGCACGACGTGGCCGGTATCGAACATGTACCCGTGCCACACGCCGCACAGCTCGGCGCAGTGCACCTCGAACGTGAGCGGTGACTTCGTGGTCACGTAGGCGACATTGTCGACCCCGGGGTTGGCGTCGGCCTTGACGCCGAGCTGGTAGGCCCAGAACGAATGGATGACGTCAAGCGAGGTGACGTGGAACTCGACCGTGGCGTGGGCGGGGAGGTTCAGCGTCGGCGTCTCGACGCCGCCGTAGGCCGGCCAGCGGAAGTCGAACTTCCACTGCTGGGCGATGACCTGCACCTGCAGGACATGGGTGCCGCTCCCGGGCTTGGACAGCGGAGTCGGCCCCTGGCCGCCCCCGGCGCCGTTGCCCTCCAGCTCGACCGTTCCGAAGGCGGCGAGGAACAGCACCAGTGCGGTGGTGACCACGAGCCACCACGTCTGGATCCGCGCGTCGCCCAGCACCCGCGGGCCCTCGAGCAGGGTCCCTGGCTCGCGCTCGCGAAACGCGATCAGCGAATAGGTCATGAAGACGAGCACCGCCGCCGCCACCGGGGTGGCGGCCGCGAGCAGCACCGTGTTGTCGAACACCTGCCCGGAGGCTTCGACGGTGCCGTTGCCGGGCGGGATCCCCGGCGCGAGCACGAGAACCACAAGCAGGGTGCCGACCACGCTCGTGACCAGCCACCAGAGGACGCACCGCCGCCAGTGGTTGACGTCCTGTGGAGCGCCGGGTGAAGCCGAATGCGCGCTCATACGACCTTGATGTAGCCGTCCATGTAGCCGACGGTCTGCATCGGCCCGCCCCAGCCGGCGACGAACCCGGCCGCGCACGGGACGAAGCACTGCCAGCGGTACAGGCCCCGGCCCGGCGTGCGGAAGCTGAACGAGATCGTCTGATGGTCCTGCTTGAGCGTGCAGGGGGCGTTGCCGCACGGGTTCTTGGCGCTGTCCGGGACCCCCTGCAGCGGGACCGACACTCCGAACTGCGGGATCGCGAAGACGTGCGAGGCGGTGTCGGGGTTGATCGCCTGGGTCGGCTTGCCGTCGAGCATGAAGGTGTTGCCGATGTCCCGGTCGACTGCGACAGGAACGGGTTGCGCAGCCCGGAGTCGCCGTCGTACTGATAGATCGTCACGTGCACCAGGGTGTGGGCGGGCAGCACGTAGGTCGTGTCGTGGCGCCAGTGAGTCCCGTCGGGGTTCACCGCGTAGTACGAGACCCAGGTCGGATGCTGATCGCTGGGCTCCGCGGCGGGCACGGTTGCCAGGTACAGGTGAGTACCGGACGAGGAGGTGAGCGCCCGCGCCGAGCCGGGCGACGCCGTCAGGTAGATCCCGACGTAGAGGCCGAGACCGAGACCGAGCAGGACGGTCCCCACCACGATCCCGAGAATCCGTTTCGATTGAGCGCTCATTCCTATCCCTTCTCGCTACAGACGGCGGAAACCTATCGCCGTCGTCAGGAAAGGCAAGAAGATGACCGCGTTGTCATCTCCGGGTCATTTACAAGTCATCTCGATCCGGATATGTTGCCGCTCGGAGGAGGATGCAGATGCGCTTGCTCGTGGTCGAGGACGAGGCCCGGATCCGGTCGTTTCTGGCACGCGCCTTGGAAGTCGAGGGGTTCGAGGTCGACGAGGTCGCGGACGGGGAGCAGGGCCTGGAGGCCGCGCTCTCGCGCGACTACGAGCTCGTCATCCTCGATCTGATGCTGCCCGGCCTCGACGGGCTGGACGTGCTCCGCGAGCTCCACGAGCGGCGCCCCGACCTGCCGGTGCTGATCCTGTCGGCGCGCAGCGAGCTGCCGACCAAGCTGCGGGGCTTCGAGCTCGGCGCCGCTGACTACATCGCCAAGCCGTTCTCGCTGGACGAGCTGTTCGCCCGCATCCGGGTGCAGACGCGGACGCGGCACGGGGCCGCGGGCGAGACGATGCTGCGGGTCGGGCGCCTGGCGCTCGACGTCTCCCGCCGGCAGGCTCGGGTGGGCGACCGGGTGACGAGCCTCACCGACCGCGAGTTCCGGCTGCTGCACTTCCTGATGATGCACCCCGGCGAGGTGGTCAGCCGCCAGCGCCTGCTGTCCGCGGTCTGGGGCTTCGACTTCGACCCGCGCTCCAACGTGGTCGACGTGTGCGTGCGCAGGCTGCGCCGCCAGCTCGGCCCCGACGCCCCGATCGAGACGGTGCGCAATGCGGGATATCGCGCCGCGGCCTGACCGCGGCCGCCGGCTGCGCGGCTACCGCTGGGAGCTGCTGTGGTTGGCGTTCGTCACCGCCAGCTACGCGGCGATCGTCGCCTGGCCGGCCTGGAAGACGATCCCGTTCCACTTCGTCTGGATCAGCCTCGCCCTCCTGTACGGCTTCCGGGCGTGGTCGGTGCGGCCGACGCTGCTGGTGCTGGGGGGCGTCATGCTCGCCTCCGGCCTCGCGCTCGCGCTCGGCCCGTTCCGCGGCGTTCTCCTCTGGAGCGAGCTGCTCTCGGTCCCGCTGATGGCCGCGATGTTCCTGGCGATGGTATGGCACGCCCGCCGCCACGTGGACGCCCAGCGGGTGGTCGAGCAGCGCGCGGCGCAGCATCGGTCGCTGCTCGCGCGCCAGGAGCGCTTCGTCCACGACGCCTCCCACGAGCTGCGCACGCCGGCGACGATCGCCCGTGGGCACCTCGAGCTGCTGCGCGGCCGGATCGGGCAGACGCCCGAGATCGAGGTGGCCCTCGACGAGCTGTCGCGAATCGACGCGATCACCGAGCGGCTGCTGCTGCTCGCCACCGTCGACCAGCCCGACTTCCTGCGGCCGGTCGAGCTCGAGCTCGAGCCGCTGCTCGAGGAGGTGTTCATGCGCTGGTCGGAGGCCGCCCCGCGGACGTGGCGGCTGGGGCCGCTCGCCGAGGGCACGCTGCGGGTCGACGCCGAGCGGCTGCGGGTGGCGCTCGACGCGCTGATCGAGAACGCGGTCAAGTACAGCGAGCCGTCGGCCGTGATCGAGCTGTGCGCTCGGCGGGAGGGCGCGCGCCGGGTCGCGATCGAGGTGCACAACGAGGGCCTCGGCGTACCGGCGCAGTCGCTGGGCCGGATCTTCGAGCGGTTCGCGCGCGCCGACCCGGCGCGGACCCGCGCCGCCGGAGGCGTCGGTCTCGGCCTGGCGATCGTCGACGCGATCGTCAAGGCGCACGGCGGCGGCGCGACGGTGAGCAACACTCTGCAGGGCACGACGTTCGCGCTCCATCTGCCGCACTTCACGCCGTCGCCGGCCCCCGCGGCCGTCGTCCTCGACGCGGCGCCCGGACGGCTCGTCCGCTGAGCGCAGACGATCTTCCGCGCATCCGCGGCGGACGAATTCCTACGGCGAGCCGACGGCATTCTTATACCGATCTGACGGCGTCGGCCGACTCTCTGGGCAGTACTGAATGAGACCCCAGAATCGACCATGGAGGTCCCAATGCTCCTTGTGATCGTTGGAAACGCCGTTCTCGCCACATTCGTCGCGATCGTCGTGCTCGCCCTGCTCGTGAGCGCCATCCGCCGCTCGCAGACCGAGCAGCGGATCGAGCTCGCCGAGCGCCGCCGCCGGCCGCGCGACCGGCGCCGCTCCGCCGCGAGCCCGTCGCGCCGCCAGACCGGCTGGGCCGTCAACCCCGACGCGTTCTAGCCCGCGCCACGTGCGGCTCCGGCGCCCTCGGCGCCGGGGCCCCGCGCTCGGGCGCGGCGCCGGCGCCCGTCGTCAGGCGCGGCGCAGGCGCCCGCTCACGAGTGCCCGCACCTGCTCGGCCTCCGGGATGCGCATCGCCAGCACGAGCCGGGAGTAGAGGGCCACCGCGATCCCGAACGCGATCCCGAGCTCGATCAGCCCGCCGACGAGCGAGGTGCCGAGCGCCAGCGACAGCCCGCGCCAGACCGCCCAGCCGGCCGCGGTGGCGATCGCGGTCGCGACCAGGATCCGGACCGTGATCATCAGCGTCGTGTCGAGCTCCAGGCGACCGTTGAACCCGATCCGCAGGCGGCGGATCTGCAGGTAGGTCATCACGATGTTCGCGGCCAGCGTGCCGATGATCAAGCCCGCGATCCCGAGCTTGTGGTACAGCGCGAAGGAGACGATCACGTCGACGACCATGTTGATCACCGCGAGCTTGGTCGGGATCCACGGTCGCTGCAGCGCGAAGAACGTGCGCGTGAGCAGCAGGTTGACCCCGGAGAACGGCAGCGACAGCGCGAACCAGAACAGCGCGATCGAGACGAGCTGGGTGGAACCCGTATAGAAGCGGCCGTGCTGGAAGACGAGCCGCACGATCGGCGTCGCGAGCACCGCCATGAGCGCGGCCGAGGGGATCAGCAGCAGGTTGATCTGGCGGATTCCCTGGCCGATCGTCGAGCGCATCCCCCGCGCGTCCCGCGCGTTGGCCATCCGCGCCAGCGACGGGAACAGGACCGTCGTCACCGCGACCGAGAACACGCCCTGCGGCAGCATGTAGAGCCGGAACGCGTCGTTGATCGCGATCGGCGCGTGCTTGCTGACGAGCGTGCCGAGCTCGGCGTTGAGGAACGCGTCGAGGTTGATGATCCCGATCGACATCGTCACCGGGAAGAACAGGATGAGCACCTGGCGCACCCGCGGATCGCGCCAGTTCAGTGAGATACCGAGCCGGAAGTCGATCCTGCGCAGCGCCGAGGCGACGAGCAGCAACTGCACGACGGTCGCCACCAGCCAGGCGATCGCATAGGCGTAGACCTCGTCGCGATGGTGGAACTTCGTGTGCAGCAGGACCAGCAGGACGATGATCACGAGGTTCCACGCCGCAGGGGCGATCGCCGGCATCGTGAACTCGTCGTAGGCCTGGAGGATCCCGGTGATCAGCCCGGTCACCGACAGCAGCAGCACGACCGGGAACAGCACGCGCGAGAGCCCGGTGGTGAGGCTCGCCGAGATCCCGCTGCCCACGAACGCCGGCATGATCAGCCCGGCGATCCCGATGTAGAGCAGCGTGAGCGCCCCCAGGATCACCACGATCATCCCCATCAGGTCGGCCGCGAGCCGGCGCGCCTCCTCCCGGCGGCCCTGCGCGAGCAGGTCGGTGAAGATCGGCACGAACGCCGCCCCGAGCGCCGCCTGGCTGAACAGGTTGGTGAACAGGTTCGGGATCTGGGAGGCGATCGTGAACGCCGACCCCTCCGCGCTCGTGGCGAAGATCGCCGCCTGCACGATCTCTCGCCCCATGCCCGCCACGCGCGACACGGCGGTCGCGGCGGCGAAGATCGCGGTCGAGACGGCCATCCGCGTCGAGCGCCCGCGCGGCATCTCCCGGATGGCCTCGGTCGGCGCCGTGACCATCTCGGTCGGCGCCGGCTCGGACGGGTCGGGGAACGTCGGATCCCGGGGGGTCACGCGTCCCCCGGGCCCCGCCGGCTGTCGCTGGAACCGGGCACGGAGGGCGCTATAGTACGCCGCCGTCCCGCGGTCACCCGTGGGCGCATCGCACCATGGCCAACATCCACTCACAGAAGAAGCGGATCCTTCGCGCCGAGCGCGAGCGTCTGGAGAACCGCCGGTACACCTCGTCGATCAGGACGTACTTCCGCCGCCTCGAGCAGGCGGTCACCACCGGCGAGGCGGAGACCGCCGAGGCCGAGCACCGGGTGCTCGTGCAGACGATCGACAAGGCCGTCAAGCGCGGCGCGCTGCACCGCAACAACGGCGCACGCAAGAAGTCCCGCGCCGCCCGCCTGCGCCGCGGCGCCTGACCCTGAACCGCGCCCCGGCGCGGATTCTCCCGGAGGTCTGACGATCGCCGCCACGCCGAACAGGGGTCCCGACACAGTCGCCTTCGAGGTCGACCGGTTCGAGGTGGTCGACGGGCGCGCCCGCGTCGAGGGGCGCTGGTTCGGGGTGCGCGGCCTGCGCTTCGTCCGTCCCGCGCTGATCCTCACCGTCGGCGATCGCGCCGAGCGCCGGCTGCTGGCCGAGCTCGACGACAAGCCGTGGGCCGCCGAGGACGGTGAGAGCTGGCGGGCGGCGTTCGCTGTCGAGTCCGTGGAGGCGCTCGAGCGGGCCGATCGCGTCGAGCTGTCGGTCGCGCCGGATGTGAACGTCGATCTGCGCACCGGCGGCGTGAGCGCCGAGGGACCGATCGAGGCGACCGCGCGGGTGAGCGACGGGCCGCCGGCGGAGCGTGCGCCGGCCGGCGAGACGGCCCCGCCCGGCCCGTCCGCCGAGGCCGGCCCGCGGGCCCCTGCCGGGCCGTCCGAGGCGCCGGTGGGGCCGGCCACGCGGCGCCGGCGGGCGCGCGGCGTCCCGGCTGCCGCGCCGGTGCCCCTGGTGCCCGAGCCGGCCGCGGCGCACCGACGACCGCCGAGCCGGCCGCGGCGGAGGGACCCGCGTCCGCCGCGTCCGCGCCCGCGCAGTCGCAGGCACCGCCGCCGGCCGCCCCTCGCCCCCGGCCGTCGCAGACCCGCGTCGCCGACGTCGAGCGGCTCACCTCGAAGCTGCGCACCGCCGAGGCGTCGCTGGAGCGCGAGCAGGGCCGCCGCGAGGAGGTAGAGCAGTCGCTCGAGCGCGAGCGCGCCGAGACGCGGCGCACGGTCGCCGAGCTCGCACGGATCCAGGCCGAGCTGGAGCTCGCGCGCACCGCCGAACGCGCGTCCGCCGACACCTCCACCCAGCTCGACGCGGCGCGGCGCGACAACCACGAGCTCCGTGCCCGTCATGAGGCGCTGCGCTCCGATCACGAACGGCTGCTGCGCGCCCGGGCCGAGCTCGAGGAGACGCTCGACGCCCGCACGACCTCGCTCAAGAGTACGCGCGAGGAGCTGGCCGGCGAGCGCCACCAGCGCCGTGAGGCCGAGTCGCGGGCCGCCGCGGCGGTCGAGGCCGCGGTGGACAGCGGCCACCGTCCGCCGGTCGTGCGCACCACGCCCCACAACCCTTCCCTGCCGCGCACCGCCCGGCCGCTCAACCCGTCACTGCGCCAGAGCACCGTGGC
Organism: uncultured Solirubrobacteraceae bacterium; assembly: GCA_963702225.1. Lineage (GTDB taxonomy): Bacteria > Actinomycetota > Thermoleophilia > Solirubrobacterales > Solirubrobacteraceae > Palsa-465. Next base: position 29,224 of record CAVPBY010000071.1, on the reverse strand, counting down.
TTCGGCTGCTGGTCGTGATCGTGATCGCCTGCGTCCTGCTCGCGGTCTACCTCGTGCTCCACTCGACCGTCCTGCACTGAGTGTCCCGCGACCCGGCCCCGTCACCGCGAATCGCTCACGCGGCGCAGTCGGCGCAGCGCCAGCAGCGCCGCGGTGTCCTCGCCGGCTCCGCCCGCGCCCCCGCCCCGGGAGGCGAGCTCGAGGTCGGCGATCTCTCCGACCGCCTCGCGCAACCGCTCGCTGCCCCGGCGCCCCGCGTCGGCGATCAGCGCGTCGGCGGCCCGGGAGGGCATCCGCAGACGCCGCTTGATCTGCGCGGGGGCCTCCCCCGCGTCAAGCGCGGTCGCGACCTCTTGCGCCTGGCGCACCCGCTGGGAGATCCAGTAGACGAGCCCGGGACCCGCTCGCCCTGTTGGCGGAGCTCCAGGAACGCCCGCACCGCCGCGCGCTCGTCCCCGGCGACCACGGCGTCGGCGACCGTCCAGGCGCGCCGCTCCGACGAGCCGGCGGTGAGCGCGGCGACCTCCTCGGCGTCGAGCGGGCGCCGCGCGGACGGGTCCTCGTCGGCGCCGAGCGCGAGCTTCTCCAGCTCGCGCAGCAGCCGCTGCTGGCGCTCGCCGACGTGCGAGATCAGCGCCCGGGCCCCGTCGGAGGTGAGCTCCACCCCGAGCGCCGCGGCCTGCGCGGTCGCCCAGCGCGGCAGCTCCCAGGGCTTGACGGTCGCCTCGACGCTGATGTCGCCGTCGGCCGCCTTGACCGCCTTGTGGAGACGATCGGGCGCCGTGGCGCGTGACTCCTCGCGCGCGAAGAAGGCGATCGTCGTCTCCGGCGCGATCGCGCGCAGCGCCGCCTCGAGCGCGTCCATCTCCGAATCCTTCCAGCGTTCCACCCCGTCGACGATGATGAAGCGGCGGGTGACCACGAGCGTCATCGCCGACAGCGCCGCCGCGGCCCGGTCCGGCGTCGCGTCTCGTCCTCGAGCAGCTCGACGCCCTCGGCGCCGCTGATCGACTCGGCGAGCGCGCGCAGCGTCGCCCGCCGCTCGGCGATCCGCCCGTGGTCGTCGCCGTGGATGAGGTAGGCGGGCTTGAACGTCGGCACGGCTCGGAGTCTATGGGCGCGCGGCGCCGTTGCACCCGCTCACGGGCAGGTCGATGCACGCGCTCACGGGGCGGGTGACGCGGCTCAGGCGCGCAGCCGGCGCAGCTCCTCCTCCAGCCAGGCGTCGTGCTCGAGCTCGGCCCGCTTGGCCTTGCGCGGGTCCCAGAACCCCGCCATCAGCAGGATCAGCGGGATGAACGCGATCTCCCCGCCGACGCCGACGAGGAAGAACGTCCGCCACTGCCCCGGGGAGTCCGCCGCCGCCTTGGCCACCGGCGGCCCGTCGGTGCTGAGCGTCTTCAGCGCCGCGCCGAGCGCGGGCGTCGGATGGGCGAGCGCCGCGAGGTTCGCGGGACCGAGCGTCTTCGCCGCGCTCACCAGGAATCGCTGGTCGGCGGCTGTCGGCGGCGAGGAGACCTTCTGCAGGCGCGCGACGACCGCCGGATTGGCGGAGACCGCGGCGCGACCTTGCCGATCGTCGTGTGCCCGACGGGCGCCGGATCGGCGAGCACCGCCTTGACCACCGGCCCCTGCTGCACCAGCGTCGTCGCGGTGGTGACGACCTTGGGCACGAAGAACACGCTCACCGCGATCACGATCCGGATCACGAGGCCCCACACCGCCAGGCCGGTCGCGATCAGCGCCGGATTGCGGCGCTCGACCGTCTCGGTGAAGCTCGCCATCCACGGGGCGAAGGCGAAGCGCCAGCGAGACCGCGATGCACGACAGCAGGACGACGAACGTCGAGTAGGAGGTCGCCGGGTGGGTCGCCTTCAGGGCGAAGATCGTCGTCGAGGCGATCGCGCAGACCGCGCCGAACACCATGAACGGCTTGCGCACGCGCACCCGGTCCGAGATCGCGCCGACCAGCAGCAGTCCACCGGCGTCGAACGCCCAGAACCAGTCGCCGAGCGTGTTCGCGCGGGACTGGCTGTAGCCGAACACCGACTCGAAGAACACCGGGAAGAACCCGACCGCGACGTAGTAGATGATCAGGAACACGCTGATCGCGAACGCCGAGAGCAGGATGTCCGGGCGCAGCATCTGCCGGAACGGGTGGCGCAGCGACTGCCTCGATGTCGATGCCGGCGGCGCGCGCCTCGATCAGCTCTCGGTCCTTGCGGGAGACCATCAGCTGGTCGCGCAGGCGCGGCGACAGCTCGCGCAGGCCGATCAGCGCGACCACGAACACGACCAGGCCGATCACGCCGCTGATCCGGTACTGGTCCTGCCAGCTGCGGTTCCCGGCGCCCGACACGAACGCGGCCACGACGAGCGAGCCGAGCACCGGTCCGAGCGTCCAGAAGCCCATCGCCGAGGCGCGGCCGAGCTGGGGCGAGAAGTCGCGGATCAGCGCCGGGGTGGCGACCAGGATGATCCCCTCGACGAACCCGATCGCGGCGTAGAGGATGAGGAACGCGAGCTTGGAGTGCGCGTTCGGCAGGCCGACCAGGCACAGCAGGCCGACGACCGCGAGGCCGACGGTGACGATGTTGGCGCGCCCGTAGCGGTCGGCCAGCCCCGCCAGCCACGACGCCGCCGCGCCGAGCAGGTAGCCGATCACGCTGATGTTCACGTAGTACGTGAACGACATGTGCAGGCCGCGCAGGATCGCGGTCGCCACGCCGCCTGAGAGGTAGAGCTGGTAGTACAGGACGATCGTCGTCGCCACGACGATCCCGAGGCTGAGGTAGCGGGCCCGGTTGGACGGATAGCGGTCGAGCGAGCGGTGCCAGAGCCGTCCGATCGGCGTCGGCGCGGCGGTCATCGGTCCCAGCTCTCCGGTCGTCATCGGCAACCCTCCCGTTTGTCCTCTCCGATGCGGCATGCTACAGATTCCGAACGTGTCACGGTGACAAATGCTCGATGTGTCACATCCGTCGCCACCCGGCGAGACGCCCGAGGGGTCGCGCGCCTACCGGGCGTTCCGGCGCCTCGCGCCCGGCGAGAAGCCGGCGCCCGGGACGGCCGCGGCCGCCTTCGGCCTCGCCCGCCGGCGCTTCCTCGCCGGCGAGCGGCTCGACATGCGGGCGCTCGCCGACGAGGTCGCCGTCTCGCGCCAGACGCTCTATCGCTGGACGGGGCCGCGGGAGGAGCTCCTCGCCGATGTCCTGTTCTCGCTGTCGGACGCGAGCTTCGAGTGGGCCCTGCGCGTGACGGCGGACCTCGCCGGATGCGAGCGGCTGCTCGCCGTGTTCCGCCATCACGTGACCGCGATCGTCACCAGCCGCCCGCTGCAGGCGTTCCTGCGCCGGGAGACGCATACCGCGCTGCGCATCCTCACCGCGCGCCACGGCTCGGTCAATGCGCGCACCGTGCGCCGGCTGGCCGAGCTCTATCGCGCCGAGCAGGCGGCCGGCCAGTTCACACCGCCCGCCGACATCGACACGCTCGCGTTTGCGGTCGTGTGCGTCACCGAGAGCTTCATCTACAACGACGCGCGCGCGGCGGTCGAGCCCGAGGTGGAGCGCGCCGCCGCGGTCGTGGCGCTGCTGCTGGGCGCGCGCTGAGCGCGACCCAGGGCGCGTCGGGCGCGCCGCGGGCGGAGCGGTCGGGCGCGCCGCGCGCGGAGCGGTCAGGCGGGCGGCTGCCGGCGTATCGCGGCGAGCGCGAGCGCCCGCGCGACCGCGGCCTCGGGGTCGCCGGCCGCCTCGACGCCGTCGATCGGCCACGTCCCGAGGCCGACCACGGGCACCGACTGGGCGAGCGCGAGCGCGATCTCCGAGAGCGTCCCGTAGGCGCCGCCGACGGCGACCGCCGCGTCGCAGGCGCGGATGATCAGGCCGTTGCGCAGCTCACCGACCCCGGTCGCGAGCGCGACCGAGACCCACGGATTGGCGTGCGAGCGGTCCCCGTCCGGGAGGATCCCGACGACGGTCGCGCCCTGGCCGGCCGCGCCGCGCGACGCCGCCGCCATCACGCCCGGCCCGCCGCCGCAGAGCATGATCGCGCCGGCGCGGCCGAGCGCGGCGCCGACCGCCTCGGCGGCGCGCTCCTGTTCCGCGCTCGCCTTCGAGGCGCCGATCACCGCGATGTACGGCGGGGTCACGGTCAGTGGTCGCTCACTCAGCGCACGACGACGTTGACCAGCTTGTCGGGAACGACGACCACCTTGATCACGTCGTGCCCGTTCAGGTGCGCCTGGACGCCGTGGCTGGCCAGCGCGAGCCGCTCGAGCTCCTCGCGCGGCGCGCCGGTCGGCGCCCGCACCCGGTCGCGGACCTTGCCGTTGACCTGGCACACGAGCTCGAAGGTGTCGGCGACGAGCATCGCGGGATCGGCCGCGGGCCAGGGCTGCTCCCACACGCGCTCGCCGGTGATCATCTCGTAGACCTCCGAGCCCAGGTGCGGCGCGAACGGGAACACGAGCGAGGCGGCGGTCGCGACCGCGAACCGGCGCGCCTGCGGGTCGGCGCCCGGGTAGCGGTAGAGCTCGTTGACCAGCTCCATGATCGCGGCGATCGCGGTGTTGAACGCGAAGCGGCCGTCGAGGTCGGAGGTCACCTTGTCGATCGCCCAGTGGGCCTTGCGCACGAGCGTGAGCGCGCCGCCCTCGGGGTGCTCGGGCGGTTCGGCGGGCCCGGGGCGGTGCCCGGGCGAGCTCCTCCCCCAGCCGCCACAGCCGCGCGAGGAACCGGTGCACGCCCTCCAACGAGGTCTCGCTCCAGGCCGCGTCCTGATCGGGCGGCCCGATGAACAGCACGTAGCAGCGGGCGGCATCCGCGCCGTAGCGCTCGACGATCCCGCTCGGGGCGACGACGTTGCCCTTCGAGCTCGACATCTTCTGCCCGTCGGGGCCGAGGATCATGCCCTGGGTGAACAGCGCCGAAAACGGCTCCTGCGCCGACACCAGGCCCATGTCGGCGAGCGCCTTGACGAAGAAGCGGGCGTACAGCAGGTGCAGGATCGCGTGCTCGATGCCGCCGATGTACTGGTCGATCGGCGCCCATTGCGCGAGCACCTCCGGGTCCCAGGGCGCCCGGTCGTTGCGGGCGTCGCAGTAGCGCAGGAAGTACCAGCTCGAGTCGACGAACGTGTCCATCGTGTCGGTCTCGCGCCGGGCGGGGCCGCCACAGCGCGGGCAGGTCGTGTGCACCCACTGCTCGGCGGCGGCCAGCGGCGAGCGGCCGCGCGGCTGGTAGTCGTCGACCTCGGGCAGCAGAACGGGCAGATCCTCGTCGGGGACGGGCACCATGCCGCAGGACTCGCAGTACAGGATCGGGATCGGGCAGCCCCAGTAGCGCTGGCGGGTGAGCAGCCAGTCGCGCAGCCGGTAGCTGACCGTGCCGCGCCCGCGGCCCTCGGCCTGCAGCCACTCGATCATCTGCTCGTAGGCGGTCGCGGTTCGGGCGTGCCGTCGAAGCGACCGGAGTTGACCATGGGGCCGTCGCCGGCGTAGGGCAGCGCCTCGTCGGACAGGCTCGCCGTCGGGCCGCTCGATGACGCGGCGGATCGGCAGGCCGTGGGTGCGGGCGAACGCGTGGTCGCGCTCGTCGTGTCCCGGGCACCGCCATGATCGCGCCGGTCCCGTACTCCATCAGCACGTAGTCGGCGACGTACATCGGCAGCTGCTCGCCGTTGACCGGGTTGGTGACGCGTGCGGTCGAGCGCGACGCCGGTCTTCGGCCTGTCGGCGGCGCCGCGATCGGCCGCGGCTCGTTCAGCGCGCGGTTGACGTACGCGCGCACCTCCGCCTCCTGCGCGGTGCCCGCCGCGCAGCCGCAGCACATCGGGATGCTCGGGCGCCATCACGAAGAACGTGGCGCCGAACAGCGTGTCGGGACGGGTGTGAACACCGGGTAGTCGATCGCCGAGCTCCTCGCAGCGGAACGTCACCTCCGCACCCGTCGACGCGGCCGATCCAGTTGCGCTGCTGGGACTTGACGCGCTCGGGCCAGCTCCATCGTGTCCAGATCGTCGAGCAGCCGGTCGGCGTACGCGGTGATCCGGAAGAACCACTGCTCGAGCTGGCGCCAGCTCGACCTCGTGGCCACAGCGCTCGCAGCGGCCGTCGATCACCTGCTCGTTGGCGAGCACCGTCTGGTCGTGGGGACACCAGTTGACCGCGGACTCCTTGCGGTGGGCGAGACCGCGCTCGAACAGCCGCAGGAAGATCCATTGCGTCCAGCGGTAGTAGCTCGGGCTCGTGGGAGGCGATCTCACGCGACCAGTCGATCGAGATCCCCCAGGCGCGGAACGCGCGCCGGTAGGCGGCGATCGAGCGCTCGGTCGCCTCGCGCGGGGGCTTGCCGGTCTTGATCGCGTTGTTCTCGGCGGGCAGGCCGAACGCGTCGTAGCCCATCGGGTGCAGCACGCGGTGCCCGGTGCGCCGGCGGAAGTGGGCGACCGCGTCGCCGACCGCGTAGTTCTTCAGGTGCCCGACGTGCGGCTCGCCGCTCGGATAGGGCAGCATCTCCAGCACGTAGGCCTTGGGCGGCGCCGCGGCCGCCTCGTCGCGGACAGGTTCGGGACCTCCCAGGTCCGCTCGGACTCCCACACCGCCTGCCAGCGCGGCTCGATCTCGGATGGCTGGTAACGACGCTCGCTCATGTGCGTGCGGAGGTTACCGGGGGCGCCCCGGAACACCCGTCGCCACAGGGGCTGGGGCAGGTGGTCAGTCGCGGCCGGCGAGCGGCGCGAGCGCCGGTGTCGCCAACCGAGCGGCCGGCGCACCGTCGGGATCCCGCACACCGGGGACGAGCAGCCCCGCGACGGTGACGATCGCTCCGAGCACGCCCGCGCCGATCAGCGTCGTGCGCACGCCGAGCGCCGCGCTCACCGGCCCGGTCAGCCCGTAGGAGAGCGGGAGCAGGCCGATCGAGATCAGCCAGTCGAGGCTGGAGACCCGGCCGAGCAGCTGGCGGGCACCAGCCGCTGCTTGAGCGTGATCCAGGCGATCGTGCCCGCCGTCTCCAGCGCGTTGAACGCGACGCTGGCGATCGCCAGGCCCCAGTCCGAGCGGGCGATCCCGTAGCCGGCGACCGCGAGCGTCGCGATCGTCCACGTGACGTAGATGAAGCGCACCGGACGCCGCGGCAGGCCACGGCCGCCGATCGCCACCGCGCACACGAGCGAGCCGGCGCCGCCGGCGGCGTAGACGAGGCCGAGGCTGCCCGCGCGCTCGTGCAGCTGCTCCTTGACGATGTAGGGCAGCAGGACCTCGACCGGACCCATGAACAGCAGATAGGCGATCGCGGCGCCCGCCGAGGGTCACCCACAGCCAGGGCTGCCCGGTGACGTAGCGCAGGCCGTCGGCGATCTCCGAGCCGAGCGCGCCCCCGCCGGCGGCGCGCGGTGGGCCGCCGGCCGGAGGCGAGGGTGGCCACGGCGACGCCCGAGATCGCGAACGAGCGGCGTCCCAGGCGAACGCCCCGCCGCTGCCCGAGCAGCGCGACGACGAGCCCGCCGAGCGCGGGCCCGGCGAGCCGCAGCGCCAGCGGACGGACGAGCTGGTCCAGCGCGTTGGCCTGGGCGAGCAGCTCTCCCTCGAGCAGCTCCGGGACGATCGCGTCGCTCGCGGGGTCGAAGAACGCGCTCGCCGCGCCCTGCACGACCGCGAGCGCGAGCAGCTCGGCGAACGTGAGCGTGCCGCACAGGGCGAGCGTCGCGAGCGTCGCGGTGGCGATCGCCCGGACCGCGTCGGCGCAGATCATCACCCGCCGCCGGTCGTAGCGATCCGAGATCGCGCCGCCGAGGAGCAGGCAGGCGATCGTCGGGACGGTCATCGCGATCGCCGACCGCGCCGAGCGCCGACGGCGCGCCCTTCAGCGTGTAGACCTGCCAGGCGAGCGCGACCAGGAAGACGCCGTCGCCGAGCAGCGACACCGAGAGGCCCGGGCAGCAGCCGCCGGTAGTCACGCCGCGCGCAGCGGGGCGAGCAGCCCGCCGCGGGCGAACCCTCCGGGGCGGTCGAGCCCCTCGTAGGAGTGGTTCACGCGCGCCGGGGACGTCGCCGGCGCGCTGCTCCGTGCCGCGCGTCCCCGGGCACCGGCGGAGAGGAACTCCAGCAGCGCCGCCGGCGGCATCGGCCGGGCGAAGAAGAACCCCTGGCCGGTCTCGCACCCGAGGTCGCGCAGCGTCGTCGACTGCTCGGGGTACTCGATGCCCTCGGCGACGACCTCGAGCTCGAACGTGTCGCCGAGGCCGAGCACCGCCGAGGCGAGGCCGGTGGTGATCGGGGCGGCGCCCGCGGCGAGCAGCGAGCGGTCCATCTTCAGGATGTCGAGCGGGAACCGGCTGAGCGTCGACAGCGAGGAGTACCCGGTGCCGAAGTCGTCCATCGCCAGGCGCACGCCGAGCGCGTGCAGCTCGCCCAGCCGCGCGTGGCGAGCTCGGTGTCGGTCATCATCACCGACTCGGTGATCTCCAGCGTCAGCGCGCCCGGCTCCAGATCCGCGTCGCTGAGCGCGTCGACGACGTCGGCGACGATGTCGTCGTCGAACAGCTGCTTGACCGACAGGTTGATCCCGATCGACGGCAGCACGCGGTCGCCGAGCTCGGAGCGCAGCAGCTTGGCCTGACGGCACCCCTCGCGCAGCACCCAGCGGCCGATCGGCACGATCAGCCCGGTCTCCTCGGCGAACGGGATGAACTCGTCGGGCGGGATCAGGCCGCGCTCGGGGTGGCGCCAGCGCAGCAGCGCCTCGACCCCGGTCACCGCGCCGTCGCGCAGGCGCACGAGCGGCTGGTAGTGGAGCTCCAGCTCCTCCTTCTCGAGCGCGCGCTCGAGGTCGGCGCGCAGCTCCAGCCGCGAGAGCATCCGCTGATGCATCGCCGGCTCGAACACCCGGTAGCCGCCCTTGCCGTCGCTCTTGGCGATGTACATCGCCGAGTCCGCGTTGCGGATCAGATCGTCGGCATCGGTGGCGGCGCCGGCCTCGGCGATCGAGATCCCGACGCTCGCGCGGATCGAGAGCGACTTGTGGGCGATCTCGAGCGGCTCGGCCAGGCTGTCGAGGATCCGCTGGGCGGTGTCGGCGGCTGACTGGACGTCGCTGACGTCCTCCAGCAGGACCGCGAACTCGTCGCCGCCGAACGCGCGGCGGTGTCGCCGAGCGCACCGCCAGCGTGATCCGCTTGGCCACCTCGAGCAGGACCGCGTCGCCTGCCGCATGGCCGAGGCTGTCGTTGATCGTCTTGAAGTCGTCGAGGTCGACGAAGATCGCCGCCAGCCCATCGGCTCGCGGCGCGCCCGCGCGACCGCGTGCGCACGCGTCGTTGAACAGCGCGGGTTGGCGAGATGCGTGATCGAGTCGTGGAACGCCTGGTGGGTGAGCTGCTCCTCGAACGCTTTGCGCTCGGAGACGTCGCGGCCGTTGAGCACGATGCCGCGCACGTGCTCGTCCTCGCGCAGGTCGTTGAGCAGGACCTCGAAGCTGCGTGGCTCCCGTCCGGAGCGGCGAGCAGGCACTCCATCGCCTCGCCCGCCGCGGTGGCCAGTGAGCCGTCGGCCAGGCAGATCGGCAGGCGACCCTGCTCGGGGGTGCAGCAGCTCGATGAACGGCCGGCCGGTGACATCCTCGGCGCGGTAGCCGAGGACCGCCTCGATCGAACGGGCTCTGGTAGACGATCCGAGCCGACTCGTCGATACACCGTGATCAGGTCGGAGAGTGGCGCACCAGCGAGCTCAGCCGCTGCTCGGACGCGGCGCGGTGGGCCTGCTCGGAGAGCTCGGCCCGCTCGGCGGCGAGCGCGATCTGGTGGGCGAGCACGGTGAGGCTGGAGCGCGACTCGACATCCGAGAGTCCTGTCGCCGGTGACCACCAGCCATCCGCGCCCGTCGCTCTGGGTGCTGAGCACGACCACGACGCCGGCGCCGGCCAGCTGCAGCTGCGCGGCGACCGACGCGGGCAGTGGTTCGGGCCGCCCGCCCGACCTGCGGGCGAAGAAGTCGCTCAGGCCGATCGGCGCCGCCCAGGAGATGAGCTCTCCGGTCGTCTCGAGGCACGCGACCTGGGTACTCTCCCTCGTACAGGCGGGCCACGAACGCGTGCGCGTCCCCGCCGACGAGAGCACCGGCGGCGCTCAGCCCCGCCGCCGCGATGTCGGCCAGCGAGGTCGCCGCCACCAGCCGCTCACCGGTCGCGTTCAGCGAGCGCTCGCGGGCGGCCGCGCGCTCGCGCTGGCGGACCAGGCCCGCCATCCGCCCGACGACCAGCGCGAACAGCACCACCGAGGCGCCGATCATGAACTCGAGGTCCGGGTCGTGGCGCGTGCGCACGTTGATGTACTCGAGCACCGGCGCGACGAGCGTGGCGGCGGCGAGCAGCGCCAGACGGCCTGTGGTGAGGCGCGGGGCTCGCTCGACGCCGGCGTCGGAGAGGCTGTCCATCGACGGGTGCAGCGCCGCGGCTCCCCACAGCAGGTAGAAGGAGATCCAGCCGACGTCGAGCCACAACTGATGGTGGTACTGGTTGTGGAGGGTGAGGATCCCGTAGATGAAGTCGGTGACCAGCAGCGTGACGATGCTCGCGATCACCAGGTAGAAGGCCGGGCGGCGCCGTCCGGTGTCGACTGCCAGGCGGATGCCGGCGGCGAGCAGCACGATGTCGCCCACGGGGTAGGCGACCGACACGAGCTTGGGCAGCAGCCGGAGGCTGTGGTCGTGCACGTAGGGGGCGATCAGCACGGTCGCCGAGACGAGCGCGAGGCCGAGCGAGATGATCGAGCGAGTCGACGAGCCCGGGCCGTCGGCGCGGCGGTTGCGGCGGCGCACCAGGATGAGCAGGCCGAGCATCAGCGCCGGGTAGACCGCGATGTACATCGCGTCGCCGGCCGACGGGAACGGCACGTCGGCGCCGGTGAGCTTCGGATAGCTGTAGGTGTAGACGTCGCCCGCCCAGAACAGGGCGAGGCCGGCGGCGAAGCACCACCAGGCGCTCCGGGCCCGCGGCCGGTGCATCCGCATGCCGGCGACGATCGCGATCACTCCGGAGAGCCCGAGCACGTTGATGACCGGGCCCGATCCCTTCAGCGGCGGGACGAAGACGTACAGGAACGTCACCGCGCCGGCGACCGCGAGGTAGATCCACCACGCATGGGTCGCAGCGCGGTGGGGAGCGAGAAGCGGTGCGAGGTCATGCGCCCGCGGTGGAGCCGGAGGCCGGGCGGTCGGAGGACGCGGCGGAGAGCCGGAACTCGGCCGCCACCTCGCCGAGCACGTCGCACAGGTGGTCGACCTGCTCGTCGGTGTTGGCCGCGGTGAGCTGCAGCCGGAAGCCGACCTCGCCGCGCGGGACGAGCGGATAGACCGCCATCGTCACGTAGATGCCGCGATCGAACAGCAGGTCGCCGACCTCGTCGATGCGGTCCGCGTCGGCGACCGGGATCTCGATGATCGGCAGGCCCGAGCGGTTCGGCGTCGTGATCCCGAGCTCGTCGACGCGGTGCAGCACGCGCCCGGTGAGCCGGGCGAGCTCGGCCCGCAGCGCGTCGCCGCGCTCGGCGTTGACGCGCAGCCCCTCGAGCACGGTCGCGAGCGAGGCGACCGGCGACGGGCCGGAGTAGAGGTACGGCGGCGCGGCGGTCTTCAGCACCTGCTTGAGCGCCGTCGGGCAGGCGATGAACGCGAGCAGCGACGAGTAGGCCTTCGAGAAGCCGCCGACGAGCACGATGTTGTCGTAGCTCTCGCCGAGGTGGCGCACCACCGAGTTGCCGCGGACCCCGTAGTCGCAGGGCTCCCGCGGCGAGCGCTCGCCGATCACGCCGAACCCGTGGGCATCGTCGACGTAGAGCAGCACGTCGTGGGCGCGGGCCAGCGCCGCGTACTCGCGAGAGCTCGGGCAGAGTTGCCGGTCATCGAGTTGACGCCGTCGATGCAGATGAGGCCGGGCCGGCGCCAGGTGCCCGCGCGCAGCAGCGCCTCGAGCTCGTCCAGGTCCGTCGGGGCCGAAGCGGCCGATCTCCGCGCCGCGGGCCCGGGCCGTCTGGCAGCCGTCGTAGATCGTCTTGTGCGCCCGGCGGTCCAGGAACACCGTTCCGCCGCCGGCGAGCACCGGGATCACCGACATGTGGATGTGGGTGATCGTCGGCAGCACGAGCGAGTCCTCGGCGCCGAGCAGCTCGGTGAGCTCTGTCTCGATCTGCTCGTAGAGCACGGGGCTGCCGAGCAGACGCGACCAGCTCGGGTGGGTGCCCCAGCGGGCGAGGTACTCGGGGACCGCCGCGATGATCTCCTCGTCGAGATCGAGGCCGAGGTAGTTGCACGATGCGTAGTCGGCCAGCCACTGCCGCCGACGCGGATCATGCGGCCGTCGATCTCGTCGATCACCGCGTCGAGCATGCGGTGGGAGTACTGCAGGCGCGCCAGGTCCTCGGTCGAGCTGATCCAGCGCTGCAGCCAGAGGTCCTCGCTGCGGCGCCCGGTCATCTCGGCAACGCGCGCGTGGACCGTCCCGGCGTCGATGTGGGCTCGCTTGTCGTCGGGCACGAGCCAGCTATCGGCCGCCCGAGTCCCGAGGTGAACGGGGCGGTTGGTATTCGGGCCGTTTTCTGGACGTTCGGCCGAGGCGGGCACGGAGCGGCGGACAGCGCGCGTGTACTAACCTTGCGGACGACTTCGCCTTCGACGGGGCTATAGCTCAGCTGGGAGAGCGCTTGAGTGGCACTCAAGAGGTCGCCGGTTCGAGCCCGGCTAGCTCCACTCCATCACCCGAGCCCGCGACGGTCGGCGTCAACGCCCTCCGTGACGGGCTCGGCCCGTGGATGGACCGGGTCGGAGCGGGTCAGGAGGTGATCCTCACCCGGTGCCGCTTGAGCCCTGCGCGCCGCTCAGCCCCGCGCGCGAGCGGCCTCGAGTGCGGCCGGCGGGTCGAGCGCCCGCTGCCCGCCGCCGCCGGCGCCGGCGGCGGTCATCAGCGCGAGCGCGCGGTCGGCGAGCTCGGCCGCCTCGGCGCCGCCGAGCGAGTCGTCGCGCAGCGCCAGCGCGAGGAGCACTCCGCGCATCAGCTCGGGGTTGGCGAGGTCGGGCGGCGGCCCCGCGGCCGGCAGCGCGCGCAGGCGCGCGACCAGGCCGCTCGCCCCCTGGTCGGAGCCGCGGGAGAACAGGCCGCCGCGCGGGTGGCGGTCGTCGATGACGAGCGAGACGGCGCCGGTGGCCGGGTCGACCAGGCGGGCCTTGGAACGCAGGCCGTGGCGCTCGAGCGCCATCCGGTAACCCGATAGGCGCCGGTAGCCGAGCTCGGCCGCCAGGGCGACGTAGGCGGCCGCGGCGCGGTCGTCGGCGCGGGCGTGGTGGAACACGATCTGCGTGCCCGCGTCCGGCAACCCGGGGTCCGGGTCGGGCGCGACGAGCAGGAACGCCTGGGGGCCGAGCCGGCCCGCGCCCACGCCGCCGATGTCCGCCAGCAGCTGATAGCCACCGAGATCGAGCGCGCCCGCGATGCCGGAGGGCAGCGGGTGCTCGGCGAGATATCCGGTCGTGAACGCCATCATGCGTCGCCCTTGCCCGCGGCTCGGTCTCCCGCGCGGCCGCGCTCAGTTGTCGAGCAGCCCGCCGATCACGCTGCCGAGCGTGTCCCCGCCGCGCTGCGAGTTGCCGCCCGCGCCCTCGGCGACCGGCGGGTGATAGTAGGCGCTCTGCAGCCCGACCCGGCCGGGCCCGGTGAAGCGGTTGAAGACGAGGTTGCCCGCGCCGCCGCCGAGCAAGCCGGTCTTGAACCCGTAGACCTCCTGGGACATCTGCACCGAGTGGTCGCGATACACCCAGCCGCCCGGCTCGATGTCGATCGCCTCGCCCGCTCCAGCTTCTTCTCGAACACGTTGCCGTAGCCGTGGACCCAGACGACGCCCTCGTGGTCGGCCGCGTAGAACTGGTCGACGAAGAAGCCGCCGCCGTAGAGCATGTTCGCGAAGCCCTTGATGCGGCTGTAGTCGTACTGGACGTTGCCGGTGGCGGCGAGGAACTGGTGCTCGCGCACGACGATCCCGTCGCCGGCGGCGAGGTGCAGGGCCGCGATGTGCCCCGGCGCGTCACGGCTGAACGCGATCTCGCCGGGCGACTGGGCCTCGATCAGCAGCAGCGGCATGCCGCCGAACACGCGCCGCTTCAGCCCCTTGCGCAGCGGGTGCAGGCCGATCTCCATCTGCGGGTACTTCCACAGCAGGACGTGGTGCTCGAAGTAGACGGGGATGCGCCCGTCCAGCGCCATGTGCAGGACGGGGACGAGTTCGCCCTCCAGGCGGTAGCGCACTCCGGGCGCGGTCCCCTCGGTGATCGAGGTCGGCAGGATCGTCGGCGCGGTTCCCATCGCTGCTGGCTCCTCAGGTGACGGTCTCGGGCCGCGACGGTGGGTCGTGGCGGCCGCCCGGCGGCGGGCTCGGCCGGGCCAGCGTACACGCCCGCAACGGCACGCACGACGGGCTGCGCCACGCGCGCGACCGCGCAGCGATAATCAGTCGGAGATGGGCTCGATCTACGTCAGCGGGCACCGCAACCCCGACACCGATTCGATCGCGGCCGCGATCGGCTACGCGGAGCTCAAGGGCCGCGTCGATCCGAACAACCGGTACGTGCCGGTCCGCCTGGGCGAGTGCAACCATCAGACCCGCTGGCTGCTGCAGCGCAGCGGCGCCACCGAGCCGCGCCATCTGCCCCACGTGCTGCTGCGGGCGCGGGACGTGATGAACACGGAGTTCCCGGTCGCGCGGGTCGACGAGCCGGTCCGCGAGGCGGGCCGAGCGCTGGCCCGCGCCGACCTGGAGCTCGTGCCGGTCGTCGACGAGGCCGGCGCGCTCGTGGGCGTGCTCACCGAGCGCGCGCTCGCCCGCCGCTACGTGCGTGACTCGCAGCGCACCTCGACGCTCGAGGAGGCCCCACGCGGATGTCGGTCGTCGTCGAGGTGCTCGAGGGCACGCGGGTGTGCGGCGAGGACCGGCTGCTGTCGGGCCGCGTGTGGGTCTACGCGATGGACCCCGACAGCGACAGCGGCATCTCCGAGGGCGACATCGTCGTCGTCGGCAACCGTCCCGACGCGCTGATGCGGGTGATCGAGCTCGGCGCCGCGCTCGTCGTGCTCTCCAACAGCGCCCCGGCACCGAGGAGGCGCTCGAGGCCGCCGCCCGACGGGGCACCGCGCTCGTCACCTCGCCGCTGGACAGCTACGTGTGCGGGCCATGGTGACGCTGTCGGCGCCGTGCAGCGCGCTGATGGAGTCCGAGCCGCTGATCGTCCCGCCCGACTTCCTGCTCGCCGACATCGCCGAGCAGCTGAAGTGGCGCCACGACGGCGCCGCGGTCGCGGTCGACACCGACCACCGCCCGGTCGGCCTGGTCACCCGCCAGGACCTCGTCAACCCGCCGCGGCGGCGGGTGGTGCTCGTCGACCACGCCGAGCAGGCCCAATCGTGATCGGCATCGACGAGGCCGAGATCCTGGAGATCCTCGACCACCACCACATCGGCTCGATCGAGACGAGGATCCCGGTGGCGGCGACGTTCGACCCGGTCGGCTCGACGAGCACGCTCGTCGTCGAGCGCTTCCGCAACGCGGGCATGGAGCCGAGCCGGCCGGCGGCGATGATGCTGCTCGGCGCGGTGCTGTCGGACACGGTCATCCTCAACTCCCCGACGACCACGCAGCGCGACCACGCGGTCGTCTCCTACCTGGAGCGGGTGCTCGCGCTCGACGCCCGCGAGCTCGGGCGCGAGATGTTCGAGTCGACCGCCGACGTCTCGGACCGTCGGCCGACGAGATCGTCAATCACGACGCCAAGCGCTACCAGATCCGGGCGACCAGGAGATCTGCATCGCGCAGATCGAGGTCGTCGGCGACGCGCTCTCGATCGCCGTCAGGAGCTCCTGGACACGCTGGCCGCGAGCCGCGAGCGCGGACCTCGCGCTGTACGCGCTGATGATCACCGACGTGGTCGAGAAGGGCACCGAGATGCTCGTGGCGGGCGACGTGCAGGCGGTCGCACGGGCTTTCGGCACGGAGGCGAACGACTCGACGATCGACCTGCCGGGCGTGATGAGCCGCAAGAAGCAGGTCGCGCCGACGCTCATGTCGGCGCTCTGAGCGCGGCACGGGCCCGGCGGCGTCCGGCAGGTCAGGCGACGAGCTCGGGCAGCGACGACGGCGCCTCGCCCCACAGCTGCTCGAGCCGGTAGTGCTCACGGGTCTCGGGCGTGAACACGTGCACGACGACGTCGAGGTAGTCGATCAGGATCCAGCGGCCCTCGGTGAGCCCCTCCACGCGGCGCGGCAGCAGTCGGTGCCGGTCCTTCATCCCGAGGTTGATCGCATCGTGGATCGCCTTCGCCTGACGGTCGGAGCGGCCGCTGCAGATGAGCGAGGTAGTCCGCGTAGCCGACCATCCCGCGCAGGTCGAGCGCGACGATGTCAAGCGCCTTGCGATCGGAGGCGAGCTCCGGCGCCTCGGCGAGGATCCGCTCGGGATCGATGCGACTCGATGTCGGTGCGGATGCGTGGGTCATGCTCTCCCTGGTGGGTTGTGGTGAGACCTCACGGTAGAGGCCGTGGGCGTCGATGTACTCGCGGACCGGCTCGGTGACGAGATAGCGGATCGGCGGCCGGCGCGGACGCGACGGCGCAGCATCGTCGAGGAGATCCCGATCCGCGGCATCGTGAAGAACCGCGCCCGCTCGCCGCCGGGCAGCGAGGCGAGCGCCCGTCGATCTCCCCGCGCGACGTGCCCCGGCGCTTGGCGATCGCGACCGTCGCCAGCTCCAGCACCCGTTCCGGCATGTGCCAGTCGGGGAGCCCGACGGCGATGTCGCCGCCGAGGATCAGCACCAGCTCGTCGTGAGGCACGTGGGTGCGCAGCTGTTGCAGCGTATCGACCGTGTAGGACGGCCCTGCTCGGCGCAGCTCCAGATCACTCGCCTCAAAGCGGGCGTCACCCGCCACCGCGCGGCGGCAGAGCTCGAGTCGGTGCTCGGCGCCCGGCTCGTGGTCCACCTGCTTGTGCGGCGGGATGCGGGCGGGCACGAACAGCACCCGCTCCAGGCCGAGATCATCCATCGCCTCCTGCGCGCAGATCAGGTGCGCGATGTGGGGAGGATTGAACGTCCCGCCGAGGACGCCGGTCCGCATCGCCAGATCACCGGCGAACGCCCGGCGTGAGACACAGCCCGTCCACGCCGCTCAGCCGCGAATCTGGCCGGTTCCCTCGATCAGGTACTTGAACGTACAGAGCTCGCGCACGCCGATCGGCCCGCGCGCATGCAGTTTCTGGGTCGAGTTGCCGATCTCCGCCCCCATCCCGAACTCGCCGCCGTCGGTGAAGCGCGTCGAGGCGTTCACGTACACGCAGGCCGCGTCGACGCCGAGCTGGAAGGCGCGCGCCGTGCCCGCGTCGGCGGTGACGATCGCCTCGGAGTGGCCGCTGCCGTGGGCGCCGATGTGGTCGATCGCCTCCGCGACGGAGTCGACGACCGCGACCGCCATCTCGAGCGCGAGGTACTCGGTGTCCCAGTCCTCGGGGACGGCCGGCGCGATCTCCACGTCCGGCGCGGCCGCGACGGCGCGCGCGTCGCCGTGCAGGACGACCCCGGCGTCGTCGAGCTCGGCGAGCACCCCGGGCAGGAACCGCTCCGCGACCGCCGCGTGCACGAGCAGCGTCTCGGCGGCGTTGCACACGCCCGGCCGCTGCAGCTTGGCGTTGTGCACGATCGCCCGCGCCATCTCGAGATCGGCCGCGGCGTCGACGTAGACGTGGTTGTTGCCCGAGGCCGCGAACATCACCGGCACGGTGGCGACGCCCTCCAGGGCCGCCTTCAGCCCCTCGCCCCCGCGCGGGATGATGAGGTCGATCGAGTCGGCCTGGGTCGCCAGCTCGGCGAGCTCGGAGCGCTCGCCGCCCGTCAGGAGCGACATCGCCCCGGCGGGGAGCCCGGCCTCGGTCGCCACCCGGGTCGCGACCGCCGCGAGCGCCGCGTTGGAGTTCAGCGCCGCGCTGGAGCCGCGCAGCACGATCGCGTTGCCTGACTTCAGGCACAGCGCGGCTGCGTCGATCGTCACGTTCGGCCGCGCCTCGTAGACGACCGCGATCACCCCGAGCGGGACGCGCACCCGGCGCAGCCACAGCCCGTTGGGGAGCACGTGGCCGTCGATCAGCTCGCCGACCGGGTCGGGCAGGGCGGCGATCTGCAGCACACCCTCGGCCATCTGGCGCAGGCGGCACTGATCGAGCGCCAGCCGGTCCATGAGCGCGTCCGACAGGCCGCTGTCGGCACCCGCCTCCAGGTCACGGGCGTTGGCGTCCAGGATCATGTCCCCGTTCTCGACGATCGCCACCGCGATCGCCTCCAGCGCCCCGTCGCGCACCGCCGACGGGACCGCCGACAGCGACCGGGCCGCGCGCCGCGCGGCGGCGCAGGTGTCGGCGATCGAGGTCACGGTCGAGGCCATGGCGTGACAGCGTAGAGGGTGGGTGGGGATCGATTCAGCCGAGCACGAAGTAATCCCGGTGGATCGCCTCCTCCGGGCCCTGCGGCAGCTGCGCGCGGACCGCGCCGGACTGCAGCCCGCGGACCTCGCGCAGCTCACCGGCGGAGTAGTTGCAGATCCCCTTGCCGACATACGCGGGGCCGTGGGTGATCTCGACCGCGTCGCCGGCGTCGAACTCGCCGGTCACCCCGACGATGCCCACCGGCAGCAGCGACGTCCCGCCGTCACGCAGCGCTCGCGCAGCGCCCGCGTCGACGTCGACCCGCCCGCGGGCCGGCTTGGCGTACTTCAGCCACAGCTTGAAGCTCGAGTAGCGGCCCGGGCGCGGCGGGAAAGGTGCCGTGCCCGCCGGTCTCGGCCTCGCCGGCGGCGACGCGGCCGATCGTTCCCGGCGCAAGCCCCGACGCGATCACGGTCCCGACCCGGCGGCCGTCGCCATCTCGGCGGCGACCACCTTCGAGCGCATCCCGCCGGTGCCCAGCGGCGAGCCGCATGGCCGATCTGCAGCGCGTCGAGCTCGCTGAAGTCGTCGACGTCGGCGACGCGCTCGGCGGCCGGGTCCCGGCGCGGGTCGGCGGTGAACACGCCGCCGGAGTCGGTGAGCAGCAGCAGCCGGTCGGCGCCGAGCAGGATCGCGACCTGCGCGGCCAGGAAGTCGTTGTTGCCGAACGAGATCTCGTCGGTCGTCGTCGTGTCGTTCTCGTTGATGATCGGCACCACCCGCCAGTCGAGCAGCTTGCGCAGCGTCTGGCGGGCGTTGAGATAGTGCGTGCGCGCGCTCATGTCGAAGAACGTGAGCAGCACCTGCGCGGTCGGCACGCCGCGCGCGCGCAGCAGCTCGTCGTAGACCTGGTAGAGCTTGCCCTGACCGACCGCGCTCGCCGCCTGCAGCTCGTCGATCGCCCGCGGCCGCAGCGGGAGCGACTCATCACCCCCATCCCGCGGGCGATCGCGCCGCTGGTGACGATCATCGACCGAGTCGCCCGGCGCGGCGCAGCGCGGCGGCCTCGTCGCAGATGCGCCGCAGCACGTCCTCTCGCACCGCCCCGTCGTCGCGGCGACGATCGCGGAGCCGAGCTTGATGACGAAGATGCTCATCGGTCGCCGCTCAGACCCCGGGATCGAGATCGAACGCGACCCCGGCGATCTGCGACTTCGTCGCCGGCCCGGAAGCCCTCCGCCTCCAGCGCGCGGAGCACGCCGATCCCCGCAGGCGCCGCTCGAGGTGGGCGAGCGCCTCCTCGTTGTCGAGGTCGTAGCGGGCGAGCAGTCGCTCGACCCCCTCGCCGTCGACCGCGTAGACGCCGTCGCCGGCGCGCCGCACGGTGTAGCGGCGCGGCGGCGCGGGCCGGAACACGCGGTGCTCGGCCAGCTCGCCGGGCGCCGCCTCCGCTCGATGGCGAACGCCCGCACGTCCGCCGGCGCGTCCGGCACCCGGCGCACGAGCTCGTCGGCGAGCTCCTGCAGCCCGAGATGCGTCGCCGAGGAGGTGACGATCACCGGCACGCCGTCGCCCAGCTCGCCGTGCCACAGCTCGCGCGCCGCCGCGCCGTCGCCGGGCGAGACGAGGTCGGCCTTGGAGAGCGCGAGGATCCGCGGCAGCCTCGCCAGCCGCGGGTCGTGGCGCGCGAGCTCGCGCTCGACGGTCGCGTGGTTCTCGAACGGGTCGGAGCCGTCGAGCGGCGCCAGGTCGAGCACGTGCACCAGCAGCCGCGTGCGCTCGACGTGGGCGAGGAACTCGTGGCCGAGCCCGGCGCCCTCGCTGGCGCCCTCGATCAGACCGGGGATGTCGGCGATCACGAGCTGGCGATCGTGCGCCTGGAGCGTTCCCAGCACCGGCGACAGCGTCGTGAACGGGTAGCCGGCGACCTTCGGCTGCGCGCGCGTGAGCCGGGAGAGCAGCGAGGACTTGCCGGCGTTCGGCAGGCCGATCAGCCCGACGTCGGCGAGCAGCTTCAGCCGCAGCGTCAGCCACGACTCCTCCCCCGGCAGCCCTCGCTCGGCGAACCGCGGCGTCTGATGGGTCGGCCCGGCGAACCGCTTGTTGCCGCGGCCGCCCGAGCCGCCGCGGGCGACCACCGCGCGCTGGCCGGGAGCGGTCAGGTCGTGGCGGGTGCCGTCGCGCTCGACGAGAACCTCGGTGCCGGGCGGCACCGCGAGCTCGAGCAACGGGCCGTCGGCGCCGTGGCGCAGCGCGCCCTCGCCGTTGCCGCCCTTGCGCACCTTGTAGTGCGGCTTGCGCCGGAACGTCTCCAGGTCACGCAGCGAGTCCGAGCACACGAGCACGACGTCGCCGCCGCGGCCGCCGTCGCCGCCGTCCGGGCCGCCCTTGGGCACGTGGGCCTCGCGGCGGAACGACAGGCAGCCGTCGCCGCCTGCCCCGGCCGTGACGTGGATGCGCGCTCGGTCCTGCATGGGATATGAATGATCCTATGTCCGACCCGGTGTTCCTCATCACCGGCGCCTCCTCAGGGATCGGCGCGGCCTCCGCCCGCGCGGCCGCGGCGGCCGGCTGGCGGGTCGCGCTCGCCGCGCGTTCCGTCGACCGCCTGGAGCAGCTCGCCGCCGAGCTCGGCGGGCCCGAGCGAGCGGTCGCGATCGGTTGCGACGTCACCGACTTCTCCGAGCAGCAGGCGATGGTGGCGCGCACGCTGGAGTGCTTCGGGACGATCGACGCGGTGTTCGCCAACGCCGGCATCGGCTCGCGCCCGGGAATGAGCCGCGAGTCGCCCGAGCAGTGGCGCGAGCTCGTGCTCACCAACGTGCTCGGCCCGGCGCTCACGGTCCGGGCGACGCTGGAGGCGCTGCAGCAGACGCGCGGGCACCTCATCCTCACCGGGTCGCTGGCGGCCCGCTTCATCCAGCCCGGCTCGCTCTACTCGGCGACCAAGGCGGCGGTCGCCACGATCGCCGAGACGACCCGGGCCGCGGTCGCCGGGACCGGGGTGAGGGTGACCCTGCTGTCGCCGGGCGTCGTCGACACGCCGCTGTTCGCGCACCCGCCGAAGGTCTCGCTCACCGCCGATGACGTCGCCCGGGCGGTCGTCTACGCGATCTCCCAGCCGCCGCACGTCGATCTCGGCGAGATCGCGCTGCGGCCACTGTCACCGGCCGGCTGACGGCGCGCCGCACGTCAACTCACACGGCCGCGGCCTGGTGGGGAAGCTCGACGCCGCAGTGGCTGCAGCGGGTCGCGGCGACCGGCAGGTCGCTCGACAGGCACTCCGGGCAGGACTTCCTCGGCGCCGGCGGGCCGAACACCGTGTTACCGCGACGGGCCTCGTAGGCGCGATAGGGCACGACGATCACGAAGTAGATGACCGCCATGAAGATGATGAAGTAGATGATGGCCGAGATGAACGCGCCGATGTTCACGAGCTGGCCCTTGACGTGGAATCCGAGGCCGACCTTGCCGCCCCCGCCCGCCGCGTTGACCAGCGGGGTGATGATGTTCGTCGTGAACGAGGCGATCAGCGTGCTGAACGCCAGGGCGATCACCAGGCCGACCGCCATCACGATGATGCTCCCCTGCATGAGGAACTCCTTGAACCGTGTCACAGCTCCCACTCCTTCCCGAGGAAACGCTCGACGCCCGGGAGCATATGCCCGGGCGCGGCGAGAGCGTTATTCGGAGGCGGGCGTCACCGAGATGACGCGACCGCGGCGGCCGGTGCGGAACTGGACGGTCCCCGCCGACTTGGCGAAGATCGTGTCGTCCTTGCCGATCCCGACGCCGTCGCCGGGTTTGAAGCGGGTCCCGCGCTGGCGCACGATGATCTCGCCGCCGGTGACCGCCTGACCGGCGAACACCTTCACGCCGAGGCGCTTGGCGTTGGAGTCACGGCCGTTGCGGCTGGAGCCGAGGCCCTTCTTATGCGCCACTCTCCACCTCCGTCTTGGTCGCCGCCGCGCGGCGCGAGCGCGAGCGCGAGGGCTTGCCGCCGAGGGAGGTGATCTCGATCCGGCTGAGCTCCTGGCGATGGCCGTTGCGCCGCTTGTAGCCGCGCTTGGGCTTGAACTTGACGATGCGCAGCTTGGGCCCGCGCTCGTGGGCGACGATCTTCGCCTGCACCGTGGCGGAGGCGAGCCCGTCGCCGTCGGTGAGCGTCTCCCCGTCGACGAGCAGCAGCGGCCGCAGGTCGACGGTGGCGCCCTCGTCGGCGTGCAGCCGCTCGACGAGCAGGGTCTGCCCCTGCTCCACGCGGTACTGCTTGCCACCTGTCTTGATGATCGCGTAGCTCATGGTCTTCACTCGCCGCTCGCGGCCGAACCGGCCCGAGCGCTCGAACGGCGCCGTCCGCCTCTGCGGCCGCGGCGCCGGGGCGATGATTCTAGCTCGTCGGAGTCGCCGTCCGGCTCCTCGCCGTCGGCGGCCCCGTTGCGGCCCACCCGGGTGGGGTCGGCGTCGACGAGCGTGGCCGTCGCCTCGGTGCGGCCCACCTGCTCGATCCGCACCAGGTGCTTGGAGCCGACATGCCGGGTGGCGTCGGCGATCGAGATGATGTAGCCGTCGATCTTGGCCACGCCGGCGCCCGCGGTGTACATGTGGGGCTCGACGATCTCGACGTAGACCTCCTCGCCCTCGCGGAACGGCAGCGCCCGCTCGAGCACCGTCTCGCGCTCGCCCTCCAGCAGCACCGCGAAGTGATCGAGCGGCAGCCCCTCGGAGCCCTCGAAGTGGAACCACTTCCCGGTCTCCTCCTCGATCGACCTCAGCACGCGGGCGTCGTTGCCGGTGAACTCGGCGGACACCCGCGGGTTCATCTGCAGCAGGACCGCGTCGGCCTTGACGTCCTTGGAGAGGTCGCGCATCCGCCGCTCGAACTCGATCGCGATCGTCTCCTCGGACTTGATCACGCCCTCGCCCGCGCAGGTGGGGCAGGGGCGGGTCATGATCTCCCGCACGCCCTCGGTGACGTTCTGGCGGGTCATCTCGACCAGCCCGAGCGGGGAGATCTCGACGACGAACGTCTTCGTGCGGTCCTCGTCCAGCGCCTTGCGCAGCGTCTTGAGCACCGCCTCGCGGTTGCGGGAGCGCGCCATGTCGATGAAGTCGATGACGATGATCCCGCCGATGTCGCGCAGCCGCAGCTGGCGCACGACCTCGTCGGCGGCCTCGAGGTTCGTCTTGGTGATCGTGTCCTCGAGCCGGGCGCTCTTGCCCCGCCCGATGAACGAGCCCGAGTTGATGTCGATGACCGTGAGCGCCTCGGCGTAGTCGATCACCAGGTAGCCGCCGCTCGGCAGGTCGACCCGGCGCGACAGCGTCGAGGCGAGCACGTCGTCGACCCCGTAGGCGGCCAGCAACGGCTGGGGCTCGGTCCACAGCTCGACCTGCTCGACCAGGTCGGGCGCGGTGCGGCTGAAGAACGAGGTGAGCCGGCGGTGCTGCTTCTCGTCGTCGACGACGGCGCGCTCGAAGTCGGCGGAGAAGATGTCGCGCACGACGCGGACCGAGAGGTCGGCCTCCTGGAAGACGAGCGACGGCGCGCTGGACTCCTCCACGCGCTTGGCGAGCACCTCGCCGAGCTTGAACAGGTAGAGCATCTCGCGCTCCAGGTCGGCGCGCTGGGCGCCCTGCGCGGCGGTGCGGATGATCGCGCCGCCGCCCTTGAGGTCGAGCTTGGCCGCCTGCTTGCGCAGCCGCTCGCGCTCCTTGTCGTCGAGCCGGCGGCTGACGCCGATCCCCTCGCCGTAGGGCGCGTAGACCATGTAGCGCCCGGCGATCGTGAGGTCCATCGACAGCCGCGCGCCCTTCGTCTTCAGCGGGTCCTTGACGACCTGGACGACGATCTCCTGCCCGGGCTTGAGCAGGTCGGTGATGTTGCGGCCGTCCTTGCCCTGGCCGCGGCCCCGGCGGGGCGCGTCGACGCCGGGCAGCACGAGCTCGTCGACGTGCAGGAAGCCGTTCTTCTCCAGCCCGATGTCGACGAACGCCGCCTCCAGGCCGGCGAGCACGTTGTCGACGCGGCCCTTGTAAATGTTGCCGACGATCGAGCGCGCACCGCGCCGCTCGAGGTACAGCTCCGCGACTCGGTAGTCGTCAGCCGCCTTGGCCGCGCGACGGCGCCGCGCGGTCTGCCGGTTGTGGTCTTGCGGGGCGACGGCGTTGCCGGCCGCCTCGAGCAGTGCGACCCGGGTCTCGCCGCGGTCGACGCTGACCAGCACCTGTTTCTTCAATTTGGTCATTCCTTTTAAATCTTCTCCGAGCTCAGCACTCTTGGTTTAGCGGGCGCTCGGCGTCTGAGAAGTAGCGTGCATCCCCTGCGTCAGACGATGAGCGCCTGCCTTGCCGGCCGTTGACATCCGTGCCTTACGTAGATCGATTGCAGCAGTCCGATCCCGATGAAGCTCGTGATCACCGACGATCCGCCGTAGCTGACGAGCGGCAGCGGAACCCCGGTGACGGGCGGATTCCGATCGTCACCCCGACGTTGACGAACATCTGGAACATGAACATCGCGAGTACCCCGCCGCGATCAGCGTACCGAACAGGTTCTTGGAATCGTCATGATCCGTAACGCCCGCCAGATCAGCAGCGCGTAAAGCCCGAGCACGATGCGCGCACCCGACGAACCCGTAGATCTCGCCCAGCGACGCGAACACGAAGTCCGACTGTCTGCCCGGGGAGGAAGCCCTCCTTGGTCTGCGTCGCGTGGTCGCCCGGTACCGGTCTTCTGGCCGGAGCCGAGCGCGATCACGGACTGCTCGATCTGGTAGGAGTGACCTGTGCCGGGCACAGGCGCGCTGGGGTGATGAACGTCGTGAGGCGCTGCTTCTGGTAGCCCTTGAGCACGTGGACGCCGACCGCCGGGGCGGCGACGAGCACGATCAGAGCGACGACCGCGAACAGCGCGACGAGGCCGGCGAGCTGGTTCCAACGACGTGCCCAGCGAAGAACAGCACAGCGAAGCCGATCAGCCACGTACACCAGGCCGTGCCGAGATCCGGCTGCGGGATCACGATGAGCGCCGCCGATCAGCGCCAGCAGCATGATCCGCGCGGTCGTGCGCCGCTCGTGCATCCGGCGCGACCGCTCGACCGCGAACGCCGACGAGGGCCAGATCAGCAGCAGCTTGCCGAACTCCGATGACTGGAAGTTGAAGCAGCGGGACCGGGATCCAGCGGTGGGCGTTCGCCTCGGGCCGGCATCCCGTAGACGACGATGTTGAGCGCGACATCAGCGCCGTAGACGACGTACCTGAACTCCCGCAGCCGCGTGTAGTCGATCCGGCTGACGACCAGGCAGAGCGCGAGCCCGATCCCGGAGTAGATCATCTGGTGCTCTTAGCCACCCGCCTAGCTTGCCGGTCAGCGCCGCGCAGCGTCAGCGCCGAGGCAGCGCGACAGCCCGAGCGCGGCGAGCAGCAGCAGCGGGTCGAGGCAGCGGGACCCGCGGCCGGTTCTGGGCGGCGGTCTCCTCGGCCGGGGTGAGGGCGGAGATGCTCAATTCGTCGTGGAGCCTTCCGGCCGTGTACGGCCCCGGGCTTGCGGTAGAACCATTGCGAGAGCATCTGCCGGGCGACCGGCGCCGCGCCGACCGCGCCGAAGCCACCGCCCTCGACCCACACGACGATCGCGATCGGCTTGGAGGTCGCGCTCGCCGGCACATAACACACGTACCAGGAGTAGTCCTTCTCGTTGCTGGAGTTGCCGTTCACGAAGTACTGGGCGGTGCCGGTCTTTCCGTAGACGGGCTTTCCGAAGCTCGCCCATCACGTCGGCGGAGGTGCCCCCGGAGCTCTGCGCGGCCTCGTGCAATGCGGTCTGGATCGTCTGCCAGGTAGGTGGGATTGATGTGGAGGCGGCGCAGCGGGGGGGAGGAGAGCCTCTGGAGCACCGTCCCGTCGGGGCTCTGGATGTCCTGGCCGAGGTGGGGATGGACGATCGTGCCGCCGTTCTCGATCGCCGAGTAGACCATCCCGAGCTGCAGCGGCGAGATCCCGACGTCGCCCTGGCCGACCGCGGCGTTGATGTTGTCGCCGACTGTCCAGGTGGTGCCGGGTATCGCCAGGCCACAGCCGCCTGTGCCGGTCGCCGCGTCGTACGGGTGCTTGGGTGAGCGGTGATACCCCTTGCGCGGAGTGGCGCTGATGCCCCCCTTGCCGTTCGTGTAGCGATACGCCCCGACCGCGCGCTCGCACTGCACCTCCAGGCTCGTGCGGCGGTCGAACCACGCCGGCGTCGGCATCAGCCCGCTGTTCGCGCCTGGATGTCGATGTGCGGGTTCTGCCCGACGCCGAACCGCTTGGCCCACTTCTGCAGCGGTCCGCCCTGCGGCCGGTCGACGTTATGAGCAGATCGCCGAGGTGGTAGAAGAACACGTCGTCGGACACCTTGATCGCGTTGCCGATGTCGAGCACCCCGTTGGCGACGTGGCCGGAGTTGTGGAAGCACGGAGGGATGCCCGGCCGGCGGGGCAGAACTGGCCGGTGTCGTCGTACGTCTCGCCCGTCGTCCAGGTGCCGCTCTGGAGCGCGGCGACGGACGTGATCGCCTTGAACGTCGAGCCGTCGGGAGCGACCGACTGCGTCGCCCGGTTGTAGAGCGGCGCGTTGGCGCCCGGCGACTGCAGGTGGTTGAGCTCCTTCTGGGAGATCTGGTGGGTGAACATCGTGGGGTTGAAGGACGGGTTGGACCCCATTGCATAGATCGACCCGTTCTGGGGGTTCATCGCCACGAACGCGCCGCCCAGCCCGTTGTTGAGGGTGATCGAGTGCTGCAGCGACTGCTCGCCGACGCGCTGCAACGACAGGTCGAGCGTCGTCCTCAGCGAGTCGCCGGCCGTCGGCTGCTTCTTGCGGCCCTGGCCGACCGCGATCCCGAACGCGTTGACCCTGACGTTCTGGTAGCCGTAGCTGCCGCGCAGGTACTTGTCATATTCGTACTCCAGCCCCGACTGCCCGACGATCGCGTTCGGGTTGGCGGCCTTGAAGTTCGCCTGTGACTGCTCGCTCTGCGACAGCCGCCCGACGGTGCCGAGCGTCTGCGCGCCAGCTGTCCGCGGGGATAGCCGGACGTCGTCGCCTGCTGGATCTGCACGCCGCGGAACTGGTTCGCGCGCTCGGCGACGTAGTACTCGAGGTTGCGGCTGACCGGCTCGGCGATCGTCACGTCCGCGTACGTGTTGAGCGCGATCTGCTGGGCGACCGTGCGGCGACCGGCGACAGGTCGCGGGTCGTGGATGGCGCGCAGTGGCCGACCGTCGTGTTGCAGCTCGGCGGCGGCACCGCCACGATGCACGGCTTGGGCTTGCGTCGACTTGTGCAGCAGACGTGGCGAGCCGGTTGTAGACCGCGTCGTCCTTGGGATCAGCAGGCAGTTGAGGATCGTTCGTCTGGTTGACCTTGACCGGCAGGTGCGTCGGGCACGATCACGGCGGCCAGCTGGGTGATCGAGGAGCGATAGCACCAGTGCTTTCCCGTTGCGCGCCGAGGATCTGGCCGCGCGGGGTGCGCGATGGGGACCCGCTGGGTCGTGTTCAGCGCCGCCGCCTCCACGTAGTGGGTGCCGGTGAGCACCTGCAGGAACCACAGCCGGAAGAAGACGATCGCGAACAGCAGCCGAGGATACCGGCCGACGATCGCCGACGCGGAGCGCGAGCCGCCGGGTTGAGGTTGGCGCGCGTCCGGGGATCCTCAGGCGGATGCGAGAGGCTCATCGGCCGCCGTCCCGGGGAATCTGCCCGGCGAGCCGGCGCGAGGGCTGGGAGAGCGGCGACAGGCCGCCCGTCGTGTAGGCGCGGCGGCGGCGGCGCCGCGGATCCTCGCGGCAGCGCCGGGGTGACGATCCGTCGCACGAGCGCGTACACCGGGAGCGCGATCAGGGTGTTGACGAGCACCGAGTGAAGATCTGCTGCAGCAGCAGCCAGCTCACCGGCGAGTCGACGCCGAGCAGGAACTCCAGCACGGTCATCCCGACCCCGAAGAACGCCGTCGCGGCGGCGCCGGCGACGAGCGGCACGAGGCCGTGCGAGGGGTCACGCAGCTCGCGCAGGCGCCCGCGACCAGTAGCCGATCGCGATGTAGAGCAGCGAGGTGATCCCGAGCGTCTGGATGAGCAGCGTGTCGACGAGCAGCCCGGTGAAGAAGCCGCGATCGCGCCGGGCAGCGACCCGGTGAGCAGGCCGATCGACATCACCACGAGCGGCGTCACGTCGGCGTTGACGCCGAAGATCGACACCTGCGAGATCACCGCCTCCTGGACGACGACGGCGACGATCACGAGCAGCGCCACCCGTGCCGTGAGCTTGCCCGACCACATCTCGATCACTTCGCGTTGGCCTCCGCGCCCCGGCCTGGGGGTTGGTGAGGATCTGGACGGCGGTGAACCCGCGGACCGGAGCCAGCGGCGTGACCGGGACCTGCCCGGAGTTGATCAGCTCGTTCTGGCCGAAGGAGCCGACCCGGCCGATCGGGATCGCCGCCGGGTACAGCGAGCCGGACTTCGCGGTGTTCGCCGGGTCTTTGAACCCGGCCGTCATCACCAGGTCGCCCGGCTGGATGTTCGCGTTGTGGGGCAGGTCGGCGAGCACCAGGTTGTTGCCGATCGCCGGCTGAAGGATGCCGGTGCCGCCGCCGCCCACGCCCTGGCCCTTGGGCACCGCCTGGGCGGCGACCTGGACGGTGTGGTCGGTGATCAGCACGACCTCCGACCAGGAGCCGCCCACCTGCGAGATCTTGCCGACGAGCTCGCCGTTCGCCAGTACCGGGTCGCC
>CAVPBY010000070.1:0-11663 GCA_963702225.1 uncultured Solirubrobacteraceae bacterium | reverse complement strand
TTTTTTGTTGTCGTGCTCTCCTTTCGTTCAGCGTATTGCTGAGCGCCCGCGCGGTCCGAGCCGACAGCGCCACCCGCGCCCCCGCCGCGTCGAGCGCGCGCGCGATCCCGGCTCCGATCCCCCGCGAGGCGCCGGTGACGAGCGCCGTCCGGCCGCGCAGGTCGACGCTGCTCATACGGCCGCGCCGAGCTCCCGTCGCGCGCGGTATTCCGAGGCCGCCTGCACGAGGCTCGCGATCACGCGGCTGTGCGGGTCGGCCTCGGACGGGCACTGGACGCCGAGCGCGTCGCCGCGGTCCGGCCGCTCGAGCGCCTCGGGCAGATCGTCGAGCACGGAGACGCCGCTGACGACGAGCGCCTCACCGATCACGACGCCCTGGTGGTGGTGGGGTTTGGTGTGTGGAACTGCTCGCCGGCGGCGCGGGCGGCGAGCGACCCGGACTGAGGCGGACCTGGTGGTCGGCGCCGTCAAAGCTGCCCGGCAGGCGGCGGTGGTCCTCGTGGCCGTGGCCTCGGGCAGATGCTGGAGCAGCGAGCCGCCGAAGGCGACGTTCAGCAGCTGCATCCCCGGCAGATCCCGAGTACCGGCATGTCGCGCTCGACCGCGCGCAGGTCAGCGCGAGCTCGAACTGGTCGCGCCGGCGACCGTGGAAGGCCTGGGTCTCATGATGGCGATCGGCGCCGTAGAAGGAGGGGTCGATGTCGTTCCCGCCGGCCAGCACGAGCCCGTCGATCACGTCGAGGAGCTCGTCGGGGCGGTCCCGGCGAGCCCGGGTCCGGGGCGATCATCAGTGGCAATCCACCGGCGGCCTGGATCGCGGTAGGTAGCTCATTGGCAGCAGCGCGGCCCGCCATCCCACACGCCCCAGCGGGCGCGGGTCACGTTGGTGGCGATCCCGATCACGGGCGCGAACCATGGCCTGAGGCTATCATCGCCGCGATCGGGCGACGCGGCCCAGCCGTCGCCGGTGCTCGCGCAGCAGCGCCCGCTGGATCTTGCCGCTCGAGGTCTTCGGGAGGCCGGCGGCGAACTCGACGACGCGCGGGTACTTGTACGGAGCTGTCTGCTGGCGGACGTGCTCCTGAAGCTCCTTGCCAGTCCTCGCTCGGCTGATGGCCCTCGCGGAGCACGATCACGGCGCGGACGACTGAGCCCCGCTCCTCATCGGGTGCGGCGACAACCGCCGCCTCGGCGACGGCCGGGATGGGCGATCAGCGCTGACTCGACTTCGAACGGCCCGATCCGGTACCCCGAGGAGATGATCAGGTCATCGGAGCGACCCTCGAAGTAGAGGTAGCCGTCCTCGTCGGAAATCACGCGGTCTCCGGTGTGCCAGGGGGTTCGGTCGGGCGAGGGATCGCCCCCGAGTTCGGACACGAAGAAGGTGGGATCGGTGCGCGGGTCGATGAGGACCAGCTCTCCGTCGATCACCTCGAGCGCGATGCCGGGCAGCGGCTTGCCCATCGACCCAGGCCGGACCGCGCGCCGACTGGATTGCCGGTCAGCTGGCCCGTCTCGGTCTGGCCGTAGCCGTCGCGGATCTCGATTCCGGTCGCTCGCGGAACGGCGGATCACCCCCGGATTGAGCGCCTCGCCGGCCGCGACGAGCGTCCGCAGCGCCGGGAGCGGGAAGCTTGCGGTGCGCTTGGCGATCACCCGGTACTCGGTCGGGGCCATGCAGAGCACGTCACCCGCTCGGCGCGAGGATCTCGAGGCGTTGCGCCGGATCGAAGCGCGCGTCGTGGAGGAGCGCGGCGGCGCCGCGCAGCCATGGGGCGATGAACACGTTGCGGGCCGACTTCGACCAGCCGCTGGCGGCTGTGCACCAGACGAGGTCACCGGCCGGGCATCGAGCCAGTGCTCGGCCTGCAGGCGCTGCCCGGCAGGTAGCGCTGGCCGTGGACGATCCCCTTGGCCTCGCCGGTGGTCCCGCTCGTGAATGTGATCAGGCAGGCATCCTCGGACCGAGCTCGACCGCGGGCGCCGGGTCTGAGGCGAGCAGCGCCGGGTCTCGACGAGCAGCACCTCACAGCCGGCGCAGTCGGGGTGCCGCCGCGCCGACAGCTCGGCCGCGTTGCGCTCGTCGGCGATCATCAGCCGCGGCGCGGCCGCGTCCAGCCGGGCCGCAGGTCGCTGGCGCGCAGCTGCTCGTTGCAGGGCAGCACGACCGCGCCGATGCGGAAGCACGCGACCATCGCCAGCACCCACTCCGGGCGGTTGCCGATCAGCGTCATCACGACGTCGCCACGACCGACGCCGAGGCCGGCGAGGTTCCCCGCCAGCCGGGCGCACGGTCCGCGACCTCACCGAATGTGTACTCGCGTCGCGCGCCGTCGCGGGCGAGCTCCACCAGGGCACGGCTGCCCGCCGGGGCGGCATCGACCACGTCGCGGGCGAAGTTCATCGCCTGGAGTCTGCCGCAGGCTCGAGCCTGCCGCAGGCGCTCGCCCCACACGGTTGAACCCGAGGGCTCGGGTATCCAGTGCGTACAGCGGAACTGGTCGACGGACGCGGGAGTCCGGGACGAGAAGGCCGCGGATCGGCGCGCGCTCATCGGCGTCGTTCCGAACCGCGACGACGGGCGCGCGACAACGAGGAGGCCCGATGCAAGTACCAGTCAGCGCGGTCCAGACGGCCGATCACCATCCTGATGGCCGACGACGACGAGGACGACCGTGACCTCACTCGCGACGCGCTGGAGACGCCGAGTATGTCGAGCAGATGGAGTTCGTGACCGACGGTCAGGACCTGATCGACTACCTGCGCGGCGATGGCCCGTACGCCGGCGCCCGAGGCCCCGCCGACCGCCCGCAGTCCCTCGATCATCCTGCTCGACCTCAACATGCCGCGCGTAAGGACGGCCGCGAGGCGCTCGCCGAGATCAAGTCCGACCGAGCTCCGGCACATCCCGGTGGTCGTGCTCACGACGTCGAGCGATGAGGCCGACGTCCGCAGCGCCTACGACCTCGGCGCCAACTCGTACATCACCAAGCCGGTGACCGGCTCCAAGCTCGAGTCCACGCTCGACCGGCTGGCGGAGTACTGGTCGCAGGTGGTCACGCTCCCCGACGCGGCCTGAGCGGCGCCCGGCTGGGGCCGGCGGACATCACAGTGGGATGGGTCCCACCCTGCCCGCCGGTATCGTGCCGTGGAATCCCGAGGAGGACTGCGAGCCATGGCCGTCGACACCCCGCCTGAGGATCTGACCGAGGAGCAGCGCGCGATCTGCGAGATGGTGCGCCGGTTCGCCGACGAGCAGATCATCCCCAACGCCGGGCACTACGACCACGAGGACGCATTCCCGGAGCCGATCGTGGCGCAGATGCGCGAGCTGGGGCTGTTCGGGGTGACGATCCCGGAGGAGTTCGACGGGATGGGGCTGGATCTGGCGACGTACGCGATGATCGTGGAGGAGCTCTCCCGCGGCTGGATCAGCATCAGCGGGATCGTCAACACGCACTTCATCGGCTCCTACCTGTTGCTGAAGTTCGGCTCCGAGGAGCAGAAGCAGCGCTACCTGCCGCGGATGGCCACCGGGGAGCTGCGGGCGGCGTTCAGCCTGTCCGAGCCCGAGCTGGGCTCCGACGTGCAGGCGATCAAGACCAGCGCCAGGCAGACGGACGACGGTGACTAGGAGATCAACGGCCAGAAGATGTGGGTGACCAACGGCCTGCGGGCGGGGCTGGTGTTCACGCTCGTGCGCACCGACCCCGCGGCGGAGCCCCGGTACAAGGGGATGACCTGCTTCGTCTGCGAGAAGGAGCCCGGCGCCGCGAGAACCCGGTGACCCGGCCTGACCGTCCCGCCGCAGATCCAGAAGATGGGCTACAAGGGTGTGGAGTCCACCGAGCTGGTGTTCGACGGCTACCGCACGCCGTCCGGCAGCATCCTGGGCGGCGAGCAGGCGGGCCTGGATCGGGGGTTCGGCCAGATGATGGACGCGCTGGAGCTCGGCCGCGTCAACGTCGCCGCCCGCGGGGTCGGCCTGGCGCAGCGCGCGCTGGAGCTGGCGCTGACCTACAGCCAGCAGCGCTCCGCGTTCGGCAAGCCGATCAGCCAGCATCAGGCGATCCAGTTCAAGCTCGCCGACATGGCCACCCAGGTCGACGCCGCCCGGCTGCTGACCCGCCGCGCGGCGCGGATGAAGGACGCCGGCGCCCGCTCGGACATCGAGGCCGGGATGGCCAAGCTGTTCGCCTCGGAGGCCGCCCGCTTCTGCGCCGAGGAGGCGCTGCGCATCCACGGCGGCTACGGCTACTCCAAGGAGTACGAGATCGAGCGGATCTACCGCGACGCGCCGCTGCTGCTGATCGGCGAGGGCACCTCGGAGATCCAGCGCATGGTCATCGGCCGCAAGCTGCTGCAGCGCCACAAGATCTGAGCCGCCGCGTAGACTGCGCGCCCTGACCTCGCCGTCCGACACCAAGTCGCTGATCGAGACCGCGATCGCGCGCTTCCTGCAGGAGGTGCCCGCGCTCGCGCCGCTCAAGCTGATCGCGGGGATCGATCTGCGCGGCCGCGGCGACGTGCAGATGTACCGGGTGCAGATGCCGGGGCCGGTCGTCACCAAGGACATCGCCGCCGACGCCCAGCTGCGCCTGGAGATCCAGCGCGCGACCTTCAACGAGCTCGCGACCCGCGGCCACATCGCCGACTGGCGCGCCGCGTTCGAGCACGGCGACGCCAAGGCGACCGGGATCGAGCAGTTCCTGCGGTTGATCGTGCAGGTCGTCGAGCGCCAGGAGGAGCGCTCGCGCACGCGGCGGGCGCGCGCTCACTGAGCGCTCACTGAGAAGTCGATCGCCCGCGGTGGCGGTCAGCCGCGCGCCGCGACGAGCGCCTCGGCGGCGCCGAGCATCGACTCGATGATGTCCAGGCCCGAGTCCCAGAACCCCGGGTCGGCGAGGTCGATGCCGACCATCGCCCCGAGCTCCTCGGGGCTGCGCGACCCTCCGGCGCCCAGCAGCGACAGGTAGG
Organism: uncultured Solirubrobacteraceae bacterium; assembly: GCA_963702225.1. Classification (GTDB taxonomy): domain Bacteria; phylum Actinomycetota; class Thermoleophilia; order Solirubrobacterales; family Solirubrobacteraceae; genus Palsa-465. The sequence continues at coordinate 6,686 of CAVPBY010000070.1, read as the reverse complement.
CGGGCGCGAACCCGGGCCCCTCCTCGCGGAAGCGGCCGTAGACCGAGAGCGCGAGCAGCTGGCCGTAGGCGTAGGCGTAGACGTAGCCCGGGGTGTTGATGAAGTGGGGGACGTAGGACCACCACATCCGGTAGCCCGGGGAGACCTCGACCGCGTCGCCGAACATCTCGCCCTGGCTCTGCAGCCACGCCTCGCACATCCGGTCGACCGACAGCTCGCCCTCGTCGCGACGCCAGCTGTGGACCAGGTGCTCGTAGCGGTTCATCGCCATCTGGCGGAACACGGTCGCGATCGCGCCCTCGAGCTGCTCGGCGAGCAGCGACAGCCGCGCGTCGTCGCCGTCGACGGACTCGAGCATGCGGCCGAACACGAGCTGCTCGCCGAACACCGAGGCGGTCTCGGCGAGCGTGAGCGGGGTGTGCTGATGAAAGACGCCGCGCGGCTGGGCGAGCGTCGCGTGCAGCCCGTGCCCGAGCTCATGGGCCATCGTGAGCACGTCGCGCCGCCGGGCGGTGAAGTTGAGCATGACGTACGGGTGCACGCTCGGCACCGTGTAGGCGCAGAACGCGCCGCCGCGCTTGTGCGCGCGCACCGGCGCGTCGATCCAGCGCTCGTCGAAGAACCGCCGCGTGATGCGGCCGGCCTCGGGGTCGAACGACGCGTACGTGCCGAGCACCAGGTCGCGCGCCTCGGCGAAGCTGAACCGGAGCTCCTCCGCCAGCACCGGCGCGGAGCGGTCGTAGTCGGCGATCCGCTGGACGCCGAGCAGCCGGGCCTTGAGCCGGTACCAGCGCTGGGGGATCGAGAAGCGGCCGCGGACGGCCGTGATCAGCGCCATCACGGATTCGTCGGACGCCTCGTTGGCGAGGTTGCGCGAGGCCAGCCAGTGCGGGTAGTGGCGCAGCCGGTCGTCGACCGCCTTGTCGTGGACGAGCGTGTTGTAGATGAACGCGCGCGTGCGCAGTCCCGGCTCCAGCGCCGTGGTCACCGCCTCGGCGACCGAGCGCCGCAGCTCGCGCTCGGGGCTCTGCAGCCGGCTCAGCGCGACGTCGAGCGGCAGCTCCTCGTCGGCCACCTGCACCCGCACCGCGGCGACCAGCTCGCCGAACAGCCGCGCCCAGGAGGCCTGGGACGCGATCGCCTTCTCGGCCATGATCCGCTCCTCGGGCTCGGTGAGCAGATGCGGCCGGTAGCGGCGGGCGGTGCGCAGGTAGTGGGCGCAGAAATCCAGCTCGTCGCCGGCGAGCAGCTCCTCGGCGCGCGCGTCGTCGAGCGCCGCCCACTCGAGCTCGAAGAACAGCAGCCGGGTCTCGATCTCGGTCCCGCGCTCCTGGACGAGCGCCAGCATCGCGCCGCGCGCCGGGTCGGACGTGTCCGTCGAGAAGCGCAGCATCGCGTAGGAGCCGCAGCGGCCGAGCAGCTCGCTGATCCCGGCGAGCTCGCGCATCGCCGCGGTGAGGCCCGCCGCGTCGAGCTCGGTGACGTGCCCGGCGTGGGCGGTGGCGAACGTCTCCGCGCGCTCGCGCGCCTCATCGAGCGCCCGCTGCACCCCGTGCTCCTCGTCGCCCTCGACGAGCGCAGCGAGGTCCCACGCGGCATGCAGCAGCTCGGGGTCGTTGAGGATCGCGTCCGTGCTCGGCATCGCCGGTTCACAGATTAGTGTGAGGGCCGTGAAGCTCCCCCGGCGGTCCAGCGCGGCGCTGCTCGGCGTCGCTGCACTCGCGCCGGCGGGGTGCGGCGCCGCGGGCTCGGGCCCGGGCGGCCCGCCGCCGCTCGCGCCCCACCGCGGATCGTCACCGATGTGGCGCGCTGTGATCACGGCGACCGCCGCTTCTGCGGCCGCGAGCTGGTCGTCGTCGCCTCGGGCGCGGCTGCCCGCGGCGGGGACGGATCCGCCCCGCCAGGCGGCACGGCCGCGGAGGAGCGCGCCGCCGCGCCGCTGATGGCGGCCGAGCACGCGGCGCTCGCGCACGCCGGCTGGAGCGCGAGCGGCGGCCAGGTCGCGGGGGAGGCGTCGGCGTCCTCGCCCGGTGGGCGGCGGTACGTCTCCTACGGGCCGGCCGCGATCGACCTGGCCGCGATCGCGAAGGGGAACGTGCGCCGCGACCCCGGGATCGTGGCCGGGCTGCGGCGGGAGGCGGCCGCGCATGCGGCGGCGTTGGTCGTGGTGGTGCAGGTGGGCACGGGCTGAGGCTTGGGCGGACTGCCGAACGAGGCTCAGCCGTCCAGGCCGCGCACCGCCAGCCGCCGGTCGTCCCCGACCGACAGCGCCCGCCGTCCCGCGAGCAGCGCGCGCAGGTCCTCGCCGACGAGTTCGGCGCGCCAGCCGTTGAGCGTGCGCACGGAGGGCTCGCGCTCGCCACGGCGGGCGGCGCCGACGATCTGCTCGAGCTCGGCGCGGGCGGCGATCAGCTCGTAGGCGAGGCCCGCGTCGAGCGCGCGGGCGCGCAGCAGCGACTCGGCGAGCGCGATCAGCGGCGCGTCGCCGGGCTCGGAGCGTCCGCGGGCCTCCTCACGGGCGATCGGCTCGGCCTCGCGGCCGCGGGCGATCGCCTCCAGGATCGCGGCCCCGCGGCGCTTGATCACCGGCGGGTGCAGGCCGCGGATCTGCTCCAGGCCCTGGGGCCCCGACGGCTTGCGCTTGGCGAGCTCGACGAGCGCCGGGTCGGCGACGATCGAGCCGACCGGGCGGTCGGCCGCCGCGGCGGTGCGCTCGCGCCAGGCCGCCAGCTCGCGCGCGACCGCGCGGGCGCGCGGGTCGAGCTGGCCGACCCGGGGCAGCCGTTCCCAGGCGGTCTCGGGGTCGCGCTCGTCGGTGGCGGACTCCAGGCGGCGGCACTCCTCGCGCGCCCACTCCAGCCGGCCGGACACTCCAGGCGGCGGCGGATCTCGTCGGCGAGCGCGAGCAGGTGGACGACGTCCTCGGCGGCGTAGCCGAGCTGCTCGGGGGTGAGCGGTCGGGCGTCCCAGCGGGTGTAGCTCGCGGTCTTGCCGACGCGCAGCCCGAGCACCGAGCCGAGCAGGTTGCCGTACCCCGACTGGGCGCTGCCGCCGGCGAAGCCGGCCGCGATCTGGGTGTCGAAGATGTTGCTGACCTCGGTGCGCCAGGCGCGGCGCAGGATCGCGACGTCCTGGCGGCCGGCGTGGAGCACGACCTCGAAGGCGGGATCGGCGAGGAGCGCGGCGAGCGGGGACACGTCGACGTCGGTGAGCGAGTCGATCAGCAGGACGAGCGGCTCGGGGTGGGCGCGATCCCCGTCCGACGCGGCGCCCCCGTCGACCGACACCTGGACGAGGCAGAGCAGCGCGCGATAGCGGCCCTCGGACATGAACTCGGTGTCGATCCCGAAGCGTCCCGCGGCGCGGGCGGCCTCGGCCGCGCGGGCGACGTCCTCGGAGCTCGCGAGGGTCGTGTCCATGGGCGGACCCTACACGTGCCCGGGTACCGAGCGGCCCGCCGCGCGGGCCCCGGAGGCTAAACCGACCGCGGCGCTAGGATTTGTCGGCAGCGATGATCTTCTCCTCCAAAGCCGAGTACGGCGTGCGCCTGATGGTCGAGCTCGGCCGCCAGTCACCGGAGCATCCCACCTCGCTGAAGGCGATCGCCGACGCCGAGGGGCTGCCGCTCGCCTACCTCGAGCAGGTCGTGGCACGGCTCAAGCGCGCCGGGCTGGTGATGAGCGCCCGCGGCGCGCACGGCGGCTACTGGCTCGCGCGGCCCGCCGAGGAGATCCCGATGGACGAGGTCGTTCAGGCGCTCGAGGGCGCGATCGCCCCGATGGAGTGCTTCGTGTCCCGATCACACCGAGCGCGGTGCTCTGCTCCCACGGCCCGGACGGCGGCCGGGGCTGCGCCACCAAGCTGCTGTGGACGCGCGTGCAGGGCGGGATCATCCACGCTCTTCAGCAGATGACGCTCGCCGAGCTCGTCCGCTTCGCGGGCGGCCCCGCCGTCGTGCACCGAGGCGAGCCACCTCCCGACCGCCGACGCGACGGCCACCCTGACCGACTGACACCCCGAACCGAAAGCTCAGCCATGCCCGACCTCGAGATCAAGAATCTGCACGCCCGCGCCGGCGACAAGGAGATCCTGCGGGGTCTCGACCTCACCGTCCGCGGTGGCGAGATCCACGCCCTGATGGGCCCCAACGGCTCGGGCAAGTCGACGATGGCCAACGTCATCATGGGCCACCCCGGGCTCGAGGTGACCGACGGCGAGATCATCTACAACGGCCAGGACATCACCGAGGCCGACCCCGACGAGCGCGCGCGGCTCGGCCTGTTCATGGCCTTCCAGTATCCGGTCTCGGTGCCCGGCGTGACCGTCACCAAGTATCTGCGCACGGTGATGAACGCCCATCGCGAGGCCAACGGCGAGGAGCCCGTGTCGCTGCTGCGACTTCGCCGCGACGGTCAAGCCGGCGATGGCGCTCATCAACGCCCCGGAGGATTCTCGAGCCGGCGGTACCTGAACGAGGGCTTCTCCGGGGGCGAGAAGAAGCGGATGGAGATCCTCCAGCTCGCGCTCCAGAAGCCGCAGCTGGCGATCCTCGACGAGACCGACTCGGGCCTGGACGTCGACGCGCTGAAGGTCGTCGCCAAGGGCGTGAACGCGGTCGCCGCCGAGACCGCCGGCGAGATGGGCGTGCTCATCATCACCCACTACCAGCGGATCCTCCATCTGGTGCACCCCAGCCACGTCCACATCCTCTACCGGGGTCGGATCGTCCGTGAGGGCGGGCCGGACCTGGTCGGCGAGATCGAGTCCCATGGCTACGGCTGGATCACCGACGAGCTCGCCGAGGAGCCGGTCGCCTCGTGAGCACCGGACTGGACCCCGCCACGCGCGCACGGTGTCGCGAGCGCCGACCTGAGCGCCACGCGCGCGGACTTTCCCGTCCTGCGCCGCGAGTTCGGCGGCCGGCCGGTCGTCTACCTGGACTCGTCGGCGACCTCGCTCACCCCCGAGCCGGTCGTCGACGCGATGGACGCCTACTACCGCTCCTATCGCTCCTCGGTCCACCGCGGCGTCTACCCGCTCGCGGTCGAGGCGACCGACGCGTTCGAGGGGGCGCGCGAGCGGATCGCCCGCTGGCTGGGATCGAGCGTCGAGGAGACGATCTTCACCGCCAACGCCACCGCGTCGATCAACCTGGTCGCCTACACGTGGGGGCGCCGGAACGTCTCACGCGGCGACCTGATCGTGCTCACCGAGGCCGAGCACCACTCCAACGTCGTCCCCTGGCAGCTGCTGGCGGCCGACGTCGGCGCCGAGCTCGCCTACGTGCGGATCGACGACGACGGGCGCCTCGACGAGCAGTCGCTGACCGAGCTGCTCGCGCGCGGACCCAGGCTGCTCGCGCTCGGCCACATCTCCAATGTGCTCGGCACGATCAACCCGGTCGCCGAGATCACCGCGCGCGCCCACGAGGCCGGTGCGGTCGTCGCTCATCGACGGCGCCCAGGCGATCCCCCAGATCCCGGTCGACCTGCACGAGATCGACGCCGACTTCTACGCCTGGACCGGCCACAAGCTCTACGGCCCGACCGGCATCGGCGTGCTGCACGGCCGCCGCGAGCTGCTGGAGGCGATGCCGCCGTTCATGGGCGGCGGGCACATGATCCGGACCGTCGGCGAGACCGAGTCGACGTGGACCGATCTGCCGTGGAAGTTCGAGGCCGGGACCTCGCAGATCGCCGAGGCGATCGGCCTCGGGGCCGCCGTGGACTGGGTGAGCTCGATCGCCATGGAGCGGATCCGCGCTCACGAGCATGCGCTCATGCAGGACGCGCTCGCCGCGTCTGGCGGAGGTCCCGGGGATCACCCTGCATGGCCCGGCCGAGGCGGAGGACCGCGGCGCGCTCGTCTCGTTCGTGCTCGACGGCGCCCATCCCCACGACGTCGGCGAGATCCTCGGCCGTGAAGGCGTGTGCGTGCGCACCGGTCACCACTGCGCCCAGCCGTTGATGCGCCGCCTCGGCGCGACGGCGACCACCCGCGCGTCCTACTCGACGTTCTCCACGCCGGCCGACACCGACCGGCTGATCGAGGGCCTTGCCGAGGTCCGCCGCGTGCTGCAGCTATAGGACACCGACGATGGACGACCTCTACCGCGAGAACATCCTCGAGCACTACAAGCGGCCACGCAACTTCTCGCCGCCCGAGCCCGAGCTCGAGCACGTCGACTTCGAGTTCCACGACATGAACCCGTTGTGCGGCGACGAGCTCACGGTGAAGCTGGCGGTCGGCGGCGACGAGCGCATCGAGGACGTGCGCTTCGAGGGTCATGGCTGCGCGATCTCGCAGGCGGCCGCGTCGATGGCCTCCGACGAGATCAAGGGCAAGACGGTCACCGAGCTGGCGGCGCTGGACCGCTCGTTCATCCTCGACCTGCTCGGCATCGACATATCCGCCACGCGGATGAAGTGCGCGCTGCTGTCGCTGAAGGTGATCAAGAGCGCCTCGCTCGGGCACGGCACCGACTGGGAGCCCGCGACCCCGGAGAGCGACGTGTCGGCCGGCGACGGGCTCTGAGCGCCTCGGTGCGCCGCTACACTCGACCGGGGGAAATCCGATCCCCGCACTAGGTTTTTCGACGAGAGCGCACATGTCACCGATCATCGACGTCTGTCCACCGTCCCAGCTGCCCGCCGGCGGCACGCGGCTCGTGACCTTCAACGATCTGG
>CAVPBY010000069.1:0-15589 GCA_963702225.1 uncultured Solirubrobacteraceae bacterium | reverse complement strand
CGCCGTTGCTTTGTTTGAGCCAGGGTCGACGCGTTGAGTAATCGACTACGCGACTTTCCGCACCGGCCATACTTAAGTGTCGGATGAGGACCTTGACGATCACCCCGGGACCCGACGCGAATGCCACGGGGGCGGTCACGCCCAGGATCGTGGCCAGCGGGGCGAGGGCGATCGGCAGTCTGCGCAGCACGGCGCGCAGACCGCGACGCCGAGGGCGGCGGGAGGGTTGCATCAAGGGGGGTTGCTCCTGGTCAGGCGGGCGGGGCACCACTACTAGATTGTGGCGCCCTGCCCGGCAGGGTGGTCCTTGGCTTACGGGCCGGTGTTGATCGTCCACACCAGGTCAACGCGGTAGACCTCGCCGGTCTGCAGCGCCTTGAGCGTCGTCGGGGTCGACAGCGCCAGGCTGGAGGCGCCCCACCCGGTGGTGCCCCACGTGCCCATCCCGGCGCTGGCCGCCGCGGAGGCGACCTTGACCGCCGCTGCGCTGTCGACGTTGCAGGCGGTTGAGCATTGCAGCGTCGGCGCGGTGCCGGTGCTGCCGTTCTGCGCGGTGAAGCTCGCGCCGGTGCTTGCCAGCGTCAGCGAGTTGGCCGCCAGTGTCTGGCCGCCGGCGATGTAGCCCGGGCCTAAATCGGTGCCGCACGTCGCGGTCGGGCAGTACTGCTTAACACCGCGCTCTTCCCGCCGGCGCTGTTGCCGTTGACGGTCACATTCCAGCCCGCGCCCGAGCCGGTGGCGTCCTGCACGGCGAAGTTGGTCATCGTCGAGTTGGTGGTCTGCGCCTGGCCGTTGAGCGTGATCGCGTTCAGGGTGGGCATCGCCGGCGCCGTCGAGAACGACAACGACCCGCCGGTGACGCTGAACTGCGTCTGATCATTAGAGGTCGCCGCCCCCGCCGCCGCCGGCGCGATCACCGCCACCGCGGCCACGAGCGCCAACGCACCCAGCGCGCGACCCGATAGATGGTTGATCCTGGTCTTGAACACTCGGGTGCTCCTGGTTTGCGGGACAAGCGAAGCACCAGGAGTGGTGTCCGCCGGATAACCGCTTCATCGACAGCTCCGCCGATGACCTTTAGCTCCGGACACAGATTTCATGGCTGGCCCGTCGAAATCCCGCTCAACCCGGCCGACGGTCGACGGGTCTAGACACAGAATTCATCTCCCGGGCTCGTCGTGCCGATAGGAGGTTGAGATGGCGCGCTGGCAGTTCCTCACCAACCACCTCCACGTCCTGGTCGTCCTGGCCAAGCAGCCCGATCTGCGGTTGCGCGAGATCGCTTCAGAGGTCGGGATCACCGAACGCGCGACGCACCGCATCATCAGCGAGCTGGCCGACGACGGCTATCTCACGCGCACCCGCGTGGGATCCGCACCCGCTACGAGGTCACCGTAGACGCGCCCCTGCGCCATCCACTCAACGCCGAGCAGACCGTCGGGCAGGTGATCGCGCTGCTCAGCGACCACCGGCGGCCACGCGAGGAGAGCGCCGGCTCAACTCCTGAACGAGCGATCCCAACAGGGCCTGCAGACCATCAGTTCCGCGACCTGTTCGCCTCGGCGCCGGCAGGGATCGTCGTCGCTGACGCCGGTGGACGATTCCTGGCCGTCAACGCGGCCTACTGTGCGCTCCTCGGCTACCGCGAGGACGAACTCATCGGCCGCAGCTTCCGCGACATCACCCATCCCGACGACCCGTCCGCACCCCAGGAGGCAGCCGCCGAGGTGATCGCCGGCACGCGCGCCGAATACGAACGCGAGAAACGCTACGTCCGCCGCGACGGCACCGTGATCTGGGTCAAGTTCCGGATCACGGCGGCGACCGACCCGGCCACGGGTGAGCGCTGTCTCGTCGCGCACGCGGTCGACATCACCGAGCGAAAGCGGCGCGAGCAGGCATTCGAGGAGTCCGAGCAGCGTTTCAAGAGCGTCTTCGACAACGCCCCCATCGGACTCGCGCTCGTGGCGCCGGACGGACGCTGGCTCAAAGTCAACCATGCGCTATGCGAGCTCACCGGATACCCCGAGACGGCGCTGCTGGTGCGCACCTTCCAGGACATCACCCATCCCGACGACCTGCACATCGACCTCACCCACGTGGGCGACGTGCTCGCCGGCCGGCGCCGGACCTATCAGATGGAGAAGCGCTACTACCACGCCGACGGACATCTCATCTGGGTCGCGTTGTCGGTCTCGCTGCTCAGAGACACCGCCGGCGAGCCGCTGTACTTCATCTCTCAGATCGAGGACATCACCGAGCGCAAACGGCGCGAGCATGCGCTCCAACAACTGGCCGAGCCTGCTGCCCACGCGCGCTGAGCAGGCCGGTGCGTCGAGATGCCAGGCATGCTCGATCAAGCCGCCGCGGCGGGCCCGAAGGGGAGGACGTTTGGCCCGGACCCTGGGGGGTGTCGCCGCTGCGGCGAGCACGTTCAGGCCCCACACGGCGACGAGGCCTCGCAGCCAGGTGCTGCGCCGGCGCCACAGCAGCGACGCGAGGTAGGTGACCGCGACGCAGATCCCGGGCATCACGATGATCTGTAACAGATGTAGGTGGTGCGGTTGTCGAGCACGTTCAGTAGCTCGAAGGGCAGCCAGGTGCCGATACACCATGCCGCCGCGACCACCGCGATCTGGACGTCGCCGGGCGACCGGGACGCCGGGCGCCGACGCACCGCGGCAACGGCGCAGACGACCAGCACCGGAACCGCAAACGCGATGATCGGCGGGCTGACATAAAGAGGAACGTGCTGACCGGCGCGGGCCGCGCGCGGGCCAAGTCCGGGCAGCGAGTCCAGCAGTCGTACCACCCCGGGGCCCCAGGCCGTGGAAGGGGCACCCGCTCGCCGATGGGTTACCCACTCGGGACGATTCCGCGCCGACGCCGACCCGCTCCAGAAGCTCACCAACTCCGCCGTGATCGAGGCGATCGCGACCCAACTCCCGGACTGGTTCCGCGCCGAGGACTTCGTGCCGGTCCCGTGCTGTTCGCCGAGCTGCCGCTCGGCGACGTTCGCGCTCTACGACGGCGCTGATCTCGTGCCGCTGCCTCGGCTCGTCGACGTCGAGCCGTACCTCGACTACGTCACCAACCGCGCCGTGCCGGACCTGGTTGTGCGCGAGGCGCTCGAGGGCCTGTGGTCCGCGAAGGCCGCCGGGGGCAGCGCGCCGGTCGCCGCCCGGTGTCTCGGAGATCGTCCCCGACGGCCGGCTGATCCCGTTCTGCGCCTACAACTCGGTCGGCTACCCGAGCAGGTCCGCCGTGACCTCGCCGGCGCGGGCCGATGAGCCGGCACGCCGCGGCGGGCGATCCGACGGAGGATCTTCTCGCCGCCGGCCGGTTGTCCGGTGAGGACCTCAAGCTCTGCTGCGCGGCGGCATATGCGCACCCCGCGGTTCGCTGGCTGCTGGGCGGCGAGCTTCATCCCGGCGGCGTCGCCGTGGCGCGCCGGACGTTCGAGCTCGCCGAGCTGCGCGCCGGTGAGCGACTGCTCGACGTCGCCTGCGGAGCGGGGACCTCGGTGCTGCTGGCCGCGAGCGAATTCGCCGCCGACGCGACCGGAGTCGAGTACGGGTACGAGGCCGTCCGCGCCGCCCGCGAGGCCGTCCGCGAGCCGGCGGCCGGATGCGCCCAGCATGTGCGCTTCCTGCACGGCGACGCCGAGACGCTGCCGGTCGCCGACGACAAGTTCGAGGTCGTGCTGTGCGAGTGCGCGCTGTGCACGTTTCCGACCAGCGGCGCGCCGTCGCCGAATTCCGCCGCGTGCTGCGCCCCGGCGGCCGGCTGGCGCTGTCGGATGTCGTGGTGGAGAGCGGCCCGCTGCCCGCGGCGCTGACCGGAGCGCTCGCGACGATCGCCTGCGTCGGTGGCGCGCGGTCCTGCACCGGTTCCGACAACTCCTGCACGACGCCGGGGTCACCGTGCGGCGAAGCGAACCACGCCCGCACGACGCCGAGACCTTCGTCCAGCGCATCGAGGGCCGGCTCCGAGGCGCGCGCCTGCTCGGCATCGCGCCGCCACCGGGCACGCCGCTCGGGATCGAGGAGGCGATCACGGCGGCCAGATGGCCCGTGCCCAGATCACGTCCGGCGGGCTCGGTTACACGATCTTCATCGGCCAATGACCGAACCGCGGCCACCGTTCACCGATACGGGGCACTCCTCGGATGCGACGGAAGTCCCACCCGGTCGCCCGGTATCTGGTGTCGCGTCGTATGCGGCGTCGGCGTCTCAGAAGCGATGTCGGGTGTGGCTGAAGCCGCCCTTGGTGAAGGCAAGGACTTTCGCTGGGCGGACGGCGAACACGAAGAGCGGTCCCGACGTCGTGTCGAAAGCCGTCCTGACTGACCTCGTATTGCCATCGTCCGTCCCACTTTTGTGCCCAGGCTGCAGCGAGCCGTTCGAGTCGATGTGGGTCGGTGACGCGGGCCGCATCGCCCTCGACGACCACGTCGAGGCCGCTCTGCCAGTCGTTGGCGCCCGTGGTCAGCGCGACGCGCGGGTTGCCGGCGAGGTTGTGCGCCTTCTGCTCGTCCGAGCCTGTGGAGAAGTGCAGTGCGTCGTCGAGCCAGACGGCGACGAGCGGGGTGACGTGCGGCCTGCCGTCTGCGCGGACGGTCGAGATCCAGAAGATCTCGGCCTGCTTGATCACCTCGAGCGTGGCCTCCCAACCGGTGGGCTGTGCGGCTGGATCGCTGAATCGGGTGTCGAGCTCTGTGCGGGGTGTCGTCACCACGGGTTTCTGTCCTCGGGGTTGGCGGGTGGCGGGTAGGCCTTGTCGTGTTCGGTTCTAAGGACATAGACAGCCGCGCGCCGAGGAACTCATCGGTTCGGGTCGGTCCGATCTCCGGCTCTCGGCCCGCCGGCGCGATTCAGGGCCGGGCGAGCAGGGTGGCGAGGCCGGGACGGCGCGTGGCGCGCCCCAGCGCCCGCAGGCGGCTCCCCCGGCGCGCTTGCGGGCCCAGATAGGCGCGCAGGAAGGCCGTCGAGGCGCGCTCGACGATCGTCAATTGCGGCTGCTCGGTCGTGTACGGGGCCAGGTGCGTGGCGCCGACGAGCGTGAGCAGGAACTTCGGGGGGCCGACGGCGGCGAAGAACGCGGCCGTCCGCGCCGGGAGGTTGATCGGGTCGGCGCTGCCCTGGACGGCGAGCAACGGCGGGCCGTGCGCCACCAGGGTCGCGCGGCCGCCGACCGGCAGCCGCGCCCCCGCGAGCAGCACGGCCGCGCGCACCCGCGAATCGCGGTAGAAGCGGTCATAGGCGAGCGCGAGCGCGGTCTCGCCGCCGTCGGACTGGCCGGCGCCCGCGATCCGGCGGGGGTCGATCAGCCCCGCGGCCCAGCCGTGCGGGCGGCGATCCGCGCCGAGCAACCGGTCGATGACGACGCGCATGTCCCGGGGCTGGTTGACGAGGTCACGCTCGTCGGGACCGCCGGGGGCGTGGGCGTTCTCCAGCGGGAACACGGGCGCCGCGACGACGAACCCGGCCGCCGCCCACGCCCGCAGCAGCGGCGCGTAGGTCGCCGGGGTCTCGGCGAACCCGTGGCCGAAGACGATGAGCCCGAACGGCCCCGGTGCCTCCGGATAGCGCACGACGGTCGTGATCGTACGCGCGCGCCGGGCGCCGCCGGGCAGCACGATCGAGCGGCTGTGGTCGACGATGTGCAGCACGCGCAACCCGACCGCGAACGGGGGGCGGGCCTCAGCGGCGGAGGCGGTCGCGTCGCGGGCGGCACGCGGCCGCCGCGGAGCGTGCGCCCGGGTCGCGGCGTGCGCCCGCGCCGGGCCGTGCCGGCCGCCGCCCGACCCACACGCGACGAGGGCGAGCGCGCATCCCCCGCTCGCCGCCAGCGTGGCGAGGGTCCGACGGGAGCGGATCGGACGGCTCACACTGCGCATTCTCTCTCCACCGGACCGCCGAGTCGGGCGCTGCACTCGCTGTGGCGGCGCCTGGAGCGGGTGCGCTTCCGCGCGGGCGAGCGGCTGCTGATCACGATCAGCCATCCGCGTCGCACCTCGATCCGCGGCCTGGTGCGCTTCCGCGACCGCCGGGCGCCGATCGAGCGCCGGCTGCGGCGGGCGTCCCGCCACCACCGCCGCTGACGCGGCGTCCTACGCCAGGCGCGCCGGCGTGCGCACGTGCACGACGGCCGCCTCGAGCTCCCGGGGCAGCTCGTCAAGGCGGCCGCCGGCGATCAGCCAGCGCTCGAGCCGCTCGGTGATCGCGACCCGGCATTCGTCGTCGGCGCGCAGCAGATCGGTCAGGCCGCGGCTGCGCAGCACCGTGCGGGGCGCGCAGCGGTGGCGAAGCGAGGCGTAACCGTCGCCGAGCGCGGCCCGCCAGACGCCCTCGCGCCGGGAGAGCTCGTCGCAGAGCTGGGCGGCGATCCGCGGGGCCGAGATCCGCCGCAGGCTGCGGGCGAGCCACTCGGGGCTCTGCGCGATCACCGGTCCACACGCGTAGGCGAACACCATGCGCGCGGTCTCGCGCTCGGCCGGCGACCAGCCGGGCGCCCGGCCGCCGATCTCGAGCGACCGATACAGGGCGGCGCACGAGCGCTCGACCGCGTCGCCGGCGGTGTCCGCCGCGCGATCGAGCAGGCCGCCGAACGGCGGCAGCTCGTCGACGAGCCGGCGCAGCTCCTCGATCGTCGCCGGCCGATCGGCGTCGGCGCTGATCAGCCCGGCGAGCAGGTCGCGGGCGAGCACGAACCCCTCGTCGAGGTTGCGCGGATCGCCACTCTCCTCGTGGCCGTCGACCGCCGCCTGCAGCCGCAGCGCAACCTCCTGCTCATGCTCGGTGAGCGCGACGGAGGACCCGTCCACGTACAGCGGCTCGTCGGTCAGCATGTCGTTTCGGCAATCCTCATCTACATATCGGGTGTCGGCCGCAGTCTGTCCGCTCCTCGCCTATTGAACACCACGCTGGACGCACGAACGAACTCGCTGACGGGCGCCACCGCCGTGCGATCATGTGCGGATGGCGTCGACGTGGAAACGTCCGGCGGGATCGGGCCGGATCGCGGCGCTCGCGCTCGCCGCCGTGGTCGCGGCAGGGCCCGCCGGCTGCGCCACCACGTCGGAGCTGCCGGGGCACCGCACCGCCGTCCACGCGCGACTCGTCGGCCAGGACGGCCCGCCGGCCGATCCGACAGAGCTCACCGTCGTCCGGCACTGGGCCGCGAAGCTGCGCGCCGGCGACCTGCGCGGCGCCGCGGGGTACTTCCACCTGCCGAGCCTGTTCGACGACGGTGCCGGGGACGCGGTCACGATCCGCACGCTCGCCCAGGCGGAGATCGCCAACGCGAAGCTGAGCTGCGGCGCGATCGTCCTCTCAGCGTTCCGCGCCGGCCACTTCATCAACGTGCTCTTCCGGCTCACCGCGCGCTCCGGGCGCGGCGGCGGCCGCGGCGCGTGCGGGACCGGGATCGGCCAGACCGCGCGCACCGAGTTCCTGATCCGCAGCGGACAGATCGTCGCCTGGGTGCGGGCGCCGAGCCTGCCGGGAGATCCGGGCGTGCCCGGCGCCTCGCCCCCGTCGCGCGGCCACCGCCGCCACGGCAAACACGGCGGGAACCTGAGCGGCGGCGGGCTCCCGGCATAGCGCTCGCGGACCGCGCGGCCGCCCGGCCGTCAGCCCGCGCGGAACCCGGCGCTCAGCGCCGCGTAGGCGGTGGCCAGGCGGGGCTCGAGGTCGCCGCCCTCGGCGACCCACACCGAGAACGCAGCCATCGACGCGCCGAGCGCCGCGAACGCGACCGTCTGGGGCAGCAGGTCCCCGGGCCGTTCGCCCCGGCGCCGGGCGACGTACTGCGCGACGACGCCGCGCCAGTCGGCGTAGCGCAGCGCCGAGTGGGCCTGGAGCGCGGGCACGGTCGTGATCAGCGTCATGCGCGTGCGCAGCTGCGGCAGCTGCTCGGCCGGATAGCGGTTGGAGGCGACCGCCGCGGTCGCGAGCGCGTCGATCACCGCCACCTCCTCCCCCTGGCCGTCGAGCTCGTCGCGCAGCCGGTCGAGCACGCGGTCGAAGTCACCCCACACGATGTCGTTCTTGGAGCGGAAGTAGCGGAACACGGTCCGGCGCCCGACCCCGAGCTCGGCGGCGATGTCCTCGACGGTCGTGCGCTCGAAGCCGCGATCGGCGAATAGCGCGAGCGCGGTCCGCTCCACCGACTCGCGCGAGGTGCTCGGCGGTCGGCCGCGCGGCGCTCCGGACCTCGAGTCAGCGGTCATCCGGCGCCCACCCTGGCACAAAGTGGCACTCGGTGTTATAAATCCCCCCGGCAGCCGCCATCGACAGAGGAGAGTAAGCCGTGGAGGAGCCCACCACCGAGACCACCGAGGTCACCCCGGCCGACCGGCCGGCGCCCGCCGCCGACGCGCGGGACGCCGCCGCGCCGGACCCGCTCGTCGAGGCAGGAGCTGCTCGTGGAGGACGTCTCGATCGACGGGATGTGCGGCGTCTACTAGCGCCCGATGGAGCCGAGTTCGACCTCGACCGCGCCCTGGCGGGTGGGCAGCGGCGTCGCGCTGCGGCCCGAGCGGTTCGGCGCGCTCGCCTACAGCTTCGGCACCCGCCGGCTGTCGTTCCTGAAGAGCCGGCGGCTCTACGAGGTCGTGCGGACGCTCGCCGAGCACCCGAGCGGCCGCGCGACGCCTGCCGGGCCGCCGGAGCGGCCGACGCCGAGCTCGCCCAGCTACGCGCCGCGCTCGGAGACGCTCGCCGGCGACCGGGATGATCGAGGAGCGGCCGGCATGAGCGCGATGCGCGCCGCGCCGCGGCTCGGTCGACCAGTTCGAGGCGGGGCTCGACGCCCCGATCTGCCTGACCTGGGAGCTGACCTACGCGTGCAACCTGGCGTGCGTGCACTGCCTGTCGAGCTCGGGCCGGCGCGACCCGCGCGAGCTGTCGACCGCCGAGTGCAGGGCCGTGATCGACGAGCTCGAGGCGATGCAGGTCTTCTACGTGAACGTCGGCGGCGGGGAGCCGACCGTGCGCCGCGACTTCTGGGAGCTGCTGGACTACGCGACCGCGCACCACGTCGGGGTCAAGTTCTCCACCAACGGCAGCCGGATCACGCCGGAGACCGCCGCGCGGCTCGCCTCCACCGACTACGTCGACGTGCAGATCTCGCTCGACGGCGCGACCGCCGAGGTCAACGATCGCGTCCGTGGTCGGGCTCGTACGCGACCGCGCTGCGCGCGATGGGGCACCTGCGCGACGCCGGGATTCGCGGGCTTCAAGGTCTCGGTCGTCGTGACCCGCGAGAACGTGGCCAGCTCGATGAGTTCAAGGCGATCGCCGACCGCCACGGCGCGCAGCTGCGGCTCACCCGGCTGCGGCCGTCGGGCCGGGGCGCCGACGTGTGGGACGAGCTGCACCCGACCGCCGCCCAGCAGCGCGCGCTCTACGACTGGCTGCGTGGCGCACGGCGAGGACGTGCTCACCGGCGACTCGTTCTTCCACCTGGCCGCCTTCGGCGAGGCGCTGCCCGGGCCTGAACCTGTGCGGCGCCGGCCGCGTCGTCTGCCTGATCGACCCGATCGGCGACGTCTACGCCTGCCCGTTCGCGATCCACGAGGCGTTCCTGGCGGGCAACGTCCGCGCGGCCGGCGGCTTCGCCTCGGTCTGGCGCGACGTCGGAGTTGTTCACGCGGCTGCGCGGGCCGCAGATCGGGCGGGGCGTGCGCGAGCTGCGCGGCTCTTCGACTCGCTGCCGCGGCGGCTGCATGGCCGCGAAGTTCTTCACCGGGCTTGCGCTCGACGGGCCCGACCCCGAGTGCGTGCTCGGCCACGGCGAGCGCGCTGCTGGCGGCGCGTGCCGGCGATCGCGCCGCGCCGCGGCCGGCCCAGGACCACTCCCGCGCGCGCCCCCCGCGCGGGACTGCGACGAGAGCCCGCTGGCGGTGATGGACGCGGTGAGCCACCGCTGGTTCGAGACGCGTCGCCGAGGCCGAGCGCCGCGCCCAGCGCATCGGCTGCCGCGCGTCGGTCTACAGGGCGCTGGTCGCGCGGCTCCGAGCGCGGGCTCACGCTGCAGCGACAACCTCGGCGGCGTTCGCCGAGCTCGGCTTCGCCCCGCACGTCGCCGGGCTGTCGGCGGAGCGCGACTCTGGCGACCACGGTGATGGGCCAGACGCTCTCGCTGCCGGTGCTCATCTCCCCCACCGGCGTCCAGGCGGTGCATCCCGACGGCGAGGTCGCGGTCGCGCGCGCGGCCGCGGCGCGCGGGCACCGCGATGGGACTGAGCTCCTTCGCCAGCAAGCCGATCGAAGAGGTCGTGGCGGCCAACCCGCCAGACGTTCTTCCAGATCGTACTGGATCGGCTCGCGCGAGGAGATCGCTGCAGCGCATGCGAGCGGGCCCGCGCGGCCGGCGCCGTCGGGCTGATCGTGACGCTCGACTGGTCGTTCTCGCACGGCGCGCGACTGGGGCAGCCCGTCCATCCCCGAGCGGCTCGACTCGAGACGATGCGCCGGCTCGCGCCCGACGTCGCTGCTGCACCCGCGCGTGGCTGGCGCGACTATGCGCCGGCCGGCTTCCTGCCCGAGCTGACCGCGCCGAACATGGCTCGCGCCGGCACGGCCGCACCGACGTTCTTCGGCGCCTACGGCGAGTGGATGCAGACCCCGCCGCCCACCTGGGACGACGTCGCCTGGCTGCGCGAGCAGTGGGACGGGCCGTTCATGCTCAAGGGCGTCATCCGCGTCGACGACGCCCGGCGCGCGGTCGACGCGGGCGGTCAGCGCGATCTCGGTGTCCAACCACGGCGGCAACAACCTCGACGGCACGCCGGCGACGATCCGGGCGCTGCCGGCGATCGCCGAGGCGGTCGGCGACCAGATCGAGGTGCTGCTCGACGGCGGCATTCGCCGCGGCGGCGACGTCGTCAAGGCGCTGGCGCTCGGCGCCCGCGCGGTGATGATCGGCCGCGCGTACCTGTGGGGGCTGGCCGCGGACGGCCAGGCCGGCGTGGAGAACGTGCTCGACATCCTGCGCTGCGGGCATCGACTCGGCGCTGCTGGGGCTCGGCCGCATCCACGGTCGCCGAGCTCTGCCCGCGACGACGTGCTCGTCCCCGACGGGCTTCGCCGGCGCTCGGCGGCCGCGCCGCCGGGAGGTGGCGCCGTGAGCCGGCTGGCCGCGCTCGCCTCGGCCGACGTCGCCGGCGGCCGCCGGGGACCGGTCGCTGCTCGTCGTCCCGCTCGGGGCGACCGAGCAGCACGGCCCCCACCTGCCGCTGTCCACCGACACCGAGATCGCGACCGGCGCTGCGCGGCGCGGCCCGGACGGGCCGGCGCGATCGTCGCCCCGCCGCTCGCCTACGGCTCGAGCGGCGAGCACCAGGCATTCGCCGGCACGCTGTCGATCGGCCAGCGACGCGGTCGAGCGCTGCTCGTCGAACTGGCGCGCTCCGCGACCGAGACGTTCGCGCGGGTCCTGCTGCTGCTGCGCCCACGGCGGCAACGCGGAGCCGGTCGCGCAGGCTGTGCGGCGGCTGCGCGCGGAGGGTCGGGACGTGCGGGCGTGGTCGCCCGGCGTCGGTCTGGCGCGGCGACGCCCACGCCGGCCATATCGAGACGTCGGTGATGCTCGCGCTCCGGCCCGGCCGGTCGCGCTGGACCGGGCCGCCGCCGGCAACATGGCCCCGCTCGGCAGCTCATCGGCCGACGCTGCGCGACGGCGGTGTGCGCGCGGTCAGCCCCAACGGCGTGCTCGGCGACCCCACCACGGCGAGCGCCGCGGCCGGGCCGAGCTGCTGCGGCGCGCGACGGTCGCGCTGCGCGCGTTCGTCTCGGACTGGACCGCCGCCCGCGTGAGCGGACGGGTCGCGCTCGTCACCGGCGCCGCGCGCGGGATCGGCGCGGCCACGGTCCGCGGGCTCGACGCGGAGGGCTGGTCGATCGCCGGCGTCGACCGTGGCGCCGACGACCCGCGGCTGTCCTACGCGCTCGGCAGCCGGGCCGAGCTCTGGGGCTGTGCGCCGCGGCCCGGGACGGTTCGCGCTGACGGCCGACGTCAGCGATCCCGGCGCCGTGGCGGCGGCGGTCGCGCAGGCCGAGCGCCACTTCGGCGGCCTCGACGCGGTCATCTGCTGCGCCGGGGTGATCGGCGGCGGCGCGCCCGTCTGGGAGGTCGACCCCGGCGTCGAGCGCGCGCTGCTCGACGTCAACCTCGGTGGCGTCATGCACTGCGCCCGCGCCGGGATCCCGGCGCTGCTGCGCCGCCCCGAGCCGCGGAGCGGCCGCTTTCTCGCCGTCGCCTCCGCGGCGGCGGTGCGCGGACTGCCGCGGCTGGCCGCGTACGGCGCGGCGAAGGCGGGCGTCGTGGGGCTCGTGCACGCGCTCGCCGCCGAGCTGCGCGGCACCGGCGTGACCGCCAACGCGGTCGCGCCCGGCTCGACCGACACCGCGATGCTCGCGCAGAGCGCCCGGCTGTACGGCCTGGAGGGCGCGGACGCCTTCGCCGACCAGCAGCCGATCGAGCGGCTTCTCGCGCCCGACGAGGTGGCGGCGATGCTCGTCTGGCTCGCCGGGCCGCACGCCGGCGGCGTCACCGGGGCGCTGATCCCGTCGACGGCGGTCTCACCGTATGACCGAGCTCGTCCTCGACCCGCGGACGCGGCTGCTCGACGGCGGCCGGACGCTGCTCGGCGGCGACCCGTGGCGGGTGCTGCGGCTCACCGACGGCGGAGAGGCGGTGCTCCGCGAACTGCTCGACGGCGGGGAGGCGGTGCGCCGCGACATCCAGGTCCTCAAGCGGGCGTTCACCGAGGATCCCTTCATGTTCTACGGCGAGCACTACAAGGTGCCGCCGCGCTCGCTGGTGCCGAAGCCGCTGCAAACGCCGCACCCGCCGCTGTACCTCGCGGCAACCAGCCCCGAATTGCACAAATTGGCCGGCGATCTTGGAGTTGGCGTTTACAGTTGGTCGAACTTCATGGGCTGGGATGCGCTCGCTGAATTGGTGGCCGCCTTCCGCAAGCGCGTCCGACGCAACCAGGGCGCGCGGCGAGCACGTCAACCCGGGCGCCGGCGCGCTGATCCAGGCCTATTGCGCCGAAACCGACGCGATCGCCGAAAATGAGGCCGGTGCCGGGAACATCAAGTGGTTGCGCATCGCGATCGATGGTTATCCGCGCCTTGCCAGGGTGGCGCAGAGCTACGCGTACATGAACAAGATCACCGAGGTCGCGAAGAAGACCGATGATTTCGAGTATTTCAAGGAAGCCTCCGGCGCGGCGATCTTCGGTTCGCCCGAGAGCTGCATCCGTGCCATCGAGCGGTGTCGCGCCTGCGGTATCGACCAGGTGGTGATGCGCATCGACAGCGTGCCGCACGACAAGATCATGAAGTCGATCGAGATGTTCGGCCGCCACGTCATTCCGCAGTTCAAGAGCCCGCGCAACTTCATGCGTCCGGCCGAGGACGTGATGGCCGATATCCGGGTGATGCGCGAGCAGGCGAAGGCCATGGGCGTCTATAAGGATGGCGGTGCTGGCAGGCATTTGGCCTCGGCGGCGGTGTAGGCGATGGGCCAGATCATCGAGTTCCTCACCGTCAACGTCCGCACCGGCGATCTCGATGGCACGCTCCGGAAGTGGCGCAAGCTGGGCCTCGGGACGCTGCCGCCGGCGCGCATGCCGGCGGCGCCGATCGAGATCACCGACGTGACGTACCGCTGGGTCTGGCAGGCGCGATCTCGGTGATTGCCGCGACCGGCCCCGGCTCGCCGGTCAGCCGCTTCCTCGAAAAGCGCGGCGAGGGCGTTATTCGATCGCGGTGCGGGTCGATAACCTCGCCGAAGTCATGGGCGAGTGGGCGGCGGCTGGCATCCAGTGGGTCCTTGGCGAACCGTTCGAGCTGCCACCCGGCAGCCCGGCCGGGCGCTATCTGCCGGCGCGGGCGAAGGTCAACTGGGTGAAACCGTCCTCCCTGAGCGGGATCATGCTGGAAGTGTTCGAATTCCCGCCTGGCTCCGAGCACCGATAGAATGCGAGGGGACGATGAATTTCGGCACCATTTTCGACCTGCCGCTCACGATGTGGCCCCACAAGGAGGCACTCATCTACGGCCCGCACCGGATCACCTATGCGGCGCTGGAGCAACGCACCAATCGGGTCGCCAACGGACTTCATGCGCTGGGCATCGGCCCCGGTGACCACGTGGCAGTGCTGGTCAAGAACGATCATCGCTTCGTCGAAACGCTGCTGGGGGCGCTGCGTGCCGGGGCGACGGTGACGCCGACCACCCGACGCGCCCATCACAGCACGCTTGTCAGCTCATGGCGAACTCGACTGCAACGGTGCTGTTCGCCTCATCCGATTTCGCCGACGAGGTCAGCGCCCTCGCTGCCGCCGTCCCCGGATTGCGGCATGTATTCGTGATGGACAAAGCGCCCTCCGGTAGCATCTGGTTACGACGGCTGGCTCGCCGCGCAGAGCACGGCGCGGCGTGTGGCCGAGAAGGCGCCGGGCGATGTTGCCTTCATCTCCTACACGTCCGGCTCGACCGGGCGGCCCAAGGGCGTGCTGCTCAGCCACGGCGCGATCGATTGGGCGACGCGCAGCCTGCGACGCGCCCTGCTCTATGGCCCTGACGAGCGCTGCCTGCTGGCCGTGCCGATGTTCCATGCCAACGGCATGTTCGGCGGGTTGTTCTCGATGCTCGAATGCGGCGGGTCAGTGGTGATCCTGCACGACGTCAACCCGGCTGAGATAATTCGCGCCATCGAACGCGAGCGCTGCACCTACACGACCGGGGTCCCGGCCATGTACCGGATGATGCTGCGCGAAGACGCGCTGTTGCGCAAACTGGGATTACTACTCGCTCGGCTTCGTGATTTGCGGCTCGTCCGACGTGCCGGAAGACCTGCTCGCGGAATTCACCCGCCGCCTCGCGCCGATGCTCGAGGCCTATGGCCTCACTGAATGCGGCTTCGTATGCAACAATCCGCGCTGGGGGATCACCAAGCAGGGGACGACCGGCCTGCCCTATCCCGGGGTCGAACTGCGCATCGTCGATCCCGGGAATGCCGGTCGCGACGTTCCGGCCGGCCAGCCGGGCGAGCTGCTGGTGCGCTCCCCAGGTAACCTGACTGCGTATCATAACCTGCCGCAGGTCACCACCGACCGGCTGCTCGCGGACGGCTGGTTCCGCACCCGCGACATCGCCCGCGCCGATGAGCAGGGCTACATCGACATTGTCGGCCGGCTCGATGATCGCATCAGTTGCGCCGGCGAGAGCATATACCCGAAGGAGGTCGAGAACGTGCTGATGAAGCACCCCGACCTGATCGATGCCGCGGTTGTCCCGATGGCCGACGCGCTCAAGGGCGAGGTGCCGGTTGCTTTCGTCGTCGAACGCACCCCCGGCGCTGCGCGGGAACAGGACGTCAAGGAGTTTTTCCTGCGGCACGGCGCCGCCTACATGCATCCTCGACGGCTCTTCGTGCTGCCCGAGATGCCCCTGACGCCGGCGAAGAAGGTCGATGGCGCGGAGCTCAGGCGGCTCCTTGACGCAATGCCGGGCCAGCCGCCGGCGCGATGAGCCGGCCGGAAGGTCAGTGTCCCGGATCGAACCCGAGG
>CAVPBY010000068.1:0-11754 GCA_963702225.1 uncultured Solirubrobacteraceae bacterium | reverse complement strand
GCTGCGCGACGGCGGGGAGGCGGTGCGCCGCGAGCTGCGCGACGGCGGGGAGGCGGTGCGCCGCGAGCTGCGCGACGGCGGAAACGGTGGGGACGGCGGGGACGGGGCGCGAGTGGCCGGCGATCCGAGACCGGCGCGGGCGCTCGCGCGGCGCCTGATCGACGCGGGGCTCGCCCACCCGCGACCGGCGCGGGCGCCGGCCGACGCGGTGACCGTCGTCATCCCGGTGCGCGACCGGGCGGCGGCGCTCGCGCGCTGTCTGGCGGCGACGCTCGTCGCCGATCCACCCGGCCGGGTGATCGTCGTCGACGACGGCTCGCGCGACGCGGGCCCCGTCGCCACGGCCTGTGCGCGCCACGGCTGCGAGCTCGTGCGCCGGACCCGGTCCGGCGGGCCGGCCGCGGCCCGCAATACGGCGCTCGCGACCGTGGGGTCGGGGATGGTGGCGCTGCTCGACTCCGACTGCGTGCCGGAGCCTGGCTGGCTGTCGCTGCTCTGCGGGACGCTCGCCTCGGACCCGGGGCTGGGCGCCGTCGCGCCACGGGTACGGCCGCTCCCCGCAGGCGCTCCGCCGGCGCCCCGCGTCGGCGGGAAACCTTCTTCGGGCTCAGGCCGAACAAAGTTCCCCGCGACCGGCACCCTCGCCCGGTTCGCCGCGGTGCGCTCCCCGCTGGACCTCGGTCCATCGCCGTCGCTCGTGCGCCCGGGCGGGCGGGTGTCGTACGTGCCGACGGCGGCGCTGCTCGTGCGCCGCGAGGCGCTCGGCGAGACCGGGGCGCCGTTCGATCCGGCGCTGCGCTACGGCGAGGACGTCGACCTCGTGTGGCGGATCATCGATCGCGGCTGGCCGGTGCGCTACGCGCCGCACGCGGTCGTCCGCCACGGCGAGCCGCGGCGGCTCGGGCGGTGGCTGGCCCGCCGGGCGCGCTACGGCAGCTCCGCCGGGCCGCTCGCCCGCCGCCACCCCGAGCGGCTCGCCCCCGTCGCGCTCCATCCACGCTCGGCGGCCGCACTCGCCGCGCTCGCCGCGGCCACCGCGGCCACCACGGCCACCGCGGCCACCACCACGGCCACCGCGGCCACCACCGCGGCCACGGCCACCGTGGCCGCCGCGGCCCGGGGACCCCACCGCCCTGGCGCCGTCCGCACTGCCGCCGCCGCCACGGTCGCGTTCCACGTCGGGCTCACCGTCCGCTCGCTCGCGCGGCACGGTGTCCCGCCGGGCGCGGCGGCCGCGCTCGCACTGCGCGGGCTCGGGGAGAGCGGCGCCGCCATCGGACGGGCGGCGACGATGCTCGGGCCGGCGGCGCTGGCCGCGGGCCTGCGTGCACCGCGCACGCGCCCAGCGGCGCTGGCGCTGCTGCTCGCCTCGCCGCTGCGCGACTACGCGCGGCTGCGCCCGCCGCTCGATCCGCTGCGGTTCACCGCGCTCGCGGTCGCCGACGACGTCGCCTACGGCGCCGGCGTGTGGGCGGGCGCGCTGCGGGCCCGCACCTGGCGCCCGCTCGGCCCCCGGATCGTCCGCTCATCGGCCGACGTGTGTCGTCTGGGTGTCGCAGAGCAACCGTCAGACGACACACGTCGGCACATGCCCTCGCGCATGCCCTCGCACGTGCCGTCGCACGTGCCGTCGCACAAGCCGCCACAGATTCCTGCGATCCTCGTGAGACGATGGCCTCCCCGCCCGACCCGTACCTGATCCTCGGCGTCTCGCCCACCGCGAGCGACGAGGACCTGCGCACCGCCTACCGGCGGCTCGTCCAGCGCCACCACCCCGACCACAACAACGGCTCGCGGGAGTCGGCGCTGCGCTTCGCCGAGGTCCAGGAGGCCTATGCGCACGTGCAGCTGCTGCGCAAGCGAGCGGCCGCGGCCACGGCCGCCCCGCCGCCGAATGCCGCCGGCGACCCGTCGCTCGAGTCCCGGCTGGCCGCGCTCGAGAACGAGCTGCGAGCGGCGCGCGAGCAGCGCCGGAAGGCGGCGCGCGAGGCCGCGCGGGAGGCGGCCCGGGCCGCCTCCCGGGAGCAGAAGCGGCGACCGGCCGGCGGCGACGACCACGCCACCGACGAGGAGCTCGGCTACTACACGACCGACGACAGCTTCACCAAGATCCTCGACGACTTCGCCGACGAGGTCTCCTCCCGCTTCGCCGAGGCCCACCGTCCCCCGGATCCGAGCGCCGGCTCAAAGCCCCGCCGTCCTCGCTCGGTCGCCGACTGGATCGATGAGCTCGGCTCCCGGCTCACCGGCGACTCCGGGCCCAAGAAGAAGGAGTAGCGCCCGGGAGTAGCGCCCGGGGCCCGCCGGCTCAGCCCCGCAGCTCGGCCGCCCGCTCGCGCACCGTCGCCTTGTCGGCGAGCGTCATCGCGCCCGGATGGCCGTCCCCGGGCCAGGGCGTGAGCAGCAGCAGCAGTCGCGCGGTCGAGCGGGCGGTGACGGCATGGCGCTCAGCGGGGTCGAACTCGACGAGCAGCCCGGCGCCGCCGCTCACGCTCTCGCCGGTCGTCGAGGTGATCTCGACCTCGCCGTCGATCACCGTCACCCACGCGCGCTCGTGCACCTGGTGCTCGCGCAGGCTCTCCCCGGTCGGGATCTCCAGCACGATCGCCCGCGCCGCGGTCCCGGAGGAGATGACCTCGGGGGAGTGCGGCTCGAGCTCGGTCGAGAGCAGGCTCCAGCTCCTCATCTGCGAGCGTGACCTCCGCGCATCGCCCACAGCTTTTCACAGATCGGCGCCCGCCGCGCGCACCTCGCGCCGCCGCGCGCGGGCGACGTAGTCCTCGACGCTGTAGCGCTCCTGCGTCCACGGGTCGCCGCGGTGGTGATAGCCGTTGCGCTCCCAGAAGCCGAGCTCGTCGTGCTCGAGCACCCGCAGCCGGCTCAGCCACTTGGCCGACTTCCAGAGGTACAGGTGGGGCACGAGCAGCCGCATCGGGCCACCGTGCTCGGGCTCCAGCGGCGCCCCGTCGGCCTCGAAGGCGACGAGCACGGGGTGATCGAGCACGTCGGCGAGCGGCAGGTTCGTCGTGTAGCCGGTGCGGCTCTCGGCGAGCAGGAAGCCGGCGCCGGCGGACAGGCCGGCGCGCTCCAGCAGCGGAGCGACCGCGAGCCCGCGCCAGCGCATGCCGAACCTCGACCAGCGGGTGACGCAGTGGATGTCCCCCTCCCAGTCGACGTGGGGCTCGACCTCGAGCGCGGCCCAGTCGAGCGTGAACGGCTCGCGGACGGCGCCGTCGACGGTGAGCGTCCACTCCGCGGCCGGCTCCCGGGGCGTCTCCTCGATCGAGAGCACCGGCCACTTGACGGTCGGCGACTGCCCCGGCGGCAGGCGATCCGGATCGATCCCGAGCGACGCCGCGCGCCGCCGGCCGCGCTCGCCGAACTGGCGTGGGGTGATGGGCACCGTCGATTCGCCCGGCCGGCCCGGCACCCTCCCCGAAACCGGCTAGAACATCCTCACGCTCGGGCGAGACAGGCCGATCACGACCCCATGCCTCGTCCGGTACGCGGTGTCGTCGTGATCCTCGGCGCGTGGCTCGTCGCCTGCGAGCTGCACGGCCTCGGCGTGCGCTGGGCGCCGTCGGGCCAGGAGAAGTGGCTTCACCTGGTGATGATGGCGATCGGCGCGGCCCTGTGCATCGCCCGCGGGGTGATCCGCCCGCGCGAGCGCGCCGCCTGGATCGTGATCGGGCTCGGCGTGCTCGCCTGGACGCTCGGCGAGCTGTACTTCACCGCGGTCCTGTGGTCCGACGCGTCGCCGCCGGTCCCCTCCCCCGCCGACGCGGGGTACCTGTCGCTGCCGCCGCTGATCATCCTCGGCGTGGTGCTCCTCACCCACTCGCGCGTACGCGGGCTGCCGCGCATGGTGTTCGTCGACGGTCTCGTCGCCGGGCTCGCGATCGGGGCGATCAGCGCCGCGATCGTGTTCGAGCCGGTGCTCGCGTCGCTGCACGGCCTGTCGATCTCGGTGATCACGAACCTCGCGTATCCGGTGCTCGACCTGGTCATGCTCGGCGTGCTATCGGCCTGCTGGCGATCGGCGGACGGCGCCTGGACCGCCGGCTCGGCGTGCTCGCGCTCGGGGTGCTCTGCTTCTGGGCGTCGGACACGATCTACCTGGTCAAGGTCGCGGCCGGCACCTGGGCGTCGGGCGGCCCGTTCGACCCGGGCTGGTGGGCGCTCGCCGAATGCGCGGCGATCGCGGCCTGGATGGACCCGGACGCGGCGCACGCGCTGCGGCCGCTGGCCAGGGCCCGGGCGAGCATCCGCATCCCGGTGGCGTTTGCGCTGGTGGCGATCGCGGTGCTGGTGGCGGGCTCGTTCATGACGATCACCGTGCCGGCGGTGATCCTCGCGAGCACCGCGCTGGCCGCCGTCCTGGTGCGGCTCGTGCTCACGTTCCGAGCCCACCAGGGAATGCTCGACAGCTCGCGGACCGAGGCCTTGACCGATCCGCTCACCGGACTCGGCAACCGGCGCGCGCTCACCGCCGCGCTCGAGGCGCGGCTGGACGAGGACGAGCCGGAGCCGCTGCTGCTCGGCCTGTTCGACCTCAACGGCTTCAAGAACTACAACGATCGCTTGGGCCACGGGGCCGGGGACGCGCTGCTGCAGCGGCTCGCCGGCTCGCTGCGCAGCGTGCTGCCGCCCCCGGCTGCCGCGTTCCGGATGGGCGGCGACGAGTTCTGCGTGCTGCTGCCCGCGGGCGACGGCGGCCGGGCGATGCTGCGCGCCGCGCACGCCGTCCTCTCCGAGCGAGGCGACGGCTTTGAGATCTCGGCGTCGGTGGGGAGCGTCACGCTCCCGGAGGAGACCGTCGACCACTTGGAGGCGCTGCGGCTCGCCGACCAGCGGATGTACGCCGACAAGCACTTCTCACGGCGCTCGGGGACCGCCCGGGAGGTCGCCCGCACGCTGCTGTCGGCGCTCGCCCAGCGCGATCCGCACCTCACCGACCACCTCGCCGACGTGGAGCGGCTGGCGACCGACACCGCGAGGGCGCTCGGGCTGCCCGACGAGCAGGTCGAGCTGATCGGTCTCGGCGCCGAGCTGCACGACGTCGGGAAGGTCGCGATCGCCGAGGCGATCCTCGGCAAGCCCGGCCCGCTCGACGAGCGGGAGTGGATGCTGATGCGCCGGCACACGGTCGCCGGGCAACGGATCCTCGACTCCTCCCCCGCGCTCGCGCAGGTCAGCCCGCTCGTGCGCAGCTCGCACGAGCGCTGGGACGGGGCGGGCTACCCCGACGGGCTGTCGGGCTCCGCGATCCCGCTCGGCGCCCGGGTGATCGCGGTCTGCGACTCCTACGACGCGATGACGAGCGACCGCAGCTACCGCCGCGCGATGAGCAAGGAGGTGGCGATGGCCGAGCTCAGAGCGGGAGCGGGCTCGCAGTTCGACCCCCAGGTGGTCGCCGCGTTCCTGCGCGTGCAGGAGCGGTCGGCGCGAGCGCAGGCGTCCGGGCCTCCGAGCCGGCCCGAGCCGGGCGCGCACGACACGCGCCCCGCCGGACCGGCCGTCGGCATCTAGTCCTCGTCCGCCACGATCGCGCCGACGCGCTCGCCGAGCGTCTGGTCGCGCGAGGTGACGATCGCCGCCCAGATCACGCCGCGACGATCACGCCCACCGCCACCAGCGGGTACTTGGCGAACGGCTTGGGCTGTCCGGGCTTGACGAGCTCGTAGAGCGGATACCCGATCGCGAACGCGCCGAGCAGCGGCAGCAGCAGGTGCTTGACGGGTGGAACAGGTCGGCATGGTGGCGGCGGAAGTACACCGGCAGCGCGAGGTTGGCCACCAGGTAGGTGACCGCCACGAGGATCGTGCCCATCGTGCCGATCTCGCCGAAGAACAGGACGGGGGGCTGCGCCACCCGAAGATGTAGCCAGCCCGAGCGCGATGCGAAGTAGACGATGAACGCGACGTAGGGTGTGTGCGACTGCTTGGTGACCGTGCCACCCACGACGGCAGCAGGCCCTCGCGGCCGGAGTTGAAGATGATCCGCGCCTGCGAGTTGGACGCCGACAGGAGCGTCCCGAAGATCGAGGTGAAGCCCGCGATGTAGGCGAGGAAGGCGAGCACGCTGGAGACCGAGTGGGCGGCGGAGACGAACGGCACGGTCTGCTTGCCCAGCATGCCGATGTTCTCGCCGAACGAGATCACGGTCGTGTAGGCGAACAGGATGTAGGTGCCGCCGAGCAGCAGGACCGACCACAAGATCGCCTTGCCGATGCCGACGCGTGGGTCCTCGCTCTCCTCGGCGAGCGCTGCGGAGTTCTCCCAGCCGATGAACATGTAGATCGCGAGTGGGAAGCCGAGTGAGAGGCCCGAGAACCCGCCGGACAGGCGGCCCGGGTCGAACGGATGGAGGTTGATCGAGCCGCTGTTCTTGATGAGCAGGCGACGCGATGATGACCATCAGACCAGCTCGAAGGCGAAGAAGACCGCGGCGGCCTTGGTCGAGACCTTGGCTCCCGCGGACGATCATCGCCAGCGCGAGCGCCATGAGCACGAGGAAGCGATCTGCCAGGGAATGTTGATGTGAGGTAGTCCCGAGGATGTCCGAGGTCCAGCCGCCGGAGATCCCGACCACCGAGGCGACCGCCGTGATGTACCCGGCGCACAGCACGATCGCCATGGCACGGCCATATAGGGCCCGAACGCCTGCCGATGAACGTGACGAACGAGCCGGTCGAGGGTGCACGCGGCGAACTGGGTCAGCGTGTTGCCGAGCAGCCCGATCGCGACCGTCGCCGCGATGATCGTCAGCGGCGCCGGCACGCCCGCGGTCGACGCGATCAGGCCGAAGCCGAAGAAGAACACATCGCGGAGCGATATTCGCCATCGTCGAGGTCGCGATGTCCAGGTTGCAGAGGACGCCCCGCGCCAGGCGGTGTCCGTGGGGGCGCGCGCCGCCGTGTCCTGGTGGCCGGCTCGGCGGCCCCGCCCCATCCCATCGCTCCCCTCTCTGAGTCGTCCCTCACGGCGCGACTCCCGCGTCACTCCTCCTCGGCACTCCTTTACGCGGTCGGACCGTCCACGAGCGCGACCTTATGCAGTCCTCGACTGGTTTCAACGGGTGGCGGCGATCATGCCGCCGTGTTCCGCGGCGCGCCGCATCCAGCCGGCGCGGCTTTGATGCCGTCGGCGACCGCCCCCGCGATCTCGCTGCTCCGGGTGATCGTCAGCGGCGGGCCGATCGCCACCCCCGTCGCCTGCCCGCGCAAGATCACGCCGGCCCGCGGATCGCGACGTGGAACCTGGCTGCCACCCCCGGGACGCGCTGGAGCTCCGGATGCACGTCGACGGCGGCCGCGAGGCCGACGCCGCCACGGATCTCGCCCACCGCCGGATGGCCGGCCAGCGGCGCGACGCCTCCATCAGGTCGCCCTCGAGCTCTCGCCCGCGCGGGATCAGACCCTCCCGATCGAGGAGGTCCAGGTTCGCGGTCGCCGCCGCGCAGCAGGTCGGATGCCCGGCGTAGGTGGCTCCGTGGCGGAACATCGCCCTGCCGGATCCGATCCAGAACGGCTCCGCGACTGCTCCGCAGACCAACACCGCGCCGAGCGGCAGGTAGCCGCTGGTCAGCCCCTTGGCGGGACGACGATGTCGGGGGCCATCCCGCAGCGCTCATATCCCGAGCCACGTACCGACCCGGCCGAAGCCGCAGATCACCCCGTCGACACGAACAGACGTCGTTGCGCTGCAGACTCGGTCAGGCCTCGATGTAGCCGGCCGGCGCCGGTCGGACGCCGCCCGCGCCGATCACCGGCTCACAGAAGAACGCGGCGACGCGGTCGGCCCCGAGCCGGGGATCTCCGCCTCCAGCGCATCGGGCGAGTCGTACTCGACCTGGGCGGCGCCCTCGGCGAGCGGTCCGAACCCTCTGCGGATGCCGGGCATCCGGCGAGCTCGTTCCGAATCCGTGGGTTCCGTGGTAACGATAGGTGCGGCTGATCAGCTCGTCTTGTCCGGCCGGCCCCGAGCGACCAGTATATGCGGGCGAGCTTGGCCGCGGCCTCGATCCCGTCGCCGCCGCCGAGGGTGAGGAACACTCGCGCGTCGATCCATGGGACATCACGGACAGGCGCTCGCACAGTTCCTCGCCGGCGCGTTGGCGGGTCCCCGAACGTCGGAAGCCTCCAGGCGTGCAGCTGGGCGGCCATCGCGTCGGCGATCTCCGTGCGGCCGTGACCGACGTGGGCGTGCCAGAGGCTCGCCGACCCGTCGAGATAGCGCCGGCCTCACTGTCCCAAACGTGCCCCCTCACCCGCGGGCGACGACGAACTCGTGCGCCCACCGACCGCGGCCATGTCGGCGAACGGATGCCAGAAGGTGCTCATTCAGATCCCTCTCCTCCGGGGTCGTGGCCGGCGGGCCGACGAGTGGCCAGCCGGCGCCGTGCAGGCTGGAGACGGCGGCGATCGACTGCGCCTCGTCGAAGATCACGCGCTTGCCCTCGCGCCGCGGCTGCGCCCGCTCGCGCAGCGCCCGCAGCACCCGCTCCGGCTGGCCGGCAGCTCGGTGACCCAGACGCCGACGGCGTCGTGGATCGCGTTGACGATCGCGGGGGGCTGGGCGTTGGAGCCATCTCGCCGATCGCCTTGGCGCCGAACGGCCCCTCGGCGGACGGGTTCTCCAGCACGCTGTCGTACATCGCCGGCAGGTCGGTCGGCGCGGGCATCAGTACTGCCGAACTCGGCGCCGCGATGGCCGGTCCCCGGGTACTCCGGGACGACTCCTCCAGCAGCGCGAGGCCGAGGCCCATCATCGCGCCGCCGTGGATCTGGCCGGAGACGAGCGCCGGGTTGATCGCGCGGCCGACGTCGTAGACCTGGGTCATCTGCAGCACCTCGACCTCGCCGGTCTCGTCGTCGACCTGCACCTCGGCGACGCACACGCCGTAGGAGATCGCTGTAGTGGGGATCACACTCGCCGGTCTCGGGGTCGGGCGCGGAGAACGGCTTCATGTAGTCGCCTGGCCGCCGATCATGCGCCCGCGCTGCCAGGTCGCCCTCCAGCGCGATCTCCGAGATCGAGCGCCGCGCCCCCGGCGCGCCCTGCGGCCACCGAAGCCGTCCCCGGAGACGAGATCGGCCGGGTCGACCTCCATGATCTCGCCGGCGACGTCGAACAGGCTGTTGCGGGTCTCGACCGCGGCGCGGGCGATCGCGTTGCCGCCGACGAACGTGCCGCGCGAGGCGAACGTGCCGGTGCACAGCGGGGAGGAGTCGGTGTTGGAGTTGTCGAGCGTCACCCACTCGTAGGGGACGCCGATCGTGTCGGCGGCGATCTGCGCGTGCACCGTCGCGAGCCCTGCCCGACGTCGCAGGTGCCCGTGAACACGTCGGCGCGGCCGTCGGGTTTGAGCTTGATCCAGACCTGGCTGGGGTCGCCCGCCTGGTTCATCCCGGTCGGGTACTCGATCGCCGCCAGGCCGCTGCCACGATGGCGTCCCATCAGCGGCCGCTCCCGGCCATCAGACCGTCGCCTCCGGCCCGAGCACCGCGTCGCGCAGATGATCGGGCACCGGCTCCGACGGCGAGCGGTCGTCGGTCATCGCCGCGTACTGAGAAGCGAGCGTGACGCCGGCCGCGCGCGCGCCGGCGAGCAGCGTGGCCACCGCCGAGGGGTCGGGCAGCCGGCCGCCGGTCGGGCTCACGTCGCCGGTGCGGGCCGCGTTCGCAGCCGCAGCTCCCACGGATCCATCCCGAGCTCGGTCGCGATCCGCTCCAGCTGGGTCTCGATCGCGAACGACGCCGAGGTGACCCCGAAGCCGCGCATCGAGGACGACGGCGGGCGGTTCGTGTACACGACGTAGGAGTTGAACGCGACGTTCGGGATCGTGTACGCGCCGGCGAGGTGGAACGTGTGCTTGTTCGTGCCGTACGGCGACAGGCGCGTGTAGGCGCCGGCGTCGTGCAGGGTGAGCGTCGGCGGCCGAGGATCCACCCGTCGGCGCTCACCGCGTCGGCGATCTCGATGTGCCAGGCGGCGCGTACCGAGGAGCAGAGCAGCTCCTCCTCACGGGTGTGGGCGAAGCGCACCGGCCGGCCCGTGCGCAGCGCGAGCAGGCCGGCGATCGACTCGCACGGCGAGTCGACCTTGCCGCCGAAGCCGCCCCCGACCTGGCCGCCGACGAACTTGATCTGCCCGAGCGGCACCTGCAGGTGCTCGGCGACGATCGCCATCGAGTAGTAGAGCGCCTGGGTGTCGAGTGGATCGTGAGGCGACCGTCGGGCTCGGGTATCGCGACCGCCGACTGGGTCTCGAGCGGCGCCTGCTCGATCGCGTCGGCCGGTAGACGCCCTCGACGATCAGGTCGGCCTGCTCGAAGGCGCGCTCGACGTCTCCGCGGCGTACCCGCCGCTCGGTGGCTTCCGTAGTGGAAGAAGTTGCCGTCGGCGACGATGTGCGGCTGGCCGGGGTCGAGCGCGAGGCGCATTCGAGGAACGGCTCGCGGACCTCTAGGCGATCGCGATCCGCTCCAGCGCGTCGCGCGCGGCCTCCTCGGTCTCGGCGGCGACGGCGACGATCGGCTGGCCGCGGAAGCGGACCTCCCGTCGGCGAGCAGCGGCTCATCGGCCTCGATCCCCTGGGCCTCGAGCTGTCCGACGACCAGGCGCGGCACGTCGGCGGCGGTGATCACCCCGTGCACGCCGGGCGCGGTGGCGGCGCCGGTGACGTCGAGCGAGACGATCCGGGCGCTGTCGTGGGGCGAGCGCAGGAGCTTGACGTGCAGCAGGCCCGGCGGGCGCACGTCGTCGGTGAACAGCGCCCGCCCGACGACATTCTTGATGCCGTCGTAGCGGGGGACCCAGGCGCCGACCGCCTTCATGGGCGCGCCGCCTGCTCGACCGCGGCGAGGATGTTCACGTAGCCGGTGCAGCGGCACACGTGCCCGGCGAGCTCGTGCGCGATCTCGTCGCGCGAAACCGCCGCGCCACGGCGCTGCAGCAGCGCGTGGGCGGCGATCACCATGCCCGAGGTGCAGTAGCCGCACTGGCTCGCGTTGGCGTCGGCGAACGCCTGCTGCAGCGGGGACGGCGCCGCCGGGGTGCCGAGCCCGTCGGCGGTCGTCACCGCCGCGCCCTCGACCGCGGCGAGCGGCGTCAGGCACGAGCGCCGCGGCTCGCCGTCGATGAGCACCGTGCACGCGCCGCAGCCGCCGGCCCGGCAGCCCGGCTTGGGGCTCGTCACCCCGAGCTCCTCGCGCAGCACGTCGAGCAGCGGCGTCATCGGCGCGCTGCGCAGCTCGCCGCGCTCCACCCCGTTGACGGTCAGCTTCATCCGGTCGCCTCCAGCTGCTCCAGGCAGCGGCGCACGAGCACCTCCACCATCTCCGTGCGGTACCAGGAGGAGGCGAGCGCGTCGTCGCGCGCCGCGTCCGCCAGATCCGCGAGCGGCTGCTCGGCGCTGTGCAGCCGCAGCGCGTGCGGCCCGAGCCCGGTGACGGCGAGGCGGAGCTCGCCGTCGAGGACCGCCGCGCTCACCGCGAGCGCCGTGTAGCCGTGGCTGTGCGGGCGGCGCAGCGCTGCGAACGCGCCCTTCTGCGGCAGCCGGAACTCGACCGCGAGCACGAGCCGGTCCGTCCGGTGCGCCGGGGTCGCGACGAACGTGCCGATCCGGTCGCGATGGTCCGCCGCGCCGTCGGTCCAGCGCACGACCGCGTCGAGCGCGAGCAGCGGGCCCTGCAGGTCGCCGCGCGTCGCGTCGTCCAGCGGCGCGGCGCACAGGTTCCGGCGAGCGTCGCCTA
>CAVPBY010000067.1:0-28411 GCA_963702225.1 uncultured Solirubrobacteraceae bacterium | reverse complement strand
GCTCCGGCGCCGTCCACCGCCGCCGCCGGCGCGCCGGCCCCGATCCCGTCCCCGCCAGGCACGCCGGACGCCCGCGGCGACGCCCCACCGCGGCTGCGGCCGGCGGACGGCGACGACCGCGCGCCGCGGCGCGACTACGGGCGCGGCTCGGAGTCGCGCTCCCCGCGCCGCGTCCTGCCGTTCCTCGTGGTCGTGGTGCTCGTCGCCGCGATCGCGGTCGCCGCGGTGATCGTGTTCGGCCACCACCACACCAAGGCGAACAACGCGGCGTCCACCGACCGGGCCCATTCGAGCACCACGGCCGGCAACGGCACGACCGGCCGCAAGGGCAAGCACGCGGTCACGGTCAATCCGCGCCAGGTGACCGTGGCCGTGCTCAACGGGACCAGCACGAACCACCTCGCCGCCGACGTGAGCCGGAAGCTCGGCAAGCTCGGCTTCAAGCAGGGCAAGACGACCAACTTCTCCAACCAGTCACAGACGACGACCACGATCGGGTTCCTGCCCGGTCATCGCGCGCAGGCGCTCGCGGTGGCCAAGGCGCTGAAGGTGAAGTACTCGAAGGTGCTGCGGGTCAACGCGACGACACAGCAGATCGTCTGCCCGGCCGGCGCGAGCTGCGCGGACCAGGTGTTCGTGATCCTCGGCACCGATCTGAACTCCCAGGCGTGACCGTCCCACCGCCGGCTCGCGCGTGGGCTGGGGTGGGGCCCCTATCAACCAAAGGACGACGATGACGGACCTCCTGACCCTCCCGACGCGCGCGGACAAGCCGCGTGAGAACGGGATCACCCACATCCTCGACCGCGGCCTGTCGGTCACCGAGATCGACTCGCTCGTCGAGGTCGCGGGCGACTACATCGACTTCGTCAAGCTCGGCTGGGGCACGCCGGTGGTGACGCTCAACCTGAAGGCGAAGCTCGCCCGCTACAAGGAGCACGGCCTGCCGGTCATGTTCGGCGGCACGCTCACCGAGCTGTGCATCGCGCAGAACCGACTGGAGCAGTTCGTCGCGTGGCTGCACGAGCTTGGCCTGGAGCACATCGAGCTGTCCGACGGCACGATCAACCTCGAGCACGACCGCAAGCTCGAGCTGATCGGCTCGCTCGCGCAGGAGTTCATCGTGCTCTCCGAGGTCGGCTCCAAGGACGACACGCGGATCATGGCGCCGTTCCGCTGGGTGGAGCAGATCGAGTCCGAGCTCGAGGCCGGCGCCTGGAAGGTCATCGCCGAGGCGCGGGAGAGCGGCGCGGTCGGGATCTTCCGCCACGACGGCGAGGTCCGCCAGGGGCTCGTCGACGAGATCCTGCACGCGGTCGACGGCACGAAGATCATCTTCGAGGCGCCGCGCAAGGATCAGCAGGTGTGGTTCGTGCGCCGGCTCGGCGCGGACGTGAACCTCGGCAACATCGCTCCGGAGGAGGTCCTCTCGCTGGAGACGGTCCGCCTCGGCCTGCGCGCCGACACCGCGGTGGCCGCGCCGGACCCGGCGGAGCTGCTCGGAGCCGATGGGTGAGCCTCGCGCGAACGGGACGGCAGGCCTCGGCGGCGTGCTGGTCGCGCGCCACGGTGAGACCGACGACAACGTCGTCCCGCGGTTCCAGGGCTGGCGAGACACGCCGCTGAACGAGACCGGCCGCCGCCAGGCGTTCGCGCTCGGCCGGCGGCTGGCCGAGCGAGAGCAGCCGATCGCCTCGCTGTGGGCGTCGGACCTCGGCCGCGCGCGGGAGACCGCGGAGATCGCCGGCGCCGCGATCGGCCTGCGACCGCTGCTCGACTGGCGGCTGCGCGAGGGCGACCGCGGCCGCTGGGAGGGGGGGCTGATGGACGACGTCGAGCGCGCCGAGCCCGAGCCTCTACGCCGCCTGGATGCGTGACGACCCGTCGTTCCGCTTCCCCGGCGGCGAGTCGCTGCGCGACCAGCAGGTCCGCGTGCTGTCGTCGCTGCATGACATCCACGCTCGCGGCCCGCTGCCGGCGCTCGCCGTCTGTCACGGCGGCTATCCGGGTGGTGCTCGCGCTGACCGATCCCCGCGGCCTCGAGGCGTTCCACAGCTTCGACGTGCCCAATACGGCGGTCCAGTCGCTGTGAGCAAGCGGTTGCCGGTGGCGGCGTTCGTCGTACTGGCGATCGCGACCGTCGGCGCCTTCTTCCTCGTCCAGACGCTCAAGGTCTCGACGCCGCTCATCTCGGGGCTGCCCGCTCCGCATCCGGCTCGCATCAACCCCGTCTCGGGCGGCAGGTGCCCGGTCCCGAGCGGCAGGCAGCATCACCTGCAGCCGACGAGCTTCCGCTCGATGCAGATCTCGTTCCTGCTGCTCAACCAGGCCGACGACGTGACCGTGCACATGGTCGACCCCGCGGGCCGTGTCGTCGACACGATCGCCCGCGCGGTGCCGATGTCGATCAACCGCCGCCGGTCGTTCACCTGGAACGGGCACCTCGCCGACGGGCGGGTCGCGCCGGCCGGCCGCTACTACGTGCAGGTCGACCTCATCCACCAGCACCGCACGATCCAGATCGCCAGCCAGAACACCGGGGCGCTGGAGCCGGTGACCGTCGAGGACGCGCCGGCGCCGATCAAGGTCGTGTCGGTGAAGGCCGACGGGGTGCAGCCGGCCGTCTTCCCGCAGATGAGCGGGCGTCCGATCGCGATCCGCTTCACGGTGGTCGGGTCCCACCGCCCGACGGTCCGCGTCTACCGCACCGATGTCCGCGGCGCGCCCCAGCTGGTCGACACGTTCCGCGCCACGACGCTGCGCACCGCGTTCTGGAACGGCACCAGCTCTGGCGGCGGGCAGGCGCCGCAGGGCACCTACCAGATCTCGCTCACCGCCCTCGACCGCGCATGCTCGAGGTCGCGGTTCCCGGCCACGCTGCCGTCCGCCCCGGGCTCGACGCCGCACGGAGGCGTCACCGTCCGCTACCTCGCCGCCCAGCCCCCGATGGACGCGGTCGCCGGGGGCTCGGTGGCGACGGTCGCGGTCGACTCCCGCCGGCACCGCTACCGCTGGGCGCTGCGGCGGGTCAGCGGCGCGGTGGTGGGCTCGGGCCGCTCCGGGGCGGTCGGGCTCAAGGTGCGGCTGCCGGGGGGCACCGGGCTGCCCGGCTGTCGCTCGCCTGGGGGTCGCACCGGACGGCGGGCGCCGATCGTCGCGGGGGCGACGGGCACGGGCGGCTCGGGCTCGGGCGGCTCGGGCTCGGGCTCGGGCGGCTCGGGTCAGACGTCCGGGGTCGGGCACAGCCGCGTGCTCGTCGTGCTGCCCTCGCTCACCTGGCAGGGCGAGAATCCGGTCGACGACGACGGCGACGGCATGCCCAACCTGCTCACCACCGGCGGGCCGATCCAGCTCGCGCGGCCGTTCACCAACGGGCTCCCCCCGGGCTTCCCCGGCGAGGCGGGGTGGTCGCCTACCTGCGCGCGAGCGGGCTGCGCTACACGCTCACCACCGACCTGTCGCTCATCGCCGGCGGCACCTCGATGCTGTCGCACTACTCGGGATCCTGTTCGCCGGCACCGAGCGCTGGCTGCCGGCGGGGACCGGCTCGGCGCTTTCGACCTGGGTCGAGCAGGGCGGCCGCGTGGTGTCGTTCGGGATCGACGCGCTGCAGCGGACCGTGACCCTCGGCGGCGGCGCGGCCAACGACCCGTCCGGACCCCGCTCGATCGACTTCCTGCTCGCCCGCCCGGAGGGGATCGAGGCGACGGGCGGGTCGCTGCTGCTCGTCCAGCGCAACCACCAGGGCCTGTTCTCCGCAGGCGCCCAGGAGCTCACCGGCTTCCGCCGCTTCCAGACCTTCGGCCCCGTGCAGGCGCCGGCCCGGCTGCTCACCTCGGTCGGCATCTCCGCCCAGTCGCCGGCGGTGATCGGCTACAAGCTCGGCCGCGGCGCCGTCGTCGACGTCGGCCTGCCCGGCTTCGGCACCGCCGTCGCGCACAACGTCACCGCCCAGGATCTGCTGGGCGGGCCTGGAGGCTCCTGCTGCGCTCAGCCCCGGCCGGGCCCGGGGCCGGGGGGCGGCGATCTGGCGCGGGCGCGCGATGCGCCAAGATGAAACGCGCCATGGACGTCCAGACCGTCACGTTCACCGAGGTGCCGGCCGCCGAGGCGGGCGACCCGGCGCTGCGCGAGCCAGCTGCTCGACACGTGGGTGCGGGTGACCGACGCGGGCGGCGCCGTGGGGTTCGTGGCGCCGGCCGACCGCGGGCGAATCGCCGAGACGCTCGACCCGCAGCTGGAGCGGGTGCTCGAGGGCCGCGACGCGCTCGGTGTGCTTCGCCGGGCCGGTCCGGCCGGCCCGGCCGCCGGCATGGGGTTCCTCGCCGCCCTCGTCCTCGCCGCTGCGGCGCACTGGCGCACCGTGCTGCGCCTGATGGTCGACCCGGCGCTCCAGGGCACCGGCGCCGGTCGGGCCGCTGATCGAGGGGCTGCACGCGATGGGGCGCTCGATCTCGGCCTGGAGTTCCTGCGCCTGACTGTCCGCGGTGGCCTCCGGACCCAGGGGTTCTACGGCCGTATCGGGTACGAGATCCACGGGCGCAATCCCGCGGCTACTGCGTCGCGCCGGGCGACGAGCGCGACGAGATCCACATGCGCTTCGAGCTGTGAGCGCCCGCCGGCGGCAGCCCCGTGTCGTCGCCGGGCGATGACCGGGTACCTCAGCGGCTGGCCTCCTCGCTGGGGGCCTATCAGGTGGCCAACGTCGTGGCCAAGCTGATCGGCGTCGGGATCCTCCCCGTGTACACCGCGTACATCGCGCCGGCCGGCTACGGCGCGATCGAGCTGTCGGCCCGCGAACGGGGTCATCTTCGTGTCCATCCTTGTGCGCCTGGGGATCATCGAGTCGTTCCTGCGCTTTTACTACACCGACGCCGATGCGGCCCGCCGCGACGTGCTCGTCCGCCGCGCGACGGTGTTCATCCTGCTCGCCACGACAGCCTGGCCCCGCTGCTGCTCGCGCTCCCCGCCGGGGCCGCTCTCGGCCGGATCGCGCTCGTCACGCCACGAGGGAGCGATCTTTCTCGTCGCGGTGCTCGGCACTGCGGTCGTTCACCAACCTCGAGTCTCGCCTACGCGCTGCTCGCGCGTCGACGAGCGGCCTCGCGCCTACGCGACCGCGCTCGGTCAGCAACGTGCTGCTCACCGTCGCCGCCACGTTGTGACCTCGTGCAGTCGGCGCCGGACCCGGCGCCCGACGACTCCTGCTCGGCAACTACGGCGCGTCGACGGTCGTTTTGCTCGCGCTGTGGTGGACGCCTGCGCCAGGCCGCCTGCGCGACCCCGCGCGCTCGCCCGGCCACGCGTGGTCCGCGCTCATGCGGTTCGGCTTGCCGACGGTGCCCGCCGAGGCGTCCGTGTATGCTGCTCCCTCGATGTCGACCGCGCCTATATCTACCACGGCCAGGACCCGGCGGGTCCGCCGGCCTGCTACTCGATCGCCGTGAAGCTCGCGGGGGTCGTAGTGTTCACGGTCACGGGCTTTCCAGTACGCCTGGCCGCCGCTCGCCTACTCGGTCACCGACGACGCCGAGGCCTCTCGTCTGTACGGCTTCGTCACCACCTATTACGTCCTCTTCAGCGGCTGGATCGTCGCGGGCCTCGCCCTGCTCGGTCGCTGGATCGTCCGCCTGCTCACCTCGCAGTCAAGCTATTACCTGGCCTATAAGCCTCTGCCCTGGGTGGCCCTCGGCTGGGCGATGTACGGGCTCTTCGTCGTCTTCCTCGTCATCGCCGGCCGCGCCAAGGTGACGACCCGCAACTTTCCCGCCGCGATCGCCGGCCTCGCCGTCAACATCGTCCTCCTGCTGATCCTCCTGCCGCGGCTCGGTCTCGCGGGCGCGGGAGTCGCCCTGTGCGGCGCCTACCTGGTGATGCTCGCGGCCATGCACGTGTTCACGCGCAGCTGTTCACGTCCTTCGAGTGGTGGCGCCTGGTGCGCCTGGCGGCTGTGCTCGGCGGCCTGTCGGTCGCCGGGGACCTGCTGCTGCCGGCCCACGGCGCCGGCGGGCTCGTGCTGAGGGCGCTCGTCGTGGCGGCGATCGGACCGGCGCTGCTCGCCGTCGGCTTCGTGCATCCGGAGGAGCTGCGCCAGGGACGCGCGCTCGTCGCGCGGATCCGGGGCGGCCGGGCGCTGGCGGCGCGCGGAGGGGGGTGAGGCGGTGCGCGCCCTGATCGTCGACCCGTCCGCGTACTCGGCGCCCTACGACGAGGCGCTGTGCACCGCGCTCGCCCGCCGCGGCGCGGACGTCGAGCTGGTGACGAGCCACTTCGCCCACGGCGAGCGCCCGGCGCCGGAGGGCTACGCGCGGCGCCAGCTCTTCTACCGCCGGACCCGGGGGAGCCGATCCCGGTCCACCGCCGCGCGGCGGCTGGGCAAGCTCTCCACCCACGCCGGCGACATGCGCGCGCTCGCGCGGCTGCCCGCCGACATCACGCACCTGCAGTGGACGCCGCTGCCGTGGCTCGACGTCGCGCTGCTGCCGCCGCGCCCACGCGTGCTCACGCTGCACAACACCGCGCCGCGCAGCGGGCGGTTCGGCCGCGCCCGCGCCGTCGAGGCGGTGATCGGGCGGATGGACGCGCTCGTCGTCCACTCCGAGCACGGCCGCCGCCGGCTGCTCGAGCGGGGGATCGACCTGGCCCGGGTGCACGTCATCCCCCACGGCGCGTTCGTCCCCGAGCCCGGCGGCGAGCTCCCGCCCGAGCTGGCCGACGACGGCCGCCCGGTCGTGCTGATGTTCGGGCTGCTGCGCCCGTACAAGGGCCTGGAGACCCTGCTCGCCGCCTGGAAGGGGATCGACGGCGCGCAGCTGTGGGTGGTCGGCCGGCCGATGATGGAGCTGCCGCCGATCCCGGACGGCGTGTCGCTCGTCCCACGCTACGTGACGGCCGGCGAGTCGAGCGCGCTGCATCGCCGCGCCGACGTGATCGTGCTCCCCTACGAGCGCGACGAGACGATCGACGGCTCCGGCGTGCTCGCCGCCGCGCTCGGCGCCGGCCGCGCCTCGGTCGTCTCGGCCGTCGGCGGTCTCGCCGAGATCGCGGCCGGGACCGGCGCCGCGCTCTCGGTCGCGCCCGGCGACCCGGCGGCGCTGCGCGCCGCGCTCGCCGGGCTGATCGGCTACCCGGCGGCGCGAGACGAGCTGGCGGCCGCGGCGCGCCGGGCTGCCGAGGGGCCCTACTCCTGGGACGCGGCGGCGGAGCGGACGCTCGCGCTCTACGCGGCGCTCACCGGCTGATCGGCGGGGTCGCCCCGCGCGCCGGCGCCGCCGCCTCGCGGCGGGCGACCTCCTCGCGCACGACCGGCGCGACCTTGCACCCGAACAACTCCATCGAGCGCAGCACGTCGGCGTGGGCGACGGCGCCGACCGACATCTGCCCGACGTAGCGGGAGTTTGCGAACAGCTCGTGCTCCATCAGGATCTTCTCGGCGACCTGCTCGGGTGAGCCGGCGGCGACGGCGCCCTGCGGTGAGCGCAGCGCCTCGTACTCGGCGCGGCCGGAGGGCGGCCAGCCCCGCTCCCGGCCGATCCGGTTCATCATCGCCAGGTAGGGCGCGGCGAACGCCTTGTCGGCGTCGCCCGAGGTCTCGCCGAGGAACGCGTGCGTGTTGATCGCCAGCGGGAGTCCGTCCGCGTCATGGCCGAACTGCTCCGCGGCGCGGCGGTAGCGCTGCACGAGCGGCGCGAACCGGGCGGGCTGGCCGCCGATGATCGCCAGCGTGAGCGGCAGGCCGAGCGCGCCCGCCCGGGCGACCGACTCCGGCGAGCCGCCGACCGCGACCCACACCGGCAGCGGGTCCTGGACCGGCCGCGGGTAGACGACCGTGTCGTGCAGCGGCGGTCGCAGCCGCCCCTCCCACGTGACCGGCTCGCCG
Organism: uncultured Solirubrobacteraceae bacterium; assembly: GCA_963702225.1. Taxonomy (GTDB): domain Bacteria; phylum Actinomycetota; class Thermoleophilia; order Solirubrobacterales; family Solirubrobacteraceae; genus Palsa-465. The sequence goes on along the minus strand of CAVPBY010000067.1, from coordinate 20,532 downwards.
GTTCTGAGCTTGAGCAGCAGGTCGAGCTTCTCGGCGTACAGATCGTCGTAGTCGTCCAGGTCGTAGCCGAACAGCGGGAACGACTCCGTGAACGATCCCGTGCCGGCCATGATCTCGGCGCGGCCGCCGGAGATGAGGTCGAGCTCCGCGAACTGCTGGAACACCCGCACCGGATCGTCGGACGACCCAGCACCGTGACCGCGCTCGACAGCCGGATCCGCTCGGTGCGCGCGGCGATCGCGGCGAGCGCGACGGCCGGCGAGGAGATGAGGAAGTCCGCGCGATGATGCTCGCCCACGGCGAACACATCGAGCCCGAGTTGCTCGGCGAGCTCCGCCTCCTCCAGCAGGTCCCGCATCCGCTGCTCGGGCGAGACCCCGGAGGCGAGGTCGGCGAAGGTGGCAAGTCCAGTTCCATGACCGAGAGCGTAGCAGGGTAGTTGTGCCCTCAACTGTTGTGGTGGTGGGTCGCGCGACGCCTGCGACAAACCCCGCCCCGGCGTACCGGATCTGTCGCAAGCTTTGCGGTGGGCGCGACGGTGGCGACAAACCCCGCCCGCCGCCCCGTATCCCGCCACCCCGCACGCAACGGGCGGGGCGATGGACGTCCTTGGTCCAGACCGCACCCGCCAGTCCGTACGGCGTCGCGTTGGCGAGGGGCGACCGCCTCGGTGGCCATCCGCCGGCGCGCCGGCGCAGGCGGCCCTGCCCGGTGCGCCCCGCGCCGCCCCTGTCAAGATCACGCCGTGCCCGACCCCCAGCCGACGAGCCGCCCGCCGGTCGCGGTCGTGATGCCGTTCGCGGGCACGACGGCCGCGGCGGCCGAGTCACTCACGGCGCTCGCGTCGCTCCACATCCATCCCGGGGACGCGCTCATCCTCGCGGACAACTCGGGCACCGCCCCGGCCGCCGCGGCGCCCGAGGTCGCGATCGTCGCCGCCGGCGGGGAGCACTCGCCCGCCCGCGCCCGCAACGCGGGCGCCGCCGCGGCCGCCGCCGGCCGGCAGCCGTGGCTGCTCTTCCTCGACGCCGACTGCTGGCCGTCCTCTGACCTGATCGACGCGTTCTTCGAGCAGGCGATCCCCGACGAGGTGGGCGCGCTGGCGGGCGAGATCCACGCGCTCCCGTCGGGCGACTCGCTCGCCGCCCGCTATGGCGCGGCCCGGAACTTCCTCAACCCTCGACGCACATGGCGCATCCGTTCCGCCCACGCGTCGCGGCCGCCAACCTGCTCGTGCGCCGGGCGGCGTTCGAGCGGTCGGGGGTTTCCGCGAGGGATCCGGGCGGCCGAGGACACGGACTTCTGCTGGCGGCTGCAGGACGCGGGGTACACGCCTCGCCGTGCGGCCGGGGGCGACCGCCGGCCATGCCTACCGCGACACCCTGCGCGGGCTGCGCGCCCAGTGGCGCGGCTACGCCGCGGGCCGGGCGTGGCTCGGTCGCACGTATCCGGGCTTCCACCCCGAGCCGGCGCTCTACCGGGCGCTGCGCCGGGGCGGCCTCGCATGGCTGCCCGGGGTGGGGGCGAGCGCCCGGACCAGCGGCGCGGCCCAGACGCTGCCCCGCGCGCGGGTCAACCCGGGCGCACCGCCGCGCTCCACCCGCGAGCGGCTCGAGTTCCTGTTCGTCGAGGTGGTGCTCGGCATCGAGGAGCTGCGCGGCCTGCGGAACTCCAACGACGTGCACGACTCCTGATCCGTCGCGGCCGCTGAGACGGGTTGGACCACCGCTCGCAAAGAACCTGCGCTCAAGTTTTGGGCTCCGCGGCCGAGTACCCCGAGAGTCGCGCTCGGACTCGGGCGCGACGCGACAATCCCCGGAGTAACCGGGATTAGGGACTCACGTGCTGCAATTCTCTGGGAGCCGCCTGACGGCTCCCATCTCTCTCTCGGGGCGCAGCCGTGCCCTGATCGGCGCCCTGGCCACGGCCGGCGCGCTCGCGGCGGCACCGGCCGCCATGGCCACCGCCCCAACGTCTACCTGGAGCGGGGCCGGGACGGTCACGCCCGGCGCCTGGAGCGACTCCGGCAACTGGTCCGGGACCGCCCCGACAGCCGGGGCCACGGGGAGCTTCGCCTTTCCCGGAGGCGCCTGTTCCACTCCCAGCCCCGGTTGCAGCATCGACGTCGATCAAGCCGGCGACACCGCGAGCGGCCTCACCCTCTCCGGCGATGCGGCTACTCCCTCAGTTCCTCAAACGGCAGCGGTCTCAACCTCGTGCAGCCGAGCTCCGGTGACGCGCTCGGCATCGCACCCGGCACCGGCGGGGGCTCCCCGGCCGCGATCGACCTCCTGCTCGCCCTCACCGGAGCCGCCGACCAGACCTGGTCGATCCAGGGCGACGGCAACAACGGCTTTGGGGGCGTCAGCCTGGCCGGCGTCACCGGTCCCAACGCCGTCCACGTGACCATGTCAGACGGTGCGTGGCTGGGCTTCGGCGGGCAGTACACGATCCCCCGCCGACCCGGCCGGTCTCATCGCCCAGGGGAATGTCACCCTCGACGGCCAGCTCGGGCTGCAGGAGCCCTACATCTCAGATTCAAGCAACACCTCGATCTGCCCCACTGTCAACTCCGGCTCGACCCTCATCCAGAGCAGCGGCACGATCACCGGGACGTTCAACGGCGACAGCGCCTCCGGCGCCAACCTCGACGTGAACGACTACTGCGCGCCTGCGTCCGGCGGCACCGAGAGCTACCACGACTACTGGTACCACATCCGCTACACGGGCTCCGCGGTCACGGCCACCGCGATCCCCGCCACGAGCCTCGCGCTCGCGGCCTCCTCGGCGAACCTCACCATCGGTGCCACCGAGACCTACACCGCATCCGTGACATCGAACGCGTCCAACGGCAACACGCCGGGCGGGGCCGTGCATTCTATGGGGACAGCGGACCGGTTGACTGCCAGACGCGATCGCGGGCTCGGTGCCGGTCGGCGCCGACGGCACCGCACGGTGCGTGACCTCGTACGCATCCGCGGGCACCTACAACGTGTGGGCGGACTACTCGGGCGATGCGCACTTCGCCGCCTCGTACACCGATGGCGCCGCCACGGTGACGGTCGCCGCCGCACCGACGACGACGCAGGCCGCCCCCCGCGCCGCCGGCGGCGACGCCCACCAAGGCTCCGGCTGCTCCGGTCGCCGGTTCCGGAACGAGCACGATCGGCAAGCCGGGCAGCAGGCCCGGCAGCAACGTGGTCACCCTCCCAATCAAGTGCGCCGCCCACGGCGCCAGCTGCACCGTCAAGGTGGCGGTGATGACGACCGTCACGGTCATGAAGCACGGCAAGAAGGTTCACAAGACGATTGTCCTGGGGACCAGGCGCGCGACGGTGGGCGCCGGCCGCTCCCACACGATCAAGGTGACACTCAGCAGGGCCGGACGTCGGCTCCTGGCCACGCACAGGCACCTGGCCACGGAAGATCCGTCACCTCACGCCGGCGGAACCGGAACGACCAGGACCTGGGTCCAGAAGCTCACGCTGAGGGCGGCTGCGCACACGCGCTCCAGGCAGCACCGCCCCCAGAAGTAGCCGGAAAGACCCGGGCGGTGCCGTCGTCCTCTGGACGAGGATGCCGCCCGGCCTCCATCCCGCCCGGTCCTCCATCCCGCCCGGTCTCCATCCCGCCCATGACGGCGTCAGAGGGCCCGCGTGCCCTCCGCGTGCTCCCAGCTCACCGGCACCCCGAGGCGCGTGTAGCGCCACAGCCCCGGCGAGCGTCGCCCACGTGACCAGGAAGTAGTAGTAGGCGATCCCCGCGGCGGGCACCGGCAGCCGCAGCCGTCCGGCGAGCGCCAGCGCGAGCCAGGCGAGCTGCAGCGCGAGCATCACCCCATACAGGACGTGCGCTCCGGAGGCGACGGTGAGCACCGCCGCCAAAACGAGCAGCAGCAGGTGCAGCAGCCCGCTCTCGTAGCGCAGCAGGCGGTGGGAGGCGATCTGCAGCAGGAACAGCGGACCGCCGCCCTGGAGCATCTTGCCGCTCACCACGTGCTGCCAGCAGCGGGCCGACATGCGGACCTTGCGCTCGTACTCGTCCTCGAGGTCGCGCGCCGGGGTCTCCCAGGCGACCGCGGTGGGATCCGACACCGCGCGGCGGCCGCGCTGCACGAGCCGGTAGACGAGCCCGAGGTCGTGGCCGGAGCGGCCGTCGGGGCTCTCCAGATAGTCGCTGCGGCGGACCGCGTAGATCGAGCCGTTGCCGGCCGTGATCGAGCCGATCCGGGCTTCGTTCTCCCGCAGCCACAGCTCGTAGCGCCAGTACAGCCCCTCGCGGTTGGTGCCGTCCGCGCGGCGCAGCCGCAGGTTGCCGCAGGCGTAGGCGACGTCCGGATCGGCAAAGTTGCAGACGAGCCGGCGCAGCGCGTCGGGCTCCCAGCCGGCGTTCGCGTCCGAGAAGGCGACGATCTCGGAGGCGCCCTCGCCGGCCCGTGTGGCGCACCGCGCGGTCCTGTGCGGTCACCTTGCCCGGCCCGCGGGCAGCGCAGCAGCGACACCCGCGCGCCGACCTCGGCCACCAGCGCCGAGACGATCTCGTCGGTGCGATCGGTCGAGCCGTCGGACGCGACCAGCACCGAGAACCGCTCGGCCGGGTAGTCGAGCGCGAGCAGACCGCGGACCGTCGCCTCGATGCATTCCTGCTCGTCGTGGGCGGCGACCACCAGCGTCACCGTCGGCTCGACCGGGCCGCGCCGCACCGGTCGCGGGCGCAGCCGCGCGAGCAGCGCCACGAACAGCGGGTAGCCGACGTGCGTCCAGACGATGAACGCGGCCGCCGCCCAGAAGATGACCTGCAGCAGAACCATCGCGGCGGACGATAGATAAGGTCTCACCGCGCCATGGACCGCCTGCTCACCCGCGCACTCGACCTGATCGTCGGCGGTCTGGGATCGGTGCTCACCGCGCCGGTCGTGCTCACCCTGATGGTGCTGATCCGGCTCGAGTCGCCCGGCGACCCGATCTATACCCAGATCCGGGTCGGCCGCGCCGGGACCCCGTTCCGCATCTACAAGCTGCGCACGATGGTCTCCGGGGCCGAGTTGCAGGGCGCCGGGCTGGCGATCGCCGCGGGCGACAGCCGCATCACCCGGCTCGGTCGGCTGCTGCGCCGTACCTCGCTCGACGAGCTGCCGAACCTGTGGAACGTGGCGCGCGGCGAGATGTCGGTCGTCGGCCCGCGCCCGACGCTCCAGCACCAGGTCGACGCCTACACCGAGCGACAGCGCGGCCGGCTCGAGGTCAAGCCCGGGATCACCGGCTGGGCGCAGGTCAACGGCCGCGCCTCGCTGCCGTGGCCCGAGCGGATCGAGCTCGACCTGTGGTACGTCGAGCACCGCTCGCTGCGCCTGGACCTGGAGATCCTCCGGCGCACCGTCGTCCAGGTCCGCAGCGGGGGCGGCATCTACAAAGGCGATACGGGCGGCTGGCAGGCTCCCGGCGGGTGCTGAGCCCGGCCGATGGCGGGTGCTGAGCCCGGCCGATGGCGGCTAACGTGGCGCGCCATGAGCCATGACGTCGCCGTGCTGCTCACGGGCGTCGGCAAGCGCTACGCGCTCGTGTCGGCCTTCTCGCAGATCGCCACCACGATCGCGGCCGACCCCAACCCGCTCGCGCCCGCCCAGTACGCCGCCCACCACCGATACGCGGTCCCGCGCTTCGACGATCCCGCGTACGTCCCGGCGCTGCGGGAGCTGTGCGACGAGTTCTCCGTCGGCGCGGTGGTGCCGCTCACCGACTCGACCTGGAGGTCCTCGGCCACGCCCGCACCGCCCACCGCCTGCCGGCGTTCGTGCCCGACGGCGACATCGCGCGCGCGACGTTCGACAAGTACGAGACCCACCTGCTGCTGGCGCACCACGGTCTGCCCAGCCCGCCGACGGTGCTCCCCGGCGAGCCGGTCGACTCCTATCCGGTGATGGTCAAGCCGCGCTGGGGCTCGGGCGCGCGCTCGATCTTCCGCGCCGAGGACGCCCGCGAGGCGGAGTTCCTCGCCGCCTACATCCGCGAGCCGGCGATGCTCCAGCGTGCGATGCGCGGCCCCGAGTTCTCGATGGACTGCTTCTCCGACCTCGACGGCCGCTGCCTGTCGGTCATCCCCCGCAACATGCTCGAGTCGCGCGGCGGCGAGTCGATCAAGGGCCAGACGCTCGACGACCCGGAGCTCGTGCAGCTCGGTCGCCGCGTGGTCGAGGCGCTCGGCTGCCGCGGCCCGTGCACCGTGCAGGCGTTCCGCGACGACGAGATCGGGCTCGGCATCACCGACGTGAACACCCGCTTCGGCGGCGCCTGCCCGGCGCACCTGTACGCGGCGCCGGCCGGGCGCACGTATCCGGAGCTGATCGTGCGCCTCGCGCGCGGCGAGCGGATCGAGCCGTTCCTCGGCGAGTACCGCGCCGGGCTGACGTTCACGCGCTACTACTGGCAGCTCGAGCTCGATCCCGAGCTGCGGCCGACCGGGCGCGACATCCTCGGCGCGGTCCCCGCCCGCCGCTGCCGCCCGACGGATAGGCTCGACCGCTCCACGCCTGTAGACGCACAGACAGGTCTGTCTGCTAGTCTGCGCGCATGGGGTCAAGACAGACCGGTCTGCTCGGGGACGGAGGAGACGATGACCACGTCCGCCACCGCCGTCGGCCATACGCCCCACGGCCGAGTGCGCGCACGCCGCGCACACCGCGCACACCGCGCACACCGCGCACACCGCGCCCCGCCGCAGCCGCGGGTCGCGGTCCGCGGGCGCATCGCGACGCTCGCGCTCGCCAGCTCGATGGTGGTCTCGTTCCTGGCCGCGTCCGCGGCCCCGACCCGCTGTATGACCGCTACGAGACGCTGTGGCACGCGACGCCGCTGATCGGCACGATCGCGTTCGCCGTCTACGCGCTCGCGGTCCTCGTCGGTCTGCTGGCTCGGCGACCTCGCCGCTCATCTCGGTCGCCGCACCGTGCTGCTCGCCGCCGTCGGCGGCCAGGTGGTCGCGCTGATCCTGTTCGCGCTGGCCGGGCTCGTTCGAGCCGATCCTGATCGGCCGGGCGATCCAGGGCTCGCGGCGGGTTCGGCGCTGGGCGCGCTGTCGGCGACGATGATCGAGTCCGACCCGGACCGGGGCGCGGTGGCGAGCGCAGCCTCGCCGACCGCGGGCAGCGGGCTCGGCGCGCTCGTGAGCGGCGTGGCGGTCACCTTCCTGCCGGCACCGACCCACACGGTCTACGTGCTGCTGATCGTGGTGCTCGCGCTCCAGGCGCTCGGCGTCGCACGGCTGATCGACGCCACGCCCCGTCGCCGGGTCACGCGCTCGGCGCTGCGGCCGCGGATCGCCGTCCCGGCGGCCGCGCGCCCGACCTTCGTGGCCTCGGCGCCGATCATGTTCGCGGTCTGGTCGCTCGGCGGGTTCTACGGCGCGCTGAGCCCCGCCCTGTACCGCTCGCTCTCGGCCGACGCCTCGGTGTGGCACAGCGCGCTCGCCCTGTTCCTGCTGGCGTGCGTCGGCTCCGCGACGACGATCGCCCTGCGTCGCGTCGGCGGCCGCACGCTCACGATCGCGGGCGCGGTGATGCTCATCGCCGGCCTGGCCGGGACCATCGTCGCGATCAAGACCGGATCGGTGGCGCTCTACCTCGCGGTCTCCGCGGTCGCCGGCGTCGGCTTCGGAGCGGGCTTTCAGGGCCCGATCCGCGCGCTCGTCCCGCTCGCCGACACCGCCGAGCGGCCGGGGATGCTGTCCGCGGTGTTCATCATCGCCTACGTCGGCCTCGGGCTGCCGGCCGTGATCGCCGGCGCGCTGGTGAGCGGCGGCGCCTCGCTCACCGGAGTCGCGACCGTGCTCGCCCTGGTGCTCGCGGTGCTCACCGCCGGCGCGCTGGTCGCAACCCTTGCCGGGGAGCACTAATGTCCGACGTCATGGCCACTGCCGCCACCGGGCGCTCGCCCCGGGAGCGACTGCTCGCCGCCGCCGACGAGCTCTTCTACCGCGAGGGCGTCCACACGGTCGGCATCGACCGCGTGATCGAGCGCGCGGGGGTGGCCAAGGCGACGCTGTACAGCACGTTCGGCTCCAAGGAGGAGCTGATCGCGGCCTACCTGGAGACCCGCCACGATGCGATGCGCGAGCGGCTGCGCCGGGCGATCGAGCGCCGCCGCTCCCCCCGGGCGCGGCTGCTCGCGCCGTTCGACGTCCAGGAGCAGCTCGCCGCCGACGAGAGCTATCGCGGCTGCGCGTTCGCCAACGCGACCGCCGAGACCCACGGCGCGCGGGCCGACGCGGCGGTCGCCGCCTACCGCGAATGGCTTCGCGACACCTTCGCCGAGCTCGCCGCCGCCGCCGGGGCGCGCGACCCGAAGGGCCTCGCGCGCCAGCTGCACCTGCTGTGGGACGGCGCCGGCCAGTCGGCGCGGATGGACCACGACCCCGCCGCCGCCCGTGCCGCCCGCGCGGCGGCGTCGGCGCTGCTCGACGCGGCGCTGCCCGCCGGCGACCGCTGACCGGCTCAGCCGCCGAGATGCGGGCCGATCAGCGCGAGGTCGGCGGGGGAGAGGCGGGCGGAGGCCGCCGCCGCCTGGTGCCAGTACGGGTAGATCAGGTCCGGGCGGCTCACCCGGTCCAGGCGCTCCAGCTCGCCGGCTGACAGCGTCAGGGAGGCCGCCCGGAGGTTGTCGGCGAGCTGCTCGTCGGTCCGCGCCCCGATCACCACCGAGGCGACGCTCGGGCGCGTGAGCAGCCACGCGAGCGCGACCTGCGCGGCCGAGACCCCATGGCCCTCGGCGACCTCGACGAGCACCTCGATCGTGTCGTAGAGCCGGTCCTCGTCGTAGACCGGCGGCTCGTTCCAGTCGGTGAGGTGGCGAGAGCCCTCGGGCGCGTCCTGGCCGCGCCGGTACTTGCCCGAAAGCAGCCCACCGGCGAGCGGGCTCCACACGAGCGTGCCCAGCCCCTGGTCGACCGCCGCGGGGATCAGCTCGTACTCGGCCGAGCGCTCCTGCAGCGAGTAGTAGATCTGCTGGGAGACGAAGCTCGGCAGACGGTCGCGCTCGGCGATCCCGAGCGCCTTCATCAGCTGCCAGCCGGCGAAGTTCGAGACGCCGACGTAGCGGACCTTGCCGGCGTCCACGAGCGACCGGAGCGCGCCGAGCGTCTCCTCGAGCGGCGTCGAGCCGTCCCACTCGTGCAGCTGGTAGAGGTCGATCCAGTCGGTCTGCAGCCGCCGCAGCGACGCCTCGCAGCCGCGGATGATGTGGTGCCGGGAGAGCCCCTCGTCGTTAGGGCCGTCGCCCATCGAGAAGCGCACCTTGGTGGCGAGCAGCAGGTCGTCGCGCCGGTTCTTCACCGCCTCGCCGACGATCTCCTCCGAGAGGCCGGCCGAGTAGACGTCGGCGGTGTCGATCAGGTTGACGCCGGCGTCGAGGCACATGTCGATCTGGCGGCGGGCGCCATCCAGGTCGGTCGTGCCGACGGCGGCGAACTTGCCGCCCCCGCCGAAAGACATCGTCCCGAGCGTGAGCGCCGAGACCATCAGTCCGGAGCGGCCGAGCTGTCGCTGGTGCATTGGAGTTCCTTCCACGTGTCGGTGCCGGGCGGGCGTCGAGTACCCTGGGACACGGCGCCCGTCGCCACTCTATGCGCACCGCCTGATCGCCACCCGCCCTGAGCAGCCCGCCCGCGTCGCCGACCGCGGGTGGCCCGCGGTGTGGCCCGCACGTCGGGTGTGACGCGACCTCAGGAGGTCACATGGGCCATTCGCTGCTCTCCGCGCACGAGCTCGTGCGCACGATCGGACCGCGCACGATCCTGCGCGACGTCTCGGTGTCGGTCGACGACCGCGCTCGAGTCGCGCTCGTCGGTCCCAACGGGTCGGGCAAGTCGACGCTGCTGCGGATCCTCGCCGGCGAGCTGTCGCCCGAGCGCGGGCGGGTCGTCCGCAGCCGCGGGGCCGCCGTCCTCTACCTGTCCCAGCTCGATGCCACCGACGACGAACGGCCGGTGCGGGCGGTGCTCCACGAACGGCTCGGCGTCGCCGCCGCGGCCGCGCGGATGGACGGCCTCGCCGCGCAGCTGGCCGCCGGCCGCGATGTCGTCGACGCGCATGCGGAGGCGCTCGAGCGGTGGCTGGCCCGCGGTGGCGCCGACGTCGACGCGCGCCTCGACGAGGCGGCGGCCGCGGGCGCGCTGGAGCCGGCGCTGCTCGACCGCCCGGCGGCGGCGCTGTCGGGCGGCCAGCGCGCCCGTGCGATGCTCGCGGCGATCGAGGCCGCGCGCTCGGAGGTGCTGCTGCTCGACGAGCCGGCGAACCACCTCGACGCCTCGGGGCTGGCGCGGCTGCGCGCGCTGCTGCTCGCCCGGGCCGGTGGGCTCGTGCTCGTCGCCCACGACCGCGCGCTGCTGGCGGAGGTCACCAACCAGGTGATCGAGCTCGATCCGCGGTCGGGCGCGGCGAGCGAGTTCGCCGGCGGCTGGGCGGCCTACGAGACCGAGCGGGGCCGCGCCCGCCGTCGCGCCGCGGAGGCCCACGACCGGGCGCTGGCCGAGCGCCAGCGGCTCCGCAGGCGCGAGCTGTCGATGCGCGGGCGGAACGCCGGGGTGCGCCGCCGCGCCGCCGCCGAGACCGACAAGCACGTCCGCCACGCGATGCGCCAGAGCGCGCAACGCTCCGCCGACGGGCTCGCAGCCGCGATCGCGCGCCGGGCGGCCCGCATCGAGGTCCCCGACGCGCCGTGGGAGCGGTCGGCGCCGGCGCTGGGGTTCGCCGCCGGCGGCTCGCGCGCCGGCGTGGTGGCCGCGCTGGAGGGCGCGGTGCTCGTGCGCGGCGCGTTCTCGCTCGGCCCGCTGGAGCTCGAGGTCCGCGACGGCGACCGCGTGCTGCTCGCCGGCCCCAACGGCTGTGGCAAGAGCACCGTGATCGCGGTGCTCGCCGGGCGCCTGGAGCCGGCCCGAGGTCAGGCGCGGCGGGTGCCGGGCGCGGTCGCCGAGGTCGGCCAGGAACGCGGCTCGCTGCTCGCGCACGACGGCGCCGACCTGGTCTCCGCGGTGCGGGCCCACGCCGGCCTGGGCGAACGAGAGGCGCGCGCCGCGCTGGCGGCGATGGGTCTCGACAAGACGCTCGTGGCGCGACCGCCGGTGACGCTCTCGCCGGGTGAGCGCACGCGGGCCGAGCTCGCCGCCGCGACCGCCGCCGGAGCCCGGCTGCTGCTGCTCGACGAGCCGACCAACCACCTCGACATCGAGGCGCTGCAGGCGCTCGAGGACGCGCTCGCCGGCTGGCCCGGCGCGCTCGTCGTCGCCACCCACGACGCGCGGCTGCGCGACGGTCTCGCGCTCGACACCGTGGTCGACGTCGCCGCGCTCTGACCTGGTTACGCCGCGGCGAGCGTCGGCTCGGCCGCGGGCGGCCGGGACCAGCAGTCGGCGATGAACTCCGAGATCTCGGCGGTCAGCCGCTCCGGGCGCGCGCGCAGCTCGAACACCGAGTGCGCGTTGAGCAGCCGTCCGTCGGGCAGTTCGGAGACGAGCATCCCGGCGTCCGAGAACGGGTGGACCGGGTCGCGCGGGTGACCGATCACGAGCGCCGGGGTCCGCATCCGGACCCGCTCTCGGTGGTCGGGGGCGACGCGGCCGTAGAGGATCCCGGACAGTACGGCGGCGCTGGGCTCGGGATCCTGCGCGATCCAGTCGAGAGCCACCTCGGCGAGCGTTCCCTGCACCCACGGAACGTGCTCGACGGCTCGCGCGGCGCCGGCGAGCGCGCGCATCACCGGGGTGCCGAACTTGAGGGCGAGCAGCAATGGGGTGAACGCGGCACCGCAGGCCGCGATGGCGTGGTCGAGCACCGGCATCTCGATCACCATCCCGGCCAGCCGGTCCGGCGCCCGTGCGGCGACCTCGAGCGTCACGTTGGCGCCGAGCGACGTCCCGCCGAGCACCGCCCGCTCGATCCCGAGGTGGTCGAGCAGCCCGAGGGCCTGATCGGCGAACGCGCCCATCGAGTAGCGCCACGGCTCGACCGGGCGCGCGGAGCGGCCGTGACCGAGCGGGTCGAACGTGATCACCCGGTTGCCCTCCCGCGCGAGCGCGCGGGCCAGCGGCACCTGCATCTTCTGCGAGAGCAGCAGGCCGGGGAGGATCACCGTCGTGTGCGGACCGCGCCCGTGGACCCCGTAGGCCAGTCGCTGCCCCTCGAACCGGAACGACGCCATGCGCGGGACGATACCGGTCCGAGCCGATCGCCGGCCGGCCGGTACAGTCCAGTACCGACAGTGTTCGCTTATTGACGACGAGGAGGAGTGACATGGCCCGCGCGCCGCGTTCGTTGGCCGGGGAGGTCGTCGCGATCACCGGCGGAGGCCGGGGGATCGGCCGTGCCACCGGGGCGGCCCTGCTCGCCGCCGGCGCCCGCGTGGCGATCGGCGACATCGAGCCCGGGCTCGCGGCCCGCACCGCCGCCGAGCTCGGCTCCGGCGCACGCGGCCTGGAGCTCGACGTGACCGACTCGGCGAGCTTCGGCGCCTTCCTGGACGCGGTCGAGTCCGCGCTCGGGCCGCTCGGCGTGATCGTCAACAACGCCGGGATCATGCCGGTCGGCCCGTTCGAGGCCGAGAGCGAGGCGACCGCCCGGCGGCTGGTCGACATCAACCTGCACGGCGTCATCCTCGGCTCCAAGCTCGCGCTGGAGCGGTTCGTGCCGCGCGGCCGCGGATGGATCGTCAACATCGCCTCGGTCGCCGGCAAGGGCGGCTTTCCCGGCGGCGCCACCTACTGCGCGACCAAGCATGCGGTCGCGGGTCTGTCCGAGACGATCCGCGCCGAGTACCGCCGGCGTGGGATCAAGGTCACGACGGTGTGCCCGACCGTCGTGCACACCGAGCTCGGTTCCGGCCTGCGCCGAGCGCGCGGCATGCGCTACGCCGAGCCCGAGGACGTCGCCGCCGCGATCGTCCATGCGCTCCAGACCGGCCGCACCGAGGTCTACGTGCCGCGGGAGATGGGCGTGCTGATGCGTCTCGGCCAGGTGCTGCCGCGGCCGGTCGTCGACTTCGTCACCCGCATCACCCGGGCCGACCAGGTCCTGTACTCGCCCGACCACGCGGCCCGCGCGGCCTACGAGCGGCGGATGGCCGCCGAGGAGGCGGTCCGCGAGACCGCGGCCGTGTAGGTGGCAGAGGGCCGGGGGGACACCCGGGCGGCGGTGACACAATCGGTGAGATGAGTACGGACCACTCAGTGGTCGGCTCGAGCGGCGTGATCATCGTCGCCACCCGGGGCCCCGACGGCCCGGGGGAGGTGCTGCTGCGAATCGGCGGGGGGACCGAGGCGTATCTCGCGTACTCCGAGGAGCCGCTGGCGCCCGGCAGCGAGGTGCTGGTTTTCAACTGCCGGGGAACCCGGTCAGTGGATGTGATGCAATTCGGGGGCGGCGAAACGGATCCGCTGACCTGAGGAAGGGACACACATGTTGGGCTATCGCGTACCGGACCCCGACGAGGCGATGCTGATCGCCGGCGGTAAGGGCAAGCAGGACGGGACGCCGTTCCGGGTCGTCACCGGGCATGGGGCGTTCGTGATGCCGTTCGTGCGCTCGGCGTCGTTCCTGACCCTGTCGATGCGCGAGGCGGAGGTCGCCGAGCAGTGCGTCACCAAGCAGGGGATCGCGCTCCAGGTGAAGGCGGTGATCGCGTTCAAGGTCGGCAACGATCCCGAGTCGATCGTCAACGCCGCCCAGCGCTTTCTCTCCGACCAGGACCAGATGTCGGTGCTCGCCGGGCGGATCTTCGCCGGGCACCTGCGCTCGATCGTCGGCTCGATGACGGTCGAGGAGATCGTCACCGAGCGCCAGAAGCTCGCCACCGAGGTGCTCGACGGCTCCAAGGCCGAGATGGTGAAGATGGGGCTGATCGTCGACTCGCTGCAGATCCAGTCGATCGACGACATGGGCCAGGGCTATATCGCCGCGATGGCCGCGCCCCATAACGCCGCGATCCAGCGCCAGGCGAAGATCGCCCAGGCCGAGGCCGACCGGGCGTCCGCCGAGGCCCAGCAGCAGTCGGCGCGCAAGCAGGCCGAGTACGAGCGCCAGACCGCGGTCGTGCAGGCCCAGTACAAGGCCGACATCGACAAGGCGCAGGCCGAGGCCAACCAGGTCGGGCCGCTGCAGCAGGCCGACTCCCAGCGGGAGGTGATCAAGCGGCAGACGGAGCTGGCCGAGCGCGAGGCCGAGCTGCGCCAGCAGCAGCTCGTCGCCGAGGTCGTCAAGCCGGCCGAGGCCGACGCCGAGCGCGTCCGCGTGCTCGCCAAGGCCGAGGCCGACCGGATCACGATCCAGGCCGAGGCGGCCGCCTCCCACAACCGAGTCGCGCTGGACCGGATGCTGATCGACCAGCTGCCCCAGATCGTGCGCGAGGCGGCGGCCGGGCTGGCGAACGCCGACATCACGGTGCTCAACGGGGCCGACGGGCTCGGCGAGATCGCGGCCGGGCTGGTGAGCCAGGGCCTGTCGATCTTCGACGCGGTGCGCAAGAACCTGTCGCCGGCCGACGAGCCGCTCGCCGAGGATGGCACCCGGGCCGGGAAGGGTGCGACGCGCGAGAACGGGGCCGGCGATCCCGCCCAGCTCCCGCAGCCCTCACCGCCCGCCGCCGACTAAAGCGAGACCGGCTCCCGATCAACCGCGCCAGGACGCCGCGTCCGACGCGACGGTGACGTCGATCACGGGACCGTCGGGCGCCCACGCGATGAGGTCGAGCGACTGCAGGCGGTCGAGCAGCTGCTGGAAGGCCGCCGCCTGCGCGCCGGAGCGGTAGCGACGGGCGATCTGGAACTGCCAGCCGGTGGTGGCGAGCGGCTTGGCGATGCCCGCCCTGCGCTGGTAGGCCCCGTCCTGGACCGTCGCCGCCACCCGCAGCGGCGCCGCGTGCGACAGCGCGCGGATCCGGTCGGCCATCACCTCGAGCTCGTGCAGCGCGATCGGCCGCAGGCCGCGGTACAGCGAGCGCGGCGCCGACACCGCCCGGGCCCCCGCCCCCAGCGATCCGTCGTAGGCGAGCCCGAGCGCGCGGGCGTTGGTCGGCAGCGGTGTGAGCCGGCCGGCCCGGTAGGCGACCGACAGCTGCGAGGGGGTCGCGAAGCGCGGCGGGGCGCCGGGCGGGTGGAGGGTCGTCCCGCCCGCGAGGTCGGCGAGCTGCCACCGGGACTCCCGCGTGAGCTGGGCGCGGTCGGTGCGGTACAGGTGCATGATCGTCACCGCGCCGAGGATCCGCCACCAGTACAGCGCCGAGTCGTCGCCGAACCCCTGCAGCAGGTGGAAGGCAGCCGCGTGGCGGGTCGGGGCGGTGTCGAAGTACAGCTGCACGTAGGGCACCGCCTGGCCGCCGTTGTAGAGGCGCAGCACGGACTGCAGGTTGCCGATCCCCATGTGGTAGCTGGCGAACGCGAGGTCCTCGCGGCCGAACGTGCGCTCGGCGTCCAGCAGGTAGCGCACCGTCGCGGCCAGCTCGGCGCGCGGGTCGAAGCGCGGGTCGGCGGCGGCGCGCTCGCGCTCCAGGCGGCCGCGTCGCCGTGCGGCCGCCACGCCGGTGCCGGTCACCGCGGCGATCCGGTTGGTGAGCGAGCGGCTCCGGGCGAGGTCGACGTGCATGCCGAGCAACGAGGTCGCGGTCCCGGCGAGGATCTGGGTGAGCCCGGCCGCGTCGGCGACGCTCGTCCCCGCGATCACGTCCGGTCGCCCGGCGCTCTCCACGAACACGAGGCCCTCCAGCAGGCTCGGGTCGATGTGGGTGCCCTTCACCGCCGCGTCGATCAGCGGCCGCCAGTGGGCGACCCGCTGCGCGGTGGCGAGCGCGCCGCCGGGGCTCTTGGTGAACAGCGCGTTGGCGTTGCCCGCGGCCGCCCGTTCGGTGAACTGCACCGCCCGGGAGGTGGCGTAGGAGAACGGGTCGGTGCTGTGCGCCTCGACGGCGACGCCGCCCGGCGGCGCCCCGGGGATCCGGTGGCGCCCGCCGCCCAGCACGAGCACGACCACCAGCACGACGACCGCCGCCGCCAGCACGGACACCGCGCGGCGGCGGCGGATCACGCGCCGGCGGCGCGCGCGGGCGCGCGCGGCGGCGGCCGACTGATGGACCGGTAGCGGATCCGTCGAAGGGGCCACGGCGAGCGCAAGCTACCAGCACAGTTGGGGGGCACGCCCCCCAACGGCCCCCCAACGTCAACAGCACAGTTGGGGGCACGCCCCCCCCAACGGCCCAACGTAACAGCACAGTTGGGGGGCACGCCCCCCAACGGCCCCCCAACGTCAACAGCACAGTTGGGGGCACGCCCCGAACGGCCCCCGACGTCAACCCGCCGTCGTATCCTCGCCCGTCGTGCCCGGCCGGCCCGGCGCCGCCCGATCGACTACCCTCGCGCCTTCCGATGACCGATTCACACCTCACAGACCGCCGCGTCCTGGTCACCGGCGGATCCGGCTTCATCGGCCGCCACGTCGTGCGCGCGCTCACCGCCGCCGGCGCCGAGGTGCGCGTCATCGATCTGCAGCCTCACCCGGACCCCGCCGTCGACGTCGTCGTCGGCGACATCGCCGATCCCGAGGCGGTCCGGCGGGCGTTCGAGGGCGGCCGCGACTCGATCGTCCACCTCGCCGCCGTCACCTCGGTGCTCAGGTCGATCGAGGAGCCCGAGAAGACGTTTCGCACGAACGTGATCGGCACCAACGCGATCCTGGAGGCGGGCAGGGCCGCCGGCGTCACCTCGCTCGCGTTCGCCTCCACCAACGCCGTCACCGGCCCGATGACGACAGCCGAAGATCTCCGAGTCGCTCGCGCTCAACCCGCTCACCCCCTACGGGTCGACGAAGGCGGCGGGCGAGATGCTCATGTCGGCGTTCACCGCCGTCTACGGGATGCGCTGCGCCCCGGTCCGGCTCACCAACGTGTACGGGCCCGGGATGCAGGCCAAGGACTCGATCGTCGCCCGCCTGATGCGCTGCATCCGGCTGGGGACGGAGTTCGAGGTCTACGGCGACGGCTCGCAGATCCGCGACTACGTGCACGCCGAGGACGTCATGCAGGCGATGGTGCTTGCGCTCACCAGCGACGCGTGGTCGGGCCCGATGGTGATCGGCTCCGGCGAGTCGCTGTCGGTGCTCGAGGTGATCGAGGCGGTGCAGGATGTCTCGGGCCACGAGATCGCGTTCCGGCACGGTCCCGCCAAGGCCGGCGAGATGCCGGCGGTCGTCGTCGACCCCGCCAGGGCCCGCGCGGCCGGCTGGTCGCCGCGCTACCCGACGCTCGCCGGCGGCCTGGCCGGCGTGTGGGAGGAGTGGAGGGACGCGGACGTGCAGGTCACCGCATGAGCTCGACCCAGCCGCCCGAGACCGTCGCCGCCGAGGAGTACGCCAAGCTCGAGCCCGCCGAGCGCGGCGCCGTCGACGCGTTCCTCGCCGCCCATCCCGCCGGGCAGGGCGCGCCGATCGCCGTGGTCATCCCCGCCTACAACGAGGAGCCGACCGTCGGCCAGGTGATCGGAGAGATCCCCGCCGAGGCGGCCGGCCTGGCGACCGAGACGATCGTCGTCGTCGACGGCGCCAAGGACGAGACCGCCCGCGAGGCGACGTCCGCCGGCGCGCTCGTCTGCGACGTCCCGGTCAACCGCGGCCAGGGCGCGGCGCTCAAGCTCGGCTACTGGCTGGCCCGCGCCCGCGGCGCCCGCGTGATCGTCACCATCGACGCCGACGGTCAGTACGAGGCCGAGGAGATCGGCCGCGTCGTCGAGCCGATCCTGTCGGGCCGTGCCGACTTCGTGTCGGGCTCCCGGCGCCTGGGCGACGAGCTGACGACCGACGCCACCCGTCACGCCGGCGTGATCGTATTCGGCCTGCTCATCTCGGTGCTCGTCCGCCAGCGCGTCACCGACCCGGCCTGCGGCCTGCGGGCGATGTCCTCGCAGGTGACCGCGGACGTCGTGCTGCAGCAGCCGCAGTACCAGGCCTCGGAGCTGCAGATCTCCGCGGCGCTGCACGGCTACCGGCTCGCCGAGGTTCCGACCACGATGCGCGACCGCGGCCGGCACGCCACGGGCACGAAGAAGGGCGGGAACCTCGGCTACGGCGTGCGGTTCGCCCGGGCCGCGCTCCACACCTGGCGGCGGGACCGCAACGCCGCGCGGAAGCGCGAGCGGCCGGCGAACACCCACTTGTCGTAGATCACGAACTTGATCACGAAGAACACCGCCTGCACGAACACGTAGGCGGCGGTGGTGACGATCACCCGCAGGCCGGTGCCGGGCGCGATGTGGTCGTGCGCCCAGTTCTGGGTGTTGCCCGTGGCCCAGGTGGAGGCGGCCCACACGAGCACCGAGATGACGGTGTAGGCGACGATCTCACGCATCCACTCGACGCGGCCCTCCATCCTCCACGCCCACTTGCGGTTGAGCACCCAGTTGGGGATCGCGCCGGCGACGAACGCCGCCGCGGAGTCGATTCCGGTGCGGATGTGCAGCCAGTCCATGATCGCGAACACGACGACCGATGTGCCGAGCGCGACAGCGGAGCCGACCGCGTACTTGGTGATCTTCGCCGCCCAGGCGGTGGAGGTGAGGCGTCGGAGCAGGGCGTGCTGGGACACGCGCGTATACACGGATGACGCCATCGGTCAGAAGATGCTAGTACAGGCGCGCTCCGCAGGGTTTCTGTCCTGGGGGGACGGTTTGTGACCAAGCGTCCGCCGAGCGCGTCCGTCCGCGGACCGCGCGGCCGGCGGGGGCGCCGGGGCGAGCTGCGAGACTCGGGTGCGATGTTGGGCTCGCCGAAGGTCCAGAGAAGTCTGATCGGCCTGCTCGTGGCGCTGATCGCCTGGATCCACTCGCTGTGCAAGAACAGCTGCCCGTTCATGGTCGAGCAGATCAAGGGCGCCCTGAACCTGCTGGCCCACGACGGCCGCGGCGGCGACGTGATCGCGGCGTCGGTCGACCCACGCGAGGACACGGTCCGACACCGCCGCTGGTTCCTCGCCCAGCACGAGGTGACCGGCCGCATGCGCTACGTCAACGGGCCGGCGGCGGCGATGCGGCGCGTGGGGAAGGACTACGCGATCCAGCCGGTCACCCCGCCGGCCGACCACTCCGCGTTCGTGTTCCTCATCTCAAAGACCGGCCGCGAGCAGGTCGGCTTCCCGTCGGCGCAGCTCACCTCGGGCGCGCTCGCGCACGACGTCCGCGTGCTGCAGCGCCAGCGGGCCTGAGGCGGGCGGCGCGTGGCCGGGACCGCCGGCGCTCAGCGCGCCGGGTCGATCACGCGCTCGGCGATCCGCTCCAGCAGCGTCGCCGCCCGCGCCCCGAACACGATCCGGTGATCGCACGCGAGCGTGAGCGCGATGAGCTCCCCGGGAACGACGGCGCCGTCGCGCACGACCGGCGCCGAAAACGGCGCTCCGGCGGTGAGCGCCGCGGCCTGGGGCGCGATCACGAGCGCGCTCCAGCGCCGCGCGCCCGGGGAGTCGCCCATGTCCGAGAGCGTGAACGTCGTGCCGGCCTGCTCGGGCGGGGTGAGCGCGCCGTCGCGCGCCCGCGCGGTGAGCCGGTCGATCTCCTCGGTGAGCTCCGTCAGCCCCTTGGCATCGGCGTCGAGCACCGCGGCGATCAGCTGGGAGTCCTCGCCGACCTGCACCGTGACCCCGACGTTGACGCGTCCGTAGCGCTCGTGGCGGCCGTCCCGGTAGGCGGCGTTCGCCCACGGCGACTCGCGCAGCGCGAGCGCGCAGGCACGGGTGAGGATTGCGGTCATCGACGCCTCGCCGGAGCGCACGAGTGCGAGCGCGGCGCCGGCGTCGACGTCGCGACCGAGCTCCAGGTCCGGGACGGTCGCCCGGATCTCGGCCGCGCGGCGGCCGATCGTGCGCACCGGCCGGTCGGGCTCCAGCACGGTCGACTCGCCCTTGAGCGAGCCGGAGGTGGGGTCAGCGGTCGTCTCGGTCATCCTCCCCGAGACGGTAGCTCAGCGGCCGTCTGCGCCCTCCCACAGGGCAAGGAACTCCTCCGGGCTCAACGCGATCAGGGCCTCGCGCAGCTCGCGCACCAGCGGAGCCGCCTCACGGGCCGGCAGGTCCCAGTACAGCAGCGGTTCGCCGTCATCGATCGAGACGACCTCGATCCGGTCGCGGCGTCCGCGTTCGGCGAGGAAGCGCGGCTCGTGGCCGCCGGGGGTGACGATCAACCGGTAGGCGCGATTCGCCCGCATAGCTGCGGGGAACCCTTTCCGCCTCACGGTACAAAACCTTCCCGAGCATCGGGCGCGATCGACAATGTTCGCGGCTCCGGTTTCATTCTACGCACGGGACCATAAGGTTCGGATGTCCGGCCTCAATGTACCCTCGTTAACGTGGAGCAGGATGCCCGGGCAGCGAGACTCCGATGCGTCAACCCCAATTCATGCGCTCCACCACCTTTCGCTGGGCACTTGCGGTGGCCGGCGTGCTCGCGGTTTTCGTCATCGTGCTGTTCCGGATTCATCTATACAATACGTAGCTGAACTCGAGCAACAGGACATATAAC
>CAVPBY010000066.1:0-16957 GCA_963702225.1 uncultured Solirubrobacteraceae bacterium | reverse complement strand
CGCGAAGGCCGCTCGGGGTGAGCGAGCGGATCGACTGCGGCAGTGCCATCGCCGAGAGACTACGCGCCGTCGCGTCCGGTCCGGCGCGCCTGCCATCGCTGCCTGAGATCGCGGTACACGAACGTGCAGTCGCCCTGCAGCGCCTGCCGCCGGCTCGGCGCGACGGGGGCGATCAGGCGCGCGGGATCGACCCGGACCTCCATCCCGTCCGCCGCCAGTGCCGCCAGCACCCGCCGGGCGATCGCCACCTGCCCGAACGCCGTCGGGTGGACGTGGTCGACCATCACGTGGTTGCGGGCGCCGAAGCCCTGGAGCGGAACGACGAGCGCGCCGTGGACGCCCCCGTTGACGCGGACCGCCTCGCCGAGCGCGGCCACCCTCGCCTCCCCGGCCGCGGGCGGCCCGAGCCCGAGCGGCGGGATCAGGCAGACGACGCGCGCGCAGCGCTCGTGCAGGAACGACACCGCCTCGCCGTGGCGGGTCGCGAACGCGCCCGCGTGCCAGCCGGGGCCGCGCACGTCGTTGACGCCGATGTACAGGCAGCCGAGGTCGTAGGGCCCGTCCGGGTCGGCGGCGCGCGCCCTGAACGAGGGGATCTGGACGGCGAGCACGTGCTCGGCGTCGGCCCCGTCGACCGCGTAGCCGGTGTACGGCAGCCCGAGTCCGCGCGCGGTCCACAACGCCCACGACTGCAACGCCACCCCCCGCTGCAGCTCGCCGCCGCCGTTGGTGATCGAGTCGCCGAACGCGAGCACGCCGAGGTGAGGGGTGGGGCCGTCCACGCGGGGCGCGGATCGTAGACGCTGGGGCCTCCACGGCTCCCGGAAACCGGCGCGCGGGCCGGGGCCGCGGCCGTTCTTGCTAGTAATCCGCCTCGTGATGGCCACCGCGTCGATCGACGGCAGCCGCGACCTCGCCGGCGCCACCGCCGACCTGGCCGGACGACTGCCCGAGCCGCTCGAGCCGCTCGCGCGACTCGCGTTCAACTACCGCTGGTCGTGGCTGCCGGGCGCGCCCGAGCTGTTCGAGGCGCTCGACCCCGAGCGGTTCGCGCTGTGCGGCCAGAACCCGGTGCGGATGCTCCAGGAGCTGCCCGGGCGCCGGCTGGCCGCGCTCGCGGACGACCAGATGCTGCTCGGGCGCGCCCGGGAGCTCGACGCGCAGATGCGAGCCGAGCTCGAACGGCCGGTGCAGGAGCGGTGGGCCACGCCGGAGGGAGGGTGGCGTTCCTGTGCGCCGAGTACGGCGTCCACGTCTCGCTGCCGGTCTACTCCGGCGGCCTGGGCGCGCTCGCCGGCGATCTGCTCAAGGAGGCCTCCGACCGCGGGCTCGGCCTGGTCGCGGTCGGCCTCATGTACCGCAAGGGCTACTTCCGCCAGCGGATCGACGCCTCGGGCTGGCAGCACGAGTACTGGGTCGAGACCGATCCCGAGCGGCTGCCCGCCGCGTTGGTCACCGGCGCCGACTCCGCGCCGCTCACGGTGACGGTGCCGATCGGCTCCGGCGTGGTGACCGCGCGGATCTGGCGCGTCGACGTCGGGCGGGTGGCGCTCTACCTGCTCGACTCCGACTGCCCGGAGAACGATCCGCTGCAGCGCTGGATCACCGGACGGCTGTACGACGGCGACCCGCAGACCCGGCTGGCGCAATACGCGCTGCTCGGCGTCGGCGGCATCCGGGCGCTGCGCGCGATGGGCCACGAGCCGGCCGTCATCCACCTCAACGAGGGCCATGCGGCGCTCGCCCCGCTGGAGCTCGGGCGCGGCGCCGCCGGCCCGGACGCGGCGCCGCCGGCGCTCGCCGAGCTCGTCGAGCGGCTCGGGCCCGGACCGTGTTCACGACGCACACGCCGGTGCCCGCGGGCAACGACACCTACTCGCCGGGCGAGATCGAGGACGCGCTCTCGAGCCTTGCCGCCGAGCTCGGCGCGACCCCCGCGGAGCTGGTCGCGCTCGGCCACGACGCGGCCCGGGACGGCGACCCACCCGACGACGGCGCGCCCTTCGGCGTCACCCAGGCGGCGCTGCGGCTGAGCCGTGGCGCGGGCGCGGTGAGCCGCCGCCACGGCGAGGTCGCGCGGGAGATGTGGCGCGACCCGATGTGGCCCGGCAGCGCGGTCGAGGACGTCCCGATCGGGCACGTCACCAACGGCGTCCACGTCCCCACCTGGCTCGGCGGCCGATGCGCGGGCTGCTCGACGGGCACCTGCCGGAGGGGTGGCTCGAGCGCCAGGACGACGGCAGCGTGTGGGACGCGGTGCGAGACGATCTCCGACGGCGATCTGTGGGGCGCACGCGGGCAGCAGCGGACCGAGCTGGTCGAGTTCATCCGGGCGCGCAGCGTCGCCGACCGGCTCGGGCGCGGCGATCTGCGCGGCTACGTCGACGCGGCCGCGCGCACGTTCGACTCCGCCGTGCTCACGATCGGCTTCGCCCGCCGGGTGGCGACCTACAAGCGGTTGGACCTGCTCACCCGCGACCCGGACTGGACGCTCGCGCTGCTCGACGGCGCCCACCCCGTGCAGGTCGTGCTCGCCGGCAAGGCCCACCCGCGTGACGAGGAGGCCAAGCGGGCGCTGCAGTCGCTGTTCGGGATGAAGGCCGCGCGGGTGATCGGCGAGCGCGTCGTGTTCCTCGACGACTACGACCTGGCGACCGCCGCGCGGCTGGTGCGCGGCTGCGACGTGTGGCTGAACGTGCCCCGTCCGCCGCTGGAGGCGAGCGGGACGAGCGGCATGAAGTCGGTGTTCAACGGCGGGCTGCAGCTGTCGGTGCTGGACGGCTGGTGGGCGGAGGCGTACGCCCCGGCCGCCGAGGGCGTGGCCGCCAACGGGTGGGCGATCCCCGGCGAGGTCGACTCAGACCACTCCGCCCAGGACGAGCGCCACGCCGCCGCGCTGCACCAGTTGCTCGAGCACGAGATCGTGCCCGTGTTCCACGACCGCGACGAGTCCGGGCTGCCGGTGCGCTGGCTGGCCATGGTCCGCGCCTCGCTGCGCACGCTCGGGCCGATGTTCTCGGCGACGCGGATGCTCGGCGAGTACGTGGCCGGCCCGTACCACGGCTGACGGCACCGCGCGGAACCGTCCACTACCCTCCGCGCGTGTGAGTGAGCTCCTGCGTCGATCGGCCGTCGAGCTGGCCGCGCTGATCCGCGAGCGGGAGCTGTCCAGCAGGGAGCTCGTGCAGGCGTCGCTGGACGCGATCGCCGAGCGCGACGGGCGGGTCAACGCGTTCACCCACGTCGCCGCCGAGTCCGCCCTCGCCGACGCCGACGAGATCGACGCGACGCTGTCGGCCGCCGACGCCGATGAGCGCCCGTTCGCCGGCGTGCCGATCGCGATCAAGGACAACCGCGCCGTCGCCTCCATGCCGCTCACGATGTGCAGCGACATCTTCGACGGGTTCGTGGCGACCGAGGACGCGTTCTGCGTGCGGCGGCTGCGCGAGGCCGGCTTCGTGATCGTCGGCAAGACCGCGCTGCCCGAGTTCGGGATCCTGCCGACGACCGAGTCCCGCCGCAACGGCCCGACCGCCAACCCGTGGGACCTGACCCGCACGCCAGGCGGGTCCAGCGGCGGCGCCGGCGCGGCCGTCGCCGCGGGCATGGTGCCGATCGCGCACGGCAACGACGGCGGCGGCTCGATCCGGATCCCGGCGGCGTGCTGCGGACTGGTCGGGCTCAAGCCCGGCCGCGGGCGGGTGTCGGTGGGCCCGGACGCCGGGCAGAGCTTCCTCGTCGCCGACGGCGTGCTCACCCGCGACGTGCGGGACACGGCGGTCGTCCTCGACCTGCTCGGCGGCTACGAGGCGGGCGACTCCAGCTGGGCGCCGCCGCCGGCCGCGCCGTTCGCGCAGGCGCTCGACCGGAGCTCGTGGGCGGGCCCGCTGCGGATCGCGCTCGTCACCGAGCCCGCGCTCGACGGCGCCGAGGTCGACCCGGTGTGCATCGCGGCCGCGCGCGACGCGGCCGAGCTGCTGTCCGGCCTCGGCCATCAGATCGCCGAGGTCCCGCGCCGTGGACGAACCTCGGGCTGCTGGCGACGTTCACCTCCGCGTTCGGCCCGCTGAGCGCGACCGGCGTCTCAGCCGGCGGGCGCCTCGCCGGGCGCGAACCGACGGCCGAGGACGTCGAGCCGCTCAGCTGGCAGATGTACGAGCTCGCGCGCACCCAGAGCACGCTCGCCTACCTGGAGGCGCAGACGGCGCTCGAGGTCGCCGCGCGGCGCTTCGTGTCGTTCATGCTCGACTACGACGCGGTGCTCACCCCGGCGCTCGGCATGCGCCCGGTGAAGACCGGCGAGATCCACGGACGCGGGCCCGATCCGCTCGATCACTTCCGGCGCTCGGGCGACTTCACGCCCTACACGGCGGTCGTGAACGTCACCGGTCAGCCGGCGATGATGGTGCCGCTGTTTCACGGCACCGACGGCCTGCCGCTGGCGGTCCATCTGATCGGCCCCCCCGCGGGCGAAGACGTGCTGATCGGCCTCGCCGCCCAGCTCGAACGGGCCCACCCCTGGAGCGATCGCACGCCGGAGCCATTTCGAGCTTCGTAGAATGGCGCGACCGTCGGCGCACTCCGGCGCCGGCCCCCACCTGTTCAGCGAAACACCAGACGCGAAGGGATCAGACACCTCCATGGCCTACGTCATCGCGGAGCCGTGCATCGGCACCAAGGACAACTCGTGCGTCGAGGTCTGCCCGGTCGACTGCATCCATCCCACGCCCGACGAGCCCGACTACGGCAAGGTCGAGATGCTCTACATCGACCCCGAGGAGTGCATCGACTGCGACGCATGCGTCGAGGCGTGCCCGGTCGACGCTTGCTTCGCCGAGGACCAGCTGCCCGACGAGTGGCAGAAGTACGCGCAGCTGAACTCCGACTACTACAAGGCCTGAGCGTAGGGTGGGTGGGGACTGAGTCCGGGCCGTGCCCGGGGTCTCGGACTCGTGGCCGGACCTGGCCGGCCAGTGGCTGGCGTGGAGCCGGACGCCCGGTCACGACGTCTTCTTCACCGAGCTGAACCTGCCGTGGCTGGCCGAGCTGATCGAGACCGGCCCCCACCTGCCCCGCCGCACGCTCGACATCGGCTGCGGCGAGGGGCGGCTCGGGCGCTGGCTGGCGCAGCGCGGCCACCGGGTGTGCGGGATCGACATCTCCCCGGGTCTCGCCCAGGCCGCGCGCGAGTCCGGCGGCTACGAGGAGATCGTGTCCGCGAGCGCGTCCGAGCTGCCCTGGCCGGACGCGTCGTTCGACCTGGCGATCGCCTGCATGACGCTGCAGGACATGACCGATCCGGTCGGCGCGATCACCGAGGCCGCGCGCGTGCTGGCGCCCGGCGGCGCCCTGTGCGTCGCGATGCCGCATCCGGTCAACCGCCCGCCTCAGGCCACCGACTACTTCGCCGACTTCCGCGCTCGGGAGACGATCGAGCGCGGCGGCGTGTCGATGCAGTTCGACTGGGTCGAGCGCCCGCTCGCGGTGTTCACCGACGCGATCTTCTCGGCCGGGTTCGTGATCGAGGATCTGCGTGAGCCGCGACCGTCGGCGGAGACGGTCGAGCGTGTGCCGGAGCTCGAGCGGGCGGCGCGCATGCCGTTCTTCCTGCACCTCCGTTGCCGGCTTCCGGCCGGCTGAGCGTCAGCTGAGTGCGTCGATCGCGAGATCGACGTCTGCGACCGTCGCCGGCAGGTGGCAGGCGAGGCGGACGCGGCCGGCGCGGACCGAGGCCCGGACCCCGGCCTCGCGCAGCCGTTCCTCGGCGCCGGGGCGATCGAGCGTGACGATCGCGCTGGGGGAGGGGGCGAGCCCGAGCCCGACGCGGAGCCGGTCGGCGAGCGCACGGTCATAGGCGCCGATCCGCTCGGGGCCGAGCTCGTCGATCAGCTCGAGCGCGGGCGCGGTGCCCGCCCAGCACGTCCAGGCGGGGGAGACGTCGAAGCGCTTGGCGGTGGGCGGCAGGCGCAGCGGGCCGCCGTAGCAGGCGCTCCACGGGTCGGCGGCCGCGTACCAGCCGGCGGTGTGGGCGGTGACGCGCTCGGTGGCCGCGGGCGCGACCCGCATGAGCGCGGTGCCGCGCGGGGACAGCAGCCACTTATAGGCGCCGGCGCACACGTACGTGAAGCGCGCGCCGGCGATCGGCAGCCAGCCGGCTGCCTGGGTGACGTCGAGGAAGACGTCGGCGCCGTGGTGATCGGCGGCCGCGGCCAGCCGTTCGAGATCGACGATGCGGCCGTCGGCGGACTGCACCGCCGAGACGGCGACCAGCGCGGTGCGACCGTCGATCGCCTCCGGCAGGCGATCGAGCTCGACCTCGCGGACGCGGACGCCGCGCGCCTGCTGGGCGAGCATCGGGAACAGGATGGAGGTGAAGTCGCCGGCCGCGGTGAGGATCTGGCTGCCGGCGGGGACCGACGCCGCGACGAGGCCCGCGAACACCGACACCTGGCTGCCGCACGCGATCTCGCTCGCCGGGACCCCGATGATCCGGGCGAACGCCGCGCGCGAGCGCTCGACATCGGCGTCGAGGCGGCGGGCGTCGATGCGCCCCAGCTCCCAGTCGGCGATCGCGGCGCGGGCGGCGCGCACGGCCGCGAGCGGGGGGACGCCGGTGGTGGCGGCGTCGAGGTGGCCGCGGACGTCGGGGAAGCGCTCGCGAGCGACGGCCGGCAGGGCCTCGGGAGCGGGGGCGGTGGCGGCCACGTGCCCCATTTGACAGGATGCGGACTGAAAGCGCCACTCATAATGTCTTCGATCTCTGAAAGCTCTGTTTTGGGATGAGCGAGACGCCGCCGTTCGACCTGCACCGCCTGCGCGTGCTGCGGGCCGTCGCCCGCGAGCGGTCGTTCAGCGCCGCCGCGCGGGCGCTCGACTACACCCAGCCGGCGATCGGCCACCACATCCGGCGGCTCGAGGCCGAGCTCGGCACGCCGCTCGTCATCCGCCGCGGCCGCACGATCGACCTCACGCCGGCCGGCACGGCCCTGGTGGCCCGCGCGGACGCCCTGCTCGCGGGCGCGAGCGCGGCCTGGGAGGAGGTCGCGGCGGTCGCCGGGCTCCGTGCCGGGCGGGTGCGCCTGGCGACGTTCCCCAGCGCCGGCGCGACATTCGTGCCGCCCGCCCTCGCGCTGCTGCGTGACGCCCATCCCGGGCTCGAGGTGACGCTCGTCGAGGACGAGCCGCCGGAGCTCGGGCGGCTCGTGCTGCGCGGCGAGGCCGACGTCGCGGTGAGCTTCCAGTACGCGGGCGGCGCCGGCGGCTCGGACCCGGAGGCGGGGCTGCAGCGCACCGACCTGTGCCGCGACGAGAAGCTGGCGGTCGTGTGGGCGGGCCACCCGCTCGCGGACGCGGAGGAGATCGATCTCGCCGGGTTGCGCGACGACCGCTTCATCGGCGGCTGCCCGCGTTGTCGCGGGCACCTGGTCGCGCTCTGCCGTCAGGCGGGCTTCGAGCCCGACATCCCCCTGTCCACCGACGACTGGGTCGCGGTGCAGGCGATGGTCGCCGCCCGGCTCGGGGTGACGCTGCTGCCGGCCCTCGTGCTCGGCGCGGTCCACCACCCGGATGTCGTCGTCCGCCCTGTGCGCGGCCGGCCGACCCGCACGATCACGGCGCTCACGCTGCCCGGCGCGGCCGACGTCCCGTCGGTGCGGGCGCTGCTCGAGGCGCTGTCCGCGCAGGCGGGGCGGCCGGTGACGCCGCCGCGCTGGGAGGCCGCGGACGCAGCGCTCACCAGGGCGTGAACCGGATCGGGCAGCGGGGCGGTGTGCCGGTCAGGCCATCGGAAGCGACATGCCGGCCGGCTTGGGCGCCGCCGCGGGGGCGGGCGCCTGCATCACCGGCAGCTCGACCGGCGACAGCGCGATCAGGCCGCGCGCGCCCTGGCGGATCGCCTGGGCGGCCGGGTCGTCGGGATCGGAGAAGACGAGCGGGACGCCGGCGTCGGACTGCTCGCGCAGCGGCATGGTGAGCGGCACCTTGGCGATCAGCGGCACGTCGAGGTCGACGGCGAGCTGCTGCCCGCCGCCCTCGCCGAAGATCTGGTAGCGCTCGCCCGACGGGGTGACGAAGCCGGACATGTTCTCGACGACGCCGCAGATCTCGAGCTTGAGCTTGGAGGCCATCTCGGCCGACCGGGCCGCGACCTTCTGGGCGACCGGCTGCGGCGTGGTGACGATCAGGAACTTCGCCTGCGGCAGCAGCTGGGCGAGCGTCATCGAGACGTCGCCGGTGCCGGGCGGCAGGTCGATCAGCAGGTAGTCCAGCGCGCCCCACTCGACGTCCTCGAGGAACTGCTGCAGCGCCTTGTGGAGCATCGGGCCGCGCCACACGACGGCGGCGTCCTGCTCGACGAAGAAGCCGATCGACATCACCTTGATGCCGTCGTGGGCCTCGACCGGGATCAGCTTGCGCTCCCCGGAGACCTTCGGCCGCTGGGCGCCGAGGCCGAGCATCCTCGGCTGCGAGTAGCCCCACACGTCCGCGTCGAGCACGCCGACCGCCTTGCCCTCGGCGGCGAGCGCCGCGGCGAGGTTGGCGGTCACGCTCGACTTGCCGACCCCACCCTTGCCCGAGCCGATGCAGATCACGTTCTGGACCTGGGCGAGCGCGCCCTCGGGCAGCCCGCTGTGGCGGCCCAGCTTCTGCTGCAGGCCGCGCTTCTCCTGGTCGGAGAGCACGTCGAAGCTGAGGTTGACCCCGATCACGCCCTCGAGCTCGCGGATCGCCTTGTCCACCGCGGTCTCGAAGTGGCTGCGGATCGGGCAGCCCGACGTGGTCAGCGACACGATCACGTCGACCACTCCGTTGGGGTGCACATCGATCGAGCGCACCATCTCCAGCTCGACGATGTCCCGCCGCAACTCGGGGTCGATGACGGCGCGCAGCGCTTCTCTGACCTGGTCTGTCGTGGGCATGCAATTCATTCAAGCAGACCGGGTTTGGCGGCTTTTTGGAGGTGTACGCGCGGTGACCCGGGGCGGCGGGCTGCAGGGCCGGGTTTTGTCACAGCCGTACGCGTGGACGCGACGCTGGCGACATATCCGGCTCCGACCGACGGCCGCGGGCAGGATCTGTGTCCTGGCGGAGGCGCTTTTCTCGAGCGGCCCCTCGCCCGGTGGCTCGATCGGGCCGTTCGGGCTGGAGGCCCGGCCTGGGCTGCCCCTCCATCCCCGGATGGACGTGACATCACCCCCAGGAGGAGACGAACGCGCACCGCAAGATCGATCGCCGGGCCGATGACGGCCCGGCCTCCTGAGCTTAGGCTGCGGGCGCATTGATACAGGCGGGCGTGAGGAGACGGGACATGGCGGCGATCGAAACCGAGATTCAGGCGACTCAGGGCACCTGTCCGACGCACGGGCCCGTGCGAGCCGTCAAGGGGGTGCCGAAGGTCAAGTTCCCGTTCGTCGTCACCGCGCCCGCCCGCGGCCTGGCCGCGCTGCGGCCGTATCGCTGTGAGGAATGTGGGGCGAAGGTCTCATGACGGCGCCGGACGCTCGGTCAGAGCCGGATACCGCTGGGGTGATCGCGCCGCCGCCGCTGATCTACCTGGGTGCGCTCGGGGCCGGCTTCGGGCTGGATGCGACGATCGGGCGCGCCTCGCTGCCGGCGGCGATCGCCCGGCCGGTCGGAGCCGCGCTGATCGGCGCAGGCGCCGCGCTCCTCGGGGGGTTCGTACAGGCGTTCGGCCGCGCCCGCACGCCGCTCGATCCGTACAAGCCCTCGGAGGCGATCGTGGCCGACGGCCCCTACCGGCTGACGCGCAACCCCGGCTACCTCGGCATGGCGCTCTCGTACGGCGGGATCGCGCTCGTCGCGAATGCCCCCTGGGCGCTCGCCCCGTTGCCGGTCGCGATCGCGGTCGTCGACCGGGGCGTCATCGCGCGTGAGGAGCGCTACCTGGAACGGAAGTTCGGCGCGGGCTACACGAACTACGCGCGCGGTGTCCGGCGGTGGATATGAGCCCTTCGGGCACGGCGGAGCCGATCGCCGACGCGGCGTGGACGCCGTCGAACCTGGGCGACCAGCGCGGCCGGGTCGCCGTGGTCACCGGCGCGAACACCGGGGTCGGCCTGGCGACCGCGGCGAGGCTCGCCGCGCAGGGCGCGACGGTGATCCTGGCGTGTCGAGACCGGGACAGGGGCGAACGGGCGGCAGGTCGGCTCGCGGCGTGGACGGCCGACCGGCGACCGCCGCAGGTCGTGGTGGCGGACCTCGCGTCGATGGCGTCCGTGCGCGCGGGGGCCGAGCAGATCCTCGCGTCGTGCGCGCGCCTCGACCTGCTGATCAACAACGCCGGGGTGATGGCGATCCCGTTCGAGCGCACCGAGGACGGGGTCGAGCGCACGTTCGCCACCAATCACCTCGGCCATTTCGCCTTGACCGGGCTGCTGCTGGACCGGCTCCTGGCGACGCCGTCGTCGCGGGTCATCACCGTCAGCAGCAACGCGCACCGGCGGGCGGCGCCGCAATTCGACCGCCTCGCGCACCCGGAGGACCACGATCCCGGGGCGGCCTACGACCGCTCCAAGCTCGCGAACCTCCTGTTCACCTTCGAGCTTCAGCGGCGACTCGAGGCTGAGGGCGCGGCGACGATCTCGGTCGCCGCGCACCCCGGCAACGCCCGCACCGCGCTGTGGCGGACGAGCTCCTGGCTCGAGCGGCGTCTCGCCGGCTCCCGCACCCGCCTGGTCAGTTGGTTGGTCCAGAGCCCGGAGGAGGGCGCGCTCCCGACCCTGCGCGCCGCGACCGACCCGGCGCTGCGCGGGGGCGCGTACCTCGGCCCCTCCGGCCGCTTCGGATTCACGGGAGATCCGGTACCGGTGGCGGCGAGTCCGGCCGCCCTCGATCTGACGGCGCAGCGACACCTGTTCGAGCTCTCGGAGGAGCTCAGCGGCGTCACCTATCGACTGCGGGCATGAGTCCGGCCGCCGAGCCATGAACACGACACCAGGAGATCCCCCATGACGCTCACCATCGAACAGACCTATGCCACCGGTCTCGCCCGCTCCAACATCGAACGGGCTCTCGCCGCGGCCGGTCGGCGGACGGACGCGCTCACCCCGGCGGACCTCGCGATGCTCGAGGACTTCCACACCCTTGGCCGCCTGGCCACCGCGGCGCTCGTCGACCTGGCACAGGTCGCGCAGGACGATCGCGTCCTCGACGCCGGAACCGGAATCGGCGGCGCGGCCCGCATGATCGCCTCCGAGCGGGGCGCTCGGGTCACGGCGGTCGATCTCACCGCCGAGTACTGCGTCGTCGCCCGGTGGCTCAATCAGCTGGTCGGGCTCGGTGACCTGATCGACGTCCGTACCGCCGACGTCACCGCGCTGCCGTTCGAGGCCGGGTCGTTCGACGTCGTGATCAGCCAGCACGTCCAGATGAACATCGCGGACAAGCAGCGGCTCTACGCCGAAGCGCATCGCGTCCTGGCGCCCGGAGGTCGACTGGCGCTCTGGGATGTCGTCGCGGGGTCCGGCGGACCGATGCGATTCCCGCTGCCCTGGGCGACGACGCCCGAGCAGAGCCACCTCGTCACCCCGAACGGGCTCGCCGAGCTGCTGGGCGACGCCGGTTTCACGGTCCAGCACTGGAACGACCTCACCGAGTCGGCCGGTCAGGCGATGCAGTGGTTCCTCGCCGGCGAGCAGCCGCCGCTCGGGCTCCAGGTGTTCGTCCCGGACTTCCCGGCCAAGGTGGCGAATCTGGTGCGCGGCCTCACCGACGGCCGGGCCCGGCTGATCCAGGCGGTCCTCACCACTGAGGCCCCCATTCAGCGCTGAGGCCGTTCAGGCCGGCTCCGCGCCGGGTGCGAGACCGTGGCGGTAGGCGTAGGCGACCGCCTGGGCCCGGTCGCGCGCGCCGGTCTTGCCGTACAGATGATTGATGTGGCTCTTGACGGTGGTCTCGGTGACGGTGAGCCGCTCGGCGATCTCGGCGTTGGAGAATCCCTCCGCGATCAGCGCGAGGACGGCGGCCTCCCGCGGGGTGAGCCCGTCGGGCAGCTGGCGTCTCGTCGGGGGGGACCATTGCAGCGGGGCGGTTCGGGCGATCGCCTTGACGAGATGGTGCTGGACGGCCGGGTCGATCGCGGATTCCCCCCGGGTCGCGGCCTGCAGCGCGGCGGCGATCTCCGGGCTGCCGGCATCCTTGGTGAGGAAGCCGCAGGCCCCGGCGCGCAGTGCCTGGATGACGCTGTGGTCGTCGGCGTACGTCGTGAGCACGACGACCTTCGTCGTGCCGGGCCGGCGCTCGGTCAGCCGGCGGGTCGCTTCGACGCCGTCGCACCGCGGCATGCGCAGGTCCATCAAGACCACGTCGGGGTGGAGCTGCTCGGCGAGCGTCACCGCCTCCTCGCCGTCGCTCACGGCGCCGACGATCTCGACGCCCGGCATCAGACCGAGGACCATGGTCAGGCCTTCGCGGACCACCCGCTGGTCGTCGGCGATCAACACGGTGATCGGCTGGGCGCTCATGCCGGGATCCACAGCTCGACCTGAAATCCGTCGTCCGTGCGACCGGCCTCGACCGCGCCACCGAGCAGCGCGGCGCGCTCGCGCATCCCGGTGAGCCCGTATCCGCCTCCCACGACCGCGGCCGGGGCGTCGTGCGCGCGACGAGCGTGTGCGCGCGGTCCCGGACCGTGAGGCGGATGCCGTCGGCGTCGTAGCGGAGGTGAAGCTCGACGCGCTCGGGATGCGCGTGCTTGCGGATGTTGGTGAGCGCCTCCTGCGCGACCCGGTAGATGGTGAGCGAGGTCTCGGTGTCCAGGGGGCGCTCGGTCCCGCTGACGGTCAGGGAGGTGAGGATGGTGGAGTCCTGCTCGAAGTCGCCGGCCAGCTGCTGGAGCCGCGTCGGGGCCGGGGAGATCCTCGTCTCGCAGCGCGGAGATCGCACGACGGGCCTCGTCGAGCCCGGTCCGCGCGAGATGGTGAGCGCGATCGAGCGTCGGCGACAGCTGTCCGTCCCCGCTGGGCTGCGCGGCGAGCATGCGAGCGCCTTCGAGCTGCAGCATCAGGCCCGACAGCGAGTGCGCGAGCACATCGTGCATGTCGCGGGCGAGCCGGCTGCGCTCGCGGAGCATCGCGGCCTCGGCCTCCGAGTTGCGGCTTGCCGGAGCTCGGCCAGGAGGCGCCGGGTCTGCGCGTCCGCCTCCGCGGCGCTGCGCCCGAACCGAGCCACCAGGTGAAAGGCCGCGATACCCAGTTCGGTGCCGACGAGCAGGCCGATCGAATGCTGTGCGTGCAGGGGGCCGGGGACGCCGCGCCGGCGGCGAGCAGCCAGGCACCGATCGCCTGGCGCTCGGTGAGCCGGATGCCGGCGAACGCGACCGCGACGAACAGCCCAGCTTCGCCCGCACCGCCACGGCTGGAGCCAGACGAGCGACCGCGGCGGCGGCGATCATCGCGGTGAGCGCCGCGAGGGTGACCGGCGGGTCGGCACGGACCACGAGCGTGACCCCTGAGACGAGCAGGACCCCGTCCGCGACGGCGACCGCGAGACCCTGACCGCTGGTCGCGGGAGCCGGATGCTCGAGGAAGGAGACGCCAACCGCCACCAGGACCGCGAGCAGGCCGATGCGACGAGCGCGGCGCAATGCGGGCAGCGACTCGTAGAGCGCACCGGGCGGGACCGCGGCGAGGTCCTCCATAGCGGCAATGTACGACGGGGCCGGTGTCCTGTCATCGGCGTGGGGGCGGATTCGGCCGGCCGCGAACATCTCCACCCAGGGGTGGACACGGACCCGCCCGCGGACCGAGTCAGCGAGCGACCGAAGTTCGGTCGTGGCGCCGATGACGGCGCGGCCGGACGGACCTAGCGTTGCCGGCCATGCTCACAGCACCCACTCATCCACCCCTGGACCCGGCGTACGCGACACCCAGGTGAGGGTGAGCGACGCGCACCGGACCAGCCGGCGCTCTCGGTGCGCGGGCTGCGGCGCAGCTACGGCGGCGTCGAGGCGGTCCGCGGGATCGATCTGGAGATCGCGCGCGGGGAGATCTTCGCGCTGCTCGGCCCGAACGGAGCCGGCAAGACGACCACCCTGGAGATCCTCGAGGGCTTCCGCCAGCGCTCCGGCGGCGAGGCCCACGTGCTGGGCGTCGATCCCGGCGCACGGGGACCGGGCGTGGCGCGAGCGGCTCGGGATCGTGCTCCAGGACAGCCAGCCCGAGCCCGAGCTGACGGCCCGCGAGTGCCTGGCGCTGTACGCCGGCTACTACACGCACCCGCGTCCCGTCGATGACACGCTCGCGCAGGTCGGCCTCGGCGATCTCGCCGGTCGGCGCTGCGAGCAGCTGTCCGGCGGGCAGCGGCGCCGACTGGACGTGGCGCTGGCGCTGATCGGCGACCCCGAGCTGCTGTTCCTCGACGAGCCGACGACCGGGTTCGACCCGGCCGCCCGCCGCGTCGATGTGGGATCTCGTGCGGGGCCTGCGCACGAGCGGCACGACGATCGTCCTCACCACCCACTACATGGAGGAGGCCGAGCGGCTCGCTGACCGGATCGCGGTGATCGCCGCACGGCCAGATCGTCGCCGAGGGCACGCCCGGCTCCCTCGGCGCGCGAGACGCTGATGGCCGCCGAGATCAGCTTCACGGTCCCGCGCGGCGTGGAGCTCGAGCAACTGCCGGTGGCGCCTGGGCGTCACCGCGCATCGACGACGACCGCAAGGTGAGCGTCAGCGTGCGAGGACCCCGTCTCGGCGATGTTCTCGCTCACCCAGCTGGGCGCTCGGGCACGAGCTCGAGCTGCCCGACCTCGAGCTGCGCCGCGCGACGCTCGAGGACGTCTACCTGCACCTGACCGCGCCCAGTCACCTCGGCGCCGCCGATGATCCGGCTCGTTCTCCATCAGACCCGCTACGACCTGCTCACGTTCGCTCCGCAACCGTCAGGCCCGGTTCTTCACGCTGCTGTTGCCGGTGATGTTCCTGGTGATCTTCGTCAGCGTGTTCGGCAACCAGCTGATCGGGCCCGCGCACATCAAGGCGTCGACCTATTACGTGCCGGGGATCGCCGCGCTTGCCGTGCTGACCCCGTCGTTCTCGAGCCTGGTGATCGTGATCACCGCGCAGCGCGAGCTCGGGGTGCTCAAGCGCCGGCGCGCGACGCCCGCGCCCGCGACGGTGATCATCGCGGGCCGCGCGCTGACCTCGCTGGCGGTCTCGGCCGTCGTCACCGCGGTCGTGATCGCGATCGGCAGCATCGCTTTCGGCGTGCACGTCGCCCCCGGAGCGCTCGGGCGCTGGCCTTGAGCGTTGCCGTCGGCTCGCTCGCTCTCGCGTGTCTGGGATACGCCGTCTCGACTGCGATCGGCTCGGCCGACGCCGCGCAGCCGGTCGTGCTGGCGCTGACGCTGCCGCTGTCGTTCATCTCCGGCGTCTACATCCCGACCGTCAACCTCCCGAGCGCCCTGCACCGGATCGCCCAGGCGTTCCCGCTCGAGCACCTGGTGGCCGCGCTGGGCCGCGGATTCCTCCCCGGCAGCCACGGGGTCGCGTGGGGCGACCTGGCGGTTCTCGCCGCCTGGGGCGCCGTGGGAGCGCTTCTCGCCGTCGTGCGGTTCCGCTGGACCCCGCCGCGACCGGAGCCTGACCGGTGGTGGGGGTGGAGATGACACCACCTCGCGGACGAGTTCACCACGCGGGGGAAGATCATCCGCCGCGCCGATGACACCCTGATCGCCGGTATCTAGCGTGCCGGGCCTCAACCGGGACGACTCAACCGGGACGAATCAACCGGTACGGATCACGAGGTCCCCGATCGCGCGCGGCGGTGGTGCGCCGGCTCGCAAAGGAGTGAACGCATGCTCTCGAGACTGACAGGTTCGTGTACCGCAACCGTCGCCGGGTCCTGATGGTGGCGGTCCTCGGGGCGGCCATCGCCGCGGTGTTCGGCGCCGGGGTGGCGAACCGCATGAGCCCCTACGGCACCGACGATCCGGCCACCCAGAGCGTGCAGGCGACCAACCGGTTTCAGATCGCGACCGGCGCCAGATGGATCCCGGGATCGTCGCGCTCGTCGCGAGCGGAGACGTTCGCAGTCCCGCCGCTCGCCGGCGGGTGAACCGGTCGCCGCGGAGTCGCCGGACAGAACGATGTGGCGGCCGTCGCGACCTTCTATACGACGCGTGACCACGCGATGGTGGCGCGCGACGGGCGGTCGACATACGTGCTCGCCTACTTCAAGGCGCTGTCGGACAAGCGCGTGTCCGGCGACGCCCAGGCGATCGAGCGCGACTTCTCCGCCCAGCACGACGTCACGCTGGGCGGCGACGCGATCGCCAACGCGCAGGTCAACACGGAGGTCGGAAACGACCTGGCGCACGCCGAGCTGCTCGCGTTCCCGTTCATCTTCGTGCTCTCGCTGATCTTCTTCCGCTCGCTGGTGGCGTCGCTGCTGCCGCCGCTCCTGGGCGGTTTGGCGATCGTCGGCGCGTTCTTCCTGCTACGCCTCGTCTCGACCCTCACCGACCTCTCGGTGTTCGCGCTCAACCTCACCACCGGACTGGGACTCGGGTTGGCGATCGATTACAGTCTGTTCATCGTCTCGCGCTACCGCGAGGAGGCGGCACGAGTCGGCTTCGGCCCCAAGGCGCTTCGACGGACCCTGCAGACCGCCGGGCGCACGGTGCTGTTCAGCTCCGTCACGGTCGCGTTCGCGGTCGCCGCGCTGGCGATCTTCCCGCAGCGGTTCCTGTACTCGATGGGGATCGCGGGCGCGATCGTGGCCCTACTGGCGGCGGCGCTCGCGCTGACGGTGCTGCCGGCGCTTCTGGCGGTGCTCGGCCCTCGGGTCAACGCCCTCTCACCCCGGCGGCTGCGGCGGGCCGCCGAGCGCGAGGCGCGGTCCGCGCCCAGCGGGGCGTGGTACCGCCTCGCGCGGTTGATCACCGGTTGACCGGCGCGGTCGCGCTGGCCAGCGCCGCGGTGCTCGTCGCCCTCGGGAT
>CAVPBY010000065.1:0-99434 GCA_963702225.1 uncultured Solirubrobacteraceae bacterium | reverse complement strand
CGGCGGCACCCCGGCGCCCCCGGCCAACACCACCCAGCCTGGCAGTGGCAGCAGTGCCACATCGGGCGCCCCCGGCTTGACATCGATACAGCCGTGCGACCTGCTCAGCTCCAACGACGTCAGCCAAAATCAACTCGGCACCCCCACCCCAGAGAATCTGGGCGGTGCGCGCACTTGCAGATGGCAAAACGCAACGGCAAACAATGGCGACGGATATGCTGTTAGCGTTGGCATCAGGGATACTCAGGGAATCAACGACATCAGTTCGAGCGTCGATACGATAACCCCGGACAATATTGGTAGCCATCCAGGGCGTCAACTACAATCCACGCAGTCTGGCACATGCGTCATCGCGATCGGAGTCACCAACTCGTCCCGGGTCGATGTGACGATCAATGCCGGCACGGACCCCGTCCAGGGATGCCAGTTGGCGAACCAGTTCGCGAAGTTGGTTGAGCCGAATCTGCCAGCCGCCAGTGGTTGACCAACCGACAGCGGGCCCAGACGCCCGGCACGAAGGCGATCGCGCCTTCACGCAGGATGTGGCCACGGGATCCGCAGGGAATGGTTCCAGCCAACAATAATCCAGCACGAACTACCAGGAGACCGAGGCGATCATCGCCCAGTCGCTCAAACAGTAGTCGGCCCGCTACCGTCGACACCTCACACAGGCCGCAAGGCTCCAATCGCGCGTTCTGAGCGGGCGGCCACCCACTCGTGCTGAGGAGTCCTGTGAACCGTCGATACGCCGTTCTCGGAGCTGATGCCCGTCAACGACCGCTACCCGCTGTCCGAGGTGCTCGCGGCCTGCCGGCGCTGGTACGAGCGCAAGCGCCGGATGGTGTTCGTCGAGTACGTCATGCTCGCGGGCGTCAACGACTCCCACGTCCAGGCCACGCAGCTGGCCGAGGTGCTCGACGCGCGCATGTTCAAGGTCAACCTGATCCCGTTCAACCCGACCGACTCGGCCTACGAGGGATCCTCGCCGAAGGCGATCGAGGCGTTCGCGGCCGACTCGAACGCCACGGGCTCGGCGCGACGGTGCGCCTCACCCGCGGCCGCGACATCGCCGCCGCCTGCGGCCAGCTCGCCGCCCGCGGTGGCTGACCGGCGGGCCTCGGCGCTGCTGCGCCGGCGCCTGGTCGCGCAGGGGCTCGCCGGGCCGCCGATCGGGACCGGCGCCGACGGCCCGGTCGCGGTCGCGCGGCGGCTGCTGGCCACACAGGGACAGGATCCGCGCGGGTTCCGCCTGGCGGTCCGGGCCCGCACCCGCGCGACGACCGGTGCCGACGTCGACCGTGCGCTCACCGAGGAGCGAT
The DNA here is from genome assembly GCA_963702225.1 of uncultured Solirubrobacteraceae bacterium. Classification (GTDB taxonomy): domain Bacteria; phylum Actinomycetota; class Thermoleophilia; order Solirubrobacterales; family Solirubrobacteraceae; genus Palsa-465. The sequence goes on along the minus strand of CAVPBY010000065.1, from coordinate 98,115 downwards.
CGCTGCTCGTCACCTGGCTGAACCGCGGCACGCTGCACCTGGTCACCCGCGAGGACTATCCGCTGCTGCAGGCGCTGATCGCGCCCTGGCAGCGGACGGCCGCGATGACCCGGCTGGCCCAGCTCGGCATCGGCGCGGCGCTCGCCGACCGGGCGGTGGGCCTCGTCGACCGCTGGCTCGCCGACGACGGGCCGCTGTCGCGGACGGCGCTGCGCGAGCGGCTGCTGTCCGCCTCGATCCCCGCCGAGGGCCAGGGTCTCGTCCACGTCCTGTTCCGGGCCTCGCTCGACGGGGTGCTCGTGCGCGGGCTCGTCCCGCGCGCGGGCGCCGAGCAGCTCTACGTGCGGGTCGCCGACTGGCTGCCCGAGGCGCCGGCCGCGGTCGAGGCGGTGCGCCGCGACCCCGAGCGCGGCTACGCCGAGATCGCCCGGCGCTACCTGGCCGGCCACGGCCCGGCGGACCCGCGCGACCTCGCGCGCTGGCTCGCGGTCCCGTTGCGGCACGTACGCCCGGCGCTGGGGGCGCTCGGCTCGCGGATCGAGGAGGGCGACGGCGGGCTGGTCGCGCTCGCCGCGTCCGCGGGCGGGCCGGCTGACCCGGCGGGCGGGCTGGTCGCGCCCCGGCTGGCTGCGCCCCGGTTGCCCGCGCCCCGGCTGCTCGGGGCGTTCGACCCGCTGCTGATGGGGTGGCGCTCCCGCGAGGACGTGCTCGGCGGCCACGAGCCCGACGTCGTCTCCGGCGGCGTGTTCCGCGGGATCGGGCTCGCCGGCGGTCGCGCCGCCGGCGTGTGGCGGTTCGCCGGGGCGGGGATCGACTTCCGGCCGTTCGGCCCGCTCGACGAGCGCGTGACCGGCGCGTTCGAGCGCGACATTGCCGCGCTGCTGCGGTTCCTCGGACGCTGAGCGGCGCGCACCAAACCGCCCGCCGGCAGGTCCCGGGACGCGCCGGCGGTCACGCGTGCCGCCCGGGAGCGAGCGTTTTCGCCCACGCGACGCGGCGGCGGGGGTCGTGTGGGCGAAAGGGCTGCTCCGTGGCGGTCAGCCGGCGTCCGGCGCGGACCCGTCGTCCGGGGCCGCCCAGTCGTCGCCCGCCCCGTCGGCCGGTGCCGCCCAGTCGTCGCCCGCCGCGTCGGCGCACGGCCCGCCGTCGTCCCGTCCGACGGCGTCCGCACGGTCGGGATCGGGCACCGCGGACGGACCGGTGGCGGTGATCCCGGCGATCCCGCCGCGGACCTCGCCGGCGCGCAGCAGCCGGTCGCGCAGTTCCTGCTCGAACTCGGGCGAGGGATCGAAGCCCTCGATCTCGGGCAGCGAGCCGGTCGCGTCGAGCCCGAACAGCTTGAGGAACAGGTCGGTCGTGCGGTACATGACCGCCCCGAACTGGGAGCGGCCCGCCTCCTCGATCATCCCGCGCTCGAGCAGCGTGGTCGCCGCGGACTCCGCGCTCACGCCGCGGATGCGGGTGATCTCCGGCCGGGAGACCGGCTGCAGATAGGCGACGATCGCGAGCGTCTCCGCCTGGGCGGCGGTGAGCGGCGGGGTCCGGGGCTTGGCGAGCAGGCGGCGGGCGGCGTGCTCGGCGTCGGGGTGGCTGGAGAGCGTGTAGCCGCCGGCGAGCTCGCGCAGGACGAGCCCGTGCCCCTCTTGCTCGTAGTGGGCGCGCAGGGCCTGTAGGGCGGCGGTCACCTCGCCGGCCTCCACGTCGGCGGCCTCGGCGAGCGCCTCCGCGGACACCGACTCGGCGCTCAGGAACAGCAGCGACTCGAGGATCCGCGCGAGCTCGTCGAGCTCGGCCGTGCCGCGCTCGGCGCCGGCCGTCGGCCGCGACCCGGTGACGCTCACGCGCTGAGCCTCCGCGCGGGCGGCTCGGTCTCGGCGGGCGGCGCCGGCGCGGTCGCGCCGCGCGGGGAGCTCACCGTGATCTCGGCGAACGGCTCTGCCTGGTCCCAGGTCGCCTCGCCCTGCTTGTAGAGCTCGAGCAGCGCGTACAGCGTCATCGCGACCGTCACCCGGTCGGAGTCGCCGACCGCCTCCGAGAACGTGAACCGGCCGCGCGAGAGCAGCCGCTTGAGGTGCGCGAGTCGCTCGGCGAGGGTGACGCGGACGTTCGTGATGTGGCGCACATCCACCGGCGGCGGCACCTCGAGCAGCGAGCGGATCGCGCGCGACAGGTGCGCCGGCGCGTACACGGCGCCCGCGTCGGCGAGCGGCGCGGTGCGCAGCTGCGAGGGCAGCGGAGCCCTGCGGAAGCGATACCCCTGCTCGCGCTCCAGGCGCGACCGGAGGTGCTCGGCGGCGGTCCGGTAGCGCTGGGCGGCGACCAGGCGGGCGACGAGCTCCTCGGCGGCCTCGCCCGGGTCGAGCTCCAGCTCCTCGATCTCCTCGCCGGGCAGCAGCAGCCGCGACTTGAGCTCCAGCAGCGCCGCGATCAGCACCAGGAACTCGGTCGCGGCCTCCAGGTCGAGCTCGCCCCGGCGCTCGAGGTGGTCGATGTAGGTGATCACGACCTCGGCGAGGTCGACCTCCATGAGGTCGACCTCCTCGCGCAGGATGAGCGTGAGCAGCAGGTCGAACGGCCCCGCGAAGACGTCGAGGTCGAGATCAAGGTAGGTGAGCGTCACCGGGTCAACACTAACCGGGGCGCCGGACCGCATGCCAGCGGCCCCGGCGGGGTCCGGGTCGGCTCAGCGGGCCGCGACGGCGGGCACGCGCGGGCCGATGCCCATCACCTCGCGCACGTCGGCGAGCGTCTGCGCGGCGATCTCCTGCGCCTTGGCGGCGCCGAGCGCGAGCGCCCGCTCCAGGCCCCCCTCGTCGGCGCGCAGCGCATCGTAGCGCTCACGGACCGGGGTGAGGTAGTCGATCACGGCGTCCGCGACAGCCCCCTTGAACGGGCCGTACTGCGAGCCGGCGAAGTCCGCCTCGACGGCCTCGGGGCTCACCCCGCGGACGGCCGCGAGGATGTCGATCAGGTTGGCGATCCCCGCCTTGTCCGGCGCCCGCCGGACCTCGGCGCCGGTGTCGGTGACCGCCGAGCGGAACTTCTTGGCGATCGCGGCGGGCTCGTCGGTGACGTAGACCGTGCCGGCGGGGTTACCCGACGTGGTCGACATCTTGCGATCGGGGAACTTCAGGTCCATGATCCGCGCGCCGACCTCGGGGATGCGGGCCTCGGGGACGACGAGCGTGGGGCCGAAGCGCGCGTTGAAGCGCTCGGCGACGTCGCGCATCAGCTCGACGTGCTGGCGCTGGTCGTCGCCGACCGGGACCTCGTGGGCACGGTAGGCGAGCACGTCGGCGGCCATCAGCACCGGGTAGTTGAAGAGCCCGGCGGTGGCGAGGCTACGCGCGGCGGTGGACTCGGTCTTCTCCTTGAACTGCGTCATCCGGGTGAGCTCGCCGTAGGCGGTGACGCTCATCAGCAGCCAGGTGAGCTCGGGGTGCTCGGCGACGTCGGACTGGCGAAAGAAGATGCAGCGCTCCGGGTCCAGCCCGGCGGCGAGCAGCAGCGCCGCGGTGTCGTAGACCGCGGCGCGCAGCTGCGCGGGCTCGTAGGCGACGGTGAGCGCGTGCAGGTCGACGACGCAGTAGATCGCCTCGCCGCGGTCCTGGCCGGCGACGTACTGCGTGATCGCGCCGATGTAGTTGCCGAGGTGCTTGCGGCCGGTCGGCTGGATGCCCGAGAAGATGCGCACGATCGCGACGAGCCTACCGAGGCCCGCCCCCGCCGCGGTCCCGGGTGCAGCCGCACCGGGGCGTCGAGAGCCCCGGCGCGTGCGTCGTCAGTGCCGGATCGCGCGATCGAGCGCCGCGTGCAGATCCTCGCCGCCGAGCGCCGGGCCACGGCGCGGGGGCGGGTCCCCGCGGCCGCCGGAGCCGGCTCCCGGTCCGTGTCCGGCGACGCTGCCGCCGCGGTCACGCGGGCGGGCGAGCAGCCACGCCGCGATGACGCCGCCGATCGCGCCGCAGACGTGGTCCTGCCACGAGACCCCGGCGTGCGGCACGACGCTCGCCACCAGCGCACCGCCCCAGACGACGCCGACGACGAGCCCGACGGCGATCTCCAGCAGACGGCGGTTGAAGACGCCGCGGGCGATCAGGTAGGTGGCGTAGCCGAAGACGAGGCCGCTGGCGCCGAACGTGTCGCTGGAGGCGGGCGAGATCAGCCAGGTGCCGATGCCGCTCACCAGGATGACGATCAGCGTGACGACCGCCAGCCGCCGGGCGCCGCGCAGGGCGATGATGATGCCCATGAACACGAGCGGGATCGTGTTGTCGATCAGGTGCGGGTAGAAGCTCTCGTGCAGGAACGGCGCGGTGAGGATCGCCCACAGGTGATCGACGTTGCGCGGGTAGATCCCGCCCTCGCCGGAGAGCGCGCGGTGGTCGATCGCGTTGACCGCCTCGACCACCCACATGAGCGCGACGATGCCGAACAGCAGGGTCAGCCCCGAGCGGGCCTCGCGGCGGGTGTCGAGCGGTACGCGCATGACCCAAGGATCGCATGCCCGCGGCCCGCGACCCGCAGATTCTTCGCCGGCGCTTCGACTGGCAGTGGATCAGGCGACTCAGGCGACCGCGGCGAGCGCCTCGCCGGCGAGCGCGAGCGCGACCTCGGCACGGCTGCGCAGCGCGTCGCGGAGCACGAACTCGGAGGGCGTGTGGGCGCCGCCGCCGCGCGGGCCGAGGCCGTCCACGGTCACCGGGATCGCCTGCGCGAAGTGGCTGCCGTCCGACGCGCCGCCGCGGGCGACGCCGACGATCGGGCGGCCGATGCGGGCCGCCGCGGCCGCGAGCAGCGGTCCGGTCGCCGCCTCCGCATCCATCCCGGGCCAGGCGCGGCCCATGCGGGTGGTGAGCGCCACCTCGTCGAGGTCGGCGGGCACGCTGGCGAGCACCGGATCGAACGCCTCCAGGGTACGCGCGCGCATGTCGCAGATGAGCTCTGCGCGCGCGGGCACGACGTTGAACGCCTCTCCCGAGCGCATCACCGTCGGCACGACCGACAGCTGGTCGGGACCGTCCGGGTCGTGGAAGCCGGCGGCGCGGTCGGCGACCCGCGCGACCGCGAGCAGCGCGTTGCGACCCTGATCGGGCGCCGAGCCCGAGTGCGCGGCCCGGCCGAGCCCGTCGACGAGCAGCGTGCCGGCCGCCTTGCGGCGCACGACGACCCCCTCCTGCCCGTCGGGGGTGACGTGGCCGCCCTCGAAGCACAGGCACGCGTCGAACCCCGCGAACTCGCCGACCCGGCGGAACTCGTCGACGCGCCACTCCTCGTCGCAGACCATCACCACGGCGATCTCGGCGAAGCGCGAGGGGTCGGCGGCGAGCGCGCGGGCGACGCCGAGCGCGAGCACGTCGCCGCCCTTCATATCGATCGTGCCCGAGCCGTACAGCCGCTCGCCCTCGTCGCGCAGCGGCGCGTGGTCGCCGTGGGCGAAGACGGTGTCGACGTGCCCGAGCAGCACCAGGCGCCCGGAGCCGGTCCCGCGCAGGCGCGCCACCAGGTCGGGCGCGCAGCCGGGCGTCGAGCACTCGGGGCGGGCGACGACGGCGCCCTCGGGCAGCAGCGAGGCGCACACCTCGATCGCCGCCTCGGCGCCGGCGACGTCGCCCGAGGGCGAGGAGATGTCGACGAGCGCGCCCAGCTCGAAGTCGACCGCGCGCTCGGCGATCTCCCGCGCCTGGGCGGCGATCACGGGGTCTCCGTTCACGTCGCCGGCGCTCCCGGGAAGTCGCCGACGGCCAGCTCGCCCGGCCCCCCGCCGCGCCGCGCGTGGGCGTCGGCGAGGCGGCAGAGCGCGTCGTTGAGCGGCGTGGCCACGTCGTGCAGGTGGCCGAGCAGGGAGATCTCGCCGTTGAGATAGTCGGTCTCGATCGCGCGCGTGCCCCGCTTGAGGCTCTGCCAGCTCGAGGAGCCCCCGCGGATCCGGCCCTCGATCGCGGCCACGCCGAGGTCGTTCCAGCGCGCCTGGCGGTCGCCGGCGTGCGGGTCCTCGTGCGGGATCCCGGCCGCGTCGAGCACGGCCTCGCCCTCCGCGCGCACGCGCGCCTCCAGCTCGGCGAGCTCGGGCGCGTCGGCGAACAGCGCGCCCACGACGTTGGCCAGGTTGAGCAGCAGCTTGGCGTGCTTGAGGCGCATGACGTCCTCGACCGCCGAGCCGGCGAAATGCGCGCCCGACACCGCCTCGGCGAGCTGCTCGCAGCGCGCGTCGCAGCCGGACGGGTAGCGGCCGAAGGAGAGGAAGCCCGACAGCTTGGCGCCGGTCGCCTCGACCACGCCGGGCTCGAGGTGGTTGGTGGGCGCGATCACGTAGCCGCCGTAGACCTCGGCGAAGCGGCGCTGCGCGACGCGCTCGTTCTCGACCCCGTTCTGCAGGCACACGATCGGCACCTGGTCGGCGCCGGCGGCGCGCAGCTGCTCCAGCGCGCCGAGCGTGTCCTGGCTCTTGACCGCGAGCAGCACCACATCGCCGTCGCGCCCGACGGCGAGGTGTGCCGGATCGGCGGCCGCCGGGATCCGGAGGGTCACGTCCTCCACCGGCGTGAGCAGTCGCAGCCCGCCGGCGCGGATCGCCTCCAGATGGGCGCCCCGTGCGATCAGCGCGACCTCATGCCCGGCCTGGCTCAGCCGCGCGCCCACCACCCCGCCGACGGCGCCGGCGCCGAACACGACGTACCGGGCGCTCACAATGGTTGCCGGATGACCGGGCGCCGGGCCGCTGCGGCCTCGTCGAGGCGGCGCACCGGCGTCGTGTATGGGGCGCCGCGCGCGATCTCCGGGTCCTCACGGGCCTCGGCGAGCACCGCGGCGACGATCTCGGCGAAGTGGTCGAGCGTCTCCCGGGTCTCGGTCTCGGTCGGCTCGATCAGCAGCGCCTCGTCGACGAGCAGCGGGAAGTAGACGGTCGGCGGATGCACGCCGTGGTCGAGCAGCCGCTTGGCGAGATCGAGCGTGCGGATCTGAAGGTCGCGCTTCATCGGCCCGCCGGAGAGCACGAACTCGTGCATGCACAGCCGCTCGTACGCCGCGGGCAGGGCGTCGAGCACGCCGAGCGACCGCAGCCGCGCGAGCAGGTAGTTGGCGTTGAGCACGGCGGTCTCCGAGACGTCGCGCAGGCCCGCCGCCCCGAGCGAGCGGATGTAGGCGTAGGAGCGCACGAACACGCCGTAGTTGCCCTGGAAGCCGCGCAGCCGGCCGATCGACTTGGGCCGCTCGAGGTCCAGGTCATAGAACGGCTCGCCCGCGGACGGCTCGCGCCTGACCACCTGGGGCCGCGGCAGGTAGGGCTCGATCCGCTCCGAGACGGCGATCGGGCCGGCGCCCGGACCGCCGCCGCCGTGCGGCTGGGTGAACGACTTGTGCAGGTTGAAGTGCACGATGTCGAAGCCCATGTCGCCGGGCCGGCAGATTCCCATGATCGCGTTCAGGTTCGCGCCGTCGTAGTAGAGCGTCGCGCCGACGCCGTGGACGATCGCCGCGATCTCTTCGATCCGCGGCTCGAACAGGCCGAGCGTCGACGGGTTGGTGAGCATCAGGCAGGCGACGTCGGAGCCGGCCTTGGCGCGCAGGTCGTCGACGTCGACGTTCCCGTCGGGGTCGGTGCCGACCTTGACCACCTCGTAGCCGGCCATCGTCACCGTCGCCGGGTTGGTGCCGTGGGCGGTGTCGGGGGTGAGCACCTTGGTGCGGTTCTCTGAGCGGTCCTCGTGGTAGGCGCGCGTGAGCAGCACGCCGGCCAGCTCGCCGTGCGACCCCGCCGACGGCTGCAGCGAGACGTGCGCAAGTCCCGAGATCTCCGCCAGCGCGTCCTGCAGCCGCCACATCAGCTCCAGCGCCCCCTGCGCCCGGGCGGGGTGCTGCATCGGATGCAGCCGGGCGTGACCGGGCAGCGCGGCGAGCCGCTCGTGCAGCTTGGGGTTGTGCTTCATCGTGCACGACCCGAGCGGGTAGAAGCCGGTGTCCAGGTCGAAGTTGCGCTTGGACAGCCGGTTGTAGTGGCGCACGATCTCGGGCTCTGAGACCTCGGGCAGGCGCGGGCCCTGCACGCGCCGCAGCGCCGGCGCGAGCAGCTCGTCGAGCGGGCGCTCGGGCACGCCCGAGGCGGGCGGGGTGAACGCCCGGCGCCCGGGGCGCGAGCGCTCGTAGATCGTCAGCTCGTCGTCGGCGGCCGCGTTGGAGCTCAGCGCGCGCGGCGGGGCCGAGGCCGTCATGCGCCCGCTCCCGCGTGGGCGTGATCGGCCGCTCGCTCGGCCGAAACCGCGCCGGCGAGCACCTCGGCGAGGCGGTCGATGTCCTCGCGCGTGCGCTGCTCGGTGATCGCGACCAGCAGCCCGTTCTCATACCCCTCGGAGCCGAGCGGGTGGCCGGGGTTGACCCCCGCCGCCAGGCAACGGGCGACGACCGCGTCGACGGGCGCATCGAGCGCCACCGCGAACTCGCGCACAACCGGCCGGTCGTGGACCGCGTGGACGCCGTCCAGCGCGGTCAGCGTGCGCCGGGCGTAGTCGGTGCGCTGCACGAGCAGCTCGGCCAGCTCGACGATCCCTCGCCGCCCCAGCCAGCTGAGGTAGATCACGCCGGCGAGCGCGTTGAGCGCCTGCGCGGTGCAGATGTTCGAGGTCGCCTTCTCACGGCGGATGTGCTGCTCGCGGGTCTGCAGGGTGAGCACGAACCCGCGCCTGCCGTCCCGGTCGACGGTCTCGCCGGCGATCCGGCCCGGGATGCGGCGGATCAGCTCCTGAGTGGTGGAGAAGAACCCGAACGACGGCCCGCCGTAGTCCAGGCGGTTGCCGAGCGTCTGCCCCTCCCCCACGGCGATGTCGACGCCGCACTCGCCCGGCGTGCGCAGCAGCGCCAGCGGCAGCGGGTCACACGCGGCGATGCAGAGCGCGCCCGCCTCGTGCGCCGCGGCGGCGAGCGCCTCGAGTTCCTCGACGGCGCCCAGGAAGTTCGGCTGCGCGACGACGACGGCGCTCACCGTGTCGTCGAGCGGCCCCAGCGCGGTCACCCCGTCCTCCAGCGGCGCCTCGACGACCTCCATCCCCCACCCGCGCGACAGCGTCGCCAGCGCCTCACGCGCGTGCGGGTGCACGCCGTGCGAGACGACGAACCGGCGGCGCCCGTTGGCGTGCTTGGCGATGTAGCCCGCGGCCGCGACCGCGCTCGGACCCTCGTACACCGAGGCGTTGGAGACCGGCAGGCCGGTGAGCTCACAGATCGCGGTCTGGTACTCGAACATCGCCTGCAGCCCGCCCTGGGAGACCTCGGGCTGATACGGCGTATATGGGGTGAGGAACTCCGAGCGGCCGAGGATCGAGTCGATCAGCGCCGGCACGTAGTGGTCGTACATGCCCGCACCCAAAAACGACAGCTCGTCCTCGCAGGAGACGTTGCGGGCGGCGAGCGCGCGCAGCTCGGCGTACACCTCCTGCTCGGACAACCCCGGATCGAGCGACAGGCCCTGGGGCAGGCGCAGCGAGGACGGGACGTCGGCGAACAGCTCCTCGATCGAGGCGACGCCGATCGTGGCGAGCATCTCCTCGCGGTCGGCGTCGGTGGCGGACGTGTATCGCGTCACAACAACGTGGCCTCGTACGCCGCGGCGTCCAGCAGCGCTTCCTGCTCGGAGGGATCGGACAACTTGATGCGCACCAGCCAGCCCTCTCCGTACGGGTCCTCGTTGATCGTCTCCGGGGCGTCGGAGAGTTCGTCATTGACCGCGATGATCTCGCCCGACAGCGGGCTGACCACATCCGAGACCGCCTTCACGGACTCGACCTCGGTGTAGGGCTCGTCCTTGCTCACCTGCCCGCCGACCTTCGGCGGATCGAAGAACACCACCTCGCCCATCGAGTCCTGCGCGTACCAGGTGATCCCGAACACGGCCTCCTCGCCGTCGATCCGGGCCCAGTCATGCTCCGGGTGGTAGAGCAGGTCGTCGGGATAGCTGGCCTCGGCCACGTATCAACGCTCCTTGGAGTAGATGGGCTTTTTCACCACGGTCGCCGGGCGCACGCTGCCGCGCACGTCGATCTCGATCCGGGTGCCGGGCGCCGCGTGCCCGGCGGGCAGGTACGCCATGCCGATGCCGCGCTCCAGCGACGGCGAGAACGTCCCGGAGGTGACGACGCCGCCGCCGGCCACCGCGTTGCCCTGCCGGGCGATCCCCGGCCCCTCGATGACGAACGCGGACAGCTTCTGGGCGGGGCCGCGCGCGCGCGCCCGCGCGATCGCCTCAGCACCGATGAACCCGGTCGCCTCCGCGCAGGCCCAGCCGAGCCCGGCCTCGATCGGCCCGCGGGAGGTCATCAGGTCGTTGCCGTAGAGGTGGTAACAGACCTCCAGGCGCAGCGTGTCCCGCGCGCCCAGGCCGGCCGGCTCCGCGCCCGCCGCCAGCAGCGCGTCCCACACGGCGGGCGCGTCGGCGGGATCGATCAGCAGCTCGGCGCCGTCCTCGCCGGTGTAGCCGGTCCCGCACACGAGCATCGGCACGTCCGCGATCGTCCGCCCGCAGCAGTGAAACCGCGGCGGCAGCGGACCGTCGGCGAGCCCGGCGAGGATCTCCCGCGCGCCCGGGCCCTGGACGGCGAGCATCGCGAAGTCGCCGCTGCGGTCGATGAGGTCGACGTCGAAGCCCTCGGCTCGGGCGCGGAACCAGGCGAGGTCCGACTCGTGGTTGGCGGCGTTGGTCACGGTGAGGTAGACGCTGGGAGCGAGGCGGTAGGTGAAGAGGTCGTCGCGCACGCCGCCGTCCTCCTGGCAGAGCAGCCCGTACTGGGCGCCGCCCTCGGCGAGCCTGCGCAGGTCGCCGGACAGCAGGTGCTGCAGGAACTCGAACGCCTGCGGGCCGCAGGTTTCGATCTGCCCCATGTGCGAGACGTCGAACACGCCGGCGTGCGTGCGCACGGCGTGGTGCTCGGCCCGGATCCCGACGTACTGCACCGGCATCTCCCAGCCCGCGAACCCGATCAGCCTGGCGCCGGCGGCGACGTGGCGATCGTGCAGCGGGCCGCGGCGGAGCGTGTCGGCGACCTGGGCCATGGACGGCAGGCTAGTGCACGCGTCGGGGGTCGCCGCCCGCTGCGCGGTCCGCCGCCGGACGGTCGGGCCGGCCGCGCCGGATCAGGCCGAAGGCCCGGCTCTCAGCTCCGCCAGGTCGGCGTCGACCATGCGCCCGACGAGGCCGGCGAAGTCGAGCGTCGGCTCCCAGCCGAGCGCCCGGCGCGCGCGTCCGGGGTCGCCGATCGGCGCCACCCGCTCAGGGGCCCGCACGAGCGCCGGATCGAGCTCGACGTGGTCGGACGGGTCGAGGCCGAGGTGGGCGAAGGCGGCGTGCAGGAGCTCCTCGACGGTGTGCCCCAGGCCGCTCGCGAACACGTAGTCCTGCGCGGAGTCGTGGCGCAGGGACAACCGGGCGCCGTGCATGACGTCGGCGGCGAACGACCAGTCGCGCACCGCCGACAGGTCCCCGAGGGTGAGCGTCCGCCGGCGCCCGAGCGAGATCTCGGCGGCGCCGCGGGTGATCTTCCGGGTGACGAACCGGGCCGGCCGGCGCTCGGACTCGTGGTTGTAGAGGATCCCGCTCACCGCGAACAGCCCGTCGCGGTCGCGCAGCTGCGCGACGAGCTGGTGGGCGGCGAGCTTGGCGGTCGCGTAGGGGCTGCGCGGCCGGCAGGGCGTGTCCTCGTCCTGGGGGCTCACCGGCGCGTCGCCGAAGATCTCGCTCGAGCCGGCGAGGAACACGCGCGTGTTCGGCAGCCGCTCGGCGACGAGCGCCAGCAACGCGGCGGCGGAGCCGTGGATCGCGGCCATCGTCGCCGCCGGATCGCGCCAGGAGTCGGGCACGAACGTCGGGGCGGCGAGGTGGTAGATCTCGTCGGGAGCGAGCTCGGCGATCCGCGCGCGCGTCCTGGGGTCGCGCACGTCGCCCCGGATCACGGCGAGGCGGTCGCGCAGCGGCTCGCTCGCGCCCAGCGGGGCGTCCGGTTCGCGCCGGGTGAGCCCGATCACCTCCTGCCCGCGTCCGAGCAGCTCCTCGGCGAGGAACGACCCGTCCTGACCGGTGATGCCGGTGATGAGAGCCCGCCCGCGCGACGGCGGCGAGCCCTCGGGCCCGCTCACGGCCGCGCGCGCCGCGACAGCAGCTCGTGGTCGGCGTCGACCATCAGCCGGATCAGCTCCTCGAAGTTCGTCTCCGGCGACCAGCCGAGCACTCGCTCGGCCTTGGAGCGATCGCCGACCAGCTGGTCGACCTCGGCCGGCCGCCTCAGCGAGGCGTCGATCTGCACGTGATCGTCGATCTCGACGCCGGCCTGGTCGAACGCGATCTCCAGGCAACGCCGGACCGAGTGGGTCTGGCCGGTGGCGATCACGAAGTCCTCCGGCTCGTCCTGCTGGAGCATCAGCCACATCGCCTTCACGTAGTCCTTGGCGTAGCCCCAGTCGCGCTCGGAGTCGAGGTTGCCCAGCTTCAGCGTGTCGGTGAGCCCGAGCTTGATCGCGGCCGCGTGCCAGGTGATCTTGCGCGTCACGAACTCCAGCCCGCGGCGCGGGGATTCATGGTTTAAGAGTATCCCGCTCGTCGCGTGCAGGTCGTAGGACTCGCGGTAGTTGACCGTGATGAAGTGGCCGTACACCTTGGCCACGCCGTAGGGCGAGCGCGGGTAGAACGCGGTCGTCTCGGTCTGCGGGACCTCCTGCACCTTGCCGAACATCTCCGAGGAGGAGGCCTGGTAGAAGCGGGCCTCGGGGCAGACCTCGCGCATCGCCTCGAGCATCCGGGTGACGCCCACGCCGGTGAACTCGGCGGTGAGCGTCGGCTGGATCCAGGAGACGGCCACGTACGACATCGCGGCGAGGTTGTAGATCTCGGCCGGCCGGGAGGCCTTCAGCGCGTCGGTGAGCGAGCGCTGGTCGAGCAGGTCGGCCTGGTGCAGGGTGATCCTGTCGCGCAGGTGCTCGATGCGGTCGAACCTCTCGGTGGAGGAGCGGCGCACCATGCCGTGGACCTCGTAGCCCTCGTCGAGCAGCAGCTCGGCGAGGTAGGAGCCGTCCTGGCCGGTGATGCCGGTGATGAGCGCTCTCTTGGACACGGCGGCCAGCTAAGCAGATCAAGGGGCGGCCGCACGCGGCGGCGCACGCTGCCCTCGGTCAGCGGTTCTTCAGGAACGACGGGATGTCGATGTCGTCGTCGGAGATCTCCAGCGACGAACGCTGGCGATCGTCCATCCGCACGTCGCGACGCCGCGGCGAGGTCGGCTCCGGCTCCTCCTCGGCGAGCGGGGGCATCGTCTTGTCGAAGCCGGTCGCGATCACCGTCACCCGCACCTCGTCGCCGAGCGAGTCGTCGATGACCGCGCCGAAGATGATGTTCGAGTTGGAGTCCGAGGCGCTCTGCACGATCTCGGCGGCCTCGTTGACCTCGAACAGCCCGAGGTCGTTGCCGCCGGTGATGTTGAGCAGGATCCCGGTCGCGCCCTCGACCGACTCCTCGAGCAGCGGCGAGGAGATCGCGACCTTGGCGGCCTCCGCGGCGCGGTTCTCGCCCGCGGCGGTGCCGATGCCCATCAGCGCGCTGCCGGCCTCGTGCATGATCGTGCGCACGTCGGCGAAGTCGAGGTTGATCAGGCCCGGGATCGTGATCAGGTCGGTGATGCCCTGGACGCCCTGGCGCAGCACGTTGTCGGCTTCGCGGAACGCCTCCAGCACCGTCGTGCGCCGCTCGACGATCGAGAGCAGCTTCTCGTTCGGGATGACGATCAGCGTGTCGACGTGCTCGCGCAGGTGCGCGATCCCCTCCGAGGCCTGGCGGGAGCGCTGGGTGCCCTCGAAGGAGAACGGACGGGTGACGACGCCGACGGTGAGCGCGCCGATCTCGTTCTTGGCGATCTCGGCGATGACGGGCGCCGCGCCGGTGCCGGTGCCGCCGCCCTCGCCGGCGGTGACGAACACCATGTCGGCGCCCTTGAGCGCCTCCTTGATCTCGTCCCGCGACTCCGCCGCCGCGCCGTGGCCGGTCTCCGGGTTGGCGCCGGCCCCCAACCCCTTGGTCAGCTGGTGGCCGATGTTCAGCTTGATGTCGGCGTCACACATCGCGAGTGCCTGCGCGTCGGTGTTGCACGCGACGAACTCGACGCCCCGCAGCCCGGCGTCGACCATTCGGTTGACGGCGTTCGTACCACCGCCGCCGACGCCGACGACCTTGATGACTGCCAAATAGCTTCCGCTTTCCATGTGTCTTGGACCGACCCTCTAGACGGGGTTGAGTGTTGTGGCAGCGCAGACCTCATGCGCAGCGTGATGCACGGTAGGCCCTGAGCGCACGGGGTGTCAACGGCGAGCAGCCATGCGCAACGATCTTTGCAGATCGGGGAAGTCTCGATTATGACCGAAGGCTGCCGGATCCCGCAACCTCAACCTCAACTTGAGGTCTAGTTCGTCGCCTCAACCCCCCGGAACCGTGGTCGTCTGCCCGGTCGTGCCCGTCAGCCCGCTGGAGCTCGTGGGCGGGTTGGTCGCCTGGGTGTCGGCGCCGACGCCGGCCGCCGGGCGCGTGGGGTCGGTGACGTCGATGTAGCTCGCGCCGGCGGAGCTCGGCTGGGCGAGTGCGAGGATCACCGACCGCCATTTGGCGGCGAGCCGGGTGTCGTCGCCGAAGTAGACGATCGGCCCGTTGCGCAGCGTGGCCGTCAGTCCGCGGCCCGGCCTCCAGCCGGCGGTGGCGAGCCTGGCGAGGATCGGATAGGGCGCGCTGGCCAGCAGGTAGACGTCGGCGCGCGCGGTGCCCGTCACGGCGTTCCCGGACCGGCCGCTCCCGGACCCCGACCCGCTCGCCGCGCTCGAGGCGGTGATCGTCGGCACCGCCTGCCCCGACGGGCTCACCCTCGGCAGCAGGGTGCCGTGCGCGGAGACCGTCGTCCCTCCGAGCACCCCGACCGGGACCTGCTCGAACACCGAGATCGTGGCCGTGTGCGGCAGCGAGACGCTCACGCGCAGCGAGCGCACGAACGGATACCGGGAGACCGACGCCTTCAGCCTGCGCGAGTCGATGTTCATCGTCGTCATGCGCTCGGCCGTCTGCACGAGCGTCTGGCGGATGGCGACGGCATCCGGGCCGCTGACCCCGGTCACCGTCACCTGCTGCACGGCGACGAGCGAGGACTGCCGCGCCCAGAAGTACGCGCCGGTGAGCACGGCCGCCAGGACGACCACAACCGCCAGCGTGCGCCGTCCGGGCCGCGGCAGCCGCCGGCGGCCGTCCGGCCGCGACGGGCGCGGCAGGTGCCACGAGCGCAGGCGGGGGACGACGCGTCGACGGGTGGCGGTGCTCACGCGCTCCGCCACTCGTCGGGGAGCCCGACCGGTCCGAGCGTCTGCACCTCCGGCTGCAGCGCGATCCCGAAGCGCTCGCGCACGCGGTCGCGCGCGAGCGCCATCACGGCGAGCACGTCGGCCGTGCTCGCCGCGCCGTCGTTGACGACGAAGTTGGCGTGCTTTTCGGAGATCGACGCCCCGCCGACGCTCAGCCCGCGGCAGCCGGCGGCGTCGAGCAGCATCCCGGCGCTGCGGCCCTCCGCGCGCGGGTCGTCCGGGTTCTTGAAGGTCGAGCCGAACGTCTTGATGCCCGAGGGCTGGGCGGCGCGCCGGCGCTCGCGCAGCTCGGCGAGCGTCGCCTTGACCGTCGCGGGCGGGGCCTCGGTGAGCGCGAACTGGGCGCGGGCGACGATCTCACCGGCGGCGATCGACGACCGGCGGTAGGCGAACCCGAGCTCATCGGGCGCGCGGCGGGCCACCCCGGCCGCGCTGACGACGTCGACCCACTCCAGCGTGCGGGCCAGCTCGCCCCCGTAGGCGTTCGCGTTCATTCTCACGGCGCCGCCGACCGTGCCCGGGATGTTGACCCCGAACTCGATCCCCGCCAGCCCGACCCGCGAGGCGTGCGCCGACACCGCGGGCAGCCGCGCGCCGCCGCCGCACTCCAGGCGGTCGTCGTGCTGCTCGATGTGGGACAGATCGCGGTCAAGCTTGAGCACCAACCCGCGGACGCCCTCGTCCGCCACCAGCAGGTTCGACCCCGAGCCGACGACCCCTACCTCGAGCCCCTCCGCCGCCGCCCACGCGAGCAGCGCGTGCAGCTCGGGCAGCGTGCCGGGCCGGGCGAACAGCTCGGCGCTGCCGCCGGTGCGGATCGTGGTCAGCCGCGCCAGCGGATGGTCGCGGCGGACGCCGTCAGGGGGCGCGGGCATCGCGCCCCCGAGCGTAGAGCGGGGGGCGGCGGCCCGGTCGCCGCCGGGTCACGGGCTCCAGCTCAGCCCGCGCAGCGCGGCGAGCGCGTCGCCGGCGGTCGCGTAGCGCCTGACCGCGATCAGCGAGACGGGAGGTAGAGCAGCTGGCCGGCGACGATCGCCGGGCCGAACCAGCGCGGGCCGAGCACCGCCGCCGCCGCAGCGCCGCCGGGACCGTCCCCGGTGTAGCACAGGCGCAGCGCGCGGGCGGCGATCGCCGCGGCATCACGGTCGGGGTCCGAGAGCTCGGCGAGCAGCGCCTGGGACGTCATCGAGGGGATGACGTCACGTACGCCGCCACCCCGAGCGGGATCCCGACGTCGGCGGACGGTCGCGACGCCGGAACTAACGTCTGCCGCCCATGTTCCTCATGTGGCGGCTGCTCAAGCTGGCGCTTGCGCTGGTGCTCGCCGGCGCCGCGTTCGTCGCCTGGGCGCTGCTGTGGCCCGCCCCGCATGTCCGCCCTGAGCGGTGCCCGGCGAACCTGCGCGGCTGCGTCGTCGCCTCCGGCCGGGTCGTCTATCACACCACCTTCGGCCCCCACCGCCACGCGCACATGGTCATGATCAGCGCTCGCTCGATCACGCTTCCCGCCGTCGTCACCGCCGAGCTCCCCGCGCAGCTCAGCCGCGCGCCGGCCGGCCTCGGGTTCGGCGACTGGGTGAGCATCGCCGGGGTGGAGAAGATCGGCTCCCATCACGAGCGCGACGTCCACGTCCTGTGGCTGACCACGACCGAGGTCCGGATACGGTGCGGGGCGCGCGGCGACCGCCGCTTCTGCCGCGACGAGCCGCGCTCGAGTCCCGGGCCCTGAACGCTCGCGCCGGCTCAGGCGCCGGGCCGGCCCGGGGAGGCCCGCGTCCCGAGGCCCCGCGTCCGCCTCACAGCGAGGACGCGAGCGGCCCGGCGCGCGCCGGCCGGGCCTTTCAGGCCTCCCTCGAGCGCGTAGCCGTAGCGATCGAGCAGGTCGCCCCAGCGCTCGACGAACGCCTGCTCGACGCGCGGCGTGAACACCTCGCGCCACTGGCCGGCGGCCGGGTTGCGAACATGCGCGCTCCGGCCCGCCGTGGCGTGGCGCACGTCGTAGCGCACCGCGTTGCGACGGACGAGCGTGCGCAGCTGGATCGGCAGCTCGTAGTGCGCGGCGAGGTCTCGCATCACGCGCTCCTCATGGCCGAGGATCTCCTCGTAACGCCAGACCCGGACGCGGGGGTCGTCGGCGGGCCAGTCCCGCATCGAGTCGAAATGGCGAGAGCGCAGTTCGAGCTCGGCGAGCAGACCGTCCTCGAGGTCGAGGCGCTGCAGGGTGTCGGCCAGCGACTCGCCGGAACGCATCGCGCTCGGCCGCGGGCGATTGCGCCTCGCGAGCCATTTCTCCTCGCTGGGATCGACCTCCAGGCACCACGGCTCGGCGCCGCGTCGATGGTAGAAGTAGCCGGACACGACGAGATCACGCGGGTCGCGCACGAACCGGCTCACACGGCAGTCGCCGAGCGAGTCGAGGTCGATCGCGTGGTTGTTCACGGAGGCGACGCGCAGCCAACGCCGGCCGCGCTCGAACGCCTCGAGATCGCTGTTGAAGTGCCGGTAGCCGCCGAAGCGCCCCACCGAAGCGGTCATCACCTGCTTGAAGTACACGGTCAGGCACTTGTGGTACGAGCAGTGGACCAGCGCAGGCATAGCCCCCATCGCCTGTCTCCTCCCCGGCGGCCGCCCACGGGAACCCCGGTCTGTTTTGAACAGCTTTGTGAGCGGTTTATAAAGGTAACATGAACGCTGGCTGTTTGCCACGTTGACGTCAGATGTGTGCCACGAGTGCTCGCCCCACGCCGTCGATGTCCCCGGCGCCGATCACGAGGCACAGATCGCCGTCGCGCAGCGTGGCCCGCAGATGGGCCTCGGCGTCCCCGGCGCCGGGCAGCCAGGCGACCGGGCGCGCCCCGTCGGCGTCCGCGGCGGCGACCGCGACCGCCCGCCCGCTCACGCCGGGGAAGTCCTCGGCGCGCTCGCGCGCCGGGTAGATCCCGACGACCACGACGCGGTCGGCGGCGGCCAGCGCGCGCCCGAACCCGTCCGCGAGCGCGCGCGTGCGGGAGAACAGATGCGGCTGGAACACGGCGACGACCCGCCGCGGTCCCATCGACCGGGCGGCGGCGATCACCGCCGCCACCTCGGTCGGATGGTGGGCGTAGTCGTCGTAGACCGCGGCGCCGGCGGCCGTCCGCCCGAGCAGTTCCATCCGCCGGCGGGTGCCGGCGAAGTCGGCGAGCGAGGCGGCGGCACGCACCGGATCGGCGCCCGCGACCGCCGCCGCGGTGAGCGCGGCGGCCCCGTTGCGCGCGTTGTGGGCGCCCGGGGCGCCAACGCGCACCTCGATCCCGCGCCATTGAAAGCGCGACCCGTCGGGTCCGAGCCGCGGTTCGGGGGCGTCGAACAGCTCGGCGTCCGGCGGGCAGAGCGCCCGCAGCCGGGGCCGGTCCCAGACGACGGAGTGGCGGGCGCTCGCCATGAATCGCGCGAACGTCGCCTCCAGGTCGGCGAGCGACGCGTACGTCGCGTGGTGGTCGAGCTCGGCGTTGGTGAGCACGGCGATCTCGGCGGAGAGCTTGAGCAACGAGCGATCTGACTCGTCGGCCTCGACGACGAGCCACTCCCCCGTCCCCCAGCCCGCGACCGAGCCGGTCGCCCGCAGCTCTCCGCCGATCACGTAGGACGGATCCATCCCCGCGCCGCGGAGCGCCTGGACGACCATTGCGGAGGTCGTCGTCTTGCCGTGCGTGCCGGTGACGGCGATGCAGCGCCGCAGCCGCGTGATCTCGGCGAGCAGATCGGCCCGGTGCAGCGCAGGCGCGCCGGCCGCGCGCTCCGGGTTGTCGGCACCGACCGCGCTCGAGTACACGAGCTCGGCGCCGGCCGGCAGGTTGGCGGCGCGGTACCCGATCGCCGGCTCGATCCCGAGCGCGCGGAGCGCGGCCGTGTACGGCGTGTACACGCGATCGGATCCGGTGACCGTGGCGCCCAGCCGGTGGGCGATGAGCGCCAGGCCGCTCATGCCGACCCCGCCGATCCCGACGAAGTGCAGCGCCCGGCCGGACCAGGGCGTGGCGTCGGCGGTGTCCACAGGGCGGAGCGTAGTTCCCGGTCAGGCCGCGCCGGCGACCGACAGCACCTCTCCCGCGATCGCCTCGGCGGCGTCCGGCCGGGCCATCGCCTCCGAGGCGTGGGTCATCGCCGCCAGCCGGCTGGGGTCCCCGAGCAGCCGCCCCACCTCGAGCGCCAGGCGCGGGCCGGTGAGCTCGGCGTCGGGGATCACGACCGCGGCCCCGGCCTCCTCGAAGTAGCGCGCGTTGGCGGTCTGGTGGTCGGCGGTCGCGTGCGGATAGGGGATCAGCACCATCGGGCGGCCGTGGGCGGCGATCTCGAACACCGAGCCGCCGGAGCGGGCGACGACCAGGTCGGCCGCCAGCAGCGCCTCGCCGAGGCCGTCGATGTAGCCGCGCAGTCGTAGTGCGGCCCGGGCGCGGCCAGATCCGGCAGGTCCCGCGTCCCGGCGGCGTGCAGGACGCGGAAGCGCGGCTCCCGCGAACGCGTCGATCGCCGCGAGGTTGATCGAGCGCGCGCCCTGCGAGCCGCCGAACACGACCACGCACTGCTCGTCCTCACCGATCGAGAACCGCGCCCGCGCGGCGGCGCGGTCGGTGGCCGGCGGCGGCACCGGGCGCCCGGTGAGCACGTAGCGCCCTCCGTCGCGTCCGGCGATCGGAAAGCCGAGGCAGACGCGACGCGCGAGCGGCGCGAGCACGCGGTTGGTGAGGCCGAGGTGGCTGTCGGCCTCCATCAGCACCAGCGGGATCCGCAGCAGCGAGCTCGCCAGGCCGACCGGGCCCGCGACGTACCCGCCGGCGCCGAGCACGGCGGCCGGGCGCAGCCGCCGGATGAGCCGGGCGGCGGCGCGCAGCGCGCCGGCATCGACGGCCGCGGCGCGGGCGGCGCCCGCGGGGTTGCGGCGCGGCAGCGGCAGGACCCGCAGCGCGTGCAGCTCGTAGCCGGCCGCGGGCACGAGCTCGCGCTCGGCGCGCTCGCCGCCGGCGAACGCGACGCGCGCGCCGCGCGCGCGCAGCGCGTCCGCGACGGCCAGCGCCGGCACGACGTGACCGGCGGTCCCGCCCGCGCCGATCACGACGAGCGGCTCGCTCACCGGCGCCGTGGCGGCCGGATCGGCACGCGCCTCGAGCGCACCGTCAGCCGGCCGATCGCCGGGAGCGCGGGCTACGTCGCTGCTCGCGCTGCAGCCGCCGTCGCTCACGCTCGCCGTCCGCCCGCCGGGACACCGTCACGCCGTCGACCGGGTCGACCACCTTCAGCCGCCGCGCGGTGGGCCGGGAGATGTTGAGCAGCAGGCCGACGGCGGCGAGCATCACGCACAGGTTCGTCGGCGCATAGGAGATGAAGGGCAGTGGCACCCCGGTGAGCGGCGCCAGGCCGAGCACCACGAAGATGTTGAGGAGGCCCTGGCACAGGATCAGCGATGTCAGCCCGGTCGCCAGCAGCTTCGCATACCGGGTGGCGGCACGGCGCGCGGTCCGCATCCCGGCGTACGCGATCATCCCGTAGAGGAACACGAGCCCGAAGATCCCGGCGACGCCCGAGCTGCTCGCCGACGACCGCGAGGATGAAGTCGGTCTGCGCCTCGGGCAGGCTGAGGATGTTCTGCACCGACTTGCCCAGGCCGACGCCGAACAGCCCGCCCGAGCCGAGCACCACCTGTCCCTGGTAACCCTGGTACTCCGGGCCCTGGATCGAGGCGGCGGACGCCGGATGCAGGAACGAGGTGAGCCGCTCGCGCTGATAGCGGCTCTGCATCACGATCACGAGCAGCAGCACCGCGGTGCAGCCGATGATGATGAGCAGGTGGCGCCCCGGCAGGCCGGCGGCGAGCAGCAGCACGAGCACGCTGGAGGCGACGACGAGCGTCGTCCCGAGATCCGGCTCGATCGCGATCAGAACGCACGCGGGGAGCACGACGATCCCGATCGGCTTGAGCGCGTCCGCGAACCCGGCGCGCATGCGGCCGGGGTTGTTGGCCAGGTAGCGCGCGACGTGGAGCACGAGCGCGAGCTTCATCAGCTCCGAGGGCTGGAACTGGAAGCCTCCGAGCGAGATCCAGCGGCGCGCGCCGCCGATGTCGACGCCGCCCAGCTTCACGCGCGACGAGCAGGACGAACGAGCCGATCAGCAGCCCGGTGGTGAATCGCTCGTCGACCAGCTGCAGCCCGCTTGCGCTCCAGCACGTACATCCCCGCGACGCCGAAGCTGCCGTACAGCACGTAGCGCACGAACGTCCCGGTGCCGTTGCCCCCGCCGGTGAGCGCGCTTCCAGGGAGGTCGCGCAGTAGACCATCACCGCGCCGAACGCGAGCAGGCAGAGCGTCGCGGTCATCAGGATCCGGTGCTCCAGCGGCGGCGCGACGCGCCGGGCGGCGGGCCGGCGACGGAAACGTCGTGGAGCAGGGTCTGGGGCGCGCCGAGGCTGGCGCGCAGATGTGGCGGCGGCCATCTGCACCGAGATCTTCGACGCGCCGCGCCACTCTCCTGCGCATCGAGGCCGGCTCAGCGCAGCGCGGCCACCAGCGCGCGGAACGCGTCGCCGCGGGCCTCGAAGTCGCTGAACTGGTCATAGCTCGCGCACGCGGGCGAGAGCAACACCGTCTCCCCCGCGGCGGACGCGGCGGCGGCGCGCTCAACGGCCGACCGCAGCGTTCCCGCACGCACCAGCTCGACGCCGGTCGCGGCCAGCGCGCCCGCGATCTCGTCCGCCGCCTCACCGATCAGGTAGACGGCGCGACAGCCCGCGGCCACCGGGCCGGCGAGCGGCGTGAAATCCTGCGCCTTGCCCCGGCCGCCCAGGATCAGATGGACTCCGCCGCGCGAACGCCGCAGCGCGACGAGCGTCGAGTCGACGTTCGTCGCCTTGGAGTCGTTGACGTAGCGCACGCCGCCGGCCGAGCCGACGTCCTCCAGGCGGTGGGCGACGCCGGCGAACGTCCGCAGTCCCTCGGCGACCGCCTCAGGCTCGACGCCGCCCGCCAGGCAGGCGGCCGCGGCGGCCATCGCGTTGGCCCGGTTGTGGGCGCCGGGCAGCGAGATCTCGGCCGCCGCCAGCAGCGGCCGCTCGTCCCACCACAGCTGGCCGGCCGCGTGGAAGCTCGGCCCCCGGCCCCGCCCCCACGCACACCCGGCGGGCGCAGCCGCCGAGGTCCTCCACCCCCAGGCCGAGCGGGGCGACCGCGACATCGTCGTTGCCCTGGTGGGCGAAGATCCGCAGCTTGGCCGCGACGTAGCGCTCGAACGTGCCGTGGCGATCGAGGTGATCGGGCGTGAGGTTGAGCAGCACCGCCGTCTCGGGCGCGAACGCGAGCGTGTCCTCGAGCTGGAACGAGGAGCACTCGCAGACGATCGTCGCCGTCGCGGACGAGCTCGCCGACGAGCGAGGAGAGCGCGATCCCGACGTTGCCCGCGACCGCGACCGGCCGCGCCGGCGACGCGCAGGATGTGGCCGATCCACTCGGTCGTCGTCGTCTTGCCGTTCGTCCCGGTGACCGCGATGAAGCGGTTGCGCAGCAGGCGCCAGGCGAGCTCGAGCTCGCCGAGCACGGTGAGCCCGGCACCGAGCGCGGCGGCGACGACGGGCGCCTCGCGCGGAACGCCCGGGCTCTTCACCAGCGCCCGCGCGCGACGCGCGAGGTCGCCCTCGAACGCCGCCCGCTCGCCGAGCTGGACCTCGGCGCCCGCCGCGCGCAGCCGGGCGGCAGCGGCCTCGAGCGCGGCGAGCTCGGCGGCGCCGGTGTCCAGCGCCCACACCTCCTCCCCGCGCGCCCGCAGCGCGAGCGCGGCCGCGACCCCCGAGCGAGCCAGGCCGACCACCACATACGGCCCTGGCGGAGCGGCGGCGGGCCGGGCGGTCGGCGTCGCTGCGCTCACAACCCCGCGCAGGCTCTGCTGGTAGACGACGAACCCGATCGCGCCGCAGGCGACGGCGACGATCCAGAAGCGCAGGATGATCTTCGTCTCCGACCACGCCTTGAGCTCGAAATGGTGATGGATCGGCGCCATCAGGAACACGCGCTTGCGGAACGACTGGAACGAGATCACCTGGATCACGACCGAGAGCACCTCGATCACGAAGATGCCGCCGAGCACGATGAGCAGGAACTCGGTCTGGGTCATCACCGCCAGCCCCGGCGATCGCGCCGCCGAGCCCGAGCGAGCCGGTGTCGCCCATGAAGATCGAGGCGGGGAAGCTGTTGAACCACAGGAACCCGATGCAGGAGCCGACCAGGCAGGCGGCGAGCAGCGTCAGCCCGTGCTCGCCGACCGGATGAACGTGATCCCGATGTAGGCGAGCGAGCGTGATCGCGGTGCACCCGGCGGCCAGCCCGTCGAGCCCGTCGGTGAAGTTGACCGCGGTCGTCGTGCCGGCGACGACCAGGTAGATGAAGACCGGGAAGAACGGCCCGAAGTCGATCGAGGCGTCGACGAAGCGCAACGGCACCGACGAGCCGATGTTGCGCCAGCCGCGTGGCGATCAGCCACAGCCCGACCGAGATGAGCACCGTGACGATCAGCTTGGAGCGGGCCCGCAGCCCGAGCGATCGGCGCTTGATGATCTTCGTGTAGTCGTCGGCGAACCCGAGCAGCGCGCACGCGAGCGCGACGATGAAGACGCCGAGCGACCCCCAGTCGCGACGCGAGAGCGCCAGGTACGGGACGATGATCGCGGCGAAGATGATGATCCCGCCCATCGTCGGCGTGCCCGCCTTGGTCTTGTGCCCCTCGGGCCCCTCCTCGCGGATGTTCTGGCCGAACTCGCGCCGGCGCAGCGTGTCGATGAAGCGCGGGCTGAGGAACAGGCACATCGCCATCGAGGCGGTGCCGGCGATCAGGATGACCCCCGAGGTCGAGCCGCTGATCATGCGGCGTCCCGCCGGCCCCGCGCAGGACCGCCCGCGCGCACCGACACGTCGTCGAACGGGATCTTGCGCCCGCCGTCGAACTCCTGGCCCTGCTCGTGGCCCTTGCCGGCGATCACGACGACGTCGCCGGGCCCGCCGTCGCCGATCGCCCGGGCGATCGCGGCCTCACGGTCGGCGTCGTGGGCGACGCCGCGGCCCGGCGCCCTGCAGGATCTCGGCGATGATCGCCTCCGGATCCTCGGAGCGGGGGTTGTCGGAGGTGACGATCACGTCGTCGGCCAGCCGCTGGCGATCTCGCCCATCTGCGGGCGCTTGCCGCGATCGCGGTCCCCGCCGCAGCCGAACACGACCCGCAGCCGGCCGCTGGTGAGCGGCCGCGCCGCGCGCGAGCACGTTCTCGAGCGAGTCCGGGGTGTGGGCGTAGTCGACGAGCACCGCGAACGGCTGGCCCTCGTCGACGGTCTCGAAGCGGCCCGGGACCTGCCCGGCGTCTGCGATCGCCTCCGCGCACACGTCGCCGCGTCGACGCCGAGCGCGCGGGCCGCGGCCAGCGCGCCGAGCGACGTTGTAGACGTTGAACTCGCCCCGCAGCGGCGAGCGCAGCCGAGCGGACCGTCTGGCGTCGCGACGGTGAAGCGCGAGCCCTGCAGGCCGGTCTGCACCTCGCTCGGCGCGATAGTCGGCGCTCGCCGCGCAGCGCGAACGTCGTCGCGCGGTCGCCGAGCTCCTCGGCGAGGCGGGCGCCGTAGGGATCGTCGACGTTGACGACGACGCGGTGCCGCTGCGCGCCGCCGCCGGCTCGTGAACAGCAGCCGCTTGGCCTGGAAGTACTCCTCCATCGTCGGATGGAAGTCGAGATGGTCCTGGGTGAGGTTGGTGAACACCGCGGCCGCGAAGTGGATCGCGTCGGCCCGGTGCAGCGCGAGCGCGTGGAGGAGACCTCCATCACGCAGCCACGGTCGCCGCCGTCGACCATCTCCCGGAATGTGCGCTGCAGGTCGAGCGCCTCCGGGCGTGGTGCGGGTCACCTCCTGCTCGACGCCGGCCACGACGCTCTTCACCGTGCCGAGCAGCCCGGTCGCCCGCCCGCGGCCTCCAGCAGCGCGCGGACGAGGAACGCGGTCGTCGTCTTGCCGTTGGTGCCGGTCACGCCGACGACCTCGAGCGCCGCCGTCGGATCGCCGTAGAACGCGGCCGCCGCGGGCGCCATCGCGGCGCGCACGTCGTCGACGAGCAGCTGCGGGACGCCGCGAGCTCGAGCTCGCGCTCGACCACGAGCGCAACCGCCCCGCGCTCGACCGCATCGGGCGCGAACTCGTGCCCGTCGCGCGTGAACCCCGGAACGCAGAAGAACAGCGACCCCGGGGTCACGAGCCGGTTGTCGTAGGCGAGCCCGGTGATCTCCGGCTCGCCCTTGGCCCGGGCGCGTTCGATCCTCCGAGCGCCGGGGAGAACCTGATCCAGCCGCATCGCCGCCAGAGAGTAGCGGCGAGGTCGGCGCGCCCAGCGTCCGCAGGGCCGGTGTGAGGGGGCGGGCTGGCGCAGGCTTTACACGAGGTGCTCCTTAGCCCGGCCCCCAACGATCAGGGGGCCATTCGGCCACGCGCTCCGGACCGGGGGCGGCGAGCGCGTCCACGCGACGATGCGGGCACTCGGTCACGCCATCCCGATCCGGTTCCCCGGCTCCCCCTCAGGCTCGCGCGCGCCGGGAGCGCGGCCACGGGATGACGCTCGCCCCGGTGGCTCGGCACCGCCGGCGACCGGAGGCTCGACCGTCCTCAAGGGCCTGGCGATCTTCGGCGTCATGGCCCAGCACGCCCTCTCCGGTCCGCTGCTGAAGCCGTCCTGGCCGGAATCCTCCATCTCGACCAGGCGCTTCCCGTCTTCCTCATCCTGATGGGCTTCAACGGGGCTCGATCGCTCATCCGGGCGCGGCGCATCGCCGAGCCGGGCGGCGACCCGCCGCCGGCCTATCCGCCGGGCTACTGGCGCTCGCGGGCCAAGCGGTTGCCGATCCCCGTATCTCATCGTGTGGTCGATCGCGCTCGTCGCCGGCCAGCTGCTCGGCACCGGGCACCTCGGCGTGCTCACGCTCGTCGGCCTGGTGCCGCTGGCCAACGCCCCCGGCAACTACTTCATCACCGTGCTCGTACAGTTCGTCGTCCTGCTCCCGGCCTTCGCGCTTTGCTTCAGGAGGTGGCCGCGGGCGTCCGTCGCCGGTGCGGTGGTCGTCAACGTGGGGTTCGAGCTGGCCGCCGGGCAGGTGCACACGGTCGGCACCTCCCCGACCGCGCGCTACCTGTACGAGGCCGCCCTGCCCAAGTACGCGATCTGCCTGGTCGCGGGGATCGTGATCAGCCAGATCCGCCCCATGGCGCTGCTGCGCTGGATCGCGGCGCTCGCCGTGCCGAGCGTCGCCTACCTCGTCGCGCTGCGGCTGCATCCCGACGCGTTCTCGTGGCTGGCGCCGTCGTTCAGCCGCAGGACGAACTGCTTCGCCGTGTTCTACGCCGTCGCCCTCGTCGTCGCCGGGCTCGCGGGGCTTCCGCGGCTGATCGAGCGGCTGCCCGCCGCGTGGCGGCCGCTCGAGGAGGTCGGCCGGGCCTCCTACCACATCTTCCTCGTGCAGATGGTGTGGTTCGGCGTGGTCAGCGATCGCTCGGTCGCGGCCGGCATCGCCGGGATCGCGGCGTCGGCGCTGCTCGGCTACGGGTTCTTCCGGCTGCCGATGCCGTCGCTCGGCGTGGGCGCGGGCGCGCGCGGCGGCGCCGCGATCGGGGCGAGCTGAGGATCACCCGGCGAAGCCCCGCCGGGAGCCGTTCTGCGGCCGGCGGTCGATCACCCGATCGACGAGCCCGTAGGCGAGCGCCTCCTCGGCGGTGAAGAACCGATCGCGGTCCATGTCGGCGTGGACGCGCTCGGTCGCCTGGCCGGTATGCCTGGCGTAGATCTCGTCGACGCGGGCGCGCAGCGCCAGGATCTCCCGGGCATGGATCTCGATGTCGGTCGACTGGCCCTGGAACCCGCCGGAGGGCTGGTGGATGAGGATCCGGCTGTCGGGCAGCGCGAACCGCTTGCCGGCCGCGCCGCCCGCCAGCAGCAGCGACCCCATCGACATCGCGACCCCGTAGCAGATCGTCTGCACGTCGCAGCCGATGAACTGCATCGCGTCGTAGATCGCCATGCCCGGCGTAGATCGAGCCGCCCGGCGAGTTGATGTAGAGGTGGATGTCCTTGTCAGGGTCGTCGGACTCGAGGTGGACGAGCTGGGCGACGATCAGGTTGGCGCTCTCCTCGTTGACCTCCCCGCCGAGGAACACGACCCGGTCGTTGAGCAGGCGCGAGTAGATGTCGAACGAGCGCTCGCCGCGCGCGGTCTGCTCGACGACCATCGGAACGAGTGTCATGGAGTCCTCCTGGGTGCGATGCGGTAACCTGCAACCGTGTGGTTGCACTGTGCGCCGCACCGTAGCAGACGCGCAACCCGTCAGTTGCCATGATACGGCGAGAGGAGCCACCGGTGACCGACCGAATCGAACGGATCTGCGAGCTCGACGCACGCCGGCGAGGCGTGGCGGGCGCTCACCGAGCCCACCTGGCTGGCCGCCTGGCTCGCCGACGACGCCGAGCTCGAGCTGGTGCCCGGCGGCGAGGCGCGCTTCGTCGTCGAGGGGCGGGACGCGCCCGGCTGGGTCGAGGAGGTCATCGCCCCCGCCGACGGCCGCGGCGGCCGCCTGTCGTTCTGGTGGCAGCAGGAAGACGAGCCCGCCTCGCGCGTCACCTTCGAGCTGGAGCCGACCCGAAGCCGGGACGCGGCTGCGGATCGCCGAGACCCGCCCGCTCGAGGTGCTCGACCTCGTCGGGATCCCGGTGCGCGGCGCGGGCGGCGCCGGCGGCTCGTCGTTCGGTCCGGCGCTCGTCGCCGCGTGAGCGCGACGAGGCGCCGGTGAGCACCCCCGACCCCGCTGGACCTGTGTTCGAGGCACTCGCCGACCCGGTGCGCCGGCGGCTGCTCGCCGAGCTGTCGGCCTCGCCCGCGACCGCGACCGAGCTCGCCGCCGGGCTGCCGATCAGCCGCCAGGCGGTCGCCAAGCACCTCGCCTCGCTGTCGCAGGCCGGCCTGCTGGAGCGCGAGCGGGCGGGCCGGGACGTCCGTTACCGGGTCACCCCCGAGCCGCTCACCGACGCCGTGAGCTGGATGGCACAGGTGGGAGGGCGCTGGGACGATCGCCTGGAGCGCCTCGCCGGCACGCTCGGGTCCGGCAGACCCGGTCCGTGACGCCCGGCCCCCGCCATGACCCCCGGGCTCAGACCGAGGACTCGCGCGCCGGCTCGTGCACCGCGACGCTCTCGCGAGACGGGCCGGCGAAGCTGTCGAGCGTCGCGCACAGGTCGATGAACGCGAAGTCACGCCCGTACCAGCGCTCGAGATTGGCGCGCGCGACGTCGCTGAGCGTCTTGTCGACGTCGGCGGGGCTACGGTGCGTGTTCAGATCGTCGCTCGGGAGCACGACCGTCTCGGGCAGCCCGAGCAACTGGCGCAGGCGCGGGAACGTCGCGGTGAGGTCCGGGAACCACTGGATGAGCAGGATGTCGTCGGCGCGGGACTCCAGGTACTCCCAGTTGCCGAACCAATCCCAGTAGGAGTCCCGCACGTGGCGGATCACCGACATCGCGGTGTAGGCCTGCGCCCGCTCGGCGACGTCCTCGGAGGAGAGGGCCCGGCCGAGGCTGTCGGGCGACGAGTAGTGGCTGAACGCGACGCGCTCGGCCTCGGTCCACGGCGTGTAGTAGCGAGGCTTGCCCTCGCGCAGCCGACTGTTGAACCCGCTCACGAACCGATCGACCGGATCTCGCACCACGAAGAACACCTTGTGCCCCTTCTGGATCCGCGGCAGGCGCTGGACGTGCTTGTGCACGGTGACCTGGTAGGTGCCCACCGACGGATCGAGCGCGTTGAACACGTGCTTCATCGCGGTGCCGCCGGTCTTGCCGATGTGCAGCATGTGCGCCTGGGGCCGGTGGTTCCCGACTCCGGCCTCCAGCGGGCGCACGACCTTGCGCCGGATCCGCAAGGCGACCGCCCGCTCGACTTGACGCTTGGTGGGTCGCGACATGGTTCCCCAGTCCTCCTCGATGAGTGATCTGCCTCAGGCTCAGGGCACGATGCCTCGGCGCCCCAGCTCCTTGACGAGTGCGTCGATCGCGGTGGGCGCGTCGGAGGGCCGCAGCACGACCTCCGCGTTCTCGGGCACCTCGTAGGTGTCGTCGATGCCGGTCATGCCGACGATCTCCCCGGCGCGCGCCTTGGCGTACAGGCCCTTCGGATCCCGGCGCTCGCATTCCTCCAGCGGCGTGTCGACGAACACCTCGATGAACGTGACGCCGTCGCTCTCGTGGATCTCCCGCGCGACCCGCCGGCTGGTGGTGTATGGGCTCACCACGGTGACGATCGCGATCGTGCCGGCCTCGGCCAGCAGCTTGGCGGCGTGCGCCGCCCGGCGGATGTTCTCCGCGCGGTCGGCGGGGTCGAAGCCGAGGTTGCCGTTGAGGCCGTGGCGGAGGTTGTCGCCGTCCAGCCGCATCGCCGCGATCCCGGTGTTGATCAGCCGCTCCTCCAGCGCGTCGCCGATCGTCGACTTGCCGGCGGCGGGAAGACCGGTCACCCAGATCGTCGCGCCGACGCGGCCGAGCGCCTGCCAGCGCTGCTCGCGGGTCATGCGGCTCGGCTGCCAGACGACGTTGGCCGACTGCTGACGGGCGCCCGCACCGGTCGCCGCCGGCGTCTCGGCAACACCGAGGATCATCCCGGCGGCGACCGTCGCGTTCGTGGCCTCGTCGATGAGGATGAGCGCGCCGGTGCGGCGGTTGCGGTCGTAGGGGTCGAACACGAGCGGCGCGGCGGCCCGCAGCCGGACGCGCCCGATCTCGTTGAGCGCGAGCGACTCGACCGACTCGTCGTGGCGCAGCGTGTCGACGTCGATCCGGTGGACGATCTCGGAGATGACGCCCCGGGTGGTGTTGGTGGTGTGCTTGACCAGGTAGCGGCCGTGCGGGCGGCTGGGGTCCTCGGCCATCCAGCAGACGATCGCGTCGACGTCACGACTGACCGCCGGATGGTTGCGCGGCCGGCAGATGAGGTCGCCCCGGGAGATATCGAGGTCGTCGCTGAGCTCGACGGCGACCGACAGCGGCGGGTAGGCCTCCTGCAGCTGCGTGTCGTGGTTGGAGATCGCCTTGACCGACGAGCTCTCGCCCGAG
Organism: uncultured Solirubrobacteraceae bacterium; assembly: GCA_963702225.1. Lineage (GTDB taxonomy): Bacteria > Actinomycetota > Thermoleophilia > Solirubrobacterales > Solirubrobacteraceae > Palsa-465. Next base: position 67,595 of record CAVPBY010000065.1, on the reverse strand, counting down.
GGCAGGATCCGGACCTCGTCGCCGACCCGGAGGACGCCGCTGGCCATCTTGCCGGCGTAGCCGCGGTAGTCCTTGTGCTCGTCCTCGCCCGGGCCGGGGCGGATCACCCATTGGACCGGGAGGCGCACGTCGATCAGGTTGCGGTCGGAGGTGATCTGCACGTGCTCGAGCTGGTAGAGCAGCGGCGGCCCGCCGTACCAGAGCATGCGCTCGGAGGGCTCGACGACGTTGTCGCCGACCAGCGCGGAGATCGGGATGAACGACAGGTCGGCGATCTCCAGACGCGAGGCGAACGCGCGGATCTCGGCGCAGATGGCGTCGAACACCTCCTCGTCGTAGTCGACGAGATCCATCTTGTTGATGCAGACGATCACGTGCGGGATGCGCAGCAGCGAGGCGATGAACAGGTGCCGTCGCGACTGCTGCACGAACCCGTTGCGGGCGTCGACGAGCACGAGCGCCAGGTCGGCGGTCGAGGCGCCGGTGACCATGTTGCGCGTGTAGCGGATGTGGCCGGGGGTGTCGGCGAGGATGAACGCGCGCCGCGGAGTCGCGAAGTGGCGGTAGGCGACGTCGATCGTGATCCCCTGCTCGCGCTCGGCGCGCAGGCCGTCGGTGATCAGCGACAGGTCGAACTCGGTGCCGCGGCCCTCGCTCGCCTCGGTGATCGCCTCGAACGTGTCCTCGAAGATCTGCTTGGAGTCGTAGAGCAGCCGCCCGATGAGGGTGCTCTTGCCGTCGTCGACCGACCCGGCGGTCGCGATGCGCAGCAGGCTGCCGTCGACGGCGGTGATCTCGTCCACAGTCATCAGAAGTAGCCCTCTCGCTTGCGGTCCTCCATCGATGACGCCGACACCCGGTCGTCGGCGCGCGTCTGCCCGCGCTCGGTGACCCGGGTCGCGGCGATCTCCCGGACGACGTCCTCCAGCGTCGACGCCCGCGACTCGACCGCGCCGGTGCACGTCATGTCGCCGACCGTGCGATAGCGGACGACCGCCTCGAACGGGTCCTCGCCGGGCAGCCGCGGCGCGTGGTCGGAGGTCGCGTACAGCATGCCGTCGCGCTCGAACACCTTTCGCGCATGCGCGAAGTAGATCGAGGGCAGCTCCAGCCCCTCGTCTGCGATGTACTGCCAGACGTCGAGCTCGGTCCAGTTGGAGATCGGGAACACCCGCACCTGCTCGCCGAGCGCGATCCGGCCGTTGTAGAGGTCCCACACCTCGGGGCGCTGGTTCTTGGGGTCCCAGCCGCCGAAGTCGTCGCGGAAGGAGAAGATCCGCTCCTTCGCGCGCGCGCGCTCCTCGTCGCGGCGGGCGCCGCCGATCACGGCGTCGAAGCGGTGGTCGGCGATCGCGTCGAGCAGCGTGACGCTCTGCAGCCGGTTGCGCGACGCGCGCGGGCCGGTCTGCTCCTGACGACGCGGCCGCGGTCGATCGACTCCTGGACCGAGGCGACGATCAGGCGCTCGCCGAGCTCGCCGACGAGGCGGTCGCGGAGCTCGATCACCTCGGGGAAGTTATGGCCGGTGTCGACGTGCATGAGCGGGAACGGGAACCGCGCCGGCCGGAACGCCTTCTCGGCCAGACGCAGCAGCACGATCGAGTCCTTGCCGCCCGAGAACATCAGCACCGGCCGTTCGAACTCGGCGGCAACCTCGCGCATGATGTGGATCGCCTCGGCCTCGAGCTCCTGGAGGTGGCTCACTTCGTAGCCCTGGGCGCCCTGGCGATCGGATCGACCCGACAGCTCGCCGCCCTGCGTCCCTGCTGCATCAAGCCCGTCGCTCGCCATGGTCCCACCTTCCTTGTGCCCGCGCGACCCGTGGCTCCCCGGGCGAGTCGCTGTTGTCGCACCGTCGCATGATGCCGATCACGCTCGATTTCCGTATCGACGGCCCAGCGCCAGCGTTTCTAGCACACGGCCCCCTTTTTCAATAGGACCATGGGGTGATCCGGCAGCTTCCGACCGATGATCGATCGGGCCTCGAACATGTCGCTTGCAGGCACTTGCGTCGCTCAGGAGATCGTCTATCTTGCATCCGCAGGCTGCTTGAACTGGCGTCGCCGCGCTCGGGGCATGCGGCGGGGAACTCACGACTACTCGGAGAACAGCCTGGATGGCTGAGCACGCCACACCACGCAGAGCCCAAGACAGCAGCGCTGAGCTGCGCAGGTCGAGGCACCTGTCGCGCGTGCCCGCGGCCGACCCGTCGCTGCGACGGTCCCAGTGGAGCCGCCTGGCGATGCTCATCGGCGACCGCAAGCGGACGGTCGCCCTGCTCGCGCTGTGCTCGGTCGTCGCCGCCATGTGCGAGGCGGGAATCCTGGCGGTCGCCGCCCGCGCCGCAACCTCACTGGTCGGCAGGGCACATCAGGCCCAGGGGAAGTTCGGTCCGGTCCACCTCAGCATGTCGACCCCCGACCTCCTCTACGTCGGCCTGGGGCTCGCAGTGCTCAGGCTCCTGCTGCAGATACCCAACTCCTACCTGCCCGCGCGGATCGCCGGTGACGTGCAGGCCGCGATGCGTGTCCGCCTGATGCGGGCCTACTCCCACGCATCGTGGGAGAAGCAGTCGCAGGATCGCGAGGGGCACTTCCAGGAGATGATGTCCAACCAGATCCAGCAGGCGAGCACCGGAGCGCTGCAGACGACACAGCTGATCATCGCGTTCTGCACGTTCCTGATCCTGGTCGCGGGGGCGTTCGCGCTCAATCCGGTGGGCGCCGGGGTCGTGTTCGTCGCGGCGAGCCTGATGTTCGCGGCGCTGCGCCCCGCGAACGCGCGCGCCATGAGGCTGGCGCGCCAGCTGTCGGCCGCCCAGCTCGAGTACGCGGGCGCCGTCGGGGAGGCCAACCGGATGACCGAGGAGACGAACGTCTTCGGCGTCGCCGGCCCCCAGTCCAAGCGCGTCGACGCCTACGTGATGGTCGCCCGCGGGCTGTTCGTGCGCGTCCAGGTACTCGCCCGCGGCGTGCCCAACCTCTACCAGAGCCTGATCTACATCATCCTCGTCGCGGGGCTGCTCGTGATCAGCCTGTCCGGCCTCAGCCACTTCTCCGAACTGGAGCGGTCGTGCTGCTGCTGGTACGCGCCGGCAGCTATGGCCAGCAGGTGCAGACGTTCTGGGTGTCCCTACGCCAGTCGCTGCCGTTCGTCGAGCGCCTGGAGAACTCCATCAACGGCTACGCCGAGAGCACGCCGGTGCGCGGCGACGTCGGGCTGGAGACAGATCGAGTCGCTCGCCTTCGAGAAGGTGACCTACTACTACCAGCCGGACCGGCCCGTCCTGCGCGACGTCTCCTTCGCCGTCGAGCGGGGCGAGACGATCGGGGTCGTCGGGCCGTCGGGTGCCGGGAAGTCGACGATCGTCCAGATCCTGCTCAGCCTGCGCGATCCGCGCTCCGGGCGCTACGCCATCAACGGGATCGACGCGACGCAGATCAAGCTGTCGGACCTGCACCGGCGCATCGCCTACGTTCCCCAGGCCCCGAAGCTGCTGCACGCCTCGGTCGCCGAGAACGTCCGTTTCCATCGCGACTACGACGACGCCGCGGTGGAGCGGGCCTGTCGCCTCGCGTTCATCCACGACGAGATCATGAGCTGGCCGGCCGGCTACGACACGATCGTCGGCCCGCGGGCGGACGCGGTCTCCGGTGGCCAGCAGCAGCGGATCTGCCTTGCGCGCGCGCTGGTGTCCAGCCCGAGCATCCTCGTGCTCGACGAGCCGACCAGCGCGCTCGACCCGCGCTCGGAGGGGCTCATCCAGCAATCGCTGGAGGATCTGCGGGACCAGATGACGCTGTTCATCATCGCCCACCGCATGTCGACGCTGTCGATCTGCGACCGGGTGATGGTCGTGCTCGACGGAGAGCTCAACGCGTTCGCGACGCTGCCGGAGCTCAGCGAGTCCAACGACTACTACCGGTTCGCCTCCGGGTTCGCCTCCGCATCGGCGAGCCCCGGGTGACTGCCGGCGAGCCGCGGGCAGGCTGAGGAGTCCGACGTGCCAAACGTGCTTCCCGGCGTCAAGGACGCGGCCGACCGGCTCGCCAAGGCCAGCGGCGTGGAGGCGGTCGTCGGCCGGCCCTCGACGCTGTACTCACACCGGCGCCTGCAGCGCAACCTGCCCGGGATCGCCGCGGCGGTGGCGGCCGTGGAGAACCGGATCGACTCCGACGATCCCCCGCCGAGCGACGAGCCGCTGTTCATCTTCTCCGCCGGCTGGCGCAGCGGCTCGACGCTGCTGCAACGGCTCGTGGTGTCGGCCGATACCCACTTCATCTGGGGCGAGCCCTACCACCAGACCGACATCGTCCGCCGGCTGGCGGAGTCGCTCATCCCGTTCGGGACCGGCTGGCCGCCGGAGCAGTACATCCACGAACCCGGCGCCGACGGCTCGGCGGGCGCCGACCTGTCCGCGCAGTGGATCGCGAACTTCTATCCACCGGTGGCCAGGCTGATCGGAGCCCATCGCGCGTTCCTGCGCGAACTCCTCGCCCCTCCCGCTCCGCAGGCCGACCTGCGCTGGGGGTTGAAGGAGGTGCGCCTGTCGGCGGAGTACGGCCTGTACCTGCGGATGCTGTTCCCCCGCGCGCGCTTCGTGTTCCTCGTGCGCGACCCTCGGGCCGCCTACCGCTCCTACCGCGAGCGCCCGACTTGGTTCGAGCGCTGGCCACGATCACAGGTCCGCACCCCGTACGCGTACGGGCGGCTGTGGCGCCGGCTGGCCGAGAGCTTCCTCGATCACCAGGAGACGCTTGGCGCGATGGTCGTCCGCTACGAGGACCTCGTGCCGGGGTCCGACGCGCTGGACCGCCTCGACCAGCTGCTCGGCGCGCCGGTCGATCGCTCGGTGCTCGACCGCTCGATCGCGGGAGCGCCCAAGTCCGATCAGAGCGCGCCGTCCGCGCTCGAGCTGAGATCCCTGGACCGCGCGACCCAGCCGCTCGCATCCGAGCTCGGCTATCCCTCGACCGAACGGCAGCCCGCGTGACGGGCCGGCGGACGTGACCGCGGGACCGACGGCGCCGATCACCCGAACGTTCCTGGTCGGCTGTCCGCGCTCCGGGACGACCCTGCTCCAGAGCCTGCTGTACGCGCACCCCGACGTCTTCTCGTGCCCGGAGACGTTCTTCTTCGTCAAGGCGTTCAACCTCGTCGGCCGCCGGCACCGGCTCGGGCTCGCCGCCGAAGGGGCCCCGGAGGCGTGCCGGTCGGTGGTCGCGCTCGGTCTCGCCGACCGCGCTCCGCGCGAGACCGCGCTGCCCCGCACCGAGGCATCGTACGCGCGCTGGTTCGCCCGGGCGCTGGACTCGGCGGCGCGCGACGCCGGCAAAAGCGTGTGGATCGAGAAGACCCCGACCCACCTCGCGCGCGTCGATGCGATCTCCCGCCGGCTGCCGCGCGCGCGCTTCGTCCACATCGTGCGGGCCGGCGCGCCGACGGTCGCCTCGCTGTTCCAGGTCACGCGTGACTATCCCGAGTCGTGGGACGGCCCGCGCGACCTCGAGGCATGCGCGACGCGCTGGAGCCGGGACGTCGAGCTGTCGGCCAGGCACGCCGGGCGTTCCGGGCACGTATTCGTGTCCTACGAGCGGCTCGTCTCCGAGGCCCCCGCGGTCATCTCGGCGCTGTGTGCCGCGCTCGGCCTGCGGCGCGACGACGGCGTCGTGGAGCGGATGATCGGCGACTACGCCGGCCGCGCGGAACGCGTCCGGCTCGACGAGCCGTGGAAGCACGGGACGACCGCGCCGCTCGTCAACCGCAACGCGGACCGGCTCGAGACCCTGTTCGACTCCGAGCAGCGCGAGGCGCTGCAACGGCTGCTCGCGCCCGCCGAGCGGCGCCGCGCCTCGCTTCCGTTTCTCTGAACCGGCCCGCCGATGGACGATCCCGTCATCAGGGTGGCCCAGTTCCCGCCGGCCGACCCCTCACATCCGGCGAGCTTTCAGGCGCTGTTGCAGCGGGCGACCGAGGCGGCCGGCATCCGGGCGGCACCCACCGAGCGCCTCACCACCCGCTGGGCGCTGCGCCAGGCCGACGCCGACGTCGTCCACCTGCACTGGCTCGAGTACATCGTCACCATCGACGACCGGTCGCTCGCCCGCACGATCGTGCGCGCCGCTCGCCTGATCGCCAGCCTGATGATCCTGCGGGGGCGGCGCATCCCGGTCGTGTGGACAGTCCACAACCTCATGCCCCACGAGGCCGTCCGGCCGCGCGCGCAGCGCTTCGTCGCCCAGGCGACGTACCTGTTGGCCGACGAGGTGATCGTGCACTCGGACTACGCCCGCAGCCGGGTGCTCGGAGCGTTCCGGGGGCCGCGGAGCCGCCGGATCCACGTCATCCCCCACGCCAACTACGCCGGCGCCCATCCCGCCGCCGGCGAGTCGCCGCAGTCGCTGCGCGACCGGCTCGGCGTCCCGGGCGACGCCTACCTGTACCTGTGCTTCGGCCAGGTCCGCGGCTACAAGCGACTGGCGCGCCTCGCAGAGCGCTTCCGCGCCCTGCCCGACGGCGACGCGCGGCTGCTCATCATGGGCAAGGCCGTCGATGCGCACGAGGCCGAGCGGCTGCGCGACCGCGCGGCCGAGGACCCCAGGATCGTGCTCGCGCTCGACCACGTCCCCGACGAGCTCGTCGCCTCGGTCCACGAGGCGAGCGACGCCGCCGTGATCGCCTACGCGGACGTCTTCTCCAGCGGCGCCCTGCTGCTCGCGCTCTCGCACGGCGTCCCCGTGGTCGCCCCGGACTCGGGCACCGCGCGGGAGCTGTTCGCCCCGCCCGCGGTCGAGTTCTTCGGCGACCCCGACCGCGATCTGCTCGACGCGCTCACCCGGGTGCGTCGCCACGCCGAGCCGGGCCAGGCCCGGGCGGCACGCGAGGCGGCGGGCGCCTTCCCGTGGTCGTCGGCCGGCGAGCGGACCGCGCAGGTCTATCGATCCGCGTGGGACCGGCGTCGCCACGCCCGCGGTCGCCCGCCGGCCGGTTCCGTGTGAACAGCTCCACAAACCTGACCATCGCTCACCGAGCCGCCGGTACACGCCCGGTCGTGGGGGTATCCTCGGCCGACTGCGCCACCGGCGCGATCGAGATGCCCGACGACATGCACACCACGGACGCGGATGTGTGGTCCGCCGTTCGCCGCCTGGTGAACCAGGCGCCGTCGCTCTCGGATCTCCGCAGTCACGGCCTGCATCTGCTCGCCGCCCGGACCTGGCGCGAGGAGGGGCGCGCGGTCCCGGATGACCTCGCCCTGCAGGAGATGTTCGCCATCGGCCAGCTGCGCGTGGGCGGTGAGCTTCTCAGCACCGTCGCCTCGATCATCGATCAGGAGATCATCGCGCTGAAGGGGATGGCGGTCGCCTCCTACTACCCGGACCCCGCCCTGCGCCCGTTCGGGGACCTCGATCTGCTCGTCGCCGACCCGGCGCGCGCCCAGCGACAGCTGATCGCCGCCGGCCTGCGGCCGGTCGCCGGCTTCGGCGAGGGCTTCTTCGACGGTCACCACCATCTGCACCCGCTCGAGCTGCCGGGCCGCTCCACCGTCAAGGTCGAGATCCACTCGCGCGCGCCGTGGGTCCACTGGTGCCCCTCGCCGTCGTTCGGCGAGCTGCGGGCGAGCGCCCGGCCGGCGCCGATACCGGGCGTCTGGTTCCCGGATCGCGCCGAGCACGCGCTCATCCTCAGCTGCCACTCCTGGCACTCGCTCCCACTGCGCCGGATCCTCGATCTGATCGACATCGCGCTCGTCGCGGAAGCGGCCGGCCCCGACGAGCTCGCCTCGCTCGCGCGCAGGCGCCGGGTGAGCCGGCTGTGGAGCATGACCCGGGCGGTGAGCGACGCGCTCCTTCACGCGGGGCAGGGAGCCGCTGCCCCTGCGACTGTGGGCGCGCGACCTCAGGGCGGTGCGCGAGTGCTCGCTCATCGAGCGTCACATGCGGTCGTGGTTTGCCCCGTTCTCGGTGCGCGCTCCCCACGCCGCCGCCGCGGAGGCGCTGCGCGCGGTCGCCCTCGACCTGCGTCCGACCGGCGGCGAGGCGTGGGTGGACAAGCTTGGCCGCACCCGCCAGGGCCTGCAGCATCCGCTGCGCCCGATCGGCGACCACGATAAATATCGGACCCGCGGCCCGGCGACCGCGGCCCCGCCAGGGCCGCTCCGCGGGCCCGATCGACGAATCGGCGGACCTCCCAGTCGTGTCCGGTAGCATCGGCGCGGGGCCCGGAGAGCACCAACGCCTTTAGGGGGTCGTGACATGCGCATCGCATCGCTGCAGGACCGGCTCGTCACCGTGAGCAGTCACACACGTGCGCCTGTCCGGCAACGGCCGGGTCGCCGCGCCGCCATCGCCGCCGCCGTGCTGACGGTGAGCCTCGGCGGCGCCGTGTCCGAGGCGTCCTCGCAAACCGGGTCACGGCCGACGCTGAGCGCGAAGAGCACGTTCGTCGTGTTCAACCAGCACGTGAAGCTGACCGGCACCGCGTCCACCAAGCGGGTCACCCTGCTCGCCCGTCACTTCGGGCAGACGAGCTACCGGGCGGTCGCCACCGCGCGCGTGCGCAGCGGACGGTTCGAGTTCTCGCCCGTCCCCGAGCTGGCCACCTCCTACGAGGTGAGCGCCGGCACGCGGTCCGTGATGATGAGCCGGCGCGTGCAGGTCTACGTGCACCTCGACGTCACGCGCTTCACCTGCAGCCTCTGCCGGCCGCCTTCGCCCGCCGTTCAGCGCCAGCTTCGCTATTCACTGTTCATCCGCGTGCCCACCGCGGACTACCGGTTCGTCGCGTCCGAGCCCGTGTACCTGTACGTTGGGACGGCGAACGGGAAGGTGCAGAGCGAGAAGCGGGTCGGCAGCGTCAAGCCGCTGCGAGCCGGGCGGTCGACCGTCAAGGTCGAGGGAACCGTCGCGGTCGACGTGCCCGCGGGGTGGCGAGTGCGGTTCACCGCCTGCGATCGCTCCGCGGAGCGCCGCACCGGGGTCGGTCTGCCCTCCGTGCATGACTGCGGCGCGCCTCGGCTCAGCCACAGCCAGTTCAAGCGCTACGTCGGCTGACGGAGCGTGACCAGCGGCGGCGCGCGGCGGTGAGGAGCAGTGCAATGGTGAACGGGATCCCGTCGACCACGTAGCGCCGGAACAGGCGCGCCGGGTCGTTGACGAGCCGGTGCACCCACTCCAGGCCGGCCTTCTGGATCCACTCTGGCGCGCGCTGCTGATCCCCCGAGATGAAACTGAGGCTGATGCCGATGCCGAGGAACCATGTTTCCGGCAGCTCCCGACACAACTCGACGATCAGCTGCTCCTGCTTGGGGAAGCCCAAGCCGACGTAGACGATCGCCGGCCGGGCGCCGCGCAGGCGGTCGATGATCTCGGCGCGCTGTCGCGCGTCGCGCTCGAACCCCAGCGGCGGACAGTAGGTCCCGGCGATCTCGAGGCCCGGGATCTCCTGCCGCAGCCGCGCGGCGGCGCGCTCGGCGACGCCCGGGTCCCCGCCGAGCAGATACAGCGACGCGCCCGCCGGCGCGGCGGCGCGCGCGAGGCTCCAGACGAGGCTCGATCCCGCGACGCGCTGCGGCAGCGGGCTGCGCTGCAGCGCGCTCGCCCACACCAGCGGCATGCCGTCGGCCACCACCAGCGACGCGCCCCCGATGAGCGCCCGCAGATCCGGACGGCTGCTGATCATGTTGAGCTGATGGGTGTTGGGCGTGCTCACCCACCCGCCGGCGCCCCGGCTCCAGCGATCGACGACCCACGCCGCCGCCTGTGCCTCCGTCACCGCGGCGAACCGCACCCCGATGAGGTCGACGAACTCCACCGCGGCGGGATACTACGGGGTGCGAGGCCGCGGCAGGCGGTCAGCCGACCGACGCCGGGGAGGTGCCGATCTTGACCGGGCCGAAATACGCCACCTGCGTCTGTGACCATGAATCAGACCGGTAGATCCCCTGCTTGAGATAGATGGGATCGACGATGTCCTGACCGTTCTTCATGTAGCTGTTCATCGTCGGCCCGTGGGTCACCGGCACGACGACGTGCCCGTTGACCGAGACCGTCACCCACCCAGCGCTCTTCTGCGCGGAGAAGTGGATGCCGACGCGCAACGCCATCCAGCGCCCCCTGGTGAGCGGCGCGATCGGAACATGGATGTGCTTGCCGTCAAGGGCGAGCTGCCGCCCCGTCACGCCGAGTGCGACCGCCGGGGAACCGGTGTACAGCCCCTTCCACTGAGTGAGATCCAACCAATGGCTGACCTCACCGCTCACCGCGAAGTCCTGCGGCAGGTACAGCGACCACGAGTACCACCGGGTCGAGTTGACAGGGTCGGGCCACCCGCGGGCGGGCGTACCCGAGGTCGCGAACCGCCCGTAGACCTCGGCCCGGCTGGCGTGATAGCCACTCGTCGCGGTGACATCGCCCTGAGGGGCGCCGTGATCGAAGGGCCGCACCTCGACCCGCATCACCGACGTCGACGGGCGGCGGGGATCCGACGCGCTGCCCGGCGCCTTCACCAGCCGGATCCGGCCGTACTGCTTTTTGCCCATGCTCATCGGCACCTGGACCTTCTGCCAGCAGCGACGGATCGCGCTCTCACCGACACTCGACCCGTAGCGGGTGTCGAAGATGAGCCCGTGAAAGCCGTCGCGCACCCGCTCCGGGGACACCTTCAGGTCGCATCTGGACCCCGTCGGGACCGGTGCGCCGGTCGTGGTGGCGGTCGTCGAGCGGGTGCGGTGCGGGCGGCCCGAGCCGCCACAGCCGGCCACCAGCAGCGCTGCTGCGGAGATGATCGCCGGCGCTCGAAGGGCACGGGCCGAGGCGTGACGAGGGCCGGTCATTCGACTTAGGAGTAGCACAGCGTCCGCTACGATCGCGCCATGCAGCGCTTGGGGCCGACGCTGGGGACAACCGACACCCATCGCCTCAACGCCTAGCGAGTTGTCATCGACGACGGACACCGGGGCGGGCGCGCCGATCGCCTACATCTGCTCGGCGTACCCCGCGATCTCGCACGTCTTCGTCCTCCGCGAGGTGCTCGCCCTGCGGCGCCTCGGGGTCGACGTCCACACGTTCAGCGTGAGGCGGACCTCGCCCGGCGACCTGCTCTCCGACGCCGACCGCGCCGAGGCCGCGCGGACCCATCACCTGCTGCCGACGACCGCGTGGCGCGTCCTGCGCGCGACCGGGCGGCTGCTCGCCAACCGCCGGGGGCGCACCGGGCTCGGCGCCGCCGCCCGGGAGGCGTGGCGCCTGCGCCGCCCGGGCGCCCGCGCCGCGCTCTGGCAGGGCTTCTACCTGGTGGAGGCGATCCTGCTCCACGACGAATGCGCACGCCGGTCGATCCGGCACATCCACGCCCATTTCGCCAACGTCGCCTCCGACGTGGCGCTGCTGACGGCCGCGCTCGGGACCGCGCCGGCGCCCGATGGACCCTGGACCTGGAGCTTCACCATGCACGGCCCGGCCGAGTTCTGGAACGTGCGGGAGCACCGGCTCGCCGAGAAGGTGCAGAGCGCGAGCTTCGTCGCGTGCATCAGCGAGTTCGCCCGCAGCCAGCTCATGTCGCTCTCGCCCGAGGCGACCTGGCAGCGCCTGCACGTCGTGCACTGCGGCGTCGAGCCCGGCGCCTACGGGCGCGAGCGCCCGGCCGCGCTGCCGGGCGACGGCCGGGCGAGGCTGGTCACCATCGGCCGGCTCGTCCCGGCCAAGGGCCAGCTGCTGGTGGTCGACGTGGTCGCGGCGCTGCGCGGCCGCGGCATCGAGGTGTGCGCCGAGATCATCGGCGAGGGGCCGGCGCGACCGGATCTCGAGCGCCGCATCCACGAGCTCGGCCTCGACGGCTGCGTAACCCTCGCCGGGGCGATCAGCCAGGACGAGGTCCCCGGACGCCTGCAGGCGGCGACCGTGTTCGTGCTTCCGAGCTTCGCCGAGGGCGTCCCGGTGGTCGCGATGGAGGCGATGGCACTCGGCGTCCCGGTGGTCGCCTCGCGGATCGCCGGGATCCCCGAGCTCATCGAGGACGGGGTATCGGGCCTGCTGACCACGCCCTCCCGGATCGACGAGGTCGTCGACGCCACCGAGCGGCTGATCCGGGATCCCGAATTGCGCGCCCGCATCGTCGCCGCCGGTCGCGAGGCGGTCGCCTCCGGGTTCGACGTCTCCGCGCAGGCGCGGCGCTTGATCCAACTGATTCCCGGCCAAAACCATGCCGGTATCCTGCCCGCCATGCCGAGCCCGAAGGACGAGTCGCACCCCACGTGAACGGGTTTCGCGAGAACCGCTGGGTGCGGCGTCTCCGAGGGACGGTCTACACGAAGGTTCGTGGATATCCCCCGCTCGACGTGCTCGTCGCCCGAGGCCTGGTGCTCGGCCGGGGCGTGACGATCACCCGTGACGTCGTCCTGGATCCGGCGCACTGCCACCTGATCGAGATCGGGGACCGGACGACACTCGGTCCCGAGGTGCTCGTCCTCGCTCATGACGCGTCGACCAAGCGCCACATCGGCTACACCCGCATCGCCCGGGTGCGGATCGGGACCCAGGTGTTCGTCGGCGCGAGGGCGGTCATCCTGCCCGGGGTGACGATCGGCGACGGCGCGATCATCGGTGCGGGCAGCGTGGTGAGCCGCAGCGTCGCCCCCGGGATGGTGGCGGTCGGCGCGCCGGCTCGCGAGATCATGACCACCGAGGAATACGTCGGGCGCCACGAGGCGCGCCTGGAGACGGTGCCCACCTACCCGGGGGAGGGATGGACCCACCGCCGCGGCATGGGCCCCGGGAACGCCCGGCGGATGGCAGACGATCTCGCCGACACCGACGGCTACATCCGATGACCACGAGCGACAGCGGGACGACACCGAGCTACGCGGTCATCTCGCCGGTCCGCGACGAGGCCCGGTACCTGGCCACCACCGCCCGCTCGCTCGTCGGCCAGACGGTGAGGCCTCGCCGCTGGGTGATCGTCGACGACGGCTCGGCCGACGAGACACCCGAGATCGCCGAGCGGCTCGCCGCCGGCCACGAGTGGATCACGGTCGTCCACCGTCCCCGCCTGCAGACCCGTGAGCGTGGCGGTCCGATCGTGCGGGCGTTCCGGGACGGCCTCTCGCGGCTGGACGCAGGCGACGACGTCGTCGTCAAGCTCGACGGCGATCTGCAGCTTCCGGCCCACTACTTCGAGTGGGTGCTCAGCGTCTTCGCGCGCGAGCCCCGGGCCGGGATCGTCGGCGGGACCCTGCTCGTCCCCGACGGCGACCGGTGGGTGCCCGACGCCGTCGGCCGCCACCCGTGCACGGGGCGATCAAGAGCTACCGGCGGGCCTGCCTGGAGGACATCGGCGGCCTGCGCGAGTCGATGGGCTGGGACGGGATCGACGAGTACGGCGCCCGCAGCCGCGGATGGCGGGTGCTGCCGCTGAGCGAGCTGACGGTCCTGCACTACAAGCCGCGCGGCTCCAAGCAGCACTGGCGGCGAGCGCGCTGGGAGGAGGGGCGCGGGGCGCGATACATGGGCTACGGCTGGCACGGCATCGCGCTCAGGGTCGCCTTCCGAGCGGTGCGCGAGCGGCCCCCGATCCTCGCCGGGCTCACGCTGGGCGCGGGCTACGGGTGGGCGACGGTGCGCAGAGCCCCCCGCTGCGACGATCACCGCGCGATCGAGCTGCTCCGGCGCGAGCAGGCGGCCCGGTTCTGGACATTGCTGCGCGGCGGCGGTGACCTGCGACCCGACCGGCTCGAGGGTGGCGGACCGGCGTTCTGGGCGCTCGACTGCCCGCTGCCCATCGAGGGCTCCCGGGGATGACCCCGGATTCCGGATCCCTGCCGGTCTCGGTCATCATCCCGGTCCACGACCGGGCCGACCTGCTCGCGCGGGCGATCGACAGCGTGCGCGGCCAGACGGTCGCCCCCGCCGAGATCCTCGTCGTCGACGACTGCTCCAGCGACGACAGCGCCGCGGTCGCCGAGCGGCTCGGCTGCCGGGTGCTGCGCCACGACCACAACCAGGGGGCGGCGGCGGCCCGCAACACGGGGTTCGCGGCCGCCGGCGAGGAGTGGATCGCGCTGCTCGATTCCGACGACGAGTGGCTCCCCGGGCACCTGCGCACCGTGTGGCGGGCGCGGGACTCGCACGACCTGGTGAGCACCTCGGCGCTCATCACGACCGCCGACGGGCGCCCGGCGAGGGTCATCGGAACGCCGCTGCGCCGGTGCCGGGCCCTGCGCGCGCCGGGGGACCTGCTCTACCCCGAGAACATCGTGGTCGCGAGCGGATCGCTCGTCCGCCGCGACGCGGTCCGGGCGCTGGGCGGCTACGACACCTCGCTGCGCTATGCGGAGGACTTCGACCTGTGGACGCGCCTGCTCGCCCGCGGAACCGGAATCTCGCTGCCGGACGTCACCGTCCTGATGTCCGGTCATGATGGCCGCAAGTCCTCACACGCCTCCGGTCCAAGCGCGGCTCAGCGCAGGATCGTCGCCCGCGTCGAGGCCGAATCGGGCGATCACGTCCGCGCCCAGCGGCGGCTCGGCGTCCGCGCCTGGGACGACATGCGGCGGGGCATGCGCGACGGTGACCGGGCGCTCGCTCGCGCCGCCGGCGCGGCGATCTTCGACAACCCCCAGCGGATCGTCGGCGTGCTCGGAATCTGGGGCTGGCGGCGGCAGATGAAGCGGCGGGCGCGCGCGTTCGGCCCCCGCGGGGTGCCGCGGGTCGTCGTGACCTCCTGGCCCGCGGACCGCCCGCTGCCCCGCCGCGACGGGGAGATCCTGGAGGACCGGCGGGCGCAGCCGCCCCTGTGGCGCGTCGCCACCCTGATCCACTCGCCCCCGCACTCCGTTATCGTGAGGGGCCCGTTCCAACGGCGTCTGGCTTCGCTGGTCGGCTCCGCCGCCCGCGAGGATGAGGGCGATCAGGTCGGATAATCGCCCGGAAGCGCACCCTGAAGGGCGCGCGATGGTCTACGATGTCGACGGGGCCCCTGATGCTGCCGGATGGCAGCTGACGGCAGCTGACTGTCGAATAGCTCAAGAATTGGAGAAAGCCTTGTCGGTTTCAACTCCTCCCTCTCCGACGCGCCCTGACCCGTGGCTCGAGCAGCGGCCGGTCGTCGAGCCGTGGTTGGGACGCAAGCTGAAGAGACTGTGGTGGATTCCGGTCCTGCTCGGGATCGTGCTCGGCGCCGCCGGCGCGTACGTCGCGAACAAGCGCAAGCCCCAGTACACCGCGACGACGAAGCTCACGGTCGGCTCCGTGAACTACCGCACCCAGTCGGTGCCCGGCTTCGCCCAGGCCGCCCAGACGCTCGCGAGCTCCTACGCGCTCACGATCCGCAGCTCGGCGGTGCTCGCTCCGCTGGCCCGCACCGAGCACACGTCCGAGGCGGCGATCGCCGGCGCCGTGTCCGCGACCGCGGTCCCGAACAGCACGATCTTCACGATCTCCGCCGTCGAGCCGACGAAGGCCGCCGCGATCCGGGTGGACAGCGAGGCCGCCAGGCAGGCTCAGCGGACTGTCGCGTCGCTCAACACGAGCTCCACCGACGCCGCCGGCGCGCTGCGGACGTTCCGGCGCTACGCCCACCAGGCGGCGGTCGACGGACAGCGGGTGGCGGCGCTGCGCAGGCAGAAGAACGTGAGCAACGCCACGCTGGCCAATGCGCAGACCGCCGCCTCCGAGGCACAGGCGCTGGCCGGGGCCTACAGCACCCAGTACCAGGTCGTCATCACCGGCAACAGCCCGCAGACCGAGGCCCGCACGATCACGATCATCCAGCCCGCGGTCAACGCGGCCAGCGACAAGCGCACCTACCTCGAGCGCTACGGCGCGCTCGGGCTCGCCGGCGGCGTCGTCCTCGGCGTCCTGATCGCGTTGATCATCCCGGACCGGCGCCGTCGCAAGGCGACGGTCGCGCGCTGAGCCGGATGAGCCTGAGCGGCTTCGCGGCGCTCTCGGGGATCACCAGCAAGCTCGGCGGCACGCCGGGCCTGCTGCTCCTCGGGATCCTCGGGGTCGCCCTGCTCGGCCTGGCGATCATCGCCGTCAAGGCGGTCCGACCGTCGCTGCTGGCGACGCTCGCGCTGATGACGACGGTCTTCTCGGGCAACTGGAAGTACATGCACATCCCGTTCGGGGTCGACGACGTGCTGATGGTGCTCGCGATCGCGGCGGCGATCTACCGCACCGCGAGCTCGCGCCATCCCGAGCGGCTGTCGTTGCGGCCGATCCACCTCGTGCTCGTCCTGATGGTCCTGTACGCGGTCATCTCGGCCCTGTGGGCGGGCACGCTCACGAACAAGAGCGACCTGTTCGACATCATCACCTCGCTCGGGATCTTCCCCTTCGCCCTGTTCGCGCTCGCCCCCGTCATCTTCGGGACCCCCCGCGACCGGGAGATCCTGCTCAAGGGGTTGTTCGTGCTCGGCATCTACCTGGGCATCGGCGCCCTCGGCGAGACCGCCAAGGTCCACTCGCTCGTCTTCCCGAGCTACATCAGCAACCCGTCGCTCGGGATCCATAACGATCGCGTCCGCGGGCCGTTCCTCGAGGCATCGCCGGAGGGGTTCGCGCTGTTCGCCACGGGGTTCGTGGCCGCCTGGATCGCGCTGCGGACCCGGCGCCCGCTGCTGCGCATCTTCGCCGGGGTGATCGTCCTGTTCTGCCTGATCGGCACCTTCGGGACCGTGACCCGCGCGGTGTGGATCGGGTGCGCGGCGTCCGTCCTGCTCGCGATGGTGCTCAATCCGCGGCTGCGCAAATACACGATCCCCGGGATACTCGGCATCGCGGTCGTCATCCTGCTCGTGCTCGCCCTCGTCCCGGGCCTCTCCTCGCTCGCCTCCAGCCGCGCAAGCGACCAGCGCCCGGTGTGGGACCGGCTCAACTCCGACAACGCGGCGCTCCGGCTGTTCGAGGCCGATCCGCTGCTCGGCTCGGGCTGGGGGACGTTCGGCTCCAAGTCCATCCCGTACTACCAGCAGGCGAACACCTATCCGCTCACCTACGTCGGGGTCGTCCACAACGTCTACCTGAGCCAGTTCACCGAGCTCGGCGTCCTCGGCGGGGGACTGTGGCTGATCAGCCTGCTGCTCGCCCTGTCAGCGGCGCTGAGGGGCTCCCGGGCCCGCGACCTCGCGCAGTGGCGGTTCTTCACGTTCGCCGCGCTGCTCAACTGGGCGATCAACGCGGCGTTCGTGCCGCTCGTCTACGCGATGCCGAATGCGCTCATCTGGACGCTGCTGGGGATCGCGGCCCTGCCCGAGCCCGTGACCTGCAGAACGTTCCCCGCCGCCGTGCCCGTGCCCGTGCCGGCGCCCGTGCCCGTGACGGTCGAGCTGCCGGAGCGCGAACCGGTGCCGGTGGCCGGTTGAGCGCCCACCGTGTGGCCCGGACGCCGGGCTCCGGTGCCCGGTCGCGCGTGTAGAATCGGCCGCCAGATGGACCAGGGGTCGCGCATGGACGCCAGGACGGTCGCCGCGCGCCTGCTGCGGCCGGGCTTCGGGGTCAGACGCGCCGTGCGGGTCGCGACGGCGCGGGCGCGGATGCTCCCCACCTGCGTGATCATCGGCGCCCAGAAGTGCGGCACGACGTCGCTGCACCTCTACCTCACCGAGCATCCGCAGATCGGGGAGTCCCAGACCAAGGAGGTGCGGTACTTCGATCAGCCCGACGGCGCCCACTCCGAGCTCTGGTACCGGGCTCATTTCCCGCTGAAGGGCCGCTACCGGTACGCGATCGAGAGCTCCCCCTACTACCTGTTCCATCCTCGTGCCCCCGAGCGGCTGAGCGCCGCGATCCCCGACGCGAAGCTGATCGCGCTCCTGCGCGACCCGGTCGCCCGCGCCTACTCGCACTACAACCACGCCCGCGCGCACGGCCGCGAGACGCTCAGCTTCGCGGACGCGATCGAGGCCGAGGACTCCCGGTTGCGCGGCGAGCACGAGCGGCTCGTCAACGACCCGACGGCGGACTCGCGCGTCCATCGCCGCCATTCCTACGTGCACCGCGGACTGTACGCGCCGCAGATCCGCCTCTGGTATGAGCACTTCGACCCCGACCAGCTGCTCATCGTCGAGAGCGAGGCCCTGTTCGAGGATCCGGCCGGGACGCTGGCCCGGGTGCAGGAGTGGCTCGGAGTCCCCGTGCACCTGCCCGGCGATCTGCGACCGCAGAACGCGCGCAGCTACGACGCGATCGACGCCGCACTCGCCGCCCGGCTGCGCGATCGGTTCGCGGCCGATCGCGCCGAGCTCAAGGCGCTCACCGGCATGACGTTCCGCTGGCCGTAGCCTGACCGCCGGCCCCGGGCGAGCCGCAGCGCGCCGGGGCGCCGGCGGGGAACCCGGCCGGTTCCGGTCAGGGTCCAGACCGCCTGGACGGGTCGCTTGGACGATCGTCGTACGCCGGGCACCCACCGCTCCCGGATCGAACCTCGACGCCCGACGCATGAGGTGTGACCCGCTTCCTCATCCCCTCGGTCCTGCGCCTGCTCGCCGTGTGCTCCGTGGCGATCGTCGCCGTCGCGGGCGGGGCCGGCGTCTCCGTCGCCCACACGGCCACCCACCGTTCGTGCGCCCACCGTCGCTGCGCCACCCACCGGCGCCACGTCTCCCACGCGCACGCCCGCTTCTCGCATCACCGTCGCTCCCGGCACTCGACGCGTGAGGCTGCTCGGCGGCGGGCCACTCGGCAGCGGGCCACCCGGCGCCACCATCACCGGCCCGTCCCGGTGACGAGGACCACCGCCCCCACCACGACCAGGCCGGTCAGGACGACCACCCCGACCGCTCCGGTGACCGCTGCCCCGACCACGAAGACGCCCGCCAAGCCCGCCAAGCCCGCGCCGACGGCCCCGGCGAGCCCTCCGACGACCGCGACCCCCTCCTCCCCGTCGCCGGACGGCGGCCAGATCCTGTTCGCCCCGACCTATCCGTCCAGCGGCGACTCGACGCTCGTCGCGTCCACCGGCTGGCACAACGCGCAGATCCCGTCCGACAGCGGCGTCCTGCAGCCCAGCCGGATCCAGTTCACGCCCGCCCCGGGCTCCTCCACCGACCCCAACCTGCCGCTGGAGAACGTCGCCCGCTTCGAGCTCGACCCCTACTCCACCGTCCCCGGCGCCGCCAACGGCGACGTCACCGACACCGGCGGCTACCTCGCCAACCGCACCGAGATCTACGGCCGTTATGCGGGCCCGGGCGTCCCGGCGGCGCAATGGCCGGATCCGGTCGGCTCGATCCGCTGGTACTCGTTCAGCGTCTACCTCCCGGCCGGCTTTCCGACCGCGACGAGCGTCAAGAACTGGTTCGACTTCACCCAGTGGAAGGGCCTGTACAGCGGCTCGCCGCCGGTCGCCATGTCGATCGTCGGCCACGAGTTCGTGCTCGGCGGCCAGCACTCCGACGCCAACCTGGGCCCGGTCGTCCCGGGGACCTGGACGCACTTCGTCGTCGGCCTGGGCTTCTCCGACAGCGCCTCGACCGGCTGGGCGACCGTCTATGTCAACGGAGCGCTCGTCGTCGACCAGCAGCCGACCCAGACGATGAACGACGCGACCGTCGATGGCGTCACCGGCGTCGATCCGAGCTACCTGAAGATGGGCATCTACCGCAGCAAGGCATGGACGTCCGCCCAGGTGATCTATCTGACGCCGATGGTCATCGGCACCACCTACGACTCGGTGGCCTCCTCCTGAGAAGTGTCGTCACGGCGGGCGCCGCTAGGAGCCCGTCGCGACGTGATCCGGGTTCGGGTTGATCCCGAAGTACGGCACCGCCCAGCCGACGATCTTCTGGAACGCGGGCGCGGCGACCGAGCCGCCGTAGATGCCGCCGTGCGGATCGTCGACGACGACCGCGACGACGAGCTTCGGGTGGTTGGCCGGCACCATGCCGATGAACGACGCCACGAACTGGGTCTTGGAGTACTTGCCGTTGACGGCGATGTTCGCGGTGCCGGTCTTGCCCGCGAGGTCGTAGCCCGGGATCGCCGCGCCCGAGGCGGTGCCGCCCTCGCCGAGCACGCCGCGCAGCATGTCGCGCAGCTGCCCGGCCGTCGTCGCTGAGATGATGCGGTGCCCGCGCCGCGGCGTCTGCGACGTGCCGCCGATCGCCTTGACGATGTGCGGGGCCGGCAGGATGCCGCCGTTGGCGATCGCCGCGTAGGCGTCGGTCATCTGCATCGGCGTCACCGACTCGCCCTGCCCGAACGGCAAGTTGAGCATCGACGTGCCCGAGTACAGCGACGGGGACAGGATCGAGCCGGCCGCCTCGCCGGGGAGGTCGACGCCCGTCGGACGGCCGAGGCCGAAGCGGTGCACCCAGCCGTTGAACCGGTCGGCGCCGAGCTTGGCCCCGATCAGGTCGGCGCCGATGTTGCTGGAGTACTTCAGGATCTGGGAGGTCGAGTAATTGATGTAGCCATGGCTCTCCGCGTCGCGGACGTAGCTGCCGTAGGCCTCCAGGTAGGGCGGGATCGTGAACTGCGTGCCGGGGGTGATCAGGTGGTCCTGGAGCGCGCCCGCGACCGTGATCGCCTTGAATGTCGAGCCCGGCTCGTAGCTGAACGCGACCGCGTGATCCTGGATCGCGTTGTCGATCACCGACACCGGAGCCCCGGCGTACGGGTTGTTGTCGTTCACGCGCGGCCAGCTGCCGAGCGCGAGGATCGCGCCCGTCCTGGGCTGCATGACGATCGCGGTGGCGAACTTCGGCTGCCATTGGCGCCCGACCCCGGCGAGCACCTGCTCGACCTCGGACTGCAGCGGCGAGGAGACGGTGAGCTGCACCGACTTGCCCTGCCGCACGCGCCGGACGGTCCGGATCGAGATCGGCTCCCCGGTCGAGGGGTTGTTGATCACCTGCCGCGTGCCGTTCTGGCCCGCCAGCTGGTGGTCGTAGCCGTACTCGAGGCCCGAGACCCCGTTGCCCGCGCCGTTCAGATAGCCGAGCACCTGCGACAGCTCCCACGGCCGCGGGTAGACGCGCTTGGTGTCGGGCTGGATCGACAGGCCGTTGATCGGCTTGCCGTTGACGGTGAGCTTCATCGCGCGCTGCGCGACCCCGGGGGCCACCTTCATCGCGACCGGCGAGTAACCCCCGCGCCGGGAGTCGGCCAGCGCGGCGAGCACGTCATGCGCTTTCATCCCGAGCACGGGCGCGAGCGCGTCGGCCATCGCCCGCGCGTCACCGTCCCGGGCGATCAGGTATGGGTCGGCGATCACGTCGTCGACCGACTCCGACAGCGCGAGCGGGACGCCGCTCGTGTCGGTGATCTGCCCGCGCTCGGCGGGCAGGTGCTCGGTCTGGACCTGCTCGTTGAACGCGGCCTGCTTGAGCTGGGCCGACTGGACCGAGCCGAGCCACAGTGCGCGGACGAGCGCGATCGCCAACAGCGCGGTGAAGACGACGAACAGCCACCCGACGCGACGGTCGATGACCTTCATCGCGTCGTCTCCGCAGGCCCGGCCACGCTACTGGCCGGTGCTCGACTGGACCGCGGCGGCGCGCTGCGCGGCCAGCGCGGCCGCGCGCGACTCGAACACCGCCGCATCCGGCCGGTGGATGTTCGCCAGCGCCCGGCGCAGCTCGCCGCGCCCGCCCGAGAGGAACACGGGCGTGTACGCGGCCGGCATCGCCATGCCCATGTGCGCGGCCTGCGCCTCGATGTGCTGGGTGTCGGACAGCTGCGACACCGCGCTGGCCAGGCGCTCGTCCTGGCTCTGCAGCTGCGCGGCGCGCACCACCCCGTGTCCGAGCGACGCGTTGAGCTTGAGGATCTCCACCTGCGAGGCGACGATCCCGATCAGCAGGAGCCCGAGCAGCGGGATCCACAGCCGGCCGCGGACCAGGCGGTCGAGCAGGCGGTGGTCGGGGAGGGTGCGCGCGAAGGCGAGCGCCCGGGCGCTGAGCGGCAGGCTCGGAGCGGGCTTGCGCCGTGGCCGGGCGGTCCGGGCCGGGGTGGCGGTCCGCGGCGGGGTGGCGGGCGGGGCGCCGCCGGGCGGGCGGGCCCGGAGACGCGCCGGGGCGCGCTCGGCGCCGTCGCGCTCGCGCGGGCGCCGCGGTGCGCGGGCCGCGGCGTCGAGGGGTGCGGCGAGCTCGGGCGCTCGGTGCCCGAGCCGC
Source organism: uncultured Solirubrobacteraceae bacterium (assembly GCA_963702225.1). Taxonomy (GTDB): domain Bacteria; phylum Actinomycetota; class Thermoleophilia; order Solirubrobacterales; family Solirubrobacteraceae; genus Palsa-465. Next base: position 45,484 of record CAVPBY010000065.1, on the reverse strand, counting down.
CGCTGCGCTTGGTGCGGGCGGCGGGCGTCACGGCGGTCGGCGTCATCGCGAGGGGACCTCCAGCTTTCGGGCGGCACGCAGGTGCGCTGAACGGGAACGGGGGTTGTCGGCGACCTCGCCGGGGCTCGGGGCGATCGCCCGGCGGGTCAGCAGCTCGGCCTCCGGCTCATGGCCGCACACGCAGACGGGCAGCTCGGGCGGGCAACGCAGCCGCGCGCGCGGTCGACGAGGAAGCGCTTGACGATCCGGTCCTCGAGCGAGTGGAACGAGATCGCGGCCAGGCGGCCGCCGGGGCCAGCAGCTCCCACGCGCGCGGCAGCGCCTCGGTGAGCTGGCCGAGCTCGTCGTTGACGGCGATCCGCAGCGCCTGGAACGTCCGCTTGGCCGGGTGGCCGCCGGCGAAGCGGGCGGGGGTCGGCACCGCCGAGGCGATCACGTCGACGAGCTCCTGGGTCGTGGTCAGCTCGCTGCGCCGGCGCTGACGCACGATCGCGCGGCCGATCTGGCGGGCGAACCGCTCCTCGCCGTACTCGCGCAGCAGCCGCGCGAGGCGGCGCTCGTCCCACTGTTGACGATGTCGCGGGCGGTGAGCGTCTGCCGCGGGTCCATCCGCATGTCGAGCGGCGCGTCGTAGGCGTAGGAGAAGCCGCGCTCCCAGGTGTCGACCTGCATCGAGGACATGCCGAGGTCGAGGTAGACGATGTCGGCGCGGACGCGCTCGTCGAGGAGCTGGTCGAGCGCGGCCGCGAAGTCGGCGCGGATGAACCGGGTGGCGCAGTCGACCTCGGCCGCGAGCTCCGCGAACCGCTCCTCGGCGGTCGGATCGCGATCGATGCCGATCAGCGTCCCGGCGGGCCCGATCCGGTCGGCGAGCAGCCGCGCATGCCCGGCGCCGCCGACCGTGCAGTCCACCGCGGTCTCCCCGGGGCGCGGATCGACGACCTCGATCAGCTCGCCGGCGAGCACCGGAACGTGTTCTCTGGTCATGTCAAGCAGTGTGGCCAAGGCTCGCGAGGAGTTCGGGGAGACGGTCGAGGCTCGCCTGCCGGCTGCGGGCGTGGGCGCCGCGGTCCAGCACCTCCAGGTACTCGCCGGAGCCGAGCACCGTGACCTCCTTGGAGAGGCCGGCGTAGCTGCGCAGGAAGTCGGGGATCATCACGCGGTGGGCCGAGTCCAGCTCGGTCTCGAGCGAGTTCGAGTTGAGGAAGCGCGTGAGCTCGCGCGCCCGGGGGCTCGCCGGATTCATGCCCTCAAGCACCGTGCGTGAGTACGCGTCGTACTCGTCGGGCGTCCAGATCGCGACCGCGCGCGGGGCATTCGCCTCGACGATCTCCGGTGAGATCGCGAGCACCACCCCGCCGGCGAGCGACGCGCGGAAGCGCGACGGGATCGTGAGCCGGTACTTCGCGTCGAGCGAGTGTTCGTAGGTGCCGCGGAACGTCAAGTGAGTGCATGAAACGGAAGGAAGTTTTGGCTCCAGATCGCTGGGCGGCCGGGTGGGAGGAACCCTCCGCCCAGACCTGAAGCGGTGCCCACAGTATCCCACTTCCTCCCACTATGCAACCCAGCGCCCAACAACCCTCCCACCTGACCTCACGATGACCCCCCACGTCCGGAATCGGCCGTGCTCGCGGGGTGTCCGGCGCCACGCCGGCGAGCGCAAGGTTCCTGCTCGCGGTGCACGGCTCCGTGCATCGCGCGGTTACGGGCGCGGAATTGCACTCCTGCGCCGGTTCCGTCCGAGGGGTGTGCGTCCGGTGGGAGGGTGTGGGGGGACGCGCCGTGGAAGGCCGTCGGCGGGAGGCGGTGGGAGTCCGCCCGCCGGGTCACCTCGTAGAGGTGGTATGCGAGCAACCTCGCTGGGGCTGCCCGGCGGCGAGGTCGAGCAACGGCCCGAGTCCCTCCCCGACGGATCACGCACTTTTTATGCGCTCTTCGTCGCATATCGCATGCGACGCTTTGCACACTCGGGGGGTCAGCTGACGCGTCAGCCGCGGTGCGCGGAGCCGGCCGAGCCCGCCTCTCGGGCGGGGAGCGTGAGCACGATCCGCCCGCCGCGGGAGACCGGCGCGGCCGCCACCGACCCCGCGTGGGCGGCCGCGATCGAGACCGCGATCGCCAGCCCCCGGCCGCGCGCGCCGCGGCCGGCGCGTGGGCGCCGCGCGAGCTCGGTGACCGGGGCGGGCAGCCCCGGGCCGTCGTCGTCGACGGTGATCCGCGCGTGACCGCCCCGCAGCTCTCCTCGCACGCGCACGTCTCCCCCGCCATGCTCGACCGCGTTGGCGAGCAGGTTGCCGAGCGCCTGGGCGAGCCGCAGCCGGTCGCCCCACACGGTCGCGGCGGGGCCCTGCCAGCCACCCGAGACGGTCGCGCCGGCCGCGTCGGCACGCCCCGCCGCCGCGGCGACCGCCTCCTCGAGCAGCGGCCCGAGCGCGACCCGGTCCGGCGCGTCCAGACGCGGCGTCGGGCCGCGTGGCCCGGCCCGCCACCCGCTCCCGCCCACCCCCGCCCCGGCGAGGTCGTCGAGCGCGAGCGCCGCCCGGCCGAGCTCGGCCTCGAGCGCCCCGAGCCGATCCGGCTCCGGAGCCTCGGCGCGGAGGCAGAGCGCGAGGCCGAGCCGGACGGCGGTGATCGGCCCTCGCAGCTCGTGGCAGGCCCGCGCGATCGCCTCCGAGCGCGCGCTGCGCTCGCGCCACAGAATGACGACCGCGGCACCGGCGAGCGCGGCGAGCGCCCAGGCCGCGCCCGTCATCACGCCGCCCCCGTCCACTCTCCGGCGCCCTCCGGGCCGTCGATGAGCCGATAGCCGACGCCCCACACGTTGATCACGAACGCGCGGCGCCCCCCCGACAGCTTGCGGCGCAGGCGGTGGGCGTGGGTGTCGAGCGTCCGGGTCGCGACCGGGGTCCGGTAGCCCCACACCTCGCGCAGCAGCTCGTCGCGGGTGAACGTCCGCGTCGGGGCCGAGGCGAGCATCCGGGCCAGCCCGAACTCCTTGCCCGACAGGCGAACCGGCTCGCCCTCGAGCCATACCTGCCGGCTCTGGGGGTCGATCTCGAGCGTGCCGACGCGCATCCGGGCGGCCCCGGGGCGCAGCGTGCTGCGGCGCAGCAGCGCCGCGATCCGGGCCCTCAGCTCGGCATACGAGAACGGCTTTCCCAGATAGTCGTCGGCGCCGCGCGAGAGCCCGCGCACGCGCTCGATCTCCGACGCGCGCCCGGAGAGGATGAGGACCGGCAGGTGGGGATCGATCCCCACGTCCGCGCCGCCGCGGCCGCGCAGCTCGGCGAGCAGGTCGAGCCCGTCGCCGTCGGGCAGCTCGAGGTCGAGCACCGCGAGGACGGGCTCCCCGCCCCGGATCAGGCGCCGGGCGTCGGCGACCGTCGCGGCCTCCAGCGGCGCGTAGCCGTCGGCGGCGAGGTTGTCGGCGAGAAAGCGGCGGGTGAGCAGGTGGTCCTCTACGATCAGGACCGTCGGGGAGGCGATGGTGGCCATGTTCACTAGAGCCTCCGGCGGGCGCCGATTCACCCCCTGCAACATCACATTCAGGGGATGGGGCGAGCAGGACTTGGCCATATGATGCCGACGCCCATGCACCGACGCGGCAACTACAGCTCGGGAGATGACTTCGTCCTCGAGTACGGCGAACTGCGGTTCACGTTCAACGAGCGTGACTTCGCCGAGCGCTGCGAGCAGGCCGCGCGCAAGCTGGGGTTCCTCGCCGACACGGTCGAGGAGGACGAGGCCGAGGACCTGATCAACCTCGTCGTCAACGGCGAGGTCACCGATCCGGCATCCGCGCTCGGCGAGCACGTCAACGAGTGCTGGGCCGAGCTGGTCGGCCCCTCGGAGCGGTCGCTGGTGCACTGGCTGCGCCGGCTCATCTTCCGCGGCGCCTGGCTGGACCAGCGCGTCAAGGAGGGCGAGCTCGACGTCGCCTTCGACGAGGACTCGCAGGGCTTCGTCTACGTCCAGCCCGACCGCGGCGGCGAGCCGATCGAGCTCGCGCCGGAGCCGAGCTGGAATCGCGTCGCCTACGTGCGACGCTAACAAAGCCCCCTCGGCGCCCCGGTGCGCCACGCGCAACACGCTGCAACGACGGGCAACGGGCCCATCCGTGGGACGAGACGGCCGGGCCCGACCGTCGCCACGTGGCCATCCGGCACTCCTGCGCCCTTCCGGGACTCTTGCGCGTTTCGGTGGGATTGTTATTCTGCAAATTGCAAACGCGTTTCTCGCGCGGCACGAGCCAGTGCAGAATGCGGTCGGCCCTTACCTCGGGGAGCGGGGTGTGGTCGAATTCGGAAGGACGAGTGGGCGCCGACGGCGTCAGAAGGGGACGTGGCCTGAACGGAGCAACGGTGAGCCCATCGGAAGCGAACGTGCTTTCCAAGATGGACACACCAGGATCCTGAACTCGATCCAAGCTCATGGCCGCGACCTGCCGGGGTCGATGGAAATCACACTGACGGGAGCAACTGAATGCAGACCGCGTGGAGAACCAGGGACGACGAGACGGAATCTCACGAGGCTCCGGCGCGCGCACCCATGCGCAGCTCGGTCGCCGACATCTCCCCGGTGTGGGAGGTCCTCCCGCAGGGCCACGCCGAGATCGGCCAGCGCCACGCGGTGCTCGTCCGCGACGCCAGGCTCCGGCGCGCGCTCGCGGGCGCGGACATCGTGGCGGCGTTCGTCTCGCTCTACCTCGTCATCCACCTGATCGACCAGGGGCTCGTCCGCATGCGGCCGACGGTCGTGCTCATCGTCCCGTTCGTGCTGCTCACGAGCAAGGTGATCGGTCTCTACGACCGCGACCAGAACCTGATGCGCAAGACGACGATCGACGAGGCACCGTCGATCTTCTATCTCGCGGTCATCTACGCGCTCGGCGTGTGGCTGTGCGAGGTCATCCTGTTCCACAACTTCCTGTTCCGCCCACAGGTGCTCGCGCTCGTGATGCTCATGTTCCTGCTCGATCTGTTCGGCCGCCTGTTCGTCCGGCGCGTCGCGGTGTGGGTGAGCCCGTCGGAGCGCTGCGTGGTGATCGGCGACGCGGCCGCGGCCGCGCGCCTGGCCACCAAGCTGGCGGCCTCGACCGCGGTCAACTCGGAGGTCATCGGCCGGATCGATCTGCACCCCGGCGAGAAGGGCCGCGCACAGGCGCCCGCGACGGTCGCGGTCCTCGGCGATTACGCCCACCTCGGGCGGATCGTCGACCAGCACGAGGTCGAGCGCGTCATCATCGCGCCGCGCAGCGACGGCCAGGAGCAGATCCTCGACGCGATCCGCCTGGTCAAGGCGCTCGGCGTCAAGGTGTCCGTCGTGCCCCGGTTACTGGAGGTCGTCGGCTCGGCGTCGACCGTCGACGAGATCGACGGCGTCTGGATCCTCGGCGTGCGGCAGTTCGGGCTGCAGCGCTCGTCGGTGCTGCTCAAGCGCATCGTCGACCTGTGCATCACGAGCACGTCGCTGATCCTGCTCGGGCCGCTGTTCGTGCTGCTCATGATCGCGATCAAGCTCGACTCTCGCGGCCCGGTGTTCTTCAAGCAGCCACGGATCGGTCAGCGCGGTGAGGGGTTCTGGATGCTGAAGTTCCGCTCGATGGTCGTCGACGCCGAGGCGCGCAAGGCGGATCTGACGGGCCTCAACGAGGCGGAGGGCGGACTGTTCAAGATCGAGCAGGACCCGCGCATCACCCGGGTCGGGAGCATCATCCGCAAGACCTCGCTGGACGAGCTGCCCCAGCTCATCAACGTGCTGCGCGGCGACATGGCGCTCGTCGGGCCGCGTCCGCTCGTCCCCGACGAGGACGCCCTGATCGAGGGCTGGCAGCGCCGGCGCCTCGCCGTCAAACCGGGGATGACCGGGCTGTGGCAGATCTTCGGCTCCGCCCGGATCCCGATGCACGAGATGGTGAAGATCGACTACATCTACGGCGCCAACTGGTCGCTGTGGCTCGATCTGCGGATCCTGCTCCGGACCGTGCCCTACGTGCTCAGCCGCCGGGGTCAGTGATTGACGCCGACCGGCCGTCGCACGGACGGGGTCGCGTCCGGCCCGACGGGCTCCGTCGCGAACGGGACCTCGGACGTCGCGAACGGGACCTCGGACGACTCGCGCTCGAGGAACAGGTCCTCGTAGCCGTGGCGCGCGGCGCGACGGCGTCCGAGCACGCTGGAGGTCACGTACAGGCCGGCGACGACGATCGCGGGGAGCAGGATCGTCCAGCCGATGAGCAGCATCAGAAGCATGAGGTCATCTTCCGTCCCGTGCGTTGAGCCCCGTGGAAACCATCGTTACGTGATTGTTCGGCGCGGTCACGTCGGTCCTTGAGTCAAATCGGTCGGCTCGGACGAACGTCCAGGGCTACCCGGCTTGCCCCCTCACGGAATCGACGTCCTGGCGCCGCGGCGGAGGGTTGTCGAGCAGCAGCCGGGGCACCGTGACGAGCCGGTACCCCAGGCGCCGCAGGCCGCGGATGATCGCCGGCAGCGCCGCGACGGTCTCGGAGCGGTCACCGCCGGCGTCGTGCATGAGGATGATCGCCCCGGGCGCGGCGCCGGTCAGCGCGGTGTGGATGATCCGCCCGCGCCCCGGCTTCGACCAGTCCTCGGTGTCGACCGACCAGAGCACCATCAGCATGTGCTCGGGCGCAGCAGCCGCAGGGTCGTCCCGTCCCAGCGCCCGAACGGCGGCCGGTACATCTGCGGGAAGGGCGCGCCGTCGTTGCCGATCGCCGCCGCCTCCCGCAGCAGCTGGCGGCGCTGGCGGCGCAGCGACAGCCGGGACATGTCGAGGTGGCTCCAGGTGTGATCGCCGATCGGATCGCCGAGCCGGACGATCTCGGCCGTCCCCGCCCCGAACCAGCGCAGCTCCTCCCCCACCTCGAAGAACGTCGCCGGCGTATGGGTACGCGCCAGGATCCGCAGAATCGCTGGAGTGTACGGGCCGGGGCCGTCGTCAAAGGTGAGGGCGATCTCGCGGTGCTGGTGGCCGGCGGTGCGCACGACCGGCACGGTCAGCCGCGTCCGCTCCAGGGCGGCCGACTCCCTGGTGGCGAGGCTCACCTGCGGAAGCGAGGGGCCGCGGACCGCGGTGCTCGGACCGCGCGCCGGGTTCGCGCCGTGGCGCCCGCCGCTGCGGGCGGTCGCGCCGACGACCAGCCCGACGACCAGCGCCGCCAGCGCCGCCGCGACGAGCGCCCCGGCCCGCCTGCGCCGCTGGCGGACGACCCGCGCGCGATCGACCGCCGGACGTGGCCGCGGGGGACGGCCCGCCGCCCTGCCCGTGCCCGGTGCGGAGCCGGGCCTGCTGGTCGCTCTCGCGTCCGAGTCGTCCATCGCGATCCTTCCCTGTTCGCCCATGATGGCGGCGCCCCTGCCACCGCGCCACCCCACCGCTGCGGGCCGCGCCGCAGAACAGCGGATACATTTGCGTGCTCATGGCCGCTGACGTCTGGTTGATCATCCCCACCTACAACGAGGCGGCCAATCTGGAGCGCATCGTCGCCGCCGCCCGGGTGGAGCTGGAGCGTGCGGTGCCCGGCGGGTTCCGGATCCTGGTCGTCGACGACAACTCGCCGGACCGCACCGGTCAGATCGCCGACGGCCTCGCCGCGCGCCACGAGGCCGTCGAGGTGCTGCACCGCCCCGCCAAGGCCGGGCTCGGCCGCGCCTACCTCGCCGGCTTCGCCCACGCGATGGCCGCCGGCGCGGAGACGCTGATCGAGATGGACGCCGACTTCTCCCACGACCCCGCCTACCTTCCGAGGCTGCTGGAGGCCTCCCGCGACGCCGACCTCGTCCTCGGGTCCCGCTACGTCCCGGGCGGCGGCGTGCGCGACTGGGGCGTCGTGCGCCAGATCATCAGCCGCGGTGGGGGCCTGTACGCGCGCTGGGTGCTCGGCGTCGGCGTGCGCGACCTCACGGGCGGCTTCAAATGCATCAATCGCTCGGTGCTGGAGGCGATCGACCTGCCGAGCGTCCGCGCCGAGGGCTACGTGTTCCAGATCGAGGTCACCTATCGGGCGATCAAGGCGGGCTTCACGGTTCGCGAGGTGCCGATCGTGTTCACCGATCGGGTGGCCGGCACCTCGAAGATGTCGGCGCGGATCGCCTTCGAGGCGATGGTGCGGGTGCCGGGGATCAAGCGCCAGTCGGCCCGCGCCCTCGCCCGCCGCGGGCGGGTCGCCGAGCACCGCCACCCGGTCGCCTGAGCTCGACCATCCGGGCGGCTCACGGGACCGGGGCGGGCCCTAGCATGCAGGCGGTGAGCGATCCCGCCCAGCCGGCCTTCGAGCAGCGCACGCTGTCGCTGCTGAGCGTCGTGGCCCCGCTCTTCAACGAGGACGCGCTCGTCGGGGAGTTCCACGCGCGCGTCTGCGCGGCGCTCGAGCACGTGCCGTTCGAGCTCGTGCTCGTCGACGACGGATCGACCGACGGCACCGCGCTCGCCCTCGAGCGGATCGCCGACGCCGACCCGCGGGTGCGCGTCGTCTCCCTGTCGCGCAACTTCGGCCACCAGACCGCGCTCACCGCCGGGCTGGACCACGCCGCCGGCGACGCGGTGGTGATGCTCGACGCGGACCTGCAGGATCCGCCCGCGCTCATCGCGACGATGCTCGACCACTGGCACGCGGGATGCGATGTGGTGTACGCGGTCCGCAGTGAGCGCGCGGGCGAGTCGCGCTTCAAGCTGACCACCGCACGCTGGTTCTACACGCTGTTCGACCATCTCGCCCACATCGACCTGCGCCGTGACTCGGGCGATTTCAGGCTGCTGGACCGCCGGGCGCTCGACGCGCTGCTGTCGATGCGCGAGCGCAACCGCTTCCTGCGCGGGATGACCGTGTGGGTCGGGTTCACGCAGGCCGCCGTCCCCTATGCGCGCGACGCGCGCCATGCCGGCACGACCAAGTACTCGCTGAGCCGCATGCTGCGGTTCTGGTGGACGCGATCCTGTCGTTCTCCGACCGGCCGCTGCAGCTCGCCACCCTGCTCGGCCTGATCATCTCGACGCTCGCGTTCGTCGCGATCCCGGCCGTGATCGTGCTGCGGCTGCTCGGCAACTACCTGCCGGGATTCGGCACGCTCACCGATCGCGGTGCTGTTGCTCGGCGGCATCCAGCTGATCTGCATCGGCATCATCGGGGAGTACGTGGGGCGCATCTATGACGAGGTCAAGGGGAGGCCGCTGTACGTCGTCAAGGCGCGGCGCAACCTCGCCGGGCCCAGGGTGGCGGGCGTCCGACCGCGCGCCGACGCTGCCCCCGCCGGCGAGCGGCGCCTGTCCGAGCCCGGCTGACCGGATCAGAGCACGAGCAGCCGCTCGTGCCCGTCGCCGGGGGGCAGCAGCGCGCGGCCGTCGAGCTCGATCCACGCGTGGGCGTCGAGGACCGACGGGCCGGGCTGCACGGCGATGATGAGCTCGCCCTCGGTGATCCCCCGGCGCGCGAGCAGCCGCAGCAGCACGAGCGAGCGCATCAGGCACCGGTTGCCGCCGGGGATCAGCACGAGCGCGCGCATCACCGCCCGGCCGAGCCTGATGCCGTCGACGCGCGGGTCCGGGAGCGCCAGGCCGCCGACCGGAGGCGCGTCGCGGAGCACCGCGACGACCGACGGCAGCTTGCGGCGCGAGCTGAGCGCCCGGACCGCCAGGTAGGTGCGGACAATCTCCATCCCGAGCGCCAGCCGCTGACTCAGACCGAGCCGCGGGGCGGGACCGGTGAGCTCAGCGGTCGCCATCGCCCGTCCGGATCGCGGCCGGCTCCGGCGCCACGGCCGGCTCCGGCGCCGCGGCCGCGGGGCTCCGGGTCGCCAGCCACGCCGACTGCAGCAGCGCCGCCGACAGCCCGTGCGGGTGATCGGACAGCCACATCGCCCGCAGCGCGTCCCCATCGACCACCCCGGGATCGATGCCGCTGCGGCCGTCCCACTCCGCCGCGAACCGCCTCGTGTACCGGCCGAAGTACGACTCGCTGAACTCCGCCTTGGTGTCGCGCCGCAGCAGCGACGGCGGCAGCAGCTCGGAGCCGAGCAGCCGCATGACCGCGGTCCGGTCGCCGATGCCCAGGCGCCCGCCGGCCGCCGCGAGGGCAGCGAGGAAGCCCCGATCGACGAGCGGCGCATACGTCCGCGCGTCGTACCGGGACGCGTGCAGGTCCATGGACCGCCGGCTGACCGCCCAGATGCGGCGGCGCGCCAGCCAACGCATGCGGGCGCTCCAGGTGCGCGGCGAGCCCGCCATGTCGGCCGCGATCCGCAGCGCCACCCGCCGGTCGTGCGGCGGGCGAAGCCACGGCAGCTGGACCCATCGCCGCGCGGTCGCGTAACGGTCGGCCCTGATCCGCGCCGGGGCCGCCCAGCGGACGAGCGCCCTCGCGTCCCCGGCGCGCGGCGCACGACGGCGCGCGACCAGCGCGGCGATCGTCTCGAATGGCCACTCGCCGAGTACGTCGTCGCCGGCGAATCCGGTGACGACGCTCCCCCCGCGCGCGACCCCGGCGAGCGGCACCACCATGTGCGCGTTGCCCGGGTACAGCACCCCGTGGCGGAGCATCCCGCCGGCCGCCACCGGGCCGAGCAGGTCGAGGCCCGACCCCTGGGGCAGGCGCACCCAGTCCGCTACGCCGAGGTGGGCGAGTACGAGCTCCTGCCACTCACGCTCGCGCGTCTTCTCGCCGTCGAACTCGAGCGTGACCGGGATCGGCGGCGCGAGCCCGGCGCGCCGGGCCTCCGCGACCGCGACCGCCAGCAGCAGCGACGAGTCGCGCCCTCCCGAGAAGCCGACGACGCAGGGGGCCCGCTCGAGCGCGGGGCGCAGCGCCGCGGCGAGCGCCGCCCTCGGGTCGCCCGTCGCGCTCGGCCACGGCGGCGCGGGGAGAACGCCCGCGACGAAGCCGATCGTGATGTCATCGGCGGACAGCAGACCGCCCCGATCGGCCGGATCCATGGCGCTCGTCATAGCAGACGGGGGTGGACCGGCGCGCCCGTTAAACAGGCCCGGCGGCGCGAGCTCGCGCCGCCGGGGAAACGACTCGGATGTGGCCGTGGCTCAGGAGCCGCCGCCGAAGCCGGCGCCGTCTGTCAGGGAGCCGCTGCTGGCCAGCGTCAACTCGGCCAGCGAGCCGTGGTCGACGACCGTGGGCGCCTCGTAGGCGGCCTCCTCGGTGCGGTCGACGTTCTCGGACCGTTCGTCCATGGTGTCTCCTTTCATGACGGTCGTCGCCTCAGCTGATGGTGACGGGGACGACGCACGTCTCGTCGAATTCGCCGCTCTTGTACACGATGCTCTCGGCGTCTCCGATGAAGTTCGTGCCCTGGTAGACGATGTTGCACGCCTCGGAGTACGACGCGAACCGGCCCGGGTGGGGATGATCATCTTGCCGCCGGGCTTGTCGGTCGACGACGCGCTCGTCTGCTTCTTGGTCAGATCCGCGGTGCACGTCCCGATCAGCAGCCCCCGGTTCGCCGTCGCGGTGTCGGTCTCGAGGTAGTGCACCGTGTCCGTCGAGTAGAAGTTGGCGTACGTGTGGTTGCCCTCGGGGACCGTGCACTCCGAGAACGTCCCGTGGTTGATGACGTGCGCCTGGCCGGTGGTCAGCGCCGTGGTCTGGATGGCATGCATCCGCGTCGCCACGAGCGACTTCTGCTTGTGGGTGAGCTTCGTCCCGTTCGAATACGTGTGTCCCGCGCTGTTGGCGAATGCCGGGACAGCTACGACGCCAAGCGCCGTGGTCGCGACCGCGGCAGCCGTCAGGATCCTGCGCCCCATTGCGTTCCTCCTTGGTCTCGTGAGCCCCGGCGCGTTGTCGCTCCCGGGGCCAGGGAGGTCCACAGTAGACGACTTCTCACCGGAGCTAAGGAGGAAAAAAGTTGGAGTCGCGGATCAGTGCGCGACGGCGATCGCGTCGAGCACGCGCGCCGCCGCCTCCGCGGCCGAGCCCCAGCCGCGCGGCCGTAACAGCCGGAGCACCGGGCGGTCGACGAGCTCGAGCAGCTGGGCGAACTCGGCGCCGAGCCCGAGCACCCGGCGATGGGAGGCGATGGCGGCGAGCGCGACCGCCGGAGCGAGGCGCTCGACCTCCACGGCGTCCCCCCAGGCCAGCTCCACGAACCCCGCGACCGGCCACCGCCCGTCGCACGGGGTGAGCGCCAGCCGCTCGCGGCTCGTGGCCCGCACCGAGGTGGTGATCCGGTCCGCGAGCCCGAGCCGCCGCACCACCTCGGGGCGCAGGTCGAGCGACCGCGGGCCCGCGACGCAATCGCCCCCCTCGATCACGAGCAGATCGTCGGCGAGCACCTCGACCCCCTGGAGTGCGAGCGTCGCCAGAAACGACGTCTTGCCCCCGCCGCTCTCGGCCATCACCGCCCAGGCGCCGGCGCCGCCGGGGGCGAACGCTCCGGCGTGGAGCGTCTCGGCCCCGCGCCAGCGCGCGAACACGGCCCCCACCGGCCACAGGCAGGGGTGAACGAGGTCCGCCTCCGGGACAGGAGCCGCCGAGCGGACCCGCACCGCGGCGCGGGCGCGGTCGACGAGCAGCGTCGCCGCGGGGTTGACGATCGTGGCCCGGTCGTCGCGCACCGCGCTGGCGCGCGGCAGCGGGTCGTCGGTCACCTCCGCGGTGACGGTGATCGCGGGCCAGGCCTCGACGCCGCGCAGCGCCAGGCCGGCCACCGCGCCGAGCCCCTCGATGCGCACGCCGTAGGCCGCCACGAGGGGTGGCGAGGACGCGCTCAGCGGATCATCTCCCTGCCTCGCGTTAGGCGCCGTCGTCGACGATCTCGATCAGGCCCCGCTCGAGCAGCTGCGCGCACAACCCCAGCAGGTCTCCGCGGACCTCGTCCTCGCTGCGGTGGAAGCGTCGCGCAACCGCCACGGTCGCCTCGGACACCGAGCTCGTCCGTCCGAGCTCGACGAGCATCGTGCCCGCCGTCGGGTTGAGGCCGTGGTACTGCTCGGTCTGCAGGTTGAGCACGACCGTCTCGGCCGGGAACTCCCGGAAGACCACGTGCTGGGGGACGCGCACGCGGGCGTGCAGCAGATCGCCGTCCCCCTCGATGCGACCGGACGCGTCGCTCACGATGTCACTGCCTCCGCCGATGTTCGCCACCCTGGATCACGGCCCCGCGGAACCTCCTGTCCAGGCCCGGGACCGACGCGATTGTACTGCGGCGACGGCGCGGCGGCGGGCGCCGGCTCATCCCGCGGCGCCCGGACGGGAGTCTCCCTCGACGGGTAGCGGCTCGGAGTCGATCGGCGCGGCGCCGAGCGACATGATCCCGATCGAGAGCCCGAACGCGGGGTTGACGATCAGGTCGACGGCCTCGTGGCGCGAGCGCACCCCGAGCTTGCCGAACGCCGAGGAGAGGTGGCTCTTGACGGTGCTCTCGGCGACGAACAGCCGGGAGGCGATCTCGCCGTTGGAGAAGCCGAGCACGACCAGCCCCATGACCTGCTTCTCGCGCGTGGAGAGACCCGGCTGCACGCCGCTCAGCGCGCGCCGTGACGGGACGGCGATCTGACCGGCGCGGACCGCGTCGACGGTCGCGACGAGCGAGCGGTCGGCGCGCTCGCGCGCCACCAGGCCGGCCGCGCCGGCCGCGAGCAGCAGACGCGACGCCGAGCTGCCGAAGCGGTCGCAGACGACGACCACGTGCGCGCTGTGGCGAGCCCGCGCGGCGACGAGGTCGACGAGTTCCCGGTTCGATCGCGTCGCGGTGACGACCGTCACCTCCACGCCGGCCGCGGCCCCGTCCCCGGCGCCGTCCGCGCCGTCGACGGCCGCGACGACGTCGTAGCCGCCCCGGGTGAGCGCCCGGCGCAGGCCGGCGCCGTCGGCCCCGTGGTCGAGCACGGCCACGCGGACGGATCGGCGCTCCGCGGGGCGACCGGCCATCAGCCGCCGGCGGGGCTCGGGCCCAGCGACGGGTTGGTTCGCCCGTCGCCCTGTCGCGGCGCCCCCGCCCGCGTCCTCCGGGCGGCGTCGGGGCCCTCATGCTCGGGCCCGGTGACCTCCTCCAGCGCCTCGACCCGTCCGGCCAGCCCGCGGATCGCCTCGGCGACGGGGTCGGGCAGGTGGACCCAGTCCGCGTCCGGCCCCTCCGGTCGGCGGCCCTCGACCCGGACCGGATGGCCCGGGTTGCCGACCACGGTGGTGTTCGGGGGCACGTCGTGGATGACGACCGAGTTGGCGCCGACCTTGGACCCGTGGCCGATCGTGATCGGCCCGAGCAGCTTGGCGCCGGAGCCGACCGTGACGTTGTCCTCGAGCGTCGGATGGCGCTTGCCGGTCGCGAACCCGGTACCGCCGAGCGTCACCCCCTGATACAGCGTGACGCCGTCGCCGATCTCGGCGGTCTCGCCGATCACGACCCCCATTCCGTGGTCGATGAAGAAGCAGCCTCCGACGCGCGCCGCGGGGTGGATCTCGATGCCGGTGATCGCGCGCGCCACCGCCGCGATCAGGCGGGGCAGCAGCGGGACGCCGGCCCTGCGCAGCGCATGGGCGACCCGGTGGGCCAGCAGCGCGTGGACGCCCGGCCACAGCGCGAGGATCTCCAGCGCGCCCACGTTCGCCGCTGCCGGATCACGCGTCCGCACCGCGGCGACGTCTCACGCAGATCTCCGCGGAGATCCGAGCGATCGTGCCCGCGCGACCCATCGTCCAAGCGTACCGGCGCCTCTACGGAGCGAAGAACGGCGTCGACACGTAGCGCTCGCCGGAGTCCGGGAGCACCGTCGCGATCCGCAATCCCCGGGACTCCGGGCGGTGGGCGATCTGGAGCGCCGCCCACACCGCGGCCCCGCACGACATCCCGGCGAGCACCCCCTCCCGGCGGGCGAGCTCGCGCGCGGTCTCGATCGCGTCCTCGTCGTCGACGGCGATGACCTCGTCGAGGATCGCGCGGTTGAGCACGGAGGGCACGAAGCCCGCCCCGATCCCCTGGATCTTGTGTGGCCCCGGCGCGCCCCCGGAGAGGACGGCGGACGTGCTCGGCTCGACGGCGATGATGCGACACGACGGATTGCGCTCCTTGAGCGCCTCCCCGCTCCGGTGATCGTCCCGCCGGTGCCGACGCCGGCCACGAACGCGTCGATCTGCCCGTCGAGCGCATCCCACAGCTCCGGTCCGGTCGCGACCCGGTGCGCCTCGGGGTTGGCGGGATTGGAGAACTGGTCAGGCAGGAAGACGTCGTCGCCTGCGGCGAGCGCGCGCGCCGCGTCGACCGCCTCGTTCATGCCGCCGAGCGACTCGGTGACCTCGACGGTCGCCCCGTAGAGCCGCAGCAGCGCCTCACGCTCGCGGCTCATGCCCGCGGCAGCGTGAGGGTCAGCTCGTAGCCCTTGGCGGCGCACACGAACGCGAGCGCGATTCCCGTGTTGCCGCTCGTCGCCTCCACGATCGTCGTCCGGCCGGGCTCGATCCGCCCCTCCCGCTCGGCCGCCTCGATCATCGCCACCCCGATCCGGTCCTTGACGCTGCCTCCGGGGTTGAACATCTCGAGCTTGGCAAACAGCCGGGACTCCAGGCCGGCGGTCATCCGGGCCAGCTCGACGACCGGCGTGCGACCGACGAGCGCGGACACGTTGGTCGGGATCGCGGGCTTCACCGATCGAGAATCTATCCACCGCTCGCTAACGACCGCACGAAGCGCTCAAAACCTCTTCGAAACTCACCAGGAGTCGCTAAAGTAGCTCATAACGCTGCACGGGACTCGAGCGGCGACTCGTCGGGCGCGGGGGCAGGCGCAACCGGTCGGAAGCAAGGATCCGGGACGGCCGCTGGCCGGACCGGAGGGGCACGAAGAATGGATTCAGCAATCAGGAGCGGACGGTCTTGGCGGAGGCGCACACGATCTGGCCGGATGGCGGGGCAAACGGACGGATGGCTTGAGCGACCGGCGCTCCGCACCGAAGAGGCGATGAAGAGATCTCGCGCTTCGCGAGAGTTTCCTCCTCATCGTTCGTTACACATGACAGAGCCTCACTAATCCTCACATGTTCGACATCGCCACCATCATCACGCTCATCGCGCCCGCGGTCGTCGCACCGCTCGGGTGCGTGATCGTGGTCCGCGCGATCGAGCGCGCCGAGGCCGCGCGGCGCCGGGCCCGCCCCCGGCGCCGGCGATCCTGCTCGACTCCAGTCCGGCGGCGTCGGTCTCCGCCGAGCGCGCCCGGAACGTCGCCTGAGCGGCGCGCCCGCGCGCTGCATCCGGCCGGCGGGTCAGATGTAGTACATCGGCGCCGTGCTCGCCCGCAGCTCGTCCTCGGCGATCGAGGCGACCGTCGCCTCGGCGAGCACCGCGCCCGCCGCGCCCGCCGCGAGCGCGAACACCCCGGCGGCACCGGCGCCCAGCGGCCCGTCGAGCAGCTCGACGAGCTCGAGCACGGAGATCTCGTCAGCCGGGCGGGCGAGGCTGTAGCCCCCCTTGACCCCGCGCTGGGAGCGCAGGATGCCGGCGCGGCGCAGGGTCGCGAACAGCTGCTCGAGGAACTGCACCGGGATCGCGCGCCGGCGGGCGAGCTCGGCGATCGGGACCGGGCCCGCGCCGCCCTGGCGGTGCAGCTCGACGAGCGCGCTCAGCGCGTACGGGGACTTCGTCGTGATCGAGAGCATCGGGTCAGACGATGCTAACCGGGCGACGGGCCGCGATGTGCGCGGCGGCGCCGGCCCGGGCGGCCTACAGCCAGCCGCGCTCGGTGGCGATGAGCACGGCCTGGGCGCGGTCCATCGCGCCGAGCTTGCCGTACACGTTGTGCAGGTGGGTGCGGATCGTGCTCGTCGAGAGGCCGAGCTCGGCGGCGATCTGCTTGTAGACCATCCCCTTGGCCAGACGCTTGAGCACGTCGAGCTCGCGCGCGGACATCGGGCAGGGCTCAACCTGGCGGGGGCGCTCGCCGGAGGAGGGCAGCGGCAGCTCGTACATGACGGTGCGCAGGTTCGCGGGGCTGAGGCCGACGGTGCGGGAGGCCTCGAGCATCGCCGAGGGGGAGATCGTGCCGCCGAGGACGTAGTGGGCGAGCATGTCGGCGAGGCGCACGATCGCGGCCTCGTCGGTGGCGTCGGGGGCGTGGTGGCGCTCGATCACGCTCGCCAGCGTGCGTGGCAGCGCCCAGCGGCGCGCGAGCACCCCGCCGACGAGCGCGTGGTCGACGCCGAGCTCCCGGCGCTCCTTCTGCAGCCGCTCCTCGGGCGTGCGGGCGTCGCCGTGGACCTGTCCGGGATAGCCCGGATAGGCGTGGACGAGCACGAGCTTGCCGATGTCGTGCAGCAGCGAGCTGACCATCAGGCGGTCGCGGTGCTCGTATCCGATCTCCCGCGCGAGCCGGTCGGCGGCGCGCTGGGTGGCGGTCGCGTGCAGGCGGAAGCGCTCGGGGATCCCCTGCCACACGGCGGTGCGCTCGAAGAAGTCGAAGGTCCGGGCCCGTGGGCGATCGCATGCACGGTGTGGGGCGACAGCACCTCGACGCCGGAGACGCGCTCTCCACCCGGCCCGCGGGTCGAGCCGTCGACCTGGTTGGCGAGGCGCACGACGGTGACCGTGAGCGCGACGTCGGCCTCGACGGCGGCGACGATCTCGGCGGTCGAGGGCTCGCCCGCCCTCGAACAGGCGCAGGATGCGGTTGCGCGACTCGACGAGCACCGGGATAGGCCTCCAGCGCCTCGAACGCGGTGGTCAGCCGACGCCCGTGGCCCTCGTTGTGTCGTCGTTCGCGTGATGCGTATGGGTCGGTCGGTGCCGGCTGGCCGGCGTCGGCATCGGTCCAGTCGTCGCCGCGGTGTGATGAAGCAGTAGCCATCGCACTGACTATCGGCATCTATGGTATATCGACCGATGTTGAGGGCTCGGCCGGATTTTTGTCGGAGCAGGCGGAGATCAGCGGAGCGAGCGCGGCGTCGATCCGGGCCAGCGCCTGCTCGCGTCCGAGCAGCTCGAGCGACTCGAAGATCCCGGGGGAGATCGTCGTCCCGGCGACCGCCACGCGCACCGGCTGGAACACCTTGCCGGGCTTTCACCGCGCGTGCCTCGACGACCCCGCGCAGCGCCTGCTCGATCGACGCGGCGTCGAACCGCTCCACGCCCGCCAGCGCGTCGCGCGCGGCGCGCAGGCACTCCACGCCGCCGTCGCGCGCCGATCGTCCGCTCGACCGCCGCCGGGTCGTCGGCCGGCCCGTCGAACAGGAACGCCACGAGCGGCCAGAACTCGGCGAGCGTCTGGATCTTCTCGCGCGAGATCGCGACCGCGTCGCCCAGCCCGGGCGGCCGGTGCGCTCCTGGAGGCGACGGGTGAGCTCGTCGGTGCGAGCTCTCGGAGGTAGACGCCGTTCATGTGGCGCAGCTTCTTCTCGTCGAACACCGCCGGGTTCTTGGAGACGCGGTCCAGGCGGAAGCGCGCGGCCAGCTCGGTCAGGCTGAAGAACTCCTCGTCGGAGCCGAAGCCGGCGCCCAGCAGCGCGATGTAGTTGTCGACCGCCTCCGGCAGATAGCCCTCGTCGCGGAGCTCCTGGACCGAGGCGGCGCCGTGGCGCTTGGAGAGCTTTCTTGCCGTCGGGGCCGTGCAGCAGCGGCAGGTGGGCGTACACCGGTGGGGCCGCGCCGAGCGCCTCGTACACGAGCAGCTGCTTGGGCGTGTTGGAGATGTGATCCTCGCCGCGCACGACGTGCGTGATGTGCGCGTCGAGGTCGTCGACCGCGACCGCGAAGTTGTAGAGCACCGAGCCGTCCGCGCGGGCGATCACCGGGTCGTCGAGGTTGCGGTACGGGAACCGGGTCTCGCCGCGGATCACGTCGGCGACGACCGCTTCGCCGTCGTCGGGCACGTGCAGGCGGATCGCGCCCGAGCGCTCCGCGCTGCCGCGGAAGCCCCGGTCGGCGCCCTCGCGCGCCTTGAACGCGCGCACGTCGTCGGCCGTCGCGCTGCAGTGGTAGGCGTGGCCGGAGTCCAGCAGTCGCTGCAGCGCCTCGGCGTGGCGCGGCGCGTTGTCGGTCTGCATGATCGGCCCCTCGTCCCAGTCGAGGTTCAGCCAGCGCAGCGCGTCGAGGATCTGCTCGACGTTCTCGGGCGTGGATCGCTCGCGGTCGGTATCTTCGATCCGCAGCACGAACGTGCCGGCACGGCCGACCGGGTGGGTGGGGTCGTTTCCCGGCCCGTGCGCCAGCAGCCAGTTGTAGAGCGCCGCCCGCGCGCCGCCGATGTGCAGCGCCCCGGTCGGGGAAGGAGCGAAGCGAACCCTCATGGACATGATGATCTGATGCTAATCGGCGCGCACGTCTCACAGTCGGGCGGTCTGGAGAAAGCGGTCGGGCGCGGGGTCGACCTCGGCTGCGAGGCGATCCAGATCTTCAACCAGTCACCGCGGATGTGGAAGCCGACGGCGTACACCGACGAGGACTTCGCCGCGTTCCGCGAGGCGATGGACGGCTCGCCGATCGAGGCGGTGATCATCCATGCGGTCTACCTGATCAACTGCGGCTCAGACGACCCGGAGATCCGCGAGAAGTCACTCGCCTCGCTCATCCAGTCGCTGCGGGTCGGGGCGGGGATCGGAGCCGCCGGCGTCGTCCTGCATCCCGGCTCGGCGAAGACCGGCGACGTCGGGGAGGCGATCGCGCGCGCCGGCGAGGTGATCGCCGAGGCGCTGGCCGAGACCGAGTCGCTGCGAGCTGCACCTGGAGGACACCGCCGGGCACCGGCGGCACGCTCGGTCGGTCCTTCGAGGAGCTGAGCGCCCTGATCGAGGCGGCGGGCGCCGATGCGCGCCTGGGCGTCTGCCTGGACTCCTGCCACCTGCTCGCCTCCGGCTACGACATCCGCACCGCGGAGGGGCTGACCGGCACGATCGACCGCTTCGACGAGTTGGTCGGGCTGACGCGGCTCGGGTCGCTGCACCTCAACGACTCGGTCAACCCGCTCGGCTCCAACCGCGACCGGCACGCCGACATCGGCGCCGGCGAGCTCGGGGACACCGGCTGCGCCGCGTTCCTCTCCGAGCCGCGCTTCGCCGGGCTGCCGTGCGTGCTCGAGACGCCCGGACCCGACAAGCAGGGTCCGACCCGGGAGGAGCTCGAGCACTGCCACGCGCTGCGCTCGAAAGGCCTGGGAACGCGCCGGGGCGGCCGCAAGGTGGCACGATGAGCCCCCGGCGCCCCACCACGGCCGGGTCCGGGCGCGCGCTCGCCGCCACCGGCGACGCGCTCGTCGTGTTCGGCATCACCGGCGATCTCGCCAAGCAGATGACCCTGCGCTCGCTCTACCGCCTGGATCGGCGGGGGTTGCTCAACGTGCCGGTGATCGGCGTGGCGTCCAACGACTGGACCGACGCGCACCTGCGCGACCACGCGCTGAGCGTCGTGCGCGCGGCCGGCGAGGACATCGACGAGCGGGCCTGGCAGCGGTTCGCGGGGCGGCTGTCCTACGTGCAGGGCGACTTCGACGACGACGCCACCTACGAGCGGGTGCACAGCGCGCTGGGCAAGGCCGAGAACCCGGTCTTCTACCTGGAGATCCCGCCGTCGCTGTTCGCGATGGTCGTCGGCCACCTGGCGAATGCCGGCCTCACCGGCCACGACCGGCGGGTCGTCATCGAGAAGCCGTTCGGGCACGACCTGGAGTCCGCCCGGGCGCTGGCCGCCGACCTGCACACCCACATCTCGGAGCCGCAGATCTACCGGATCGACCACTTCCTCGGGAAGATGGGTCTGGAGGAGATCCTCTACCTGCGCTTCGCCAACGCGATCCTCGAGCCGGTCTGGAACCGCCGCTTCGTCGACTCGGTGCAGATCACGATGGCCGAGTCGCTCGGCGTCCAGGACCGCGGCTCGTTCTACGACCCGGTGGGGGCGCTGCGCGACGTCGTCGTCAACCACCTGATGCAGATCGTCGCCGCGATCGCGATGGACCCGCCGGCGAGCGCGAACCCCGAGAGCCAGAAGGACGCCAAGAAGGCCGTGTTCCAGGCCGTGCTCGACGCCGACCCCGCGCACTGCGTCCGCGGGCAATACCAGGGCTACCGCAAGGTCGACGGCGTCAAGGCGCGCTCGGACACCGAGACCTACCTGGCGATGCGGGTGGCGATCGACAGCTGGCAGTGGGCCGGCGTGCCGTTCTTCATCCGCACCGGCAAGCGCCTGCCCATCCGCGCGACCGAGATCCGGCTCATCTTCCATCACCCGCCGCGCCTGCCGTTCCTTCCCTCGGGCCGGCGCCGGCCGATCCCCGACCAGCTGATCGTGCGCGTCGACCCGAAGACCGGGATCCGCATCACGCTCGACGCGCAGCGCGCCGACTGCCGGGGACCGTCCGAGATCGACCTGGACATGGACTTCGCCTCCGAGGGCGGCGAGGGCGCCACCCCGTACGAGGTGCTGCTGAGCGCCGCGCTCGACGGAGACTCGAGCCGCTTCACCCGTCAGGACACGGTCGAGGAGTGCTGGCGGATCGTGCAGCCGATCCTCGACGCGCCGCCGAAGTCGATCCCGTACGCCCAGGGCTCGTGGGGCCCCAAACAGGCCCAGCGGCTCACCGCCGGCCATCACGGCTGGCAGTCGCCCTGGATGCCCGGATGAGCGCGGGGCTCAGCGCTCGCGCGATCGACGGCCCGGCGGCGGCGTGAACGACTCGAAGCCGATCGGCGAGTGGTCCCCGAGCGCGCCGCAGTCGACGATCACCGGCGCCTCGTAGCCGCCGTCGCCCAGCCGCGCCCGCGCCGTGAGCCGACCGCCGGGCGCGCGTTCAAGCGCCGCTCCGCCGCCGGCACGCGCCGACGGGCCCATCCCCGGACCGGTGGCTGTCGGATCTCCGTCTCGCATGCCCACCTCGCTTCTCTCGCCGATATTCGCGCATCGCCCCGTCCCGTCTAGCCGGCGGGACGCCGCGTCATTCCATGCGCAGCTTTGCGAAGGAAAGAGTAACAATTATGACCGCATCCGGCGACGGGCGCCGTCGGCCGCCTCCCGGGGCTCAGGCGGCGGAGGCCGTCGCCTGCGAGCCGGCGGGCCGCTCGGCGAGGAGCGCGGGGCCGAGCAGCGCGTCGAGCTCGGCGTGGAGCGCCGCGCCGCTGGCGACGCGGTACGGGGCCCGAGCTTGATCCGGCGCCGCCCGGCGGCGGTCGCGAGCTCGATGACGACGTCGGTCTCGCCCGGGAAGCCCGTGAGCAGGTCGCGGAGCTCTCCGAGCGCGCTCGCGGGCAGGGCGGCGGCGTCCAGGCGCAGCCGCAGCGCCTGGCGGGCGCGGGCGGCGGCTCCGCGGTGGCGGCGGTCGGACCGCCGAGCGCGGCCTCCTTGGCCTTCGCCTTCTCGACCTCCTCGGAGCTCGGCTCGAAGCGCTCGATCTGCTGGGCGACGAGCGAGGTCGACTCGCGGTCGCGGTGCTCGACCTTGCCGCGGATGAGCACGATCGAGTCGAGCTCGAGCGCGGAGCCCGCCGGCCTCCATCACCTTGCCGAACACGATGCACTCGACCGAGTCCTCGGTGTCCGAGAGCGTGACGAAGCTCATCATGTCGCCCTTGCGCGTCTTGACCTTCTTGAGCTGAGTGATCATGCCGCCGACCGTCACCCAGTCGCCGTCGCGCCGGTCGACGAGCTCGCCGACGGTGAAGTCCGCCTTGGCCCGCAGCGCCGGCGCCGATCTCCTTGAGCGGGTGGGTGGAGACGTAGAGGCCGAGCGACTCCTTCTCGGCAGCGAGCAGCTCCGTCTGGTCGAACTCCTGCGCCGGGATCGGCGCGTGGCTCGGCGCCGGCGAGCGCGGGGGCCCCGGCGGTGGGGCCGCCGCCGCCCGGGTCCGTCGACAGGTCGAAGATCGAGCCCTGGCCGATCAGCGCGTCCTGCTGGGACTTCGAGCCCGCGGCCTGGGCCTGCTCGAGCACCGCCAGCATCCCCTTGCGGCTGTCGCCGGTCGACCCGAACGCGCCGCACTTGATGAGCGCCTCGATCGCCTTCTTGTTGACCGCGCGGTTGTCGACCCGCTCGCAGAAGTCGAACAGGTCGGTGAACGGCGCTCGGGCTGCGTGCGCGGGGGCGATCGAGCCGCGCGCGTTCTTGATCGCCTCGACGGCCGCGTAGCCGACGCCCTTGACCGCGTCCAGGCCGAAGCGGATGTTGCCGTCGACGACGACGAACTCGTGGTCGGAGAGGTTGACGTCGGGCGGCAGGATCTCGATCCCCATCGCCTCCGCCTGCGCCACGAAGAACGGGACCCGGTCCTTGGTGTCCATCACCGAGGAGATCAGCGCGGCCATGTACTCGGCCGGGTGGTTGGCCTTCAGCCACGCGGTCCGGTAGGAGATCAGCGCGTAGCAGGCAGCGTGCGACTTGTTAAAGGAGTAGTCGGCTGACCTCTCGTTCGTCGTCCACAGCCACTCGATCACCGACTCGGTCGTGCCCGACGCCCGGCATCCGTCGAAGAACTCCGGCTTGAGCTTCGCCATCGCCTCGCGGTTCTTCTTGCCGATCGCCTTGCGCAGGTCGTCGGCCTTGGCGCCCGAGAAGCCGGCGATCTCCTTGGAGATCTGCATCGCCTGCTCCTGATAGATGATCACGCCCTGGGTCGGCTCGAGGATCGGACGCAGCCGCTCGTCGGGATATGAGATCGCATCGGGGTTGTGCTTGCCCTGCGTGTAGACGGGGATCTTCTGCATCGGCCCGGGCCGGTACAGCGCGTTGAGCGTGATCAGGTCCTCGAACTCGGTCGGCCTCACGCGCTTGAGCGTCTCGCGCATCCCCTCGGACTCGAACTGGAACACCCCGATCGAGTCGCCGCGGGACATCATCTCGTACGTCTTGGCATCGTCGAGCGGCAGCGCCTCCATGTCCGGCCGCTCGCCCGTCGAACGCTCGATGATGTCGAGCGCGTCCTCGATCACGTCGAGGTTGCGCAGCCCGAGGAAGTCCATCTTCAGCAGGCCGAGCTGCTCGACCGGCTTCATCGAGAACTGCGTGACGGTGCGGAACACCTTCTCGCCGTTCTCGTCGGTGCCCGGTGTCGGCGATCTGCAGCGGCAGGATGTCGGTGAGCGCGGTCGGAGATGACGACCGCGGCGGCGTGGATCGAGGCGTTGCGGACGATCCCCTCGAGACCCTGGGCGACATCGATGATCTGCCGGCGGTGCCGTCCTTGTCGATCTCGGCGCGCAGCGGCTCGCCGGGCCAGGCAGCGCTCGAAGCTCGGCGCGCGGCCCTGCTCGGGTCGGGGATCAGCTTGGAGAGCCGATCGCCGATCGCGTAGTCGTGGCCGAGCACGCGGGCGGCGTCGCGGGTCGCCGCTCGCGGGAACATCTTGCCGAAGGTGATGATCTGGGCGACCGCCTCCTTGCCGTACTTCTCGGTGACGTAGCGGATCACGCGCTCCCGGCCGCGCACCGAGAAGTCCATGTCGATGTCGGGCATCGACACGCGTTCGGGGTTGAGGAACCGCTCGAACAGGAGGTCGTAGCGCAGCGGGTCGAGGTCGGTGATCTGCAGGGTGTACGCGACGATCGAACCGGCCGCCGAGCCACGGCCGGGGCCGACGGCGATCCCCGCGTTCTTCGCGTAGTTGACGAAGTCCCAGACGATCAGGAAGTAGGCGTTGAAACCCATCGCGTCGATCACGCCGAGCTCGTACTCGGCGCGCTCGAGCGCTTCGGCGGGGATCGGGTCGCCGTAGCGCTGCGCGCAGGCCCGTCCTCGACGAGCGCACGCAGATAGGCGCCCTCGGTCGTCCCGTCGGGCGTCGGGAGCTGGGGATCAGCTGTCCGCCGAGCGCGATCTCGACGTTGCAGCGCTCGGCGATCTCCATCGTGGTCGGGATCGCCTCGGGCCATTCGGCGAACGACTGTGGCCATCTCCTCGCTGGAGCGCAGGTAGAACTCGTTCGTGTCGAACGCGATCTTCGGCGCGGCGAGCGTCGACTTCGTCTGCACGCACAGCAGCGCCGCGTGGTGGTGGTAGTCCTCGCGCCGCAGATAGTGCACGTCGCCGGTGCCGGCGACCGGCCGGCCGACCTCCCGGGCGATCCTCACGATCCCCTCGTTGCACTTGTCCTGCAGGTCGATCCCGTTCTTCTGGACCTCGAAGTAGACGTTGTCGGGCCCGACGGCCTCCATCAGCTCGCGCGCGTGTGCCCGCGCGTCGTCGAGCCGGTCCTCGCCCAGCAGCCGGCAGAAGCGCGACGCCAGGCAGCCGGTGAGCGCGATCACGCCCTCGCCGTGCTCGGCCAGCTGGGCCATGTCGACGCCCGGCTTGCCGCGCTGGTAGCCCTCCAGGAAGCCGCGCGACGAGAGCTTGACCAGGTTGCGATAGCCCGTCTGGTCGGCCGCGAGCAGCGTCAGGTGATAGCGCTCCATCCGCCCCTGGTTGCGCGCCGCGTGGTCGTCCACCATGTAGACCTCGCAGCCGAGGATCGGCTTGATGTCGTGCTTGCGGCACGCCTGGTAGAGCTCGACCGAGCCGTTCATCACGCCGTGATCGGTGAGCCCCAGCGCCGGCTGGCCGAACTCCGCGGCCCGCGCGGCGAGCTTCTCGATCTTGCACGCCCCGTCGAGCAGCGAGTACTCGGAGTGGACGTGGAGGTGGGCGCAGGTCGCGGTCATCGGGCCGTTCGGTGGCGGCTCACCGACATGCGTGAGCGACCACGGCCTCGGAGGGTAGGCATCGGTTCGGACGGTCCGGCGCTCAGCGCGCGCCGTGTCCGCTCTGTGCGCGATTTGCCCACGTGCGCACGAGCGTGAGCGGTCCCAGGTCGCCCGACACGAGCACCGACGCGTCGCCCGCCGGCGCCGCCGACCCGCCGTCCGCGAACATCCGCCACAACCCCTCGACCGACCCGCTCAGCGCGGTCGCGACCCGGCCGGCGGGGGGCTCACGCGAGGCGAGCGGCGGCTCGCCGTCGCGGATCTGCAGGAACACCGTGTGGCTGCGCTCGTCGGTGTGCGACACCGTGAAGCGCTCCCCGTGCGTCCACCCCGGCTCGATCATCGCGGCCAGCAGCGTGAACAGCGTCTCGCCGTCGAGCGCGACCCCCGCCGCCCGCAGCGCGCCGAGGTCGAGCGGCAGCGCGAGCAGCGCGCTCAGCGCGCTCAGCCCCTCGCGCCGCCCGCGCACTCGGGCGAGGCCGATCCGCAGCAGCCGGCGCAGCGGGCCGGCGGCGAGCAGCCGCGCCAGACGGTCTGGCCCGCCGGCGATCTGGAAGGCGACCTGTTCGCTCGTGCGGGCGGCGCCGGACCGCTGCACCGAGACGGTGCGCTCCCCGGCGGTCACCTGCACCGTCCCGTATCCGGCTCCCAGCAGCAGGTCGTAGGCGACCGCGTGCGGCCACGCGGCGCGCTGGGCGCCGAGCAGCCCGATCACGAGCCGGCCGGCCCGCTCGGGGTCGCGCGCGGCGAGCCGCCGGAACGGCTGCTCGACGGTCGGGCCGCCGACGCCCACCGGCGAGCGCGCGCCCACGGGCGCGAGCGCGAACGAGGGCGCCGAGCGCGTCGCGGGCGGCTCGAGGGGCGCGCCCGGCTCGGACTGCTCGCGCGGCTCCGTGTTCTGGCGCAGCCGGCTGAGCGCGTCGCTCAGCCGGTCGGGAGTGACCCCCTCGCCGCCGGGCGGGAACCCGGGGGCAGGCGCGGACCCGGACCCGAGCGCGGGCGCGGACCCGGGCGCGGGCGGCGGGGCCGCGGGCCGCAGCAGCTCGATCGCCGAGCGCAGCTCCTCGATCGCGGCGTGCGCGTCGCGCGAGCGCTCGCGCTGCCCGCCGAGCGCCGCCCTCAGTCGCGCCGCGGACTCCTCCGCGGCGCGCCGCAGCGCGCGCTCGTGCTCCAGCGCGTCGCCCAGTCGCTCGAGCTCGGTGCGCAGCTCCGCCAGCGCGGCGGTGGTGCGCTGCTCGAGCACCACCCGGGCGGCGAGCCGCGTCTCGGCCTGGACGGTGCGGGCGTGCAGCGCCGCCTCGGCGGCGACCCGCACGCGCAGCTCCCGGCGCAGCGCCGCGGTCGCCTCGGGGCCCCCCGCCCCGCCCTCGGCGAGGTCGGCCGCGGCCGCCGCGGCGGGCACCGGGACGCTCGCCGCCGGGGTGGGCGCCGGGAGGGCCGCCGGCAGCGCCGGTGGCTCGGCGGGGACGCGCGGACCGGCTGCGCGCCGCGCGGCGCGGAGCGCATCCTCGGCGCGCAGGCGCTCGCGCTCGGCTCCGCCCGGGATGACGGGCTCGGCGGGCGGCGGGCGGCGGGCGCGCTCGGCGCGCTCGCGCTCGAGCGCCCGTTCGAGCGCGGTGACGCGCTCGCCGAGCTCGCCCGCGGTCCGCTCCGCGGCGTCGGCGCGACGCCATGCCCTCTCGATCTCCAGGCGGCCGAGGTCGCGTTCGGGCGCAGGCTCGGACGCGGCGACCTCGCCGGGCGGCTCCTCCGGCTCGGCCGGCGCCGGCTCGGCAGGAGCGCGCTCGGCCGGCGCCGGCTCGGCCGGCTCCGGCTCGGCCGGCGCCGGCTCGGCCGGCTCCGGCTCGGCCGTCGGGCGGGCCGACTCGGGGACCGGCAGCGGCACGGTCACGGTGCCGAGCGCCAGCCAGACGTGGCCGCCGAGCCCGTGCGCGAGCTCGGCGGGAACGGTGAAGCTCAGCCGCCAGGTGCCCGGCGCCGCGCCGCTCAGGCTGGGCGGCTCGGGCGTAGCCGGGAACCGGTGCCGCCGGCCCTCGCCCTCGATCACGAGCATCGTCGGCCCGCGCGACTCGACCCACCCCCTCCGCCGGCGCCAGCGGCCGGTGACGCGCACGGTGAGCTGACCGCCGCCGGCGTCGAGCCACTCGACGCTCTCGATCCCGACCGCCGCGCTTGACCCGAAGCTCGCTCATTCCGCACCGCCAAGCTACGTCGGGGTCCGGACGGACGGGCACCGGCGTCGTCGCATCGTGCGGCCTTCGGGGCGGGCGGGGCCGGGGCCGGTCAGGGCGAGGACTCGCCCCGCAGCCGTTCGGTGAGCGCGCGGGCATCCGCCAGCAGCTGCCGCGCCAGGCTGAGCTCGTCACCGGCGTGGCCGGTCTGCTCGCGCAGCACCGCGACCTCGCCGCCGAGCCGCTCGAGCTCGGCACGGAGCCCGCCCGCCTCCGCGAGCGCGGCGTCACGGGCCACATGCGCGGCGGCGAGCTGCTCGCGCAGGACCGCCGCCTCCTCGGCGCGCCGGCGCTCGCCGGCCGCGTGCTCGCGCAGCCGGGCGGCGAGGTCACGCGCCTCGGCCTGCGCCGCTCCGGTGCGGGCGTCCGCGTCGCCGTGCGCCGCGGCGAGCATCGTCTCGGTCTCCTGGCGCGCCAGCTCGGTCTCCGCCTCGGCCTCGCGGCGGGCGGCCGCGATCGCGGCCTCGCCCTCGGCCCGCGCGGCGGCGAGCTGCTGGTCGAACTCGGCCCGGGCGGTGGCCAGCCGGCCGTCGAGCTCGCCGCGGGCGCCGTCGCGGTCGGCGCGCGCCTGCTCGAGCTCCGCCCGTACGCCCTCGAGCTCGGCTCGGACGTCGGCCAGCTCGGACCGGGCCTCATCGAGCTCGCCGCGCACGGGGTCGAGCTGGTCGCCGACCGCGTCCATGAGCCGGCGCAGCTCCTCGCGCAGCTCCGCGTGCGCGCTCTCCAGTCCCGGATCGGGACCGCGGGTCTCGGGCTGCTGGCGTGCCTGCAGCAACGAGGAGCGCAGGCGGGCGGCCTCGGCGGTGCGCTGCTCGAGCTCGGCGCGCAGCGCGGTGACGGTCTCCTTGAACAACAGGTCCGACAGGGGGCCCGAGCGCCCGGCGGGCCCCTCCTCGGCGCGGCCCGGATCGCCCGCATGGCCCGGCCCGGGCTCCCGCGCGGCGGGCCCAGGGGCGGGCCCGGGGTCGCGGTCGGGGTGACCGCGTTCCTCGGGGCCCCGCGGCGCCGCAGGGGCACGCGGGGTGGTACCCGGCGGCGGCACCGGCACGACCTCGTCGCCGACCCACAGCACCGCCTGACCGGGCTGCTCGGGGACGGCCCAGTCGGGGACCGTGAAGCTCGCGGTGAACGTGAGCGGGACCTGGGAGCCGGTCTCGGCCTCGTCCTCGCCGGTGGCGGCGAAGCGATGGCGCCGGCCGTGGATCTGGACGACGAGCATCGCCTCGGGCGAGGACCCCACCGACCCCGACCCAGCTTCGCCGCCGGACCAGCGACCGCTGAGCCGCAGGCGGACCTGGTCGCGCTTGGCGCGCGACCGCTCGACGCGATCGATCGCGAGGGGCAGCGGCGCGGGGGCGGTCACGGGCATCGTCGGAGGGCGCTCCGGGCCGCGGGGAGGGCGCAGCGGGGGCGTGTTGGCCCTTTCGCTGTCGCCCCCGGCAATCCCTGCCTAAACCTTTATGAAGAACGAGGCGCGGACGCGTCGGTCCCGACCTGCCGGCCGACCGCGATCAGCGCCCCGACGACCGCCGCGCCCAGGCCGGCGACCGCGAGCTTGGACGTGGTCGCGCCCAGCTTGCGCCGCGCATACCACTTGCCGCCCTGCCAGACGAGGAATCCGAGTGCCTTGTAAGCCATGGGTCGACCTTACCCCACGGACGGATCACCCGAACGTGTCGGCGACCTGCACGCGCCATTCCTCGGTGGCGAGCGCCCGGAACCGGTCGGCGAACTCACGGCGCGCGGCGAGCTCGTCGGCGGCCAGCCGATCGACGAGCACGCCCATCGCCAGGCAGGCCGTCGGTCCGCCGGGCAACGGCGCCACCTCGTCGGCGAGCGAGCGCACGAGGGTCACCTGCACCTCGCGGTCCTGATGGCGGCCGAGCAGGTCCTGCAACCCCTTGAGCGCGCGCACGAGCGGCTCGACGACGTCGTGGTCGAACAGCCGCAGGCCGAACAGCTCCAGCAGGTAGCGCAGGTCCTTGCCCTTCTTGCGCAGCTCGTGGTAGCTCTCGGCCGGGCTGTCGGGGCCGATCGCCTCCCCCATCCGCACGATGCGGGCGTAGGCCGCGCTCAGGCGCTCGCCGGTGAGCGAGCCGATCGAGCGCTCGGCCGCCGGCCGGTCCTCGACCGGCATCTCGACGAGCGACTCCAGCAGCCGCTCCCAGTCGGCGAGCAGCTCCTGCAGCCGCCGGGAGCGCAGGGTGCGCGCGAGCTCCTCCCGCGCCCGCAGCCGGCGCTCGGTGAGCGCCACCCGCAGCGGCGCCAGCTCGCGGCGCAGCGAGCCGGGCACGAGCGCGCTCAGCTGCTCGAACTCCTCGACGTGGACGTCCAGGTCGCGGGCCGGCCCGGTCGCCCGCTGCAACCAGCGGAAGTCCGACCGCAGCCCGGGTAGCTCGAGCGCCGGGAATGCCCCCTTGAACTGGCGCTGGACGGTGCGCGAGCGGCGCACCGCGATCCTCAGCTGGTGCAGGTACTCGACGTCCTCACCCGCGATCGCGCCCTCGAGGTTTGAGCCGACGACGTCGATCAGCGAGCGCAGCACCGCCGCCGCCGCGGCGTCGGCCCGCTGGTCGTAGCCCATCGCGACCTCGACCTTCGCGTGCCTGACCTCGGTGGCGCTCACCCCAGGACCGTACCGAGCCGCGCGACGGCCTCGTCGATCTCGGCCTCGGTGACGATCAGCGGCGGCTCGAAGCGGATCGTCGCCGGACCGGTCGCGTTGAGCACCAGGCGCTGCTCCCGCAGCGCGCGCTCGACGACCTCCGGCGCCGGCACGCCGGTGGCGAGGTCGATGCCGATCATCAGCCCACGCCCGCGCACGGCCGCCACCCCGGGCAGCTCCGACAGCGCGTGGCGCAGCCGCTCGCCGAGCGCGCGCACCCGCGCCAGCAGCCCGGGATCGCCGCAGATCTCGACGGCGGCGAGGGCGGCGGCGCAGATCACGGGCCCGCCGGCGAACGTCGAGCCGTGATCGCCCGGCCGCAGGACGTCGGCGAGTCGCGGGCCGGTGACGAGCGCGCCGATCGGCAGCCCGCCGCCGAGCGCCTTGGCGCTGGTGAGCGCGTCCGGGACGACCCCCGTCTGCTCGTAGGCCCACATCGTGCCGGTCCGCCCCATCCCGGTCTGGATCTCGTCGAAGATGAGCGCCGCGCCGGTCCGGTCGCACGCCTCGCGCGCGGCGATCAGCAGCGCGTCGTCGAGCGGGTGGATGCCGGTCTCGCCCTGGATCGGCTCGAGCAGCAGCGCCGCCGTCGTGTCGGTGACGGCGGCACGCACGGCCTCCGGCGTCTTGGCGATCGCCTCGAAGCCCGGCACGAGCGGGGCGAACGGCGCCTGCCTGGACTCCTGCGGCGTCGCCGACAGCGCCCCGTAGGTGCGGCCGTGGAAGCCGTCGCGCACGACCACGATCCTCCCGCCGGGCCGTGCGCGCCGGGCGAGCTTGATCGCCGCCTCGTTGGCCTCGGCGCCGGAGTTGCACAGGAACACCTTGCCGCCCGAGCGACCCGGACGCGAGCGCGGCCGAGAGCTCCATCGCCGGCGCGGTGTAGAACAGGTTGGAGACGTGGGTGAGCTGCGCGGCCTGAGCGGTGACGGCCGCGACCACGCGCGGGTGGCAGTGGCCGACGTTGAGCACCGAGATGCCGGCCAGGAAGTCGAGGTACTCGCGGCCGTCCTCGTCCCACAGCCGCACGCCCTCGCCGCGCACGAACTGCACCGGCAGCCGCGCGTAGGTCCCGATCGCGTGCTCGCGCTCGAGCGCCTGCAGCTCGGACAGCGTCCGGGTCACGAGAGAACGTCCCCGCCGAAGATCTTCGTCCCCGAGCCGGCGTCGGTGAACAGCTCCAGCAACAGCGAGTGCGGCACCCGGCCGTCGACGATGTGCGCGTAGCCGACGCCGCCGTGGATCGCGTCCAGGCAGGCGGCGAGCTTCGGGCGCATCCCGCCGCTCACCGACTGAAGCGCCGCCTCGAGCTCGGCCGCCGACACCTCGGAGATCGTCGACTCCGGGTCGCCGGGGTCGCGCAGCCAGCCGGCGACGTCGGTGAGGAACATCACCTTGTAGGCGCCCAGCGCGCGCGCCACCGCGCCCGCCGCGTCGTCGGCGTTGATGTTGTAGGAGTTGCCCTCGCGGTCGGCGCCGACCGAGGCGATCACCGGGATGTAGTCGGCGGCGACGTGCATGAGCACCCCGGTGTCGACGTGCTCGATCCTCCCGACGAAGCCGATGTCCTGGCCGCTGGGGGCGAGCTGGCGGGCGGCGCGGAACAGCAGACCGTCGTCGCCGCACAGCCCGATCGCCGGCGAGCCATGGCGGTTGAGCAGCGAGACGATGTCCTTGTTGACCTTGCCGACGAGCACCATCTTGGCGACCTCGACGGTCGCGGCGTCGGACACGCGCAGCCCGTCGACGAACTCGATCGGCAGGTCGAGGCGCCGCATCCAGCCCGAGATCTCCGGGCCGCCGCCGTGGATCACGATCGGGTTCATGCCGACGTACTTGAGCAGCACGACGTCGCGGGCGAACTCCTCCTTGAGCGCGGGGTCGATCATCGCCGCGCCGCCGTACTTGATGACGACCGTGCGGCCGTGGAACTCGCGGATGTACGGCAGCGCCTCTAGCAGCGTCGTGATGTCGCGCGGCGGGCGCGCCGAGCCTGAGCTCATGTCGTGTACTCCGCGTTGATCGTCACGTACTCGTGGCCGAGGTCGGAGAAGTAGCACTCGGCCTCGGCGCCGTCGCCGGGCAGGGTGATCTCGTACTGCACCTCCGCGCGCGCGACCGCCGCCTGCAGCGCCTGCGCGTCGTGGTCGACCCCGGCCGATGCCGAGCACACCCGCACGCCCTCGATCGCGATGTCGATCGGGACCGGCGCTCCGGCCGAGCCCGCCGCCTGCCCGGCCGCCTGGATGATCCGCCCCCAGTTGGGGTCACCGCCGTACAGCGCGGTCTTCACCAGCGGCGAGTCGGCGACCGCCCGGGCGACCCGCCAGACCCCGTCCGGGTCGCCGCCGCGGACGACGACCCGGCCGACCCGCCGCGCGCCCTCGCCGTCGCGCACGCAGCGCAGCGCGAGCTCGCGCATGATCGCGTCGATCGCCTCGCCGAGCCGCAGCTCGTCCTCGGTCTCGGGCTCGATCGCGACGCCGGAGGCGCCGGACGCCTGGAACAGCACGGTGTCGTTGGTGGACAGCTGCCCGTCGACCGAGATCCGCTGGAACGAGCGCTTCACGCACGTGCCGAGCAGCAGCGCGCAGGTCTGCGCCGACATCGCCGCGTCGGTCTGCACGAAGCACAGCAGCGTCGCGAAGCGCGGCGAGATCATCCCGGCGCCCTTGCACTGGGCCGACACCGTGACCGTGCCGGAGGGCAGGGCCACCTCGACGCACCCCTGCTTGTCGAGCCCGTCGGTGGTGCGGATCGCCCGCGCGAACGTCCCGCCGTCGGGCGAGAGCGCGTGGGCGCAGCCGAGGATGCCGCGGTTGACCTCGCGCATCGGCAGCTGGACGCCGATCACCCCGGTCGAGCAGACCGCGATCCGCTCCTCGCGCATGCCGCCGGCCATCGCGGCCGCGCCCTGCATCTTGGCCGCGTTCTCCAGCCCACGGCCGCCGGTCGCCGCGTTCGCGTTGCCCGCGTTGACGACGACCGCGCGGATCCGCCCGAGGTCGCAGCGCTCGCGGGTGAGTGTCACCGGCGCCGCCGGCGCGCCCGTGGCGGTGAAGCGCGCGTCGCTCGTGCAGCCGGGCTCGTCGCAGACGAGCAGGCCGACGTCGAGCTCGCCGCTCGCCTTGATGCCCGCGGCGACGCCGGCCGCGCGGAACCCGCCCGCCAGCCCCGCGGGCGCGCACTCGGTGACGTGCGCCGGGCGATCGACCCAGCGGCTGGCGAAGAACGGGTCGGCATCGCGGCGCGATCCCCTCGTCCTCGGGGCGCCCGAACATCAGGTTGAGGTTCTGCACGGCCTGGGAGGCGGTGCCCTTCCACAGATTGTCGATCGCCGCGAACACGAGCACGCGCCCGGTGCGCGGATCGGTGTGGACCGAGATCCGGCACAGGTTCGTCTCCCGCACGTCCTTGACCCCCGGCAGCCGATCGGAGAGCTCGACGAACGGCTCGTCCGCGTACGCCTCGGCGTAGAGCGCGCGGGCCTCGGTCTCGGTGAGCGGTCGCGCCAGGGTGACGTAGCAGGACAGCAGCTCGCCCTGGTCGAGCGGGATCAGGTGCGCGGTGAACGTGACCGGGCCCGGCGCGCCGAGCGCGGCGAGCTCCTGCTCGATCTCCGGGGTATGCCGGTGCCGGGGGACGCTGTAGGGGTTCATGTTCTCGTCGACGGTGACGAAGTGGGTGCTGTCGCTCGCCCCGCGCCCGGCGCCCGACACCCCCGTCTTCGCGTCGATCACGACGTCGGCGATGACGCCCGCGCGAGCGAGCGGCGCGAGGCCGAGGATCGCCGCGGTCGGGAAGCAGCCGGGGTTGGCGACCAGATCGGCGCCCGCGACCGCGTCGCGGTACAGCTCGGGCAGGCCGTAGGCGGCCTGCGCGATCAGCCCGGGCGCGGGGTGCTCGCGGTACCACTCGGCGTAGACCCGCGCGTCGCGCAGCCGGAAGTCGGCGCTCAGGTCGAGCACCCGGACGCCGCGCTCGCGCAGCGCCGCGACGAGCTCGGCGGCGGCGCCATGGGGGTAGGCGACGACCGCCGCCTCCACGTCGCCGTGGCGATCGAGGTCGAGCTCCTCGAGCACGCGCGCGACCCGGTGGTGCGGGTAGACATCGTCGAGCGAGCGCCCGACGTCCGAGCGCGCGGTCACCGGGCCGAGCTCGAACCCGGGGTGACGGTCGATCAGCCGCGCGCACAGCGCGCCCGCGTAGCCGCCGGCGCCGAACACGGCCACCCGGGGCGAGTCGGCGGCTCAGGCGTCACGGACCCGGCCCTCGAGCCGCTCGCCGAGCGCACGGGCGATCCGCCGGCGCCGGCCGGAGACCTCCTCGTCGGTGAGCGTGCGATCCGCCGCGCCGAAGCGCAGCCGCAGCGCGAGCGAGACCTTGCCCTCCCCCACGCGCTCGGGATCGCGGTAGACGTCGAAGATCTCCACGTCGCGCAGCAGCGCGCCGCCGGCCGCGCGCACGACGGCGAGGACGTCGGAGGCCGGGACCCCGTCGGCGAGCACGACGGCGAGATCCTCCCGGACCTCCGGGAAGCTCGTCACGTCGGCGAACCGCGCGACGCGCATCCGCTCGGCGGCGAGATCGAGATCGAGCTCGAAGCACCCGACCGGCTCCTCGATCCCGAAGCGCTCCGCGACCGTCGGGTGCAGCTCACCGACCCAGCCCGCGGCGAGCGCGGACTCACCGCCGCCCAGGACGATCTCGCCGCCGCGGCCCGGGTGCAGGAACGGCGGTCCCTGCGAGAACGTCCGCACCGCCCACGCGACGCGCACCGCCGCCAGCATCCCGGCGAGCACGCCCTTGATCGAGAAGAAGTCCGCGCGCGGCGGCTCGGGCTCCCGCCAGGTCATCGGGCGCACGGTCCCGCAGGTGAGCGCCGCGATCGAGCGTGGCTCGTCGGGCGGCTCGCCCGCTCGCGGGAGATAGATCGCGCCGGTCTCGAACAGCGCGAGCGCCGTCGCCCCCCGCGAGCGGTTGCGCTCCGCGATCTCCAGCAGCGAGCCGAGCAGCGTCGTGCGCAGCCGCGACTGCTCGATCGACATCGGGTTGCGCAGCGACACCGCGGGCCGCTGCCCGAGGCCGAGCGCGGCCGCGCGCTCCGACCCCTCGAACGACCAGCCCACGACCTCCGACAGCCCGGCGGCGCAGAGCGCGTCCGCCGCGGCTCGGCGCATCCGCTGGCGCTCGGTGAGCCTCCCCGAGGCGCCGTGGCGCGGCGGCAGCGTCGCCGGCAGGCGCTCCAGCGCGCCGATCCGGGAGACCTCCTCGACGAGGTCGACCTCGCGGGTCACGTCGGCGCGCCGGAAGGACGGGACGGTCGCGTCGAGGCCGTCCTGCGCATCGCGGCACCCGAAGCCGAGCGCGGTGAGGATCTCCGCCTGGCGGGGGCGCGCGACCGCGACCCCGAGCAGGCCGGACACCCGCGCCTCGCGCAGGTGGATCGTGTGGGCGGGCGGCGCGACCCACCGGTGACCGTCGGCGGGGTCGGAGTGGGTCGGGCCGCCGACGTCGATCGTGCCGTCGAGCACGCGCGCGCCGCACACGTCGATCATCAGCCGGGTGGACAGGATCTGCGCCTCAAGCGCCGACTCGGGCGCCAACCCCTTCTCGTTGCGGCCCGACGCCTCGCTGCGCAGCCCGAGCCTGAACGACGTGCGGTGGACGTTGGCGCCCTCCCAGCAGGCCACCTCCATCAGCACCCGAGTGGTGCCGGCCGACACCTCCGAGCGGGCGCCGCCCATCACCCCGGCCAGCGAGGTCGGACCCTCCCCGTCCTCGATGACGACGATCTCGGGGTCGAGCGTCCGCGTCTGGCCGTCGAGCGTCTGCATCCGCTCGCCCGCGCGGGCGCGCCGCACGGTGGCTCGGCCCCGGCGACCCGGTCGAGGTCGAAGGCGTGCAGCGGCTGGCCGGTGAGCAGCATCACGTAGTTGGTGATGTCGACGACGTTGGAGATCGGGCGCTGCCCGGCCGCCATCAGCCGCGCCTTCAGCCACGCGGGCGAGGGCCCGATCGTGACGTTCTCGAAGGCGCGCGCGGTGAAGCGGCGGCACAGGTCGGTCTCGACGGAGATCCGTGCGGCGCCGAGCTCCCCGCCCGTGCCACGGTCCTCGTCCCACGGCGGCGGGGCGAGCGGCGCGCCGGTGGCGGCGTGGACCTCGCGGGCGATTCCGTAGACGCCGAGGCAATCCGGCCGGTTGGGGGTGATCTCGAGCACGAGCACCTCGTCTGAGAGCGGGAGCACCTCGGCGAGCGGGGTGCCGGCGGCGAGCGCGTCGTCGAGCACCATGATCCCGTCGTGGTCGGTGCCGATCGCGACCTCGTCCTCGGCGAGGATCATCCCGTGCGACGGCTGGCCGCGCAGCTTGGCGGTCTTCAGCCTCGTGCCGTCCGGCATCACGGAGCCGGGCTTGCCGACGGCGACCGTCTGCCCGGCGGCGACGTTGGGGGCGCCGCACACGATCTGGCTGGGCTCCCCGTCGCCGGTGTCGACCTGGCAGACCGTGAGGCGGTCGGCGTCGGGATGGCGATGGGCCTCCAGGACCTTGCCCACGACGAAGTGCCCCAGGCCGCTCACCCCGTGGGCCTCGACGCGCTCGACCCCGGTGCCGGTCATCGCCAGCCGCTCGGCGAGCGCGAACGTGTCGAGCTCGGGCGAGCAGTACTCGCGCAGCCAGGAGATGGGAACCCTCATCAGAACTGCTCCAGGAAGCGGACGTCGTTCTCGAACATCAGCCGCAGGTCCGAGACCCCGTACTTGAGCATCGCGATCCGGTCGATCCCCATCCCGAACGCGAACCCCGAGACCCGCTCGGGATCGTAGGCGGGGTCGCCGACCTCGGTGAGCACGTTGGGATCGATCATCCCCGCGCCGAGGATCTCGATCCACGCCGTGCCCTTGCACAGCGGGCAGCGCCCGCCGCCGGGCAGGATCCCGCGCACGCAGTGAAAGCACGAGACGTCGACCTCGACGCTCGGCTCGGTGAACGGGAAGAAGTGCGGGCGCATGCGCACCTCGCGCTCGGCGCCGAACACGGCGCGCGCGAACGCGAGCAGCGTCCCCTGCAGGTCGGCGAGCGTCACGCCCTCGTCGACCGCCAGCCCCTCGACCTGGTGGAACTGCGGCACGTGGGTCGCGTCGGAGTCGGGCCGGTAGACCCGTCCGGGGGCGATCACGTACAGCGGCGGCGGAGCGGCGCGCATCGCCCGCACCTGGACCGGCGAGGTCTGGGTGCGCAGCAGCAGCGTCGCCGGGTCGAGGAGGTCAAACGGCTGGTCGGCCTCGAGGTAGAAGGTGTCGGTCTCCAGGCGCGACGGGTGCGTCGGCTCGGCGTTGAGGGCGTCGAAGTTGAGATACACGGTCTCCACCTCGGGGCCCTCGGCGACGTCGAAGCCCAGGCCGATGAACACATCCTCGATCTCGCGCCAGGTCTGGGTGAGCAGGTGCAGACGGCCGAGATGGGCGGCGGGGTCCGCGGGCAGGGTCACGTCGACGCGGTCGGCCTGCAGGCGGTGCTGCAGCTCGGCGCCCGCCAGCTCACCGTCGCGCTGCTCGATCGC
The DNA here is from genome assembly GCA_963702225.1 of uncultured Solirubrobacteraceae bacterium. Classification (GTDB taxonomy): domain Bacteria; phylum Actinomycetota; class Thermoleophilia; order Solirubrobacterales; family Solirubrobacteraceae; genus Palsa-465. Next base: position 7,405 of record CAVPBY010000065.1, on the reverse strand, counting down.
CGCCTCCAGGCCGTGGCGCGCCTGGTTGGCCGCCCTGCCGGTCCCCGCCCGCTCCTCCGGCGGGAGCTGGGCGACGGAGCGCAGGATGTTCGGCAGCTCCGCCTTGCGCCCGAGGTAGCGCACGCGCACCTCCTCGAGCGTCGCGGTGTCGCCCGCGGCGGCGATCGCGTCCGCGGCCTCCTGGCGAATCTGCTCGATGCGGTCCAGTGCGCTCATGTCCGCGGCATCCTACGAGCCACCTCGTACAACGCGACGGTGGCCGCCATCGCGGCGTTGAGCGAATGGGTGACGATCGGGATCCGGGCGACGTGGTCGGCGGCGGCGACGAGCTCGGGCCCGCAGGCCCTCCCGCTCGGCGCCGACCATGAGCGTCAGCTGCTCGCTCGAGCGCGAGCTCGTGCAGCGGCTCGCCCTCGCCGGCGACGAGCGCGACGGTCGGCGACGGCAGCTGCGCGACCTGCTCGACGCGCGTGAGCGCCACCTCGAACACCGCGCCCATCGACGCGCGCACCGCCCGGGGCCCGAACGGGTCGGCCGTCCCCGGCCCGATCGCGACGCTCGCCGCGCCGAACGCGGCAGCGCTGCGCAGGATCGTGCCGACGTTGCCCGGGTCGGCAAGGCCGTGCAGCGATACGCACAGCGGGCCGACCGGATCGTCCGCCCAGCGGGCCTCGTAGACCGCGAGCGCGCGCGTCCCCGAGCCGAGCTCCGAGACGGCGGCGAGCAGTTCCGGCTCCACCTCGGTCCCGGGCAGGCCGCTGCCCGCGGCGCAGTAGCGCTCGACGGCCGGCCACCCCGCCGCGTCGGCGGCAGCGAGCAGGTCCTCGCCCTCGGCCACGAACCGGCCGGCGAGGTCACGCGCGCGCCGGCGCCCGATCAGCTTGCGCAGCTGCGTGAGGTGGGCGTTGTGGGCGGAGGTGATGGTCATCGGTGCGGTGCGGGTGGTGCGGGTGGTGCGGGTCGGTCGGTTCGGCTCGGGCAACAAAAAGGGCGCCGTCCCGGGTGGGGAGCGGCGCCCGTTGAGAGCGGTGCTGGTGTCGGCGGCTCTGGGACGTCAGCCGGCGGCCAGCGCCTCACGGGCGCGCTCGGCAAAACGTCGGAAGGTGTCGGGGTCGCGGACCGCGATGTCGGCGAGGATCTTGCGATCGAGCTCGACCCCGGCCTGCTGCAGGCCGTGCATGAACTGCGAGTAGGACAGGCCGTTGAGGCGGGCGGCCGCGTTGATGCGGGTGATCCACAGCTTGCGGAAGTCGCGCTTGCGGTTGCGGCGATCGCGATAGGCGTACTGGTCGGCCTTGAGCACCGCCTCCTTGGCGGTCCGGTAATGCCGGCTGGCATCGCCCCGGTAGCCCTTGGCCAGCTTGAGGGTCGCGCGGCGCTTCTTGCGCGCGTGCACCGAGCGCTTGACGCGGGTCACTTGGTCTTCGCCCCCAGAAGTCGCTTGATCTGCTTCTCGTTGTCCTTGTTCATGATCGCCGGCTTCCCGTGGTGGCGCTTGCGCTTGGGAGACTTCTTCTCGAGGATGTGACTCGTGAAGGAGTGACGGCCCTTGACCTTGCCGTTGGCGGTCAGCTTGAAGCGCTTCTTGGCGCCCGAATGGGTCTTCATCTTCGGCATCGCGACGACCGAGTAAAGCAGAGAGATGGGCGGGCGACGGCCCGCGCGGCGCTTGCGCCGATGACCGGTCAGTGATCCCCGCGGTCGGCGTCCTGCACCATCAGCGCGATCTGGACGCGGTTCTCGAAGCCGAGCTCGGACGAGCATCGACGAGACGTGGCTCTTGATCGTGGCGACGCTCAGGTGCAGCTCCTCGGCGATCGCGGCATTCGGCTTGCCGGCGACGATCCCGCGGGCGATCTCCCGGTCGCGCTCCGACAGCGACCCCAGCCGCTCGACGGCACGGCGACGCTGGGCGTCGGAGTCCGCCTCGCCGGCGAGCCGCTCGATCAGGCGGCGGGTGACGGTCGGCGACAGCATGCTCTCCCCCGCCGCGACGAGCTCGATCGCCCGCACGATGTCCGCCGGCGGCGTGTCCTTGACCAGGAACCCGGCGGCGCCGGCGCGCAGCGCCCGCAGCACCTGGTCGTCGGCGTCGAACGTCGTCAGCACGAGCATCGGCAGGCGGCGAGGGCTGGCCGCGCAGCAGCGCCATCGCCGCCGAGCCCGTCGACCTTCGGCATCCGCAGGTCCATCAGTACGACGTCGGGCCGGTGACGGTCGAGGCGGCGAGCACCTCGCGAGCCGTCGGCTCGCCTCCCCGACGACCTCGACACCCGGTCGGCGCCGCCGAGCATCATCATCAGACCGGCGCGCACGAGCGGGTCGTCATCGACGATCAGCACGCGGATCAACGCCCGCCCTCACGCCGTCCCACGCTCCAGGGCACCGTCGCGCTCAGCCGGAAGCCGCCGCCCGGCAGCGGCCCGGACTCCGAGCGAGCCGCCCGCCAGCGTCACCCGCTCGCCGAGCCCGACCAGTCCGGTCCCCGAGCCGACATGGTCGGGCGCGTGGGCCGTCCCCGGCCCTGCCGACCCCGGCTGGTTGACGACGCTCACCCGCACCCCTGCATGGCGATCGCCGACGAGGCGATCGTCACCAGACTGGCCGGGGGCGTGCTTGCGGCGTTCGTCAGCGCCTCCTGGACGACGCGGTAGACCGTGCGGCCGAGGATCGGCGGCAGCGTCGCCGGCTCCAGCGCGGTCGCCAGCCGCACCTCCATCCCGGCCGCGCGCGACTCCTCGACGAGCGTGCCCAGGTCATCGATCGTCGGCTGGGGCGGCTCGAGCGGGGACGCCCCGGGGCGCGGCGCGACCGGCGGGGGCACGAGCGGCTCGGTGCGCAGCACGCCGATCACCTCGCGCAGCTCCTCCTGCGCGGCGCGAGCGCTGTCGCGGATGACGGCCGCCGCGCGGGCGATCTCCTCCGGCGGGGCGTCGGGATGGAACTCGAGCGCACCGGCGTGGACCGCGAGCAGCGAGATGCGGTGCGCGAGCACGTCGTGCATCTCCCGGGCGATCCGCGTGCGCTCGGCCCGCCGCGCCTCCGAGACGCGCAGCGCCTGCTCCTCCTGGAGTGTGCGCGCCCGCTCGTGCAGCGACAGCACGAGATCGCGCCGGGCGCGCACGAACGCGCCGAACGCGGTCGCGATCACCGTCGCGAGCACGCCGAGGACGAGGTTCTGGGTCGCGTAGGAGCCGTGGCCGGGATAGATCAGCGGTGTGATCGCGGAGGACGCGAGCGACAGCCCGAACAGGAGCGCGACCCGCTGCGGGCGGCAGTAGATCGTGGCGCTGAACATCGCCGCGATCGCGGCGCCGCTCGCGCCGTCGCTCACCGCCGCGCCGCCGATCGCGATCAAGCCGACCGCGAACGGGTTCTGACGGCGCCGCCAGAGGGCGCCGGCAGCCGGCACGGTCATCGCCGCGTCGAGCACGAACAGCGGCACCGAGACCGTGTGCCGGTCGCCCCACACCCCGCCGAACCCGAGCCCGATCGCGCCGACGAACAGGATGATGTCGACGAGCCAGTCGCGCAGCGAGCGCGTGAGGTGAACCCCCTCGATCTCGCCCCGGTCGGCCCGGTCGGCGCCGAGCATCGCCGGCAGCAGCGAGCGCTGCCAGCGCGGCAGGTGGTCGTGCGCCGAGGGCGCCGCGCGGTCTGCGCCGGTCGTCCGGTGGGCGCCGCGCCCGCGGCGCATGCGCCAGGCTGAGCTGCTGCCGGCCATTGGGAAACCGTAGGCCCTCGCGGTCACCGGCGCCATCGACTGTAAGTCGATGCGGCGGCCGACCGTCGGCTGCGCAGGTGTGGACCGTCGGCCCTAGCGCGGTCCTCGCCGGAACGCGATGCTGCCCGCATGATCGAAGCCAACTCTCTCACCAAGCGCTACGGCGCTCGTGCGGCGGTCCAGGATGTGTCCTTCTCCTGCGCGCCCGGCACGGTCACCGGCTTCCTCGGGCCCAACGGCGCCGGGAAGTCGACGACCCTGAAGATGCTGTGCGGCCTGGCCCACCCGACCTCGGGCAGCTCGACGCTGTTCGGCCTGCCGTTCACCGAGATCCCGAACCCCGGCCGTCACATCGGCGTGCTGATCGATGCCTCCGCCGCCGCACAGCGGCCGCCGCGGCCGCGAGACGCTCGCCGCCTCCGCGCAGCTGCTCGGCGTCAACCCCGTGCGCGTGGACGAGATGCTCGAGCTCGTCGGCCTCGACAAGGCGGCGGCCCGCAAGCGCGTCGGCCAGTACTCGCTCGGCATGCGCCAGCGCCTGGGCATCGCCCACGCTCTGCTCGGCGATCCGGAGCTGCTCATCCTCGACGAGCCGGCCAACGGCCTGGACCCCGAGGGCATGCGCTGGATCCGCGGCCTGCTGCGCGACTTCGCCGGCCGCGGCGGCACGGTGCTGCTGTCCTCGCACCTGCTGCACGAGGTCGAGGCGATCGCCGACCGGCTGGTGATCATCGCCAACGGCAAGATCGCCGCCGAGGGCACCCGTGACGAGCTCGTCGGCGATCACGCCACGACGCGCGTGCGCTCCGCCGACAATCACGCGCTGCGCAGCGCGCTGCGCAGCTTCGCGATCGACGTCTCGGTCGCCGACGACGGCGCACTGCTCGCCGAGGCGAGCCCCGAGCAGGTCGGCGACGTCGCCCTGTCGGCGAACGTCGCGCTGCGCGAGCTCGGCGGCAGCCGGGCCGGCGGGCTGGAGCGCCTGTTCTTCGAGCTCACCCAGGCGGGCGCGGGCGAGGCCCCGCCCTCCCCCTCGACCCGGAGTCCCCGATCGAGGACTCCGACACCGCGACCCTCCAGGAGACCCTTCGATGAGCGCTCTCGCCATCCCCACCATCCCCGCCGGCGAGCGCAACCCTTCGTTCGCGCGCCTGGTCCAGGTCGAGCTGCGCAAGATGGTCGACACCCGGTCGGGCTTCTGGCTGCCGATCGGCGTCGCCGCGGTCACGCTCATCACCGTGATCATCTCCTCGCTCGTCCACGGCGGCCACGACGCGACGCTCGCGCACATGTTCCGCAACTCGGTCATCCCCGGGTCCTTCCTGCTGCCGGTACTCGGCATCCTGCTCGTGTGCGGCGAGTGGACGCAGCGCACGACGCTCGCCACGTTCACGTTGGTGCCCAACCGCGGCCGTGTGCTCGCGGCCAAGCTCGCCGCGAGCATCGTGTTCGCGGTGGTCGCATTCGCGCTGTGCCTCGCGCTCAGCGTCGTGTTCGCCGAGGTCGTCGGCAACGCGCCGGGCGGCGCGGGCTCGATCTCGCTGGCCCTGGTCGGGCAGGGCCTGATGTTCCTGATCGCCTCGATGCTGATCGGCGTCGCCTTCGGCGCGGCGATCCTCGTCTCGGCCCCGGCGATCGTGCTCTACCTGCTGCTGCCGACGATCTGGAACGCGCTCTCCAGCGCGATCCACGTGCTGGCCACGCTCGGCAACTGGCTCGCGCTCGACACCGCGTTCGACCAGCTGCCGCAGGGGAACCTGACCGGGACCCAGTGGGCGCAGACGGGCACGACGCTCGCCCTGTGGCTCGCGCTGCCGCTGGCGATCGGCTGGTGGCGGTTCCGTACTCGCGACGTCAACTAGCTCGCTCGCTCGCTCGCCGCGGCGGCCGTCAGCTCGCTCGCGGCGGCCGTCAGCTCGCTCGCGGCCGTCGGCTTCGATCTGGGCGGCTCCGGCACTCGGTGCCGGGGCCGCCCTTTGTTGCAGGTCTGGCGCATTCCGTCACCCACGTGTGACGCGATCGCTGCCAGCTTGGGGACGTGCGCCGTCTCGATGTTGCTCACCAACCTCCAGATGGCACACGTCTGGGGGAACTCGCCTTCCGGCAGCACGGGGTGCTCGGTTCCGAGCAGCTGCGTGGGCTCGGATTCACCGTGCAGCGCCGGCGGACGTTGGCCGCGCGCGGGCTGCTGCACCGGCGGTTCCGTGGGGTCTACGCGGTCGGGCACGCGCGACCGACCCAGCGCGGTCATTGGATGGCGGCCGTCCTCGCGCGTGGCCCGGCAGCCCTGCTCAGCCACCGCGACGCCGGCCGACTCCACGGCCTGCTGCGCTCCTCCCGCGGCTCAGGGCCGACTCCATCGTCACCGCCCCTCGGCGCGCACGCCATCCCCGGCATCCACTGCCATCGCCGCCGACGCCCGGACCCGCGTGACGCGACGGTCGTCGACGCCATCCCGGTCACCACCTGGGCCCGCACCACGCTCGACCTTGCTCCGCTCCTCCCCGGCCCACGGCTCAGGGACGCGCTGCCGTCTGCTCGCCGAACGCCAGCGGCGCGACTTCTGCAGTTCCTCTCGTTGATCGACCGCACTCCTGCACATCACGGCCTGCGGGCGCTCCGGACTGTGCTCGCCGAACTCGACGACAAGGTCCCGGTCCTGCGGTCGGAGGCCGAGGTCGACCTGCTCGCGCTTCGTCCGCCAGGCGAACCTCCCCGAGTCCGCACGGACGACCGTCTGATCGCCGGTGAACCGTCGACTTCCACTGGCCCGTGCAGCGGCTCTCGTCGAGGTCGACGGCCGCGAGTGGCACGGCCTGCAACGCGACATGGAGAGCGACCGCCGCAGCCATCCGGCTCACGCTCGCGGCCAGCGCCCGGTGTGTTACACCAGGCGGCGGATAGCGACGAGCCGGCGGCGGTCATCGCCGAGCTCGCCACCCTGCTCGGGCTCGGCGGCCCGAACGGCTGAGTGCGCCGCTCAGGCGGTCGCGTCGGCCGGAGCTGACTCCGGCCGCGCGATCTCGTCGCTGCTGGACGCGCCGGAGGTGCTGGACGGTGCCGGGGACGTGCCGGGAGGTGGGCGTGGTGGTCCGCCGCTCGACTCGCCGGGGGCGGCGTCGCTGCCGGACCCGCCGGATGGCGCCTTGGGCTTGGACCCTGAGTCGCCGCTGCCGTTGCTCGAGTCGCCGCTGCCCCCGCCGCCGGTCTCACCCGAGTAGGCATGGCCTTGGACGCGCCAGCATCATCGTCATGTTGCGCCCGTCCTGGATCGGCCGCTGCTCGACGACCGTGACCTCCTGCATTCCTCGGCAGAGTTTTCCAGCAGCGCGGTTCCGCGCTCCGGTGGGGGCTTCGTCACTATATCCACTGCCACGACAGCAGTATACGTACCATGGATGCCGACCCTGCCGGCAGAGCCGGCAAACAGCCCCTATATAGAGACAGACAGACACACTCTTTAGATAGGCAATTAGTTACTCACAATGAATTCTTTACCCATAAGACGCACCACCGTGACTGTCTTACAGATCTACATCTTTATTTAGCACAATGCGGAGTCTTGAACGTCGTCGCAAGACCGAGCGATGACATGACGTAGATATTTTGTGTCAGCCTCGGAAAAACAAGCTTTTCGTGGCCACTCAGCCTTGCATATATAACCGGAGATCCTGCACCCCC
>CAVPBY010000064.1:0-98258 GCA_963702225.1 uncultured Solirubrobacteraceae bacterium | reverse complement strand
TCATGGCGTCTCCCTCTCCTCGTGGTTCGACGGCTGTCGGGGATTATGCGCGCTGGGGGCTGCGGCGCGGCACGCTGACCCTGACATGCCGGAGGGAGACACGATCGCCTACGCCGCCCGGCGGATGCGCCCGGTGCTCGAGGGCAGGTGCCCGACGAGATCCGCACGCCGCAGCGCCGCCACACGATCGACCGCTGGCCGCAGCGGCTCGCCGGCCGCACGGTCACCGAGATCACCACCCACGGCAAGCACCTGTTCCTCCACTTCGAGGGCGGGCTCGTGCTCCACTCGCATCTGCGCATGACCGGCGCGTGGGGGTCTACGACGACAACCGCCGTCCGCGGCGGTCGATGCGCCGCGCCTGGCTGGTGCTGCGTCGCTCCTCCGCCATGGTCGTGGAGTTCGACGGGCCGTGTTCAGCTGCTCACCTCCAGCCGCGCGCGGCTGGACCCGTACCTCGCCTCGCTCGGCCCCGACGTGCTCGCCGACGCGTTCGACTACGCCCGCTTCCTCGCGCGGCTGCGCGGCGACGACCCCACGCGGGGATCGGCGACGCGCTGTGGACCAGCGCACGATCGCCGGCATCGGCAACATCTGGAAGTCCGAGGCGTGCTTCGACGCGGGCATCGATCCCTGGCGGCCCGCCGGCGGGGTCTCCGACGCGGAGGCGCGGGCGATCGTCGACGCCGCGCGCCCGCGGATGCGGCGCTCCGCCGAGACCGGCGACCAGACCGGCGACCGCCGCGTGTTCCGGCGTCCCGGCGAGCCGTGCCCGCGCTGCGGCACGCCGATCCGCGCCCGCGGCCAGGGCGACGGCAACCGTACGACGTTCTGGTGCCCGGGCTGCCAGCACTGACGTGCTGTGCCCGCGACGGGTGGTCGCTACAGGCGAGCAGCTCGCCGTCGAGTGGCCGCGCGGCTGGGAGAACGCGGCCGAGTGATGCCCGCTCGTCGTCGTGCGCGTCACCTCGCCGAGCCGGCGGCCGTTGCGCGTCCAGGTGAACGTCACCGTCGCGTCGAGCAGCCCGGTGTCGGCGGCGTAGTGGAACTCGGCGCCGTCCTGGTGGACCCCGGTGCGCAGCCGGCCCAGCGTCACCCTCCGGGTCGCGGTCGTACCCCGGATCGAGACGAACCGCGCGCGCGAGCGGTCGTACTGGCGCAGCCGGACGGTCATCGAGAGCGTCGAGCGGAACCCGAGCGCCTGCATCTCGCCGCGGATCCCGACCAGCCCGCCGCGCCGCACGTGCGGCGTGCAGATGTTGACCGTCGCCCACGATACGACGAGCGCTCGGCGTGCCCGACCGCCGCGGCGGATCTGCGCGCGGGTCGGTCCCCTGGGCCGCGTCGGCGGGTCGCGGCGCGCGCGGCGGCGCGCGCGACGCCCGAAGCGGCGCCTGCGGCGGCGGCGAGCGCTACCACCTGTCGCGATGCAGATCATCGCCCTGCGCATCGAATCGACCATATCGCCGTGTGACGGATCGTGGCCCCGGTCGTAGTAGGGACATGATCGCGTCGATCACGCAGCGGCCGGACACCGGCGCCGAGGGGTCGTGGGCGCGCTTCGAGGCGCTCTATCGCTCCAGCCGCCGTGATCTGTACGCCTACGTGTGCTCGCTGCTCGGCGATCGGGCCGCGGCCGAGGATGTCACCGCGCTCGCCTACGAGCGCGCCTACCGCCGCCGTCGCACGTTCGACCGCCGGCGCGGCGAGGAGCGGGCGTGGCTGTTCGGCATCGCCCGCAACGCGGCGCTCGACGAGCTGCGCCGCCGCGGCCGGGTCGCGACCCTCGCCGCCGAGCCGCCGGACGAGCAGCTCGCCGGGCCCGAGGACGGCGCCGAGGTGGCGCTCCGCCGGACCGCGGTCCGCGTCCGCGCTCGCCGGCTCTCTCCGCGCGAGCGCGAGCTGGTCGCGCTCAAGTTCGGCGCCGGCCTGTCCGGTGGCGAGATCGCCACCGTGCTCGGCATGAGCGAGACCGGCGTCTCGACGTTCCTGTACCGCACGATGGGAAAGCTCCGGGAGGCCTGCGATGCGGAGCGCTGAGACCGCTCGAGCCCGAGGTGCTCGCCGCACTGGAGGCGATCGACGCGACGCTGCACGACGAGCCGGTCGATCCCGAGCACGCCGATCTGGCCGAGCTCGCGCTCATCCTGCGCGACGAGCGCCCGGTCCCCGACGAGGCGTTCCTCGCGCGGCTGGACCGGCGCGTGGCGGACCGCTTCGACGCGCCGCCCCGGCGAGGGGCACGCGTCTGCGGCCGTCGCCGGCGCGCGTCGCTGGCGGCGGCGACCGCCCTCGCCGCCGCATCATCGCGGTGGCCGTCGTGCGTCTCGCGCGCGCGGATCCGGCCGAGCACCTCGTCAATGAATGCGTCGGCCGGTGCGACCAACGGCGCGGCGACGACCGCGAGCGGGAGCGCGTCGTCCTCGGGCGGTGCCGGCTCGGCGGCGCACGGCTCGACCGCGAGCGGCGCTGGTTCCAGGGCCGCGTCGCGGGCGAACCCCACCGCGAAGGTCCCGACCCGGGCGCCCGCCCCGCCGCTGCATCGCGGCCGCGACATCACGCAGTCGGCGCGGCTCGGACTGCAGGCCTCGCCCGGCCGGATCGCCGGGGTCGCTCAGGAGGTGTTCAACGTGATCGGCGCCGAGCACGGGGACGTGCTCAGCTCGCATGTGAGCGAGGCGGCCGGCGCCCCGGGGTATGCCACGTTCTCGCTGCAGGTGCCGACCGCGCGGCTGCAGGTCGACGCTCGACCGCCTGTCGCGGCTGCGTCACGCGCGGGTGCTGACCCGCGAGGACGCGAGCGCCGACATCACGACGCACGTCGACAACACGTCGGCCGCGCTCGCCGCCGCTCAGGCGCGCCGCCGGTCGCTGCTGCGCCAGCTCGCCGCCACCGCGATCCCCGCCCAGGCCGATCGCCTCCAGCGGGAGGCGGCGCGCGCGCTCGCCCAGATCGATCGCGACCAGTCCGAGCGCAACCGGCTGCGTCACCAGGTCGCCGACAGCGCGATCGCGGTCACCGTCCAGTCGCTGCCGCCGGTCGTCCACCACCATCACCACGCCGCGACCGGCTTCACGTTCAGCCGCGCGCTCCACGACGCCGGGCACATCCTGGTCGTCGCCGCCGGCGTGGCGCTGATCGCGCTCGCCGTGCTCGTCCCGCTCGGGCTCGTCGTCGCGGTCTGCGCCTGGGTGTGGTCGCTCTTGGTGCGCCGCCGCCGCGACCGGGTGCTCGGACCGACCACCACCATCTGAGCCCGCGCCCGCCGCTCGCCGATCCGCCGGGGCCTGCCCGATGGCGCCCTGCGAGACTCGTGAGCACCGATGTCGCGTCCCACCCACGACGAGCTCGCGCGCTCCTTCGACGGCGCCGCCTCCGTGTACGCGCGGGCGCGCCCGGGCTATCCGGAGCAGGCGCTCGACTGGCTGCTGCCGCCGCGCGCGCGTGAGGTGCTCGACCTCGGCGCCGGGACGGGAAAGCTCACAGCGCAGCTCGTCGCACGCGGTCTCGCGGTCACCGCGGTCGAGCCGTCGCAGCGGATGCGCGCCGAGCTGGAGGCCGCGCTCGCCGGCCGGGTCACCGCGTTGCCCGGCCGGGCCGAGGACATCCCGCTGCCCGACGCGTCGGTCGACGTGGTGCTCGTCGCCCAGGCGTGGCACTGGGTCGACCCCGCCCGGGCGGTCCCCGAGGTCGCGCGCGTGCTGCGTCCCGGCGGGCGGCTCGGGCTGGTGTGGAACCGGCGCGACGAGCGCGTCGGGTGGGTCGCCGAGCTCGGGGAGCTCCTCGCTCGGCCCGATGCTCGGAGCGACGCCGCGGGCGCCGCCGCCGAGCACGCCTCCCTGGGCCCGCCGTTCGGCCCGATCGAGCGGTTCGAGACCGAGCGGTGGACCCAGGCCCTCACCCCCGACGGGCTCGTCGAGCTCGCCGCCTCGCGCAGCTACGTGATCACGCTCGACGACGCGCGCCGCGCCGAGCTGCTCGCGCGGGTGCGCGGGCTGCTGGACCGCCCAGGGCTCGCGGGCGCGGCCGAGCTTGCGCTGCCCTACGTGACCGAGTGCGTGCGCGCCGAGCTGCCCGCGTGAGCCCGGCGCGGCGGCGCGGCCACGCCGGCCACGGGCGTGCTCACGCCCGCCGGTAGCGCGCGAGCACCTCGAGGTCGGGCTCCCAGCCGAGCCCCGGGCCCTCCGGCAGGCGCACGCGGTCGCCGTCGCGCAGCGCCTCGGGATCGACGAGCCATGCCTCGGGCGCGACCCACAGCATCTCGATGTCGTCGACGACGGAGCGCGCCGCCGCCGCGTGCAGCGTCGCGTGGAACCCCGGCCCGTAGTACGGGCAGTGGGGGACGACCGGCACGCCGGCGCCGGCCGCCACGTCGGATACCCGCAGGAACTCCGAGATCCCGCCGACCTTGGTGACGCTCGGTTGCATCATGTCGACCGCGTCCGCGAGCGCCGCGGCGGTGAACTGCAGGCTCGTGCACCAGTTCTCGCCGGCGGCGATCCGCAGCCGCGGCGAGCGCAGCGCGTGCAGGGTCGCGTAGTCCTCGGGCGGGAAGATCGGCTCCTCCAGCCAGGCGAGGCCGAACGCCTCAAAGCGCGCCCGCTCGGATTCCAGCCAGGCGACGTCGTAGCCGCAGTTGACGTCGGTGGCGAGCGGCACCTCGGCCCCCACCGCCCGGCGGCCGGCCTCGATCGAGTCGAGCAGCCGCTCGTGCATCTTCACCGCGGTGTACCCGGCCGCGAGCGTCGCCTCGCACGCCTGCGCGACGAGCGGCTGCTCGTCGTAGCGCATGAGGCTCGCGTACGTCGCGAAGTCCCGGCGCCGCGCGCCGTCGCCCAGCAGCTCGTGCACGGCCACTCCCTCCCGCCGCGCGGCGAGGTCCCACAGCGCGATGTCGACCCCGGAGATGGCGAACATCGTCACCCCGTAGCGGCCGTGCAGGTGCAGCGCGCGCTGGGTCTCGAGGTTCCAGGCGGCGACGTCCTCGATCGACTCGGCCAGCAGCAGCGGCGGGATGACGAGCCGGTCGAGCATCGCCTTCGTCGACTCGACCGTCGAGTAGCCGAACGCCTCGCCCCAGCCGACGGTCCCGCGCTCGTCCTCCAGGCGCACGAGCGTGAACTCGAGGCTCCGCCACGCGTTGAAGCCGATCCCGGTGCCGCTCTGCGGGAACGGGAACGGGATCTCGACGATCATCGTCTCGGCGGCAGTGATCTTCACTGGCTGCTTCCTCCTGGGGTCGCGTAGAGTCGGCGGCCGATGGGCGCCTTCACCGCAACCTTGACACAGCGCATCCGTGTCCGGGAGCCGCTGCTGGGCACGTTCGTGAGCCTCGGATCGCCGACGGTGACCAACCTGCTCGCCGGCGCGGGCTACGACTACCTGCTGATCGACCTCGAGCACGGCGCCGGCAGCGAGGCCGTGCTCCAGGGCCAGCTGTTCGCCGCCGAGGCCGAGGGCGCGGCGACGATGGTCCGCACCGAGACGTTCGACCGCATCCGCATCGGCCGCGTGCTCGACCTCGGCGCGCGGGCGATCATGCTGCCGCGGGTCGACACCGCGGCCCAGTGCGCCGAGGCGGTCGCGCACCTGCGCTACCCGCCGGAGGGCGACCGCGGGGTCGCCTCCTCCAACCGCGCCCGCGGCTGGTCGACCCGCACCGGCTCGTTCACCGACGCCAACCGCGAGATCGCCGCGGTCGTGCAGATCGAGAGCGAGGAGGCGGTCCGCAACGTCGACGCGATCGCCGCCGTCGACGGCGTCGACGCGCTGTTCGTCGGCCCCAACGACCTGTCGCACTCGCTCGGCGTCCCCGGCGAGCTCGACGCGCCCGTGTTCGGCGACGCGCTCAGGCGGGTGCTCGAGGCGGCGGCCGCCCACGATCTCGCCGCCGGGATCCTCGCCGCCACCCCGGATCAGGCCCGGACGTTCACGGACCAGGGGTTCACCCTGATCGTGCTGAGCGCCGACGTCAACATGCTCGCCGCGGCCGCGCGCGACGCGGTGGCGCGGGCGCGCGGGTGACGGTGAGCCGGATCCTCATCACCGGCGCGGCCGGCGCGATCGGAGCGCTGCTGCGGGCCGAGCTCGCCGGCCCGGGCCGCGAGCTCGTTCTGCTCGACGTCGTCGCGCCGCCCGAGCCCGCCCCCGGCGAGGCGGCGCGCACGGTCACCGCCTCGGTCGCCGACCTCGACGCGCTGCTCGCGGCGGCCGAGGGCGCCGACGCGATCGTCCACCTCGCCAACCTGATCGAGGACGAGACCTGGGAGGACTACGCCCAGATCAACATCAGCGGCACCTACAACGTGCTCGAGGCCGCGCGCCGGGCGGGCGTCGGGCGCGTGCTCTACGCGTCGAGCAACCACGCGGTCGGGTTCACCGAGCGGCCGGCCGCTCCCGCCGAGGTCCCGGCGACGCTCGCGCCGCGGCCCGACAGCTACTACGGCGTCTGCAAGGTCGCCAGCGAGGCGCTCTGCTCGCTGTACCACGACCGTCACGGGATCGACGCGATCTGCCTGCGGATCGGCTCCTGCCGCCCCGAGCCCGACGACCGGCGCTGCCTGTGGAGCTGGCTGTCCTATCCCGACACCGTGCGGCTGGTGGAGGCGGCGCTCACCGTCCCCGCTCCCGGCTTCCGGATCGTGTGGGGCGTGTCGGCGAACACCCGGCGCTGGTGGTCGCTGAAGGAGGGCCGCGCGATCGGCTACGAGCCGCGCGACGACGCCGAGGATCACGTCGAGAAGATCCTCGCCGCCGACCCCGAGCCGGATCCGTCGGCCGTGGGCGGCGGCACGGCGCTGCTCGGCGGTCCCTACACCGCTCCGGAGTTCGACGCCGAGGGCCGCACCGGCTAGTGAGTCCGCGCCGGTCGTGGTCGCCGGTGTGGTACCACTCGCAGCATGGCGGCGACCAGTGAGGAGATGATCGCCCTCCTGCACGGCGTCCCCGCGTTCTCCGCGCTCGCCGAGGAGGACCTCGGCCAGGTGGTCGACGTCACCGTGCCGCGCACGTTCGGCTCCGGGGAGATCGTGTTCCGCGAGGGCGCCGAGGGCGACACCTGCTACGTGGTGCGCCTCGGCCAGGCCCGCGCCGTGCGCGAGCACTCCGACGGTCGCTCGATCACCCTGGCGACGTTCGGGCCGGGGGAGATCTTCGGCGAGCTGGCGATGTTCGACGACGAGCGCCGCTCGGCGACGGTGGAGGCGGTGGAGGAGACCGAGGCGATGGCGATCCTCGGCGCCGACATGCGCCGCCTGCTGCGCGCCCACCCCGACATCGCGGTGAAGATGCTCGGCGGTCTCGCCGGCCGGCTGCGCGAGACCAACGAGCGACTCGCGCGCCAGTCCTTTCAGACGGTGCAGAGCCGGGTCGCGTCGGTGCTCGCCGACATGGTCGCGACCGCGCGCTCACCAGGGGGCGGGCGAGCAGGACGTGCTCATCACCGCCACCCAGTCAGACCTCGCCCAGCTGGCCGGGTCCTCGCGCGAGTCCGCGAGCCGCTTCCTGGCGGTGCTCGAGCGGGCCGGCGTCATCACCCAGGGCCGCGGCCGGCTCACCGTTCACGAGCCGGCGCGGCTGGAGGGCTATGTCTACTGATCGGCCGCGGCTGAACGGGCGTCGCGAGTTCTCCGCCGGCGGCGTGGTCGTCCGCGGCGGCGAGGTGATCACGATCGTGCCCGTCAAGCGAGCCGCCGACGGGCGCCGCGTGCTCGGCCTGCCGAAGGGTCATCCCGACGGCGACGAGTCGCCCGAGCAGGCCGCCGCCCGCGAGGTCGCCGAGGAGACCGGGGTGCGCGCCGAGCTTGTCGAGGAGCTCGGGGACGTCGAGTACGACTACGAGCGCGGCGGGCGCCGGATCCACAAGGTGGTCCGCTTCTTCCTGTTCGACTACCGCGCCGGCGACGTCGCCGATCACGATCACGAGATCGAGGAGGCCCGCTGGATGACGCTCGCGGACGCCGCGCGCGAGCTCAGCTACAAGGGTGAGCGTGAGATCGTGGCCCGTGCGCTGTCGCGCGGGGCCGCGGATCGGTAGCCTCACCGCCGATGCGCGTCCTCAACTTCTACTCCTCGGTGTTCGCCGACCAGCTGCGGCGCGGCCGCAAGACGGCCACGATCCGGCTCGGCGACAAGTCGCACAAGTACCACAAGAACGAATGCGTGCTGGTGACGATCGGCTACCAGCACTCGCCTCGCGAGAAGATCTTCAGCGCCGTGATCGACCAGGTCGAGGTCAAGCGCGTGCGCGACCTCTCGCCGCGGGAGATCGAGCACGACAACCCCGAGTTCCGGCGCGTCGATGAGATGGTCCACTTCCTCGAGTCGATCTACGGCCGCAAGGTCTCGATGGAGGACACGGTCACCGTCGTGCGCTTCTCGCAGATCATCGAGCAGCCGCCCGACCAGATGCGCGACCGCATCCACGGGCTCGGCGGCGCGCGGAACTAGGCCGACCCGGGTGCGGGCGTCCGCGCACGTCCGCATCCACCACGTCGGCATCACCGTCGCCGACCTCGACCGGTCGCTCGCCTTCTACCGCGACCTGCTCGGCCTCCGGGTCCTCGATCTCAGCGAGGGGGAGCAGGTCGGCTCGATCGTCGGCGTGCCGGGCGCGACGGCGCGGATCGCCGACCTCGACGCCGGCAGTGGCCAGCTGCTGGAGCTGCTCGACTACGGCCGCCGTCTGGCCGGCGGGCCGCCGCGCGGCCCGGACACGGCCGGCACCGTCCACGTCTCCCTCCAGGTCCCGGACCTCGGCGCGGCGCTCGGCCGGCTGGCGGGCGCCGGGTTCCCGGCGATGGGGGAGCCCACCCGGCTGCAGGGCGGCGGGATCTGGCAGGACTGCAGGATCGTGTACCTGCGGGACCCCGACGGCGTGATCGTCGAGCTCATCGAGCCGGGCGCGTGACGGCGACGCCGGGCGCATCGACGAGTGCCTGTCGGTGCGCGAGGGCCGGCTGATGGTCGAGGAGTGCGACGCGTGCACGCTCGCCGAGCGGTTCGGCACGCCCCTGTACGTCGTCTCCGAGAACCAGCTGCGCCGCAACGCCCGCCGGCTCACCGGGGCGTTCGCGGGCGAGTGGGACGGGCCGGTGCGCCTGCTGCCGTCGATCAAGGCCAACCACGTGCTCGCCCTGCGCCGGATCCTGTCCGACGAGGGCCTCGGCTGCGACACGTTCGGCCCCGCCGAGCTGTGGGCGGCGCTCGCCTGCGACGTCCCGCCGGCGCTCGTCTCCGTCAACGGATCGGGCAAGTCGGCCGAGCTCGTGGAGCAGGCGGTCGCGGCGGGCTGCCGGATCACGCTCGACGCGCCGCGGGAGCTCGACCTGGTGATCGCCGCGGCCCGCCGGCTCGGGCGGCCGGCCACCGTTCGGGTGCGGGTGCGGCCGGAGCTCTCCGCGCTCGCCGGCGTCGCCTCGGACTTCAGCGTCGACGGGGAGTCGATCGCCGAGGTGTCGCGTCGCTACAAGGCCGGGATCCCGTGGGACGAGCTGCTCGGGCTCGGGGAGCGCGCCCTCCGCGCCGAGGAGATCGAGCTCAGCGGCGTCCACGTCCACTTCGCCCGGCACACGCGCAGCCTGGAGGCGTGGGAGGCGATGGGGCGGGCGTTCGGCGAGTCGATCCGCCGGCTGTCGGCGGCGTGGGGCGGCTGGCTCCCGCGTGAGCTCGACATCGGCGGCGGGCTCCCGGTCGCGCGCGACCCGACCGGGCGCTCGATCCCACGGCGGGCGGCGGACCTCGCTCCGACCCCGGCTCCCTCCGAGTACGCCGCCGCGATCTGCCGAGGACTGCGCCGCTCGCTGGAGGGGTCGGGCCTCATGACCGCCGACACGACGCTCGAGCTCGAGCCCGGGCGGGCGTGCTACGCCGACGCCGGCGTCCATCTCAGCCGCGTGGTCAACGTCAAGACCGAGGCCGAGCCCTCGCCGCTGCGCTTCGTCGAGCTCGACACGACGGAGATGTTCCTGCTCGACATCCACCTCGAGCACGCCCGCTTCTCGCACATCGTCGCCAACCGCGCGGCCGAGCCGGCGGACACCGTCGCCGACCTCGTCGGGTGCAGCTGCGGCTTCGACACGATCACGGCCGACGCCGCGCTGCCGCCGGTGCGGGCGGGTGACGTCGTCGCGTTCCTGGACACCGGCGCCTACCAGGAGGCGTGCGCCACCAACTTCAACGCGCTGCCGCGGCCGGCCACCGTGCTCGTCCGTGACGCCACGGCGACGCTCGTACGCCGCGCCGAGACGATCGGGGACGTCTTCGGCCGGGACCTCGACCCCGCGCTCGGTGTTGCGCCCGGCCCCGCCGGTTCATAAGATCGTCGTCGGCTGACCGGTCCGGTGCGACGGCCGGCAGACCTGTGGGTGTCAACCGGGGTGACGTGCCCGAGGGGGTTCGAGCGATGGTGTCGTGGCACGCGGTGACCAAGCGCGTCGTGGGTGACCGGACGGCCCGGTCTCGGTGCCGGTGGCCGATCGCCGCCGCCTGCCTGATCGCGATCGCGGGCGGCGCGGTCCCCGCGATCGCGCCGGCCACCGCGAGCGCGCAGCCGTACTGCTCCCATTACTCCGGCAGTGGCATCCCGCCGGGCAGCCGCATCCCGCCGTGGGGCTTTCACGCGACCCAGTCGCTGTCTGGAGGCCGGCACGGCTACTCGCACGGCTGGGGCAACATCGACCTGGGCGCGAGCACGATCTCCGGCCGGATCTGCCAGTACGTCTCGCACCGCGGTGAGCCGGCGCGCGCGATCGCGGTGCGGCTGCAGCGGCACATCACCTACCACACCCACTACGGGCGGATGTGGGGGTACGCCGGCAACATCATCAAGGTCGACGTGACGGTGGTCGCCAGCACGGATCCGCGCTGCCCGGTCGGCACCCGTGGCCGGGTGACGATGTACGGCAGCTACAACGGAGTCCGCAGCGACTCCATCCAGTTCTTCTTCGACTCCGGCTGCTGGTATCAGAGCAACCTGTACCACGGCCCCCAGGTCGACGCCCAGGTGCCGCCGCTGTAGCCGGCTCCGGCTCGCCCCGGCCGGCGGGCGGGCTCCCGTGGTCGGGTAGCCTGGCGATCGCTCCCGAAACGCACGCTCGGGGCCGAGTTCGCGAAGACGTCCAGCAAGGGATTGATCACCATCATCTCGACCAACCAACTCAAGAACGGCAATCACATCGAGGTCGACGGCACCGTCTACAAGGTGCTCGAGTTCCAGCACGTCAACCCCGGCAAGGGGGCCGCGTTCGTGCGCACGAAGCTGCGCCGCTCCTCCGACGGCAACGTGATCGACAAGACCTTCCGGGCCGGAGAGAAGTTCCGCTCGGTGCGCACCGAGGTGCGGCGGATGCAATACCTCTACAACGACGGCGCCGACGCGCACTTCATGGACTCCGAGACCTACGAGCAGCTCACGATCCCGGTGGTGGCGCTCGCCGACGATCTGCGCTGGACCAAGGACAGCGACGAGGTCGAGGTGCTCTACATCGACGAGTCGCCGAACGGGTTGCAGCTGCCCAGCGCGGTCGACCTCGAGGTCACCCGGACCGAGCCGGGACTGCGCGGCGACACCGCCTCGGGCGGCGGGACCAAGCCGGCGACGCTGGAGACCGGCGCCCAGGTGCAGGTCCCGCTGTTCGTCGAGCAGGGCGCGAAGGTGCGCGTCGACACCCGCACCGGGAAGTACGTCAGCCGTGCGTGAACGGCGCGTGTGGGCGGCGGTGATCGCGGCGATGCTCACCGTCGTCGCCACGATGCTCGCCGTCGCGCTGCCGCCGATCGCCACCCGCCCCGTCCCTGCCGAAGGCGCGGCTGCCGTGCTGAGGCTCAGGCCGGCGCCGCCGGCCGCGCCCGGAACACCTCGGCGAGCGCGACCGCGGTCGCCACGCCCGCGTTGAGCGACTCCAACCCGCGCCGGCCGCCCGGGATCCGCACGAGCGCGTCGCAGGTCTCGCGCGTGCGTCGCCGCAGCCCCTCGCCCTCGGCGCCGACGACGAGCACCGTGCGCGCGTCGAACTCTGTCTGGGCGAGCGTCGCCGGCCCACGCTCGTCCAGGCCGTAGATCCAATAGCCCATCGACTGCAGCCGCTGCAGCGAGCGCGCCAGGTTCGTGACCCGGAAGGTGTCGACGAGCTCGGCGCCGCCGACCGCGACGCGCGCCACCAGCGGAGAGACCTCGGCGGCGCGGTTCTTGAGCACGAGCACGCCGTCGACCCCGAAGAACGCCGCCGCGCGCAGGATCGTGCCGAGGTTCTGGGGATCGGAGATCTGGTCGAGCGCGAGCACGACTCGACCCTCGGCCAGGCGCCCGAGGTCGGCCTCGGTGAGCAGCGGCCGCGGCGTGACCAGCAGCGCGGCGCCCTGGTGCTTGTCCTCGTCGCCGAGCCCGGTGAGCCGCCGGAAGTCGGGCCAGCCGACGAGCTCGGGGCGCACCCCCCGCTCCCGCGCGAGCGCGATCAGATCGGCGTGATAGAGCTCCTTGCCGCCGAGCAGCATGCGCTGGACGGCCCGGGGGCGGGCGAGCAGAACGGCGCGGACCGAGTGCTTGCCGTAGACGGTCTCGATCCGCGCGGGCACGTGCCGAGGCTACTGCGTCCGGAGCGCCTTGGCACTCTTCACAGAGGAGTGCCAAAGCGCGCCCGGGACACGCTATAGTGGCGCGGCGCTGGCACTCGCCGCATAGGAGTGCCAAGCGGGACCGGCATCTGACGCACACTTTCTAACGGAGGTCATGGTTCATGAATCTCAAGCCTCTCGGCGATCGCCTGATCGTGCGGGCGATCGAGGAGGAGGAGACCACCGCGAGTGGGATCGTCCTCCCCGACACGGCCAAGGAGAAGCCCCAGAAGGGCAAGGTCATCGCCGTCGGTGACGGCAAGGTCAACGAGGACACCGGCAAGCGCACGCCGCTTGACGTCGCCGAGGGCGACGAGGTGCTCTACAGCAAGTACGGCGGGACCGAGATCAAGGTCGACGGCGAGGAGCTTCTCGTCCTCCGCGAGTCCGACGTGCTGGCCAAGGTCCAGTAGCAGTAGCAACCCAGGAGAACTGACACCACATGGCACACAAGGAACTGAAGTACGACGCGGAGGCGCGCAAGGCTCTCGAGCTCGGCGTCGACGCTGTCGCCAACGCGGTCAAGGTGACGCTCGGCCCGCGCGGTCGCTACGTCGTGCTTGACAAGAAGTTCGGCGCCCCCACGATCACCAACGACGGCGTCACCATCGCCCGTGAGATCGAGGTCGAGGACGTCTTCCAGAACCAGGGCGCCCAGCTCGTGCGCGAGGTCGCCACGGCGACCAACGACGTCGCCGGCGACGGCACGACGACCGCGACGGTGCTGGCCCAGGCGATCGTCCGCCAGGGTCTGAAGAACGTCACCGCCGGGGCCAACCCGCTCGCGCTCAAGCGCGGGATCGAGAAGGCCGTCGACATGGTCGTCAAGAACATCGAGTCGCAGTCCAAGGCGATCTCGGGCAAGGACCAGATCGCTCGCGTCGCGACGATCTCGGCCGGCGACGATGAGATCGGCGACGTCATCGCCGACGCGATCGACAAGGTCGGCAAGGACGGCGTGGTCAACGTCGAGGAGGGCCAGACGTTCGGCATGGACCTCGAGTTCACCGAGGGCATGCAGTTCGACAAGGGCTACATCTCGCCCTACATGGTCACCGACCAGGAGCGCATGGAGGCCGTGCTCGAGGACCCCTACGTCCTCATCGCCAACTCCAAGATCGGCTCCGTCCGCGACGTGCTGCCCGTGCTCGAGGCCGTCATCCAGTCCGGCCGCCCGCTGCTGATCATCGCCGAGGACGTCGAGGGCGAGTCCCTCGCGACGCTCGTCGTCAACAAGCTGCGCGGCACCTTCACCGGCGTCGCCGTGAAGGCCCCGGGCTTCGGCGACCGCCGCAAGCGCATGCTGGAGGACATCGCGATCCTCACCGGCGGCGAGGTCATCACCGAGGAGATGGGCCTCAAGCTCGAGAACACCCAGCTCTCGCAGCTCGGTCGGGCGCGTCGCATCGTCGTCACCAAGGACGACACGACGATCGTCGACGGTGCCGGTGACGGCAACGCGATCAAGGGCCGGATCAACCAGATCAAGGCCGAGGTCGAGTCCACCGACTCCGACTTCGACCGCGAGAAGCTCCAGGAGCGCCTCGCCAAGCTGTCGGGCGGCGTCGCGGTCGTCAAGGTCGGCGCGGCCACCGAGACGGAGATGAAGGAGAAGAAGCATCGCGTCGAGGACGCGCTGCAGGCCACCCGCGCCGCCCTCGAGGAGGGCATCGTGCCGGGCGGCGGCTCCGCTCTGCTGGTCGCCCAGAAGGCGATCGACCTCGACTCGTTCACGCTTCCCGATGAGCGCACCGGCGCGACCATCGTGTTCCGCGCGCTCGAGGAGCCGCTCCGTCAGCTCGCCGACAACGCGGGCCTCGAGGGATCGGTCGTCGTCAACGACGTCCGCAAGGCGAAGAAGGGTCTGGGCCTCGACGGCGTCACCGGCGAGATCGTCGACCTCGTCCAGGCCGGGATCATCGACCCGGCGATGGTGACGCGCTCCGCGCTCCAGAACGCCGCGTCGATCGCCAAGAACATCCTCACCACCGAGGCGATCGTCGCCGAGGTGCCGGAGAAGGATGGCGGCGGCGCCGGCGGCGGCGGCGGTATGCCCGACATGTCGGGCATGATGTAGGCCGACAGTTGGGGGCACGCCCCCCAACGGCCCCCCGATTGGGGATCTTGTGAAAGGGCCCGGCTCGCGCCGGGCCCTTTTGCTGCCCGCTCCAGGTGGCTCGGCTCGGCCAACTTGGAGCGGGTTTGGGTCGCGATGCGACCTTTATGCGCTCCAAGTGCGCCTCCGGGCGCCGCGCTCGGGCGGCAGTCGCCGAGGCAACCTGCGCCGCGCCGCTCAGCTGGGCTGTTCGGCGAACGCGGTGGCGAACAGGGCGTCGGTGTCGAGCGGGGCGAGCTTCACGGCGTGGGGCGAGAGCTCCGCGCCGCGCTCATGAGGCGTGACGCCGGCGTAGGCGCCGTTCTCCGCGTCTCGGTGCACGACGATGCACGAGCGCTCGAGGTCGACCACCCATCCCCATCGCCGGGTCGATGATCCCGGCCTGGACGAGGTCGACGATCTCGCCGGTGACGCCGTCGAGGCCCAGACCCTTCTTCGCCTTGCGGACGTCGTTGACGACGACCGATCCCTCGAGGCCCGCGTTGTCGGCGAGCTGACGGAGCGGCTCCTCGAGCGCGCGGAACACGATGGTCGCCTACGGTTGGGCGTTCTCCAATCCGGTGCGCAAGGTGTTCTACAACATCGCCGTGACCGGGCTGTCGGTCGCCGTCGCCGCAGTGATCGGCACGATCGAGCTCGGTGGCCTGTTGGTGCCGAAGCTCGGTGCCCGCGGCCGGTTCTGGACCTGGATCGAGCACGTCGACCTCAACTCCCTGGGGTTCGTGATCGTCGGGATGTTCGTCGCCGCCTGGATCATCGCGCTCATGGTCTGGCGTGTCGGGCGCATCGAGGAACGCTGGGCAGGCGACCTCGCGCGTCGCTGAGGGTCAGGCGGCGAACGCGGGGGCGGCCCGGCGGGCGCGCTCGCGGCGGGCGGCGAGCACCGCGGTCCGGCCGGCGACCTCGGTGACCGCCATCAGCAGCAGCGCGTCGGTCCAGGCGGACCCGCCGGTGATCGCATGGGCGGCGCTGAAGTGGGCGAGTGAGGCGGCGCCCGAGTTGTTGATCCAGATCAGGAAGGCGAACCGCAGGCCCATGCCGAGCACCCACAGGAACCCGGCCAGCCAGCCGGCGCGGACGGTGACCGCGCCGTCGGAGGCGCGGAAGCGGACGATCGTCGCCTGGCCGGCGGCGGTGCCGATCAGCAGGCCGACCAGGCCGAGCACGGCGATCAGCACGAGGTCGTTGCCGGCGGTCGGCAGCGAGGTGAAGTAGTTGGCGACGGCGATGCCGACGATGACCAGCGGGCGCAGCAGCGACTTCGTCGAGAGCGGCTTCTCCTTGACCTGGAGCAGGACGAGGAGGACGAGCGCGGAGTCGATGAGATATGAGGTGAAGGACATGCGAGGATCCTCGCGCCGGACCGCGCCCCGCACATCGGGCCCAGGGTCGATTCGCGGGTGGAGATCGGCGCCCGGCTCCACCCACGGGTGGAGGCGCGCGGGCCGACCCGTCCGCGACGACCTCTTACACTCGAGCGGTGAGCTTCCTCAGCGGCGGCAGCTGGACGTCTGACCCGCGCAGGCACTCGGATCAGCGGCTCGTCGAGTACCGCCGTGCGACCCGCGGCGACCAGCTCGGGGAGGCGACGATCGCGTGCCCGGCGTGCGACGCGCCGGTCGCGATCGGGCCGGGCCGGCTCACCCTCGACCACGCCCTGCGCTGCCCGTTCTGCGGTCGCGGCGGGGCGGTGCGCGACTTCCTCTCGCTCGACCGCCCGACGCGGCCGACGCGGGTCGTGCTGCGGATCGGCTTCGGCGGCGCACGCTGAGCGAGCGCCCCGACCGGCCGGGCCGCGCCACACCGCCGGGCGGCCGGCGCGGGGGAATGCCGGGCGCGGTCGCGCTCACCACGATCGCGGTCACCCCGGTCCTGCTCGCGCTGGTGGCGCTCGACCTCTCCGACGCGAGCGTGCGCGGCTGGTTCGACGCGCACGCGTTCACGAGCGCCGTCATCACCTCGATCCTCGTGCTGCTGATCACGGTGCTGATCGTCGACCGCGTCGTGGCGAGGCGCAGCCAGCGCGAGCGCGGGCTCGTGATCGCGGCGCAGGCGGCGATCATCAGCCGCCAGGCGCGGCGCACCGTCGAGCTCGTCAAGGGCGCGCTCGCCGCCGCCGGGCAGCGCGACCCGGCGTCCGACGAGCTGCGCACGTACATGGCGATGCTGCTGGTGAGCGCCCCGATGCTGATCGAGGCGGCGGCGGCGCGCGCGTTCCTGGAGCGCGCGCAGCGGCTCGCGGGGCTGATGTCGGTCGCGATGGAGCACGAGTCTTCGCCCGGCGCCGTTCGGTCCGCGGCTCGACGCCGCGGCCGAAGCGATGCGCAAGGCGGGGGCGCCGCTGCTCTCCGCGCTGGACCGCGCGCAGCTGCGGGCGGTCGACAGCGAGGAGGACAGGCCGGCCGGCCCCGGCGACGAGGCGGATGGGCCGGCCGGCCCCGGCGAGGAGGCGGCGCCCGGTCCGGGCGAGGAGGCGGCGCCCGGCGAGCCCGCGGCGCCCGATCCGGGCGGCGGCGATCAGGCCCGCGCGGGGACCTGAGCGAGCACCCGCGCGTACACGTCGCGGGTCGATGCCGCGACCCGCGGCCAGTCGAACGCCGCCACGTGCTCCCGGGCGCCGGCGGCCAACCGCGCCCGCAGCCCGGGGTCGCGGAGCAGCCGTGCGAGCGCGTCGCTGAGCGCCCCGGCGTCGTCGGGCGCGACGCGCAGCCCGACCCGCTCGTCGGCGGGCACGATCTCGCGCAGGCCGCCGGTGTCGGCGACGATGCACGGGCAGCCGCCGGCCATCGCCTCCAGCGCGACGATCCCGAACGGCTCGTAGAGCGACGGCACGACGCACACGTTCCCGTCGCGGTAGAGCGCGCGCAGCCGCTCGTCGCCCACCCAGCCGAGGAACCTCCCGGCCCGCTCCAGGCGCAACCGCCGCGCCTGGAGGCGCAGGTCGCGCTCGGCGGTGCCGGTGCCGACGACCGCGAAGCGCACCGGCGGGAGGGCGGAGCCGCGGGCGCGGACGAGCGGGGCGAGCGCGTCCAGCGCGAGGTGGAACCCCTTCTCGTGGACGAGGCGGCCGACGAGCAGCACGAGCAGCTCGCCGGGCGCGGCCAGCTCCGCGCGCCCCGGCGCCGCCGCGGGCGATCGGCCGGCCTCCGTCGGCTCGCCGCCCGGCCCGAGGTCGATGCCGTTGCGCAGCGCCGTGATCCGCCGGCGCGGCACGCCGAACACGTCGGCGACGTGGCCGCGCATGTAGCGCGAGCAGGTGATGAGGTGATCGGCGTCGTGGGCCATCGCGCGCTCGGCGCGATGGATCGCCGACTGCGGGTGCTTCTGGACCCAGCCTCGGTGGCGACCGTGCTCGGTCGCGTGCACGGTGACGACCCACGGCCGCTCGATCCGCCGGGCGCACGCCCGGGCGGCGTCCGCGACCAGCCAGTCGTGGGAGTGGACCAGGTCGACGTCGAGCTCGGCGGCGAGGGTGTCGGCGAGCGCGGACATCTCGTCGTTCATCGCCGCCACCCAGCGCAGGAAGGCGTCGATGTCGCGCGGGAACGGCGGCTGCGCGATCCGGTGGACGACCACCCCGGCGTGCTCCTCGTGCACCGTCGCCTCCGGGCCGCGGCTGATCAC
This sequence comes from uncultured Solirubrobacteraceae bacterium, assembly GCA_963702225.1. Taxonomy (GTDB): domain Bacteria; phylum Actinomycetota; class Thermoleophilia; order Solirubrobacterales; family Solirubrobacteraceae; genus Palsa-465. The sequence continues at coordinate 79,905 of CAVPBY010000064.1, read as the reverse complement.
GTGCAGCTCGACGCCCGAGGCGGCGAGCTGCTCGGCGAGCCCCCGGACGTGACGCGCGAGCCCGCCCTCGACGACCGGCGGGTACTCCCAGCTGAACATCAGCACGCGCATCTGGTCAGCGACCCTACCGATCCGGGCGACTCGCACGGTGGGCGGTCCGGCCGCCGCCCGTGGCTGCACCGCCGATGGCGTCCACGATCCTGCTAAGGATGGCCGTATGCAGACACGCACGATTCCCCGCCTGGCCCGTGACGTGAGCGTCGTCGGCCTCGGCACCTGGCAGCTCGGCGCCGATTGGGGCGATGTCGCCCCCGAAGACGCCGGCGCGACGCTCGAGGCCGCCCACGACGCCGGCGTCACGTTCTACGACACCGCCGACGTGTACGGCGACGGCCGCTCGGAGCGGTTCGTGGGCGCGTTCGCCGCCGACCATCCCGATGTCGTGGTCGCGACCAAGATGGGCCGCCGCGTCGAGCAGACGCTTCAGAACTACTCCGCCGAGAACTTCGACGCGTGGAACGCGCGCTCGCGGGAGAACCTCGGCGTCGACCGTCTCGACCTCGTCCAGCTGCACTGCCCGCCCGACGAGGTGTTCACGAGCGCCGCGGTGTACGACGCGCTCGACGCGATGGTGGCCGACGGGCGGACCGCCGCCTACGGCGTCTCGGTCGAGACGTGCGCGCAGGCGCTTCAGGCGATCGCCCGGCCGCACGTGGCGACCGTCCAGATCATCCTCAACTGCTTCCGTCTGAAGCCGCTCGAGCGGGTGCTCCCGGAAGCGGCGCAGAGCGGGGTCGGGATCATCGTGCGCGTCCCGCTCGCGTCCGGCCTGCTCTCCGGCCGCTATGACGAGCACACCGAGTTCGCCGCCGACGACCACCGCAACTTCAATCGCCGCGGCGAGCAGTTCGACGTCGGCGAGACGTTTTCGGGGGTGCCGTTCGAGGTCGGCCTGCAGGCGGCCGCCGAGCTCAAGGAGCTGCTCGGCCCCGGCCAGTCGCTCGCCCAGTTCGCGTTGCGCTGGGTGATCGACCAGCCCGGCGTCTCGACGGTGATCCCGGGCGCGCGCAACCCCGAGCAGGCCCGCCAGAACGCCGCGGCCGCCGAGGCGGCGCCGCTCTCACACGCGCAGCTGGACGGCGTGCGCGACGTCTACGACCGGCTGATCCGGGAGCACGTCCACGATTCGTGGTGAGGCATCCCTTCCGACTGCCCCGCTTTCGAAGCCCGTGGCCTCGCGGTGGTGCGTGACGAACGCGAGGGCAGGCGGAAGGAATGCCCCGCCCCTTTGCGACCGGCCTTTCTACCCGTCGCGCTCCAGCACGGCGAGACCGTGTTGGCGAAGCAGCGTCGGCAGCTCGACGGCCTCCGTCAGCGATACGGGCTCGCCCGCGAGAACGTCCTGCCAAGCTCCCCCGATAGCCGGGAGCGTGCCGCTCACCTCGCGACGGACCGCGACCGCGACGAGCACCTCGCCCGCCCCGCGCGTGAACGCGACGACGTCCGGGCCCGCGTCGACCGGCGTGTAGGCGCCGTCGGGGCCGAACGTGCCCGGGCGGCGGATGCGCAGCCCGAGCAGCCGCGCGCTCAGCCACAGCTTGCGCGTGTCGCGATCGGGCGGTGAGCCGCCCATCACCCGGCGCAGCATCGCCTGGTGCCAGTCCCAGTCGACCGGCCGGCGGTTGTCGGGGTCGACGAGCGCGCGCAGCGGCAGCTCGTCGCCCTGGTAGAGGTCGGGCACGCCGGGGGCGGTGAGCTTGAGCGCGAGCGTGCCGAGCGCGATCCGGTCGCCGAGCCGCGTCAGCCGCGTCACGAACGGCTCGAAGTCGCGCAGGAACGGCTCGTGCGCATACAAAGCCTCCACGAACCCGCGCACGCCCCGCTCCCACGCCTCGTCGGGCTCCACCCAGTTCGTGTTGCGCTTGGCCTCGCGCAGCGCCTTCTCCATGTAGCCCGCGACCCGCTCGCGCTCGATCGGCCACGCGCCCGCGAGCGTCTGGAACAGGAAGCAGCGCTCGACGTCGTCGGGCGCGCCGGCGGCCGAGCGCAGCTCGTCGGTCGCCGCCATCCAGGCGCGCAGCCGCGCCGGCCACTCGTCGGCCAGCCACGTCAGAGCGGTGATCCGCGCGCGCACGTCGGCCGAGCGCTTGGTGTCGTGGGTCATCGTCGTGAGCATCGCCCGCGGGAAGCGGCGCGCCCGCTCGGCCCCCGCCGAGTGGAAGCGCTCCACCGAGATCCCGAACCGCCCCGGGTCGCCGCCGACGTCGCACAGCGACAGCAGCCGGCCGTAGCGGTAGAACGCCGTGTCCTCGATCCCCTTGGCGACGACCGGCGGGGTCGTCTGCTGGAAGCGCACGACGAACTCGGGCGGCCCAGAACGCGTCCCGAGCAGCATCTCGGCGGCGTCGCCCGGCAGATCGGCCGCCTCCCCGACCACCTCGCGATCGGCGTCGGCGACCGGCTCCCCCGGCCGCACGTAGGAGCGGTAGACCGGGAACGACGCGACCCCGGCGGCGAGCGCGCCGGCGCCACCCGGCACCGCCACCAGCTCCGCGAGCCGCTCGATCTCGGGCGTGAACGTCGTCGTCGCGAGCTCGCGCTTGGCCTCGAGCGCCACTTCGGCGAACGGCCGCGGGTCGCCGGACAGCTCCGCCCACAGCGCGGTGAACGCGTCCTCTGCCAAAGGGTCGATGAACACCGCGCAGACGTCGTTGAGGAACTCGTAGCCGACGGTCCCGGCGACCGGCCAGTCGCGCAGGACCTCCCCGGACTCGAGGATCTTCTCGATCCACACCACCGACGCGCCCTGATCCCGCAGCCGCTCGAAGTACTGCAGCGGGTCCGCGAGCCCGTCGGGGTGGTCGATCCGCAGCGCGTCGACGAGCCCCTCGGCCACGAGCGACAGCACGAGCCGGTGGGTCTCCCCGAACACCTCGGGGTCCTCCTGGCGCACGCCCGCCAGATCGTCGATGTCGAAGAACCGCCGCCAGCGTCCGGTCGCCTCGTCGAGGTCGAAGAACCGCCGGCGCAGCTCCGGGTCGGTCCAGAAGCGGTTGTGCTCGTCGGTGGCCATGTGGTTGGGCACGATGTCGAGCACGATCCCCAGGCCGGCCGCGTGCGCGTCGGCGACGAGCGCCCGGAACGCCGCCTCGCCGCCGAGGTCCTCGGACAACCGCGTCGGGTCGATCACGTCGTAGCCGTGGGTCGAGCCGGGGCGCGCCTGCAGCGAGGGGGAGAGATACAGGTGCGAGACGCCGAGGTCGCGCAGGTAGGGGACGAGCGCCTGCGCGGCCGCGAACCCGAACGAGGGGGTGAGCTGCAGCCGGTAGGTCGCCCGCAACGGTCGCGGGCCCGCGGCGCTCACCGCGCGACCCGGCCGGTGGCTCGCGCCGCCGCGCGGGTCACTGCACCCGCTTGAGGATCGTGATCGAGTGCGCGATCACGTCGACCAGCTCGCGCGCCGCAAACGACGCGCTGCCCGCCTCGGCGTCCGGCTCGGCGGTCGTCAGCTCGAGCTCCCAGCGCCTCCCCATGTTCACCCGCGGCAACCGGAACTGGCGGTCCTCGAAGTGTCCGTTGAACAGCAGGATGAACGTGTCGTCGTCGATCGCCTGTCCCTGCGGCCCGCGGCTGGTGATCGCCTGGCCGTTGAGGAACATGCCGAGCGACGCCTCGCCGTGCTCCCAGTCCTTCGGGGTCATCCGCCGGCCGTCGGCGCGGAACCACCACACGTCGGGCAGCTGAGAGCCCTCCAGCTCGCGGCCGCGCAGGAACGTCTCCCGGCGGAACGTGCGGTGCTCGCGCCGCAGCCTGATCAGCCGCCGCGTGAACGCGTGCATGCTGTCGCGCTCGCCGTCGCGGTTCCAGTCATACCAGGACAGCTCGGAGTCCTGGCACCAGCCGTTGTTGTTGCCGCGCTGGGTGCGTCCGATCTCGTCGCCGCCGAGCAGCATCGGCGTGCCCTGGGAGACGAACAGCGTGGTCAGGAAGTTGCGCTGCTGGCGCAGCCTGAGCGCGAGGATCTCCGGGTCCTCGGTCTCGCCCTCGGCGCCGCAGTTCCACGATCGGTTGTCGTCGGTGCCGTCGCGGCCGTCCTCGCCGTTGGCTTCGTTGTGCTTGTCGTTGTAGGAGACGAGGTCGTGCAGCGTGAACCCGTCGTGGGCGGTGATGAAGTTGATCGACGCAAACGGGTCACGGCCGTCCTGCTCGTAGAGGTCCGCGGAGCCCGACAGCCGCTCGGCGAGCTGGCCGACCGGCGCCTGGGTGCGCCAGAAGTCGCGCATCTGGTCGCGGTAGACGCCGTTCCACTCCGACCACAGAATGGGGAAGTTGCCGACCTGGTAGCCGCCCGGGCCGACGTCCCAGGGCTCGGCGATCAGCTTGACCTGGGAGAGGATCGGGTCCTGGTGAATCGTGTCGAAGAACGCCGACAGGCGGTCGACGTCGTAGAGCTCCCGGGCCAGCGCGGAGGCGAGGTCGAAGCGGAAGCCGTCGACGTGGCACTCGGTCACGAAGTAGCGCAGGGAGTCCATGATCATCCGCAGCACCGCGGGGTTGACCGGGTTCAGCGAGTTGCCGGTCCCGGTGAAGTCCATGTAGTGGTGCGGATCGTCGGGCACCAGGCGGTAGTAGGAGGCGTTGTCCACGCCCTTGAACGACAGCATCGGTCCGAGGTGGTTGCCCTCGGCGGTGTGGTTGTAGACGACGTCGAGGATCACCTCGATCCCCGCGCCGTGCAGCGCCTTCACCATGCCCTTGAACTCGCGCACCTGCTCGCCACGGCGCCCGGTGGCGGCGTACTCGGAGTGGGGCGCGAAGTAGCCGATCGTCGAGTAGCCCCAGTAGTTGGTGAGGCCCTTCTCGTGCAGGAACGACTCGTCGCAGATGTGGTGGACCGGCAGCAGCTCGACCGCGGTCACGCCGAGGTCCTGGAGGTACTTGAGCGCCGGCTCGGACGCGAGGCCCGCGTACGTCCCGCGCAGCTCCTCGCGCACGTCGGGATGGGTCATCGTGAAGCCGCGGACGTGGGTCTCGTAGATGATCGTGTCCGCGAACGGGGTGTTCAGCAGGACGTCGCCCTCCCAGTCGAAGGACTCGTCGGTGACGATCGACTTCGGCACGACCGCCGAGTCGTCCTCGTCGTCGCGCTCCAGGTCGGCCTCGTCGTCCTGCCCGTCGCCGACGACGTAGGGCAGGATGTTCGGGTCCGCCGACCAGTCGACCGTCCCCTCGATCGCCTTGGCATAGGGGTCGATCAACAGCTTGTCGGGGTTGAAGCGGTGGCCCTCGGCGGGCGCATAGGGCCCGCGGACCCGGTAGCCGTAGCGTTGGCCGGGGCCGACCCCGGGCACGTAGCAATGCCAGATGTGTGCGCGGCGAAACTCCATCTCCACGCGCGTCTGCACCCCGTTCTCGTCGAACAGGCACAGCTCGACCCCCTCGGCGTTCTCGGAGAAGATCGAGAAGTTCGTGCCCTGCCCGTGCCACGCCGGGCCGAGCGGAAATGGGCGTCCGGGCCAGACCTCGGTCATCGGATCAGGGCCGCGGACATGCCGGGGAGTGTGATGTATCCGTCCTTCAGATGCGGCTCGCCCCCCGCCGACAGCTCCACCGTGGCGCCGGCGCACGGCGCTCGGGTGGGCCCGGTGGCGAAGTTGGCGACGAGCAGGTGGGGGCCACGGCGGGCGCTCAGCCAGCCCGCATCCTCATCGAAGCGGATCTCGGTGAGCTCCCCGGCCTCGAGCGAGCGCCGGGCCTCGATCAGCCGCCGGTAGAGCCGGTCCAGTCCGGCGTCGCCATGGCGGCTGAGCTTGGAGCGGATGAACGTCGCCGGGTCCTCGGGATCTGGGATCTCGCCGCCGAAATCCGCAAACGAGGCGAACTCGGCACGCCGGCCGGTGCGCGTGGCCTCGGCGATCTCGGGGTCGATGTGGTTGGTGAAGAACTGGAACGGCGCGAGTTCCCCGTACTCCTCGCCCATGAACAGCATCGGCGTAAACGGCGCCAGCAGCGTCCAGAACGCCGCCAGCGGCCTTGCGGGGGCCGGCATCCGGTCGCCGTAGGCGCGGTTGCCGACCTGGTCGTGGTCCTGGGAGAAGACGACGAAGCGCTGGACCGGGATGTCCTCGGCGGGCGCCCCGAAGCGCTTGCGGCGAAACGGGGAGAACCCCCCGTCGTCGACGTGCGGCCGGTGCAGCGCCTTGGCGAACTGGGCGAGCGTGCCGAAGTCGGCGTAGTAGCCGTCGCGGTCCTCGGTGATCAGGGTGCGCAGCGCGTGATGGAAGTCGTCGGCCCAGGCGGCGTCGCAGGCCATCCCGCCCCGCTCGAGCGGGCGCATCACCTTCGGGTCGTTCATGCCCGACTCGGCGATCACCAGCGCGCTCGGTCTCAGCGCATGCACGCGCCGCGCGAGCTCGGCGACGATGTGCTCGGCGCTCTGATCGTGGATCGCGTGGATCGCGTCCAGGCGCAGGCCGTCGACGCCGAACTCCCCGACCCACCCCTCGGCGCTCTGGCACACCCACTCGCGCACCGGGTCGCAGTCCGCGTCGTCGTAGTTGATCGCGTTGCCCCACGGCGTCACGTACGTGTCGGTGAAGTACGGCCCGAACGCGTCGAGCGCCTGGTTGCCCGAGGCGCCGACATGGTTGTAGACGACGTCGAGGATCACCGCCAGCCCGTGCCGGTGGGCGGCGGCGACGAGCTCGGCGAAGCCCGCCGGCCCACCGTAGGAGGACTGCGCCGCCGACAGGTAGACGCCGTCGTAGCCCCAGCCGCGCGCGCCCGGGAACTCGGCGATCGGCATCAGCTCGATCGCCGTGATCCCGCGCTCGGCGATCTCCTCCAGGTGCTCGGCCGCGGCCGCGAACGTCCCCGCGGCGGTGAACGTGCCGATGTGCAGCTCGTAGACGATCAGCTGCTCGAGCGCCGGCGGCGTGAAGCCGTCGCCCGCGCCCGGCAGCGAGCGCGCGTCGAACACGCGCGACGGCCCGCGCAGGCCCTCGGGCTGCCAGCGCGAGCACGGGTCGGGCAGCGCGCGGCCGTCGACGAGGTAGGCGTAGTCGTCGCCCGGCGCCGCGGGCACGACCGCCTCGTAGACGCCGAAGCCGGCCGGCTGCAGCTCGTGGTCGTCATCGGCGACACGCAGCATCACGCGCTGCGCGCGCGGCGCCCACACGCGGAACTCGGTGCGGCCGTCGCGCAGCGGGCGCGCGCCGAGGGCGCGCTCCCAGGGGTAGTCGGCGAGTCGGTCCTCGGGTCCGGTGGCCATCGGGTGGGACGCCCGCGGGTCGCCTATCGCTCCGGCACGAGCCAGATCGCGGCGAGCGGTGGCAGCGACAGCTCCGCGGAGACCGGCTGCGCATGCCACGGGATCGGGTCGGGATCGACGCCGCCGAGATTGCCGATGTCCGAGCCGCCGTAGAAGGAGGAGTCGGTGTTCAGCAGCTCGCGCCAGCGCCCCGCGCGCGGCAGGCCGACGCGGTAGCCGTGGCGCGGGACCGGCGAGAGGTTGGCGACGAACACGAGCAGCCGGCTGCCGCCGTTGGCGTCGGCCGAGCGCCGCGCGAACGCGACCACGTTGTTGTCGGCGTCGTTGGGCTCGAGCCACGAGAACCCCTCCGGGTCGGCGTCGAGCTCCCACAGCGCCGGCTCGGCGCGGTAGCAGCGGTTGAGGTCCCGGATGAGCGACTGCATGCCGGCGTGCTCGGCGGACTCGAGCAGGTGCCAGTCGAGTGAGCGCTGCTCGGACCACTCGTCGTGCTGGGCGAACTCCTGGCCCATGAACAGCAGCTTCTTGCCCGGATGGGCCCACATGTAGGCATAGAGCGCGCGCAGGTTGGCGAGCTTCTGCCAGTGGTCGGAGCCGCCCATCTTCGTGTACAGCGAGCCCTTGCCGTGGACGACCTCGTCGTGGGAGAGCGGCAGCACGAAGTTCTCGCTGAACGCGTACATGAGCGAGAAGGTGAGCTCGTGGTGGTGGTAGCGGCGGTAGATCGGATCCTGCTCGAAGTAGGCGAGCGTGTCGTGCATCCAGCCCATGTTCCACTTGAAGCCGAACCCGAGGCCGCCCAGGTAGGTGGGGCGCGACACGCCCGGCCACGCGGTCGACTCCTCGGCGACCGACACGATCCCCGGCTCCGAGCCGTAGATCGTCTCGTTGAGCTCCTTGAGGAACATGACCGCGTCGAGGTCCTCGCGGCCGCCGAACTCGTTGGGGACCCACTCCCCCTCGCGCCGCGAGTAGTCGAGGTAGAGCATCGAGGCGACGGCGTCGACCCGGATCCCGTCGACGTGGTACTCGCGCAGCCAGAACAGCGCGTTGGAGATGAGGAAGTTGCGGACCTCGTGGCGGCCGAAGTTGAACACCAGCGTGCCCCAGTCCGGGTGCGCGCCGCGCCGCGGGTCCTCGTGCTCGTACAGCGCCGAGCCGTCGAAGCGCGCGAGGCCGAACGCGTCGCGCGGGAAGTGGGCGGGCACCCAGTCGAGGATCACGCCGATCCCGTGGGAGTGCAGGCGATCGATGAACGCGCGCAGCTCGTCCGGGCTGCCGTAGCGCGGGGTGGGCGCGTAGTAGCCGGTGACCTGGTAGCCCCAGGAGCCGCTGAACGGATGGGCCATCACCGGCAGCAGCTCGACGTGGGTGAAGCCGAGGTCGGACACGTAGGCCGCGAGCTCGTCGGCGAGCTCGGCGTAGGTGAGCGAGCGGTTGTCCTCCAGCGAGTTCAGCCGCCAGGACCCGAGGTGGACCTCGTAGATCGACATCGCCTCCGACAGCGGCTGCTCGGCGTCGCGGCGCTCCAGGAAGGCGGAGTCGCCCTCCGACCACTCGTGCGCGGGCGTCACCACCACCGAGGCGGTCTTGGGCGGGAGCTCGGTCTCCTGGGCGTAGGGGTCCGCCTTGAGCAGCAGATCCCCGTCGGCCGACAGGATCTCGTACTTGTAGCGCTGGCCATCGCCGACGTCCGGGACGAACAGCTCCCACACGCCGCCCGGGCCCATCGAGCGCATCGGGTGGATGCGACCGTCCCAGGAGTTGAAGTCCCCGACGACGCTCACCGCCCGCGCCGCGGGCGCCCACACCGCGAACGCGGTGCCGGTCACGCCGTCGATCGTGCGCACGTGTGCGCCGAGGTGGTCGTACAGCGCCCCGTGGCGTCCCTCGCCGATCAGATGCATGTCGAGCTCGCCGACGGTCGGCAGGAACGCGTACGGGTCCGAGAGCGTGAACGTGCCGCCGGCGCCGTAGTCGACCTCGAGCGTGTAGCGCAACGGCAGCTCGCCCTCGACCGTGCCCTGGAAGATCCCGGCCGGGTGGATCTGGGTGAGCGCGACCGGCGCGCGGTCGCCCACCTTCACCGAGATCGCCCGCGCCGCGGGGCGCATCGCGCGGATCACCACCTTCCCGTCCTCGCCCGGGTGCGCGCCCAGGATCGCGTGCGGCTCGGCGTGCTCGCGGCGGGCGAGCCGGTCGAGCTCGGTCGGGTCGGGGGTCGGGGTCGCACTGTTCTTGGGGGTCATGCGGCCCTACCTTTTAGATTGCGTCCCCGGGAGTTGTCAGAGTCGGGGTGCGTGGGTGAAGCAGGGATGGTTTTCATGCTGGCTGCCCTCGATGGCTCAGGAGGCTGATCCCCCTGCTTCACCGCTTCTCCAGACCGCTGATTAGGCACTGCGACTCGATCGCTATGTAGGGCGATGCCGGCACGGGGAAAGCACGCGTCATCGACAAGGACGAGAGGAGCGCAATGGCAGTTGTTGTCGGGATCGATATCGCCAAGGAGTTCCACTGGGTCTGCGCGATCGACGCCACCACTAACGCGGTGCTGGCCAGCCGGCGGGTTGAGAACGACCCGGCCTCGATCGATGCCCTGATCAGTGACCTGGAGGGCTGGGCCGACGCCCACGGGCCGGTGCGCGTCGGGATCGACGTGATCGGCGGGATCGCCGGCTTGGTGACGGCGATGCTCAATCAGGCCGGCGTCGCGGTGGTTCACGTGCCCGGCCTGGCGGTCAACCGTGCTCGTCAGGGAACCGCAGGCGGGGAGAACAAGAGCGATCCGCGAGACGCTGCGGTGATCGCCGACCAGGTGCGGGTGCGCCAAAACCTGCGGTCGGTCGACATCGGCGAGGAGATCGACATCGAGGTCCGGTTGCTGGTCGGCCGTCGCCGCGATCTGGTCGCTGACCAAACCCGTCGTGTCCAGCGACTCAGAGAGCTCTTGGTCGCGATTCATCCCGGACTGGAACGGGTCGTGGATCCCACCCAGAAAGGCGGCCTGTGGCTGCTGTCGCGTTACGTGACCGCAGCCGAGATCCGTCGCGCCGGCCGCACGCGACTGACCGACTACCTGCTGCGCGCTGGTGGCCTGTCGCGCCGTCATATCGATCAGCTCGTCGAGCATGCCCTGACCGCCGCCACCGCCCAGCGACTCGTCCTTCCGGGCGAGCAGCTCAGCGCCGAGATCATCAGAGAGCTCGCGCTCGAGCTGCGCCAAGGCCGTCAACGACTCATCACCCTCGACCAACAGATCGAGGTGGCGTTGCAACGTCACCCTGACGCAGCCCTCATCCGCAGCCTGCCCGGGATGGGGGCCACGCTCACCGCTGAGTTCATCGCCGAGGCAGGCACCCTGGCTCGCTTCCCAAGCCCAGACCATCTCGCCTCCGCCGCGGGCCTGGCGCCCGTGCTCAGACAGTCCGGAAAAGTCCACTACCTCCAACGCGCCAGAGCCGGCAACAAGGCGCTCAAACGCGTCTTCTACCAATCCGCGTTCTGCTCGCTGAGCCACCCCACCAGCCGCGCCTTCTATGACCGCAAACGAGCCGAAGGCAAACGCCATCACCAAGCCGTCCTCGCGCTCGCCCGCCGCCGCGTCAACGTCCTTCACGCGATCCTGCGCGACCGCCGCCCGTTCGAGATCACACTCGCAAAAACTGCTTGACAAAACCATTAGGCAGCCTCCAGCGCGCGTGACGCCTCGGCGGAGCCGTCGACGGGCACCTCGCCGGCGACGTTCACCATCGCCGCGAACGTCTCCAGCGTGACCGCGGCGATCGCCTCGAGGATCTGCTCGTCGCTCCAGCCCTGCTCGCGCGCCTCCTCGTGCAGGTGCATCTCAGGGGTGCCGTCGCGGAGCATGCCGCTCAGCAGCGCCAGCAGCGCCGCCTCCCGTGGGTCGGCGGAGCCGAACCGCCGCGCGAGCGCCACCTCGTCCATGGAGAGCCCGGCGGCGCGGGCGGCGCGAGAGTGCAGCGCGATCCCGGGCTCAGAGCGGCGGTGCTCGGCGACCGCGAGCGCGATCCGCTCCAGTGTCGCCGCCGACAGCGTTCCGTGCCGCAGCTCCGACCGGAACCGCGCGTACGCCCGCAGCGCGGCCGGCGAGCCGGCGAGCACGCCGAGGAAGTTCGGCAGCTGCCCGCCCGTCGAGAGCGCGCCGCGCAGGACCGCGGCCGAGCCCTCCGGCGCGGTCAGCTCGTCATGGATCTGGAACCTGCTCATCGAGGGCGTCATGGCACACATCCAGGTCGCGGGTCCGGCGGGGCACGTCCGACCCCACCCTTCACTTTCCACACCTGCTTACGTCCGGTAAGTGTATCGGCGGGCGCGCGACCGCTCAAACAACGGTCCAGAGCGTGCGCGGTCGAGCGCCGGCCGGTCCCGGCGTGCGAGGTCCAGAGCGTGTGACGTCCAGAGCGTGTGAGGTCCAGCGCGAGCGAGTTCAGCCGTGCGAGGCCGAGAGCGTGTGAGGTCCAGCGCCTGCGCGCCCGGTCCGGGGCGTCGGGCGCGTGTCAGTGCAGCGGCACGGCGTGCGCGCTGATCGCCGCCACGAGCGCGAGCACGATTGCCAGCCCGACTGCCCACATCGCGGCGCGATCCGCATGCAGCCCGATCAGCGTGTCCCGCCGCCCTCCGCGGCGCCGGAGCTCGCTCCCGCCACGCCGCACCGAGCGCTCGGCCGGCGGCACGGACCGCTCGGCGCCGTGCCCGGTGATCGTCACCGTGCGCCGGCCCGCGGGCCCGCTCGTCGACTCCTCGAAGCGGAAGCCGAAGCGATCGGCGAGCGCTGCCGCGCTCGGACTCGCCTCGTCGACCCCGAACTGCGCCGCGAACGCCTCGGCCATCGCGGCCCGCGTCGCCGCGCGGCTCTCCTCGTCGACCACACGCCGCCGCGTGGAGGCAGTCGCCCGGTCTGCGGGCGCACTTGGCCGACCCGCGGGCGCACTTGGCCGACCCGGGGGCGCACTTGCTCGTCCCGCGGGCGCACTTGCTCGTCGCGCGGAGACGCGGTTGTCGTACGCGGTGATCTCGTCGACCGGATCGAACCCCACGATCGGGACCGGTAGCGAATCGCCGTCGCGATCGGACCGACGGAACCCAGCTGCGCCTGTCTGCGGCATCTGTCTGTCCTCTTCAATTTGGCCCGAGGCGCGGCCTACGCGGGCGAAAACCGGCGACGGGCAGCCCAAATCCAGCTATCGGGCGGCCACCGTAGCCACGGCATCGGACGGAAACCGTTCAACGCGTCTCGATCGGATCACCTCCTTCGTCCCTGGGCGAAGCTCATCACCGGCGGAGCGACCGCCCGGAAGTCGTCGGCCGGGTCGCCGTCGAGCACCACCTCGCCGGGTGCCGCAGCGGCCGCCACCCCCAGGCGGCCCCTCCGGCCGGCCGCCGCCGCGGCCACCGCCGGCTCCCGGTCGGGGCCATCCTCGCCCACGACGCGGAGTCCCGCCGCCGCCCGCTGCTCCTCCAGCCCGCGGCGCACGCCCTCGTCGAGCAGCGAGAAGTCCTTGATCTCGGCGAGGATCCGATCGGGGGCGTCGATCGACCCGACGGTGTCGACGAGCACGTTGATCCCGCCCCCCGCGGCCGCCAGACGCTCGAGCCTGCCCTCGACGAGCATCAGCGGCTCGGTGCGCACGACCAGCCGATGGCGCTCGTAGACCGCGGGCGGGATCACGAGGTTGATCGTCCCGAACTCGTCCTCCAGCAGGACGAACACGATCCCGCTCGCCGTTCCCGGTCGCTGTCGCGCGACCACCAGCCCCCCGATCCGCACCCGGCTGCGGTGATCCAGGCGCCGCAGGTCGCGGCTGCTCACCACCCCGGAGGCGAGTCGCGGACGCAGCAGGGCGAGCGGATGCGCAGCCGTCGTCAGCCCGGTGGTGCCGTAGTCGGCGAGCATCCGCTGCCAGTCCGACAGCGGCGACAGCTCCGGCGGCGCCGGCAGATCGAGCGGCAGCGCAAGCTGCATGCCGCCCGGCACGCGACGGCCGGGCGTCATCACCCCGAGCTGCCACAACGCGGTCCGCCGGGCGTGGGACGCGAGCGCGTGCTCCCCCCCTGCCCGCTCGCATCGTCGCCAGCCCCTCCAGTGCCAGCCCGGCGCCGAGCCCCTCCAGCGCCAGGCGGTCACACGCACCCGACCAGGCGAGCAGCGCCAGCGCCGGCGCGCCCGACCCTGCACGCGAGGCGAGATCGGCGAGCGAGCGGAACCGCCCGCCCTGCTCCCGGGCGGCGACGAGCTCCTCGAGCTCCTGACCCCGGACTCCGCGCACGTACCCGAGGCCGATACGGATCCGGGGGTCGCCGGGCCGGTCGGGATCCAGCTCGATGTCGCACTCGACCCCGCTCTCGTTGACGTCGGGCGCCATCACCTCGACACCACGCCGCTGGGCCTCGTGGACGAGCGCGTCGGGTGGATAGAACCCCATCGGCTGCTCGTTGAGCAGCCCGCACAGGAACTCAGGCCCGTAGTGGACCCGCAGCCACGTGGACTGGTAGGCGAGCAGCCCGAAGGCCGCGCCGTGCGCCTTGGGGAAGCCGAACCCCGAGAACCCCCTGACCATCTCGAACACCCGCTCGGCGAGCGCCTTGTCGACGCCGTGGGTGCGCCGCGCCCCCTCGACGAAGCGCACGTGGTAGGCCTCGATCGCCGCCTCCGAGCGCTTGCGGCTCATCGCCCGCCGCAGGCCCTCCGCCTCGCTCACCGAGAACCCGGCGAACGCGATCGAGACCTCGAGCACCGGTCCTGGAAGATGATCGTCCCCAGCGTGTCGCCGAGCGGCCCCTCGAGCGAGGGATGCTCGAACGGGACCTTGAAAGTCGGATCGGCGCGCTGGCGCTGCCGGCGCTGGATGTAGGGGTTGACCGCCCCGCCCTGGATCGGGCCCGGCCCGCACGATCGCCACCTGGATCGTGATGTCGCGCAGGTTCTGGGTCCGCGTCCGGTGCAGCGAGGCCATCTGCGCTCGGCTCTCGATCTGGAACACCCCGGTCGTCTCGGCGCTCTGGATGAGCTTGTGGTCTCGGGATCGTCGTAGTCGATCCGGGAGAGGTCGACGTGCGCGCCGCGCGTGCGCGCGATCAGGGCCACCGAGCGCTCGACCGCGGAGAGCATCCCCAGCCCGAGCAGGTCGATCTTGAGGAACCCGGCGTCGGCACAGGAGTCCTTGTCCCACTGCACGATCTGGCGGCCCTCCATCGCGGCCGGGACGATCGGGCAGCAGTCGATCAACGGACGCGTCGCGACGACCATCCCACCCGAGTGCTGGGAGAGGTGGCGCGGCAGCCCGTGGGCCTCGGCCGCCAGCCGCGCGAGCCACCGCCAGCGATCGGTGGTGCCGCGACGGCGCTCCGGGCGGAGGTGGGCGCTCCGCCCCGGCCGACATCGCGCCGGGGATCGACGTTCGGCGGCGGCGGATCGTGCGGATCAGGGGGTCCGGCGCCGTCTGATCTCCCGCGCGGCGGCGAACTCCTCGCCGAGATCGACCCCGAACGCGCTCTCGATGTCGCGCGCCACGTCATGCGCGCCCCAACCCTCGCTGCCGCGTGCGACCCGCTCGATCTCGCCCGGCGGCAGCCCGAGCGCCTTGCCGAGCTCGCGGATCGCCCCGCGCGCCCGGTACGTGGGGAACGCGGCCACGAGCGCGGAGCGGTCGCGGCCGAAACGCTCGTGGATGCGGGGGATGAGCCGCTCGCGGATGTCGCGCGGGAAATCGAGGTCGATGTCCGGCAGCGAGGTGAGCTCCTCGTGCAGGAAGCGTCCGATGAGCAGCTCGTTGGCGATCGGGTCGACGTGCGAGAGCCCGGTGAGGTAGCAGACGATCGAGGACACGCTCGAACCCCTCCCCCGCCCCGGCGGCAGCAGCGCCCGCGCCTCATCGGGACCGCGCACCTCGATCGCCACCTCGTGGGCGAGCTCGAGCATCTCGTGGTGGAGCAGGAAGAAGCCGGGGAGATCGAGCCGGGAGATGATCGCGAGCTCCTGCTCCAGTCGCTCACGCGCGCGGGCGCGCAGCGGCGCCTCGCCCTCGCCGTAGCGGCCGTCC
Source organism: uncultured Solirubrobacteraceae bacterium (assembly GCA_963702225.1). Taxonomy (GTDB): domain Bacteria; phylum Actinomycetota; class Thermoleophilia; order Solirubrobacterales; family Solirubrobacteraceae; genus Palsa-465. The sequence continues at coordinate 64,575 of CAVPBY010000064.1, read as the reverse complement.
ATCAGCGACTCGCACAGCTGCGTGAGGCGGCGCATCGCCGTCGCGTCCTCGGCGCCGGGATAGCGATAGCCGAGGTCGTGCCCGAGGTCGAAGCACAGCGACTCGGCCAGCCGCACCGACTCGGCGACCGCCTCGGGATGCTCGGCGAAGCGGGCGGCCATCGCCTCCGGCGAGACGAGCACGTGGCTGAAGTTGCCCCGCCGCAGGGGCTCTGAGGCGTCGAGCGTCGCGTGGACGCGGATGGCGACGAGAGCGTCCTGCAACGGCGCCCGCGCGCGTGCATGGGCGTGTACGTCTCCGGTGGCCACGCAGCGCAGCCCCAGCCGGCGGGCCAGCAGCTCCCGGCGCCGGTTGCGAGCTCGGTCGTCGCGCAGGAACGGACGCTGGAGCTCGACCCGCAGACGCTCTGGACCGAACGCGTCCCGCAACGCGCGCAGCGTCTTCTCGTCCTCGACGCCATGCATCGCGCAGCCGCTCAGGCAGACGAGCCCCTCGTTGTGCTCGAGGACCGTCGTGAGGTCCACCGAGGGCTCCCCGGCCGGCGCCCCCGGCCGTCCGTCGCGCGTATGCGCGTGCGCGGCGGTGATGATCCGGCACAGGTTCGACCAGCCCCGGGAGTCGGCGACGAGCAGCGTGATGTGGCGCCGCCCGCGCGGACCGTCCGGAGCGAGATCGATCTCCGCGCCGTGGATCGCGCGTAACCCGAGCCCCCGGGCCGCGACGGCGAACTCCATCGAGCCCGACACCGAGTTGTGATCGGTGAGCGCCATCGCCTCATGACCGAGCGCGAGTGCGGTCGCAACGAGCTCGTCGGGCAGCGAGGCGCCGTCGAGGAACGAGAACGCCGAATGGCAGTGGAGCTCCGCATAGCGCATGGGAACACATGTTCGCATGCGGCGCGGCGGAACGAAGAAGCTCGATCCGCCCTTGACAAGTTATTAGCTGCTGCTAAGTTACGCGCAGTGTTATTAGCAGTCACTACTTTCAAGGAGGTAGCACCCGTGTCTGAAACCCGCAGGCGCATGTGGACGCTCGTCCTCGTCTCCGTCGGCCTGTTCATGGTCGTCCTCGACAACCTGGTGGTCAGCGTCGCGCTGCCGAGCATCCACACGAGCCTCGGCGCCTCCGTGCAGGCGCTCGAGTGGACCGTCAACGCCTACACCCTCGCCTACGCGGTGCTGCTGCTCACCGGTGCCGCCCTCGGCGACCGCTTCGGCCGCCGTCGCATGTTCATGTCGGGCATCGCCCTGTTCACCCTCGCCTCCGCGGGCGCCGCTCTCGCTCCTTCCGTGGACCTGCTGATCACCGCCCGCGCGATCCAGGGCGTCGGCGCCGCGATCGCCACGCCGCTCACCCTCACCCTGCTGGCCGAGGCGTTCCCGCCCGCCCAGCGCGGACTCGCGCTCGGCGTGTGGTCGGGGATCAGCGGGATCGCGGTCGCGCTCGGCCCGCTCGTCGGGGGCGCGGTCATCGGCGCCGGCTCCTGGCACGACATCTTCTGGATCAACGTGCCCGTGGGCGCCGTCCTCGTGCCGCTGATCGCGCGCCGGCTCAAGGAGAGCCACGGCCCCACCCGCCGGCTGGACCTCGCCGGCCTCGGGCTCGGCTCCACGGGGCTGTTCGGAGTCGTCTACGGCGTCGTCCGCAGCCAGACGCTCGGCTGGGGCGCGGCGGAGGTGCTCGCGGCCATCGCCGCCGGCGTCGTCCTGCTCGTCGCCTTCGTCGCCCATGAGCGGCGCACCGACGCGCCAATGCTGCCGATGGAGTTCTTCGCCCGCCGCGGCTTCGCGGTGACCAACGCGATCTCGCTCGCGATGTACTTCGGGATGTTCGGCTCGGTCTTCTTCCTGAGCCAGTTCCTGCAGGATGTGCTCGGCAACTCGCCCCTGCAGGCCGGCGTGAAGCTGCTCGCCTGGACCGGGGCGACGCTGCTGGTCGCGCCGCTGGCGGGGGTGTTCTCCGAGCGCTACGGCTCCCGGATGTTCATGGCGGCGGGCCTCGCCCTGCAGGCGCTCGCGCTCGGGTGGCTCGCGTCGATCGCGGCGACCCACATGCCCTATGCCGAGATGATCGCGCCGTTCGTGATGGGCGGCGCGGGGATGGCGCTGGTGTTCGCGCCCTCGGCCAACGCCGTGCTCGCCTCGGTGCGCTCCGACCAGGCCGGCCAGGCCTCCGGCGCGACCAACGCGATCCGCGAGCTCGGCGGCGTGCTCGGCGTCTCGGTGCTCGCCACCGTGTTCACGAGCCATGGCGGCTATGCCTCGCCGCAGGCGTTCGTGAGCGGCCTCACGCCGGCGCTGTGGGTCGGCACCGCGGTGCTCGCCGTCGGCGCGGTGCTGCCGCTGGTGCTGCCGTTCAGCACCCGCGAGTCGGCGCTCGAACATGCCGCCTCGGAGGCGACCGAGCGCGAGGCCCAGGCAGCCGAGCGCCCGGCGCCGGTGGTCGCGACCAGCCTGAACGTCGCGTAGGATCGGCGACCGACCGTGGCCACCGCCTCCACCCAGAAGAGCACCCGTCAGCGCGTCCCGGCGTCCGAGCGCCGGGACGCGCTGATCGAGGCCGCCATCCGGGAGTTCGCGGCCGGGGGCTTTCATGGCACCCCGGTCGACCGGATCGCGCGGCGCGTCGGCGTCGCGCAGCCGTACGTGTTCAGCCTGTTCGGGTCCAAGCGCGACCTGTTCCTCGCCGCCGTCGACCGCTGCTTCACGCGCGTGTCCGAGCTGCTCACTCAAGGGGCCGAGGAGTTCGACCCCGCGATCGCGACCGAGGACGCCACCGTGTTCCAGGCGATGGGCCACGTGTACTCGATCACGCTCGACCAGAACCGCGAGCTGCTCATGTTGCAGATGCAGGCGTACGCCGCCTGTGAGGATCCGGTCATCCGCGACCACGTCCGACGCGGATACGCCCGGCTCGTCCAGCACGTCGAGACACTGGCGGGTGATTCCGCCACCCAGGAGGACATCGACGGGTTCTTCCGGTACGGCATGTGGCTCAACGTCGCCGCGGCGATGGGCGTGGAGGATCTCTCGGCCGGGTGCGCCTGGATCCGCGACGAGCTCGACGAGACGTCCGGCGGCGACTGACGCAGCTGACGCGCCCGCTCGGCAGCGGGTCAGGTCCCGAGCAGCGCATAGAGGTCGTCGAGCACGCTCGCACGATCGTGCTCCCACTCGAAGTCGCTCACCCGGATCGGTCGCCAGCCGTCGCGGATGAGCGCGCGGTCCCTGGCACGGTCGCGGTCGAAGTCCTCGACGGCGACGTGGTACGGACGGCCGTCGAGCTCGAGCGTCACCCGCTGCTCGGTCCACATCACGTCGATCTCGTAGCCGAGCAGGTGCTCGTTGTAGCGCGGCGCGAGCAGCCGGGGATCGCCGAGCGCGTGCTGTTGAAACTGCGTCTCGAGCCAGGACTTGCGGTCCTCGCTGCCCGGGAGGTAGCGCCGAAGCGCGGCGCGGGCGAGACCGGCTCCGGGGCGGCGCCGGTGCGTGTCGAGCGCTGCGTTCACGGCGGCGAGGTCGAACTGACCGGTACGGATCGACTCGCGGATCAGCCGCTGCAGCTCGCCGGGACGCTCGGTCCGCGCGAGGTCGATGATGATCCGAGGGACGGTGGCGGTGAGAAAGCCGTTGTGCGGGCGAGCCTCACCGCGATCGGTCGGCACCCGCGTCCGGTGCACCCGGAGCCCGGCACGACTCGAGGGTGTATGTCCGGTGTTGAGCGTGAGCTCGATCGTCGGCGAATGGCGGCATAGGCCGCGGTGGGCCGCAGCGGTGCGATGGCTCAGGAACGCTCCGGCACCGACCGCAAGCACAGCCGCGTGGAGGCGCCCGAGCATCGTGACTCGGCGATGCCCGAGCCAGTAGACGCCCCGGTGGTCCCTCAGCAGGGACTCCCGCCTCACCAACGTCCGGATCTCGCCCCTCGTGAGGCCGAGCTCCGCGAGCTGTGCCACAGACACCGCACCCCACTGCGGTTCGGCGGTGCCGCGCATCCGACTTGGAGCGCTTCGGGGTTCCATATGAACCTAAGAGCGCTCCGAGTCCTCCGATTCACCCCCTCCGCACGACTTGGAGCGGGTTTAGGTCCGATGACGACCGAAAGGCGCTCCGAGTCGGGGTAGGGGCGGGACGCGGGCCGGGCCGCGCGGGCAGGCCGCGGGGCGGGACGCGGGCCGGGCCGCGCGGGCAGGCCGCGGGGCGGGACGCGGGCGGGGCCGCGCGGGCAGGCCGCAGGGGCAGGACGCGGGCGGGGCCGCGCGGGCAGGCCGCAGGGGCGGGACGCGGACCGCGGGGTGCACGCGGCGCAGCGGATCCGGACCGGCTACCTGGAGAGCGACGACTCGGGGTGCCGCGGCAGCCCGTCGTCGGGCAGCGGCTCCCAGCTGGCGGCATAGGCGACGAACTGGCGGGCACCGGGGCGGATGCCGGGGTCGGAGTCGAGGACGCCGAGACGGACGCCCACCCACTCGGTGCCGCTGCGGCTGAACATCGCCGAGCCGCAGTCGCCGCAGAAGAACTTCTCCGCGCCCTCGGCCGGCTTCCAGGAGCGCAGGCGATCCTCGCCGCGCACCACGGAGAAGCCCGCGGCGGCGACGCGCGCGTTGGCCGACGCGCCGGTCCCGGTGCGACGCTGGCAGCGGGTGCAGTGGCAGTAGGTCGACCCGTCGAACGGCTCGGTCACCGAGAACTGCACGGCGCCGCAATTGCAGGTACCGGTGAGCGGCGGGCTCACTCCGACGCTCCGGCGGTCTGGACGAGGTCGCGCTCGGGGCGATCCGCCACCGGTCGGCGACGTCGGCCAGGCGCGCGTCGAGTGTCCAGCGATCGGCCTGCTCGTCGCCGTCGAACTCCGGGTGGCCGCCCTTGAGCAGCATCGAGCCCGTGTTGTCCCCGAGCCGGCGGATCAGAGCAAGATCCTCGTCGCTCAGCCGCGTCTCCGCGGGGAGCGCGGCGATCTCGGCACGCTTGTCCTCGATCGTCCGCGCCCCCGGCCCGACCTCCTGGATGAGCGAGGGGACGGCGCAGGCGACCGGCCCGTGCGCCAGGTTCCACTGGCAGGCGAGCTGAATCATCGACAGGCCGGCCCGCTCGGCGATCGGGCGCATCGGCGCCATCCGCGAGACGCCGGCCTCGATCCAGCCCGCCGGGCGGAAGCCGCGGTGATCACCGCGGGCGAGCTCAGCGCCCGGACGGAGGTCGTCGAAGAACAGCCCGCCGTAGTCGACGACGCGCGTGATCAGCCGCACGTCCGCCGCGGCCGCCGCGCCGAGCACGGCTCACCGGGCCAGGGCTCGAGCGGGCCGAGGATCACCATCGCCCAGTCGATCCGGTCGCCGAACCGCTCCAGGCAGTCGATGAGGTCGACCGTGAAGCCATTGGCCGGCCCGGGCGCGACGCCGATCCGCCGCGTGAGCCCGGCGTCGCGCAGCGCCGCCATGCCGTCCCACACCGCCTCACTCGTGTAGCCGGTGCGGTCGGGGTTGTGCAGCAGCAGCAGGTCGAACGCGTCCACCCCGCAGCGCTCCAGCGAGCGCTCGGTGGCCATCCGCAGATACCCCGCGTATTCACCTGGACCGCGCAGCGTGGGATCGGTGAAGCGAGGAAATCCCTTCGCCCCCGCGCGCTCGCCCTTGTAGAAGTCGTGCCCGATAGCGCCCACGACGCACATCGACTCGCGGGGCAGGCCGGCGATCGCGCGGCCGAGCATCGCGTCGGCCTCGCCGGTCCCGTAGACGTCGGCGGTGATCACGGTGTCGATCCCGGCGCCCGGGCGCACCATCGCGAGGAACCGCTCGTCGTCGATCCCCTCGCCGAAGTGCATGAAGCGCCCGCCGCTCCAGGTGCCGACGGCGACGCGGCCGGGGTCGAGGAACTCACGCGCGGGCATGGTGGTGAGCTTAGAACCGCCGCCGCGAGGCCGGTCCCGCAGGCCGGTCCCGCCCCGACCCCGGGCCCGCTCACCCCCGCTGCCGCCACCACCTCCCGCTGCGCAGGTCGCGGAACACGACCACGTTGCGCCCGTCGGCGGTGACGAGCTCCCAGTAGCGCCGGCGCATCGGGTTCTGCGTCCACCACCGGTCCTCGATCAGCCACGACTCGCGAACGGCGTCGACTTCGCGCCCGGCGACGAGCAGTGGGCGGCCGTGATCGTCCGCCTCGACGGCGACACGGACGGGCGTGGCAAGTCGATGCGGGCGAGACATGTCTTACACGGAATCAGTTGTCACATTACACAAATATTGGGTATTCTCACCGCGATGAGCGCCGTCCACCCGCGCCAGGCGAGCGGAGACCTGTTCCCGACCGACGTGCCGATCCCGGCCAGCCAGCTGATCGGGCGCGTCGATGATGTCCGGGACGTCACCATCGCGCTGCTGAACGCAACCAACCTCGTCATGGCGGGGCCACGCCGTACCGGCAAGACGAGCGTCTGCGAGGCGGCGCTCTCCCGCTGCCGGCGGCGCGGCTGCTACGCGACGCGCCTGGACCTGTTTCGGATCGCGGACGCGAGCGAGCTCGCCGAGGCGCTCGCGCTGGGGGTGATCGCGAATCGCTCGGCGACGCATCGGATCATCCGCCGCGCGCGTGAGCTCGGGCGCAGCCGCGCTCAGCGCGACCCAGGCGTCGGCGATGCTCAAGCTCCAGCGCCAGCTCGGCGACGCCGTCGAGCTGGCGATCACCCCCGGCTGGGCCTCGCAGGACCCGGTCCACGCGCCTCGATCTCGCGCTCGAGCTCCCCGAGCGGGTGGCGGTCGCCGACGGCAAGCGGTTGGTGCTGTTCTTCGACGAGTTCCAGGAGCTGGCCAGTGAGCGCCGGCCCTACGGTGATCCCGACGCCGTCACCAACCGGATGCGCGCGATCTTCCAACGCAGCACGAGCGTGAGCTTCCTGTTCGCCGGGAGCCTCGAGCACGTGATGCGTGACCTGTTCGCTCCCCAACAGCGCGCCTTCAGCGGCTTCGGGAGCTTCCACACATTGCGCCCGATCCCGCCGTCGGACTGGCGCGAGGGGCTGACCGAGCGATTCGCCGCCGATGACTGCACGGTCGCTCCCGCCGCCCTGGAGCGGATGGTGGCGCTCGGTGCCGGCCACCCCCGGGCGACGATGCGGATCGCCCAGCAGACCCATCTCGTGTCCGTCCAGCTCGCTCAGCGCACGATCGATCTCGACATCGTCGAGCTCGGCTACCAGTCGGCGCTCAACGGCGACCGTCCGACGATGGAACAGACCGTCGAGCAGATCCGCCGGCTGCACAAGAACGCCCTGCTCGTCGCGCGCACGGTCGCGATGGGCGAGCCACCTCCCCGGCGACTGGCTCCCGCGATCCGAGACCGGACCCTCAAGCGCCTGGAGCACGCCGGCCTGCTCGAGCACCCGGCTCGAGCGGACTGGCGGATCGTCAACCCGTTGCTCGCCGAGTATCTCCGCGAACTCAGTCCTTACACATAATCTGTGTAAGATTTCCACAGAAACTGTAGACATCCACGACGTACGGCTCAGGTTCATGGTTACGCCTCGAACGGTGCGAGCACCGCCCGGCGCTCGGGAAACCGAGAGTCGGGATCGACCTGCAGCACGCGCAGCGCGGCATCGGGTCCGGCGGCCGCACGGGCCTGGCGGATCGCCTCGCGCAGCCGCGCGGCCCGAGCCTCCGCCGGATCCTCCAGCAACGCGCGCTGATCGGCGGCCGCTGGCCCGAAGCGCTCGACGGCCAGCCCCAGCCGCTCGGCGGGAGCCGGCATGCGGGCGAGATGCGGCACCAGCGCCAGCCGCATCCGCAGCGGATCGGCGAGCGCTTCGCGGAACACGACCGGCACGCGCCAGGTGCCGCCGCGCTCGACCAGGACGGCCGAAATGACGACCGCCCGCAGCGTCCGTGCCCGCCGTTCGCGCCGGGCCAGGAGGCGGTCGATGAGGAGCCCGAGCCCGCGCTCCAGCTGAGGGCCGGACGCCGCCTCGGGCAGGTCGAGCGCCTCGCGCAGGACCTCTCCCGGGACCCGGGGTCGCAGCGGCGTGTCGCCGCCCCGGGCCAGGCCGTGGGCGACGAGGCCGACCCGGCCGAAGCGGTCGGCGACCGCGGCGGTGGGGAGCGCGGCGAGCTCGCCGAGCGTGGTAACCCCGAGGCGCTCGAGCGCCTCGGGCAGCTCGGCGAGCGCCGGCCGTGCCCGCAGCAGCGCGACGGGCAGGGACGCGAGATAGTTCCGAGCGAGGGCGCGACCCTCATCCGACACCGGGGACCGCCCGGCGAGCCCGGAGCCATCCGTCGATCGCCCGGCACGCTCGGGCCCGACGACCACCGCACGCCGGTGCCTGGACCGCGTCGCCGCCGCCACCGCGGCGAACCGCGTCGGCGCCACGCCGACGCGGGCCGGTATGCGCAGCGCCGTCCGGGCGGCGCGCAGCACACCGTCGAGCCCTCCGTGCAGCGCGAGCAGCCCGCGCGCGTCGAAGCAGGCGAGCCCCGGCCGCTCGGGCTCGACCGCCGCCCCGGCCGACTCCAGGCGGACGAGCAGCCGCTCCCAGAGCTCGGCCACCCCCGCCGGATCGGGTCCCACCAGGGTCAGCTCCGGGCAGCGCGAGAGCGCCTCGCCGAGCCGCATCCCGGGATGGATCCCGAACGCCTCGGCCGCGAGCGAGACCTCGCCCACCTGCTGCACCCCGCCGGGCTCGGGCGCGAGCGCGACCGGCATCCCCACGAGCTCGGAGCGGTCGCCGACGGCGGTGGTGAGCGCGAAGCGCGGAAGGAGGACGCAGACGATCATTGACCCGAACAGATGTTCGCACGCGCGGCGGCCGGACCGCAACCCCGGACCGCCCCACCGCCTCTATCGTGCGCACGATGGCGATCGACGAGCGTCCGGGCGACGCGCTGGGGATGGACCCGGTGCAGATGCGGCGGCTCGGCCACTGGGTCGTCGACCAGGTCGTCGACCACTTCGAGCACCGCGCCGATGGGCGCGTGGTCACCCTCGGCGACGCCGGCGAGCTGCGCGAGGCGCTCGGCGGCCCGCTCCCGATGGCGCCCGGCGACCCGATGGAAGCGATGCGGACGCTCACCGAGGTCGCGCTCGCCAACATGCAGCACGGCGACCACCCCCGGTTCTTCGCGCGGGTGCCGGGGCCGTCGTCGTTCGCGGGGGTGCTCGGCGAGTGGCTGGGGACCGGGTTCAACGCGATCGCGTCCTCCTGGGGAGGCGGATCGGGCCCGGCGACCGTCGAGCTGGTGGCGCTCGACTGGCTGCGCCAGGCGCTCGGGCTGCCCGAGGGGACCGAGGGCGTGCTGGTGAGCGGCGGCTCGATGGCGAACCTCACCGCGATCGCGGCGGCACGGGCGCATGCAGGACCAGGCGTCGCCTACCTGTCGGATCAGACCCACTCATCGATCGGCCGCGGGCTCACAGCGCTCGGGTTCGCCGCACAGGACATCCGCATCCTCGACTCCGACGAGGACCTGCGGCTGCCCGTCAGCGACCTGCGACGCGCGATCGCCGAGGACCGCGGACAAGGCAGGCAGCCGCGGTTCGTGATCGCGACCGCCGGCACGACGAACACCGGCGCGGTCGACCCTCTGCCCGCGCTCGCCGACGTCTGCGAGCGCGAGCGGCTGTGGCTTCACGTCGACGGCGCCTACGGCGCGCCGGCCGCCCTGTGCGCCCGCGGCCGAAAGGCGCTCGCCGGCCTGGAGCGCGTCGACTCGCTCGTCCTCGATCCGCACAAGTGGCTGTTCCAGCCCTACGACATCGGCTGCCTGTTCATGCGGCCGGGAGCGCTCGGCGCGGCGTTCCGGATGGACCCCGAGTACCTGGTCGACGTCATGGCCCGCCGCGGCGAGCTCGACATGCGCAACCGCACCCTGGAGCTCACCCGACGCTCGCGCGCGCTGAAGCTCTGGCTGACGCTCAAGACGTACGGGATCGACGCGATCGGCGCCGCAATCGCGCGCGGGATCGAGCTCGCCGAGGCCGCGGAGGCGATGATCCGCGACGACGCGCGCCTGCAGATCGTGACCCGCGCGCAGCTCGGGATCGTCACGTTCGCCGTGAACGGCGCGGGCGACACCGAGCACCGCGCGGCCGCCGAGCGCCTGGCGCGGGACGGCTACGCCGCCGTCACCGCCACGACGCTCAAGGACCGCTCCGTGCTCCGCCTGTGCACGATCAATCCACAGGCCACTGAGGCGGATCTGCGCGGCACGCTGGGGCGGCTCGCGGTCGCCGCCGACACCACCTGGCCGCCGCTGTCAGCACGATGACGGCGGCGCCGCGACGCCCCGATTTCCGTCCGGACGCCCCGGCACCATGGCGCGTCCATGCCGCCCGCCGTGCGACTCTCCGCCAACCGCCATCCGCTGCGCCGGTGGCAGGAGCGGGCGATGGAGGCACTCGCGGATTGGGGATCCCGCCCACCCGGCGCTGCGCCGCTCCTGATCTCGGCCGCGCCGGGGTCCGGCAAGACCCGGCCGGCGCTCGAGTTCGCGCGCGCCCAGCTCGCCGCCGGGCGGATCGGCGCCGTGATCGTCGCCTGCCCGACGGCGCCGCTCACGCGCCAGTGGGCGCACGCGGCGCACGAGCTGGGCATCGACCTCGCGCCCGGACGCCGACTCGCCCCGGCCTCCGTCCGGCTTCCACGGCGTCGTCGGTCACCTACGCCCGCATCGCCAAGGCGCCGCGCAGATGGACCCGGCGCCCCGCCAGGCGCGACGCTGCTGATCGCCGACGAGGCCCACCACCTCGGCGAGGACCTGACCTGGGGCGAGGCGTTCGCCACCGCGTTCGCCGGCCGGGCGCACTGGTTGCTGCTGTCCGGCACGCCGTTCCGCTCCGACGCGACGCCGATCCCGGGCGTGCAGCTACGACAGCGACGGGATCGCCGAGCCCGACGTCGCCTACTCGTTCGCGGAGGCCGTCGCCGACGACGTCTGCCGGCCGGTGAGCTTCGTCGCCTACGACGGCACGCTCAGCTGGCGCAGCGGCGACGACGTGATCGAGTCGGGCTTCGACGTCGTGCTCTCCACGCGCGAGGCGAGCCGCCGCTACCGGACCGCGATCTCGACCGAGCTGCCCGACGGGCTGCCGCGGATCCTGCGCGAGGCCGATGCGCGGCTGCGCACCCTGCGCCAGGACGGTCATCGCGACGCGGCGGGGCTGATCGTGGCCGCCGACTCCGAGCACGCCCGCCAGATCGCCAAGCTGCTGCGCGAGGCGACCGGGCGCGCCCCGGTCGTCGTGCTCCACGCGGAGGCCCGCTCGGCGGCGCGGCTGGCCGCGTTCCGCAACTCGACCGAGCCGTGGATCGTCGCCGTCAACATGGTCTCCGAGGGCGTCGACATCCCGCGGCTGCGGGTCGGCGTGTACGCGACCGCGGCCAAGACCCCGCTCATCTTCCGCCAGATCGTCGGCCGCTTCGTGCGCACGATCCCCGGCCGCCCGCGTGAGCCGAGCTGGCTGTACGTCCCGGCCGACCCGGTGCTGCGCGACCATGCCGCGACGATCGAGCACGAGGTCCGCCGCGCGCTGCGCCGCCCCGGGGAGACCGAACCCGCCGAGCTCGAGGAGCCGCGCGAGCGCCGCCAGACCGAGCGCGCCGGAGCGCTCGACTTCGAGCCGGTGAGCGCCGACGTCGCCCCGCAGATGTCGCTGTTCGGCGGGCCGGCGGCCGCCTCGGCTCCGAAGCCGGCGCCGGCCGCGGCCCGCTGGCTCACTCCCGACCAGGCCGCGTCCGGGCCGGCTGACGACGCCGTCCCGGCGTTCGAGCGGCGTGCGCGGCTGCGCGACGAGCGCCACCGCCTGGTCAGTGAGGTGCGCCGGCGCGACGGGACCAGCCACCGTGAGATCAACGCGTGGCTCAACCGCGCGCTGGGGATCTCGAGCGTCGAGCAGGCGACCCTGCCGCAGCTCGAGCAGTCGGTCGAGCTGCTGATGGGCAAGCTCACCGCGCGGCGCTGACGTAGGATCGCCCGGCATGAGGCCGGCAGCCGCAGGATCGGATCGAGGGGGAGTCGCAATGGGGTATGAGGTGCCGCAGCAATACGTCGAGCGCTACGCCGACCTGCTGGTCAACTACGCGCTGGGCGCCGGCAACGGGATCGCGAGCGGGGACGTGGTCTGGATCCAGGCGCCGGAGAGCGCCAAGCCCCTGTACGCCGAGCTGTGCCGCGCCGTGTGGCGTGCCGGCGGGCTGACGGTGAGCGGCTACCGCCCGGACTCCGATGCGGACACGAACCTCGAGCGCGACTTCTACGCAATCGCCTCCGAGCGGCAGATCTCGCGCTTTCTGGAGCGCTACATGCGCGGCATCGCCGACGAGGTCGACCACCTGATCCAGGTCGAGGCCGAGGCCGACCCGCACGCGCTGAGCGCCACCGACCCGGGCCGGATCCTCGCCCGCCAGGTCGCGCAGCGGCCGATGTCCCGGTGGCTCGACGACAAGGAGAGCGCCGGCAACTTCAGCTGGACGATCGGGCTGTACGGCACCGAGGCGATGGCCGCCGAGGCGCGGCTGTCGCTGCAGGAATACTGGGAGCAGATCATCGCCGCCTGCTTCCTGGACGCGGAGGACCCGAAGGCCCAGTGGCGCTCGGTCGAGTCCCAGATCCAGTCGACCGTGGCCGTGCTCGACGCGCTGCCGATCGACCGCCTGCACGTCCGCGGCGACGACGTCGACCTGCAGATCGGGTTGGGCGAGCGCCGCCGCTGGGTCGGAGGCGAGGGCAAGAACATCCCCAGCTTCGAGATCTTCACCTCCCCGGACTGGCGCGGGACCGAGGGCTGGATCCGCTTCTCCGAGCCGCTGTACACGCATGGCAATCTGATCACCGGCGTCGAGCTCGAGTTCGCCGGCGGGCGCGTGACCCGCGCGGCCGCGGCCGAGAACGAGTCGCTGCTCACCGAGATGCTCGCCGCCGAGAACGCCGACCGGATCGGCGAGTTCTCGCTCACCGACGCCCGCTTCTCCCGGATCACGAAGTTCATGGCCACGACGCTCTACGACGAGAACGTCGGCGGGCCGTTCGGCAACACCCACATCGCGGTCGGCCGGGCCTACCGCGACTGCTACGCCGGGGATCCGTCCGAGCTCTCCAGCGAGGACTGGGAGCGGCTCGGGTTCAACGACTCGCCGATCCACACCGACATCGTCTCCACCACCGATCGCGAGGTGACGGCGACGCTCGGCGACGGCAGCACGCGCACGATCTACGCGGGCGGCCGCTTCCAGCTCGACGGGCTGGGCTGAGAGCCCCCACGGGGCGCTCGCGGGGGTACTGTGCAGCGCTGATGCCCGACCTCACGAACCTCGCGATCGACGGCGTGCGCACGCTGCACGCGTTCTCCAAGCGGATCCCCGGGGCCGGATCGATCCTCGCCGAGTCGCTGGAGAGCGCGGTGCGCGGCCGGGTGGTGCTCATCACGGGCGCGTCCTCGGGGATCGGGGAGGCGGCCGCGCTCGCCGTGGGGCGGGCCGGCGGCCACGTGCTGCTGGTCGCGCGCACGCGCTCCAAGCTCGACGCCGTCGCCGAGCAGATCTTCGAGGTCGGGGGCGCGGCGACCGTCTATCCCGCCGATCTCACCGACCTCGACGACATCGACCGGATCGCCGATGCGGTGCTGCGCGCCCACGGTCACGTCGACGTGCTCGTCAACAACGCCGGCAAGTCGATCCGGCGGTCTGTCGATCGCTCCTACGACCGCTTCCACGACTACCAGCGCACGATGACGCTCAACTACTTCGCGCCGGTGAAGCTGATCCTCGACCTGCTGCCCGAGATGCGCGAGACCGGCGCGGGCCACATCATCAACATCTCCTCGATCGGCCTGCAGATCAACACGCCCCGGTTCGCGGCCTACCTCGCCTCCAAGGCCGCGCTGGACGCGTTCTCACGCTCGATCGGGCCGGAGATCATCGGCGACGGCGTGCACCTGACGACCGTCTACATGCCGCTGGTCAAGACCCCGATGATCGCCCCCACCAGGATCTATGACCGGGTGCCCACGCTCACCCCCGAGCAGGCGGCGGGGATGATCACCGAGGCGATCCGCAAGCGACCGAAGCGGATCGCCACCACCCTCGGCTCAATCGGCCAGCTCACCTACGCGATCGCTCCGGGCGCGCAGGACCTCGTCGTCAACCGCGCCTACCAGCTGTTCCCGGAGAACGACACCCCCGTGCCGGACGGGTCCCAGCGCCTGGAGGCCGAGCAGCGGGCCTTCGCCCAGGCGACCCGCGGCGTCCACTGGTAGCGGGGAAGGTCTTCGGCCCCAGCCCAAGAACCTTCCCGACGTACCGGCGACCGGTCCACGCCCGTGGGGCGAATGAACGCGATCACTCAGGGTCAACCTGAGCTTGAGAATATGCAGGTCGAGCGCGAGGCGTCTGCAACGAAAGTTGCAGATGGCGCCTGAGCTTCTGCCGAAGTCCGCAACATCTTGACGCGCGTGCTGTTCTTAGAAGAGCCGAGTCCGCGGCCTGCCGAACCGCGGATCGGGGAGCCCAGGTCGTCGGGGCGAGTCCGGTGGTGGTCCGCCGGTGGCGTCGCCGGAGCAGATGCGAGCCCGTCAGCTAACCCCGTAGGCGCCGCCCTCGCGACCGCCCGGCCGGTCATGCCGCACACGTCCGTGACCGACCACCGCCTTCAGCCATCCACGCCCCGCACGCGACCGCTCGGGATACTGGTGGCACTCTCGTGCGCCCTGGCCGCGGTCCTCGCCGGCGTGCTGCCCGCGTCCGCGCACGCCGCGGGCACAACCCCGACCAAGCTCGTGCGCTACGGCGCCTGGAGCGCGCGCGTCCCGCGCTCCTGGCCGGTCTACCGCCTGGGCCGCGATCGCCATGCGTGCGTGCGCTTCAACCGCCATGCCGTCTACCTCGGCCGACCCGCGAGCGCCCAGGACTGCCCCGCGCACGCCGCCGGGCGGACCGAGGCGATCCTCGTCTCCCCCGCGGCGCGCGCCGCCGGCGCCAACGGCCTGAGCACGGCGGGCGGCTCGCTCGCGCCCTCCGGACGCGCCGTCGCGCAGGTCGACCGCGCGGCCGCCGGCGTCGTCGTCACCGCCACCTGGGGTCATCACCCCGCCGCCGTGCGCGGGGCGCTCGGCGTGCGCTCGGTGACCGCCGCCGGGCGCGCCTACGCGCGCGCCCAGGCGCTGTCGGTGCGCCGGCTCACGCAGCTGCGCCGCGGCGCGCCGCGCCCGGACGCGATGGCCGCGGCGACCGCGACCGGCCCCGCGACGGCGGGCGAGGTGTTCAACGGCCTCGGCTTCGACGCGTGCTCGGCGCCGTCGACGACCACCATGAGCAACTGGCTGGCCTCCCCGTTCCGGGCGATCGGCGTCTACATCGGCGGCCCCGAGATGGCGTGCGCGCAGACCGAACCTCAACGCCGCCTGGGTGAGCGCCGAGACCGCCGCCGGCTGGCACCTGATCCCGATCTACGTCGGGCTGCAGTCGCCGACGAACGGCTGTGGCTGCGCCGCGATCTCCAGCGCGAGCGCCGCCGCCGAAGGCGCCGCGGCCGCCGAGCAGGCCGTCCAGGAGGCCCAGGCGCTCGGGCTCGGCGCCGGCAACCCGATCTACGACGACATGGAGAACTACACCCGCTCCAGCACCGCCAGCCAGACGGTCCTCACGTACCTTGAGGGGTGGACGCAGGAGCTGCACACGCTCGGCTACCTGTCGGGCGTGTACAGCTCGGAGCTGTCGGGCGTCGAGGACCTCGTGGCCGAGCAGGGGACGGGCTATGCCGAGCCCGACGAGCTGTGGATCGCCAACTGGAACGGCCAGGACACGACCACGGACGCGCGGGTGCCGCCGACCGAGTGGGCGGCGAACCAGCGGCTGCACCAGTACCGAGGCGGGCACACCGACAACTACGGCGGCAGCACGATCGACATCGACTCAGACGCCGTCGATGCCGCGACGGCGGCGCCCGGGACCGGCGCGGTGACCTCGACGATCGCCGCGGCACCCTCGCTCGGGGTGAGGCCGCACGGCGGCGGCACGGTCACGCTGACACCGAGCTGGAGCGGCGCGAGCGGGATCACGAACTGGCAGGTGCTCGCCGGCGGCTCGCCGACGTCGCTCACCGCCCAGCTGTCGGTCGCCGGCGCGCACAAATCGATCGTCACCCACGACGGCGACCCCTACTTCCAGGTGCAGGCGCTCAACTCCGCCGGACAGGTGATCGGCTCCTCGGGCGTGGTCACCGCCCCCGCCCACGTGGCGATGTTCGGCCACAGCGCGTTCGTTCCACGGCACGGCCCGGGCGGGCTCCCGGTCGAGTGCTTCGCGATCACCGGCTGCCGGATCTCGACGACGATCTGGCTCGGCCACAAGCGGCTCGTCCGCACCCGGAACGCTCGGGTGGCCGCCGGCGGCGGGATCGACCACTTCCCGGTCAGCCGCGCCGTCCACCGGTTGATCGCACGGGCCGGCAACAAGGGGCTGTCGACGAGCGTCACGGTGCGCACGACGACGGGCAGGAGCACGAAGGGGACGATCAAGCTCGTGCGGTTCAGCATTGCGGGCGCCGGCCCGCGTCGCCGGACGCTGTCGCGCCCCGCGGGCGCGATGCGGATCCTCGGCGGGACCGAGTTCGTCTCGCACGGATGGACGGGAGGCGTGCTCGTCGCCTGCCCGCAGGCGACGCCGTGCACGGCGACCCCGGCGGTGCGGGTCAGGGGACGCGCCATCGCCGTGGCCCGCCCGCAGACGATCGGGCCCCAGGAGATCGGCTACCTCAGCTTCCAGATGACGGGCGCGGGCCACCGCATGCTGATGCGCGCGCCCGGCAACCAGCTCGGCGCGACGCTCTCGGTCGCCTCGCCCGCCCAGGGGCTCGCCCCGGGTGCCGCCGCCGGCGCCGCGGTCTCGCTCGACGCGTTCTGACGCCCGCTCAGGCGAGCGCCCGGGCGAACACGGCGGGGTCGGCGTTGCCGCCCGAGAGCACGACGCCGACACCCTCCCCGGCCACCGCCACCGAGCCGCTCAGCAGCGCCGCGAGCGCGGTGGCGCCGCTCGGCTCGACGACGAGCTTGCAGCGCTCGAAGCAGAACCGCATCGCGGTGAGGATCTCGGCGTCGCTCACGGTGTGGATCTCGTCGACGAGCGCGTGGATGACCGGCCAGGTGAGCGCTCCCGGCGACGGGGTCTGCTGGCCGTCGGCGATCGTCGGGGCGACCGTCACGCGCCGGGGCTCGCCGGCCTGCAGCGAGCGGGCGACGTCGTCGGAGGCCTCGGGCTCGACGCCGACGATCCGGAGCGACGGGGCGAGCGCGGAGGCGGCGACCGCGCAGCCGGAGATCAGGCCGCCGCCGCCGACGGGGACGACGAGCACGTCGAGCTCGCCCGCGTCGGCGAGCAGCTCGGCGACGAGCGTGCCCTGTCCGGCCATCACGCGCGGGTCGTCGAACGGGTGGACCGGCTCGAGCCCACGCTCGGCGGCGAGCGCGCGCAGCAGCTGCTCGCGGTCGTCGGCGTAGCGGTCGTAGGTGATCACCTCGGCGCCATAGCCCTCGGTGGCGGCGCGCTTGAGCGGGGGCGCGTCGGCCGGCATGACGATCGTCGCGCGCGTGCCGCGCAGCCGGGAGGCGAGCGCGAGCGCCTGGGCGTGGTTGCCCGAGGAGGCCGAGCAGACGCCACGGGCGCGGGCCTCGTCGTCGAGCGAGGCCACCGCGTTGTAGGCGCCGCGGAACTTGAACGCGCCGACGCGCTGCAACGTCTCGGCCTTGAGCGTGACCCGCGCGCCGAGCCGCTCGTCGAGCGTCCGGGACGCGATCGCCGGGGTGCGATGCGCGACGCCGTGCAGGCGCCGGGCGGCGGCGGCGACGTCGTCGGGGGTCAGGTAGTCCGGTGCGGGCGGGCGGTGCTCGCGGTCGGCGTTGCGGGCGATCACGGCTGACAGGGTAGAGACGAGCCGTGGCGCGAGGGCTGACCGAGGAACTGGACGAGTGGCTGCCCGACCCGGCGCTCCGGGTCGCGCACCGCGCGCCGAGCACCGCCGGGCCCGATGCGCTGTGGCGCGAGGCGCGGGAGCTCACCCTCGCGCAGTCGCCGGTGCTCGGGCGGCTCGTCCAGTGGCGGATCCCCGGCACCCCCCGCGATCTCGGCTTCCAGGCGCTGCTGCGCGAGCCGCCGTTCCTCGTGCTCGCCGAGGGCGAGCGATCGCTGCTGTCCGGCCTGGTGGGGCGCATCTGGACGCTGCGGCGCGACTATCCGACGCTCGAGGATCCCGAGCGGTTCCGCGCGTTCTCCGAGCGCGGCAGCGCGCGCGTCGCGATCGGGGTGTGGGCCGAGCCCGACCCGCGCGGCGGCGCGCTGTGCGCCGAGGCGCGCGTGCAGGCGCTCGGCGTCCAGGGGCAGATCGGGGTCGCCGCCGTGCGTCCGCTCGTGCGCGCCTTCCAGCACCTGATCGGCACCGAGGCGCTCCGCGCGGCCGCGCGCCGCGCGGAGGCGGGGGGGTGAGAATCGCGCCCTGCGCGGCTCTACCGTAGTGAGATGAGCTTCGATCACGGCTTCGACCAGCCGGTGACCATCCGCCACGTGCGGTTCGCCAACGAGCAGACCGGCTGGGCGGTGCTCGACGGGGCCGCCGCCGACGGGACACCGATCGCGCTCGTCGGTCCGCTCGTCCATCTCGAGGAGGGCGAGCGGGCGCGGATCGTCGGCGAGTGGGTGAGCGACAGCCGCTACGGGCGTCAGGTGAAGGTGTCGCAGGCGCGGCCGCTCGCCCCCGACGACCCGGAGACCGTCGCCGGCTACCTGCGACGGGTCAAGCACGTCGGCGCGCGGCGGGCCGCCGCGCTCGTCGAGCGGTTCGGCGCCGCCGAGGTGCTCGACCGGGTCGACGCCGATCCGGTCACCACCTTCGGCGAGGTCGGCCTGCGCGCCCGGCGGGCCGAGGAGGCGGCCGCGTCGTGGCGCTCGATCCGCGTCACCCGGCGGCTGCACCTGCTGCTCGCGCCGCATGGCCTCGCCTACCTCGCCGGGCGGATCCACGACAACTACGGCTCCGAGGCCCACGAGCTGATCGCCGCCAACCCGTACGAGCTCACGAGCGTGTTCGGCGTCGGCTTTCAGATCGCCGACCGGATCGCGCGGGCGACCGCCGCCGAGAGCGGGCTGCCCCTGGACGAGAACCGGCGGGAGCGCGCGGCCGCGATGCACGTGCTGTCGGAGTCGGAGCGCAGCGGCTCGAGCTGCACGCCGGTGGGAGATGTGTTGCGCGACGCGGGCATGCTGATCGGACGGCCGGAGGTCGACGAGCAGGTCGTCGAGGATCTCGTCTCGGGTGGCCAGGCGGTGCGCGAGGGCACCTGGGTGTATCGGGCCGCGACCGCCGAGCTCGAGGCCGAGCTCGCCGAGCGCGTGGGCGAGCTGTGCGAGGCGGACCCGGTCGAGAAGCTCCGCGCCTCCGACGATCGCGCGGTCGACCGGGGCGCGCTCACCGACGAGCAGCTCGGGGCGCTTCAGGCGGCGTTCGCGCACCGGCTGTCGGTCATCACCGGCGGCCCCGGCACCGGCAAGACCTCCTCGATCCGCACGATCGCCGCCGAGGCGGCAGCGCGTGGTGGCCGCGTGATGCTCGTCGCGCCGACCGGCCGGGCGGCGGTGCGGATGACCGAGACCGGCGGGCTGACCGCCCGCACCGTTCACTCGGCGCTCGGCTGGATCCCCGGCGAGGGCCCGACCCGCGACGAGGACGACCCGCTCGGCTGCGAGCTGCTGATCGTCGACGAGACCTCGATGGCGAACCTGGAGCTGCTCGTCGTGCTGCTGCGGGCGGTCGGCCCCGAAACCCACGTCGTGCTCGTCGGGGACGCCGACCAGCTCGCGCCCGTCGGCGCCGGCAAGCCGTTCGCCGAGCTCGTCCTGTCGGAGTCGGTGCCGACGACGCGGCTCACCCACATCTTCCGTCAGGCGGCCGGGTCCATGATCGTCCAGGGCGCGCACGCGATCCGCCGCGGCGTGGTGCCGTCGTTCGGTGTGGCCGAGGGGATGCGCCGCGACCTGTTCCTGATCGAGCGCGCGGCGCCGCGCGACGGCCTGGCGGAGATCGTGTCGCTGGTCGCCGAGCGGCTGCCCGGCCATTACGGCGTCGACCCGGTGCGCGACATCCAGGTGTTCGCCCCGGTGTACAAGGGCGAGCTCGGGATCAACGCGTTGAATGAGGCCCTGCGGGCGGCGCTGAACCCCGACGGGCCGCCGGTGCGCGGCGGTCGGCTGCGGATCGGCGACAAGCTGATGATGACCGGGCGCAACCTGCACGAGCTCGGACTGATGAACGGGACGCTGCTGCGGCTGCTCGACGAGACCGGCTCGGGCGCCGGGGCGGGGCGGGGCGGGCGCCGCTTGGGGAGCGGTCGTCGCGGGCGCGCTGGGCATCTCACGGAACCTGGAGTGCCATTAGATGCCCAGCGCGGCGACGACGGGGACGGAGTCGGGGGTGGCCGCCCTGACGAGGCGGCGCTCGTGCTCGGCGCCGAGGACGCCGTCTTCCGCCTCCCGCCCGAGGAGGCCGACCAGCTGCGGCTCGCGTACGCCTGCTCGGTCCATCGCGGGCAGGGGATCGAGCTGCCGATCGCGATCATCGTCGCCCACCCCGCCGCGGGCGGCGCGTTCTTCCTGCGCCGGGAGATGCTCTACACGGCGGTCACGCGGGCGTCGGTGGCGACCGTCATCGTCGGGACGCGTTCCGTGCTGGGGCGGGCCGTGGCGACGACCGACACCGGCCGCCGCCACGGACGGGTCGGCGAGCGGCTGGCGGCGCGGGCGCGGGGCGAACCGGCAGCGGACGCTCTCGCCCGGCCGCAGCGCCGATGGTTGACCAGGTCAACCAGGTAGGATGCGCAGAATGGACGATTCGATCCCGCTCAGCGAGGCGAAGACGCATCTGTCGGAGCTGATCCGGCGCGTCCAGGACGGCGAGGAGATCGTCATCCGTCGCGGCGCCACACCGGTCGCGCGGCTCGTGCCCGAGCGCAGCGTCGGCGTGCGGCCGCCCGGGGCGTTGAGAGGGCGCATCCGTATCGCCGACGACTTCGATGCGCCCCTGGCGGACTTCGAGCACCTCCAGCCGGACGCGTGACCGACCTGCTGCTCGACACGCACGTCGTGCTGTGGTGGCTGGCCGACGACCCGCGCCTGACAACTCGTGCGAGGGAGCTGATCACCGCCACAGATGCCGCGCGCGTCAGTAGCGCGTCCACGTGGGAGGTGGCGATCAAGCGAGCGATCGGGAAAGTGGATCTCACGATCGATGAGGGTGCGAGCTTCCCGGCGATCTGCGCGGAGCAGGGCTTCGTGCTGACCTCGGTGGCGCACGAGGACGCGTGGGCCGTTTCAGAGCTTCCACTCGTCCGTTCGGATCCCTTCGATCGGCTGATCGCCGCCACCGCCCGGCGGCGGGGCTGGACGGTTGTCAGCGCCGATCCGGTGTTCGCGTCGCTGGCGGTCTCCGTGGTCTCCCTCTGAGCCTCGTCACCAGGGCTTCGATCGATCCCCCGCGGCGGCGCGTCATCCGGCCGGGCCGACCGCCAGCTGCTCCTCGCCGAAGAACTCCCCCAGCAGGTCGGACACCCGCTCGGGCTCGTCGCGCATCACCCAGTGTGAGCTGTCGGGCAGCCGGACGACGTCGCGCAGGCCGGGCACGTCGCGCCGGTGGGGCTCGGCGAGCTCGGCCCCCAGGTAGCGGTCGCGCTCGCCCCAGATGACGAGCGTCGGCGCCGTGATCGGCGGCAGCCGGCCGCGCAGCGAACGCGCGGCGGCGCGGTAGTAGTTGAGCATCGCGGTGAGCGCTCCGGGGCGCCGCCACGCCTCGACGTAGCGCTCGACGTCGCCCGGCTCGAGCGCCCCGGGGGCGCGTCGAGCTCGATCGTCTGGCGCAGGGCGCGGAAGCCGCCGCCGCGCAGCATCCGCTCGGGCAGCACCGGCAACTGGAAGGCGATCGTGTACCAGGAACGGCGCAGCTGGCGCCGCGTGCGCAGCCCCTGCGCCATGCGGCGCGGGTGCGGGACGTTGAGGATCGCCAGGCGCCGGACCGACTCCGGATGGAACGCGGCCACCCCCCAGGCGACCATCGCTCCCCAGTCGTGGCCGGCGATGTCGGCCCGCGTCTCCCCCCGCTCGGCGACGAGCTCGGAGATGTCGTTCGCAAGGCGGCGCAGCGCATACGCCTCGGTCCCCTCCGGCCGCGACGACAGGTTGTATCCGCGAAGGTCCGGCGCGACCACCCGGAACCCCGCCCGTGCGAGCGCCGGGATCTGGTGGCGCCACCCGTACCAGAAGTCGGGGAACCCGTGCAGCAGCAGGACGAGCGGTCCATCCCCCGCCTCGACGTAGTGCAGACGGACTTCCGAGAGGGCGGCGGTGCCGTGGCGTAGCGTCGGGTCGGCGTCGGTCACGCGCCACAGGATGACGGATGGGGATTATGTGCGACGACTACTGCGACACGACCCGGAACGTTCCCGGAGCGGGCGTGGCCGCCGCGTAGCTCTGCAGCGTGAAGACCGCGCTCAGCATGAAGTTGAGGTTGCCCGCCGAGTCGCCCGCGTTGACCACGCCGCAGCCGTCCGCGTACACGGCGCCGTTGAGCGCGGCGTTGCTGTGGAGGGTGACCAGCGCCGCGGACGTCAGCTGGCATGCCGGCGGCGTCCCGCCCACGCCGGACAGGTTGGCCATGTAGAGCACGCCGTTGAATGTCTCCGAGCCACCGAAGTAGACCGATCCGGTGAGGAAGATGAGCGCGCCCGGTGCGGCGGAGGTGTTCCAGGTTGAGTTCCCCGTGTATGAGCACGTCCCGGTCCCCGCGACGACGACGACGCCCGAGGTGGGCTCGGGCGGACAGCCCTGGTGCGCGGTGAACGTTCCATAGGAGGTGACGTAGGACGTGCCGTTCTCGTCATAGAGGGTCCCAGCGGCGGCCGCGGTCTGGACGAGTCCCTGGAGCTGCACGGACGAGAGCGTGCTCGAGGTGCCCGTCGGGTCCGTGTACCCCGCGCCGTACGCGGTGCCCGCGGGCCCCAGCTGTCCCTGGCTGGAGTCCCACCCCAGGCAGTTGCCCTGGCCGTACTGAGGGGTGGTCGCGCTCGTGCCACAGCGGACGTCGATCCACCCGACGGCGCCGGAGTTCGAGTCGTCGATGATCGTCTTTTGCCCGTTGTTGCTCGTGTAGATGGCGCCCGCGGTGACGAGGTTCTCGGGCAGCGGGATCGTCACCAGACGCCGGGTCACGCGCTCGGCCACGGTACGTGTCTGGCCGTTGGCCGTCGCCTGCGCGCGGGCCCACATCGAGTTGTCGCCGTTCGCGTCCCATGCGGGCGCGGTTCTCGCCAGCGTCAGGGAGTACGCCGACGACGTGTTGTCGAACGCCTGTGCCGACCAGGTCGCGTGCGCGTAGTCCGGTCCCGGGGTCGTCGTCTGCAGCTCCTGAGCAAGCGCCGCGCCCTCGCAGCCCGCCTGCTGTGAGGTCGACTGGCTGCACGCCGGCAGCGCCTGCGCCGAGGTTGCCGGCCACGCGAGCTGCAGCTGATACGCCTCGGCCTGCAGCGCGCCCACGGCGAGGTTGAAGGCGGCCTCGCCGGATCGCTCGTGGCCGGTCTGGTTGGTCTGCACGTCGACGATCGTCACCATCGCGACGGTGAGCGTCATGAACACCGCAAGGACGATCATCGCGGTGATGAGCACGAACCCCCGCTCGTCGCGCCGGAGCCTCATCGGACCGTCACCGTGCCGGTGTAGGGAGGAGTGCTCTGAAGCCCGGCCTGGTCGGTCACCGTCAGCGTCACCGTGTAGACGCCCAGCCCCGGGCTCGGCTTCCACGCGAACGTCGACCCCGTTGAGGGACAGCTGACCGCGGTGCCGGTGCTCGTCGCACAGCCCCACGCGTAGGTCAGCGGATCATCGGACGGGCTGTAGGAGGCGCCCCCGTCGAGGACGACCGTGCCGCTCGCGCCCTGGCTCCAGGTGAAGGCGGCGATCGGCGGACGCTGGGCGTTGCGCAAAAGCGCCGAGCTCTGCAGCTCGTACTCGTTGTTGGAGTCCGCAGGCGTCGTGTTGACGAACAGGTCGATCCCGATTGATCTGATCGTCGTCAGGTCGCTCGGCGCCGTGCCGCCGTTGTAGGTGAACACCGGTCGGGCCGCGCCCCGGTAGCGGTTGGTCACGTGGGCGACGAGCACCGATGAGCGGTACGCAGGGTCGGGACACGCGGCTGACCACGGGGTCGAGGCGGGCGTCCGGATCTGGGAGATGAGCGCCTCGGTGGCCGGGCTGCCTGGCTGCCGGGTCGGCGGGGACGCAGTAGCGCACCTGCTCGCTCGATCCCCCGGACACGGGGACCGTCTGGAAGGCGAGGTCGGATGACGTCGCCCACTCGACGAAGCTCGGCGCCGCCGACGACTTCGCCACATTGCGCAGCTGGCTGACGATCTGGTCCTCGCCCAGGCGGGCCTGGTTCTGGCTGTCGTTGCGGTGGCTCAGGGTCTGCGAGGCGTCGTTGAACACGTTGAGCGTCGACAGTGTCACCGCGAACACGACGAGCGCCATCGTCGTGGCGACGAGCAGCTCGACCAGCGTGAAGCCGCCCTCTGAGCTTTGGATGTCGCGGGTGGTCATTTCGATCCCTAGGAGGTGACCGTGATCTGGAGAGTCGAGCGAGGCCCTGTGTCGCCCTGGGCGTCCTGGGCCTGAACCGAGATCGTGTAGGTGCCCGCGATGTGGGGGACCTGCCACGTGAACTGAGAGGTCGTTGCCGACGGGACGTAGGGGTCGCTCGCGCCGGCGGGAAGCTGGCCGCTCGGCGGCGGGTCGCCGTCGACGAACCAGCGCAGCGAGGCCGCCTGGGTCGTCGTCGTGACCGAGAACGTGAGCGTCGACGTGCTCGTGTACGACACCCTCTGGCCCGAGTCCGGGCAGGCGATCCCGGCGACCGTCAGGCATGACACCGCGGGCAGGCCGTGGTTGAGGATGAGGGCGGTCTGCTGAACGGTCGGCCCCGTCGAGTCCGTGATCGCCTGGACGGCCACCGACAGGCGCTTCTCGTCGTCGGGCGTGGCGTCGGCGGTTCCGCTCGGCGGCTGGCCAGGGCACCACGTCCCTCCACTCGCCGGGGGATTCGTCAGATCGTGGTTCCCGTAGCCGTCGGAGGGGTCGTCGAGCGAGCAGACGCTCAGGGTCACGAGGTAGCTGGCGGGCCCGCGGCTGACCCGGAGACCGCCCGACGCCGTGGCCGCGTGGGCGACCAGCGGCTGCAGCGCTCCCGGAAGCGCA
The DNA here is from genome assembly GCA_963702225.1 of uncultured Solirubrobacteraceae bacterium. GTDB lineage: Bacteria > Actinomycetota > Thermoleophilia > Solirubrobacterales > Solirubrobacteraceae > Palsa-465. The sequence goes on along the minus strand of CAVPBY010000064.1, from coordinate 39,312 downwards.
CTGCTGGTCAGCTGCGTGTAGGGAAGCGAACCCGCATCCTCGATAACCTCGCGCGCCACCGAGGTCTCCGCCTGACGCTCGCGGTTGGTGAGCGTCGTGTGGGCGGCGGTCCGGAGCGCCGCGAACGTCCCGAGCAGGCCGATGGTGAGCACCACGATCGTGACCAGCACCTCGACGAGCGTGAACCCGGCCTGGCCGCTCGCGCGCGGGTGGGCTGTATCGGAGGATGAGGAGAGGCGGACGCGCAGCATGTGATCGATGGCGGTGACTGCCCAGCTCGATCGCCGTCGTCACGGCGACCCAGCGGGGCCGACTGCTCACCAATCGGCACCGCGGGGCGCAGGCTTGAGGACTAGGCGTCCGGTTCGTCAAGTGTCGGGATCGAGATGCCGATATCCCGAGCATGACCGATCTGCGCATCGACACCGGCGGCGCTCGGGTCCTGCTCGTCGACGCCGACGGCGGCCGCCGCGCGGCGCTCGCGGCGACTCTGGCGACACTCGGATGCGAGGCGGTCATCGAGGCGGCCAGCGCCGCGGATTGCCGGCCGGCCGCCGACGGTCGCGCTCCCGATCTCGTGATCCTGAACGTGGACGCGGACACCACCGCGTCGACGCTGAGCGTGATCCGGGCCACCCTCGGCGCACGATCCGATGTCCCGGTGCTCGGGCTCACCTCCGACTCGACGCCCGAGAGCCGGGCGCGCGTCGCCGCCGCCGGCGTCCAGGACATCGCCGTGGCGCCGATCGACCCGGTCGAGCTGCGCCTGCGGCTTCAGAACGCGCTCACCGGCGCCCGCCTGCGCCAGCTGCTCAGCGATCGCAGCGCGCGACTCACCGAGGCGCTGCGCGACCAGACGACCGATACCGACACCGTCCGGGAGAGCCTGGCGGCGCTCGCCGCGATGGCCGACTTCCACGACGACGATTCCGATCACCACGCTCAGCGCGTCGGGTGCATCGCGGCCGCGATCGCGCGGGCACTGGGGCTCTCCGAGTCCTCGGTGACGATGATGCGGGCCGCCGCGCCCCTGCACGACATCGGCAAGGTCGGCATCTCGCGCCGCATCCTGCTCAAGCCCGGCAAGCTCACCCCGCCGGAGTGGATGCACATGATGCAGCACGTCGACATCGGTGGACAGATCCTCGCCTCCGCACGTTCCCCGGTCCTCCGCCTCGCGGGCGAGATCGCCCGCACCCACCATGAGCGCTGGGACGGGAGCGGATACACCGCCGGACTCACCGGCGAGGAGATCCCCCTCTCCGGGCGCATCGTCGCGGTGGCGGACGTGTGGGACACGCTCACGCACAACCGCCCGTACCGCAAGGCCTGGGAGCCCGAGCGCGCGCTCGCCGAGATCCGCGACCAGGCCGGCGCGCACTTCGATCCGCGCGTCGTCGAGGCGTTCTGCGGCCTCGACCTCGAGGCGCTGGCCAACGGTGACGATCCGTCTCGGCTCGTCGCCTGACCCTTCGCGCCGCCTTCACGCCACCGTCACGCCGACGGACGCCGACAGGGCAACCCGTGGCGAACGGGCGACCCGCGCCGCTCAGATGGTCGCCGAGGCCGGCACTGCCGGCTCGGCGGTCGCTTCCTGGGGAGGCCGTCGGAAAATGCGGAGTGAGCGAGCGTCTGGGTCTGCGGTGGGTTGTTGCGAAGGATCCGCCGGCAGCTGCCGGCCACCGCGGTGTTAGGTGGTGGCCGCGGTCCAGTGGCTGTGGAGCTTCAAGACGGATGAAAGTCAAGTCACAACCGAACTCTTTTCTGGGTTCGCGCGCTGCCAGTCGGCGACGAGGTGTCGGTAGCCGAGCTCGGCCTGGGCGGCGATCTCTCGTTCGCGGTCTCGGTTGTGCTGCTGGTGATAGCCGCTCTTGTGCTCCAGGCTGCGGCTGCCGGCCCGACGTTCGGCGCCAGCGCGGAGTTCAAGCTCGCGCAGCTTGTGGGCGGTGAGCGACGGCCGCGCGAATGCGTAGTCCTTCTGAGCAGTCAGCAGGTGCCAGAACAGCACCGCCAGTTTCCGCGCGACCGCGACGATCGCGATTGCCTTGCCGCGACGGTGGCTGACGCGCTGGTAGAACGCGCGCATCGGTCCCGGGGTGCTGACCGCGACAAATGCGGACTCAACGAGCATGCCGCGCACGGAGCAGCGCCTTCTTGGAGATCCGGCCGATCTTCGCGTTGCCGCTGCCGGACTGGCGCACCTTGGGTCAAGGCCGAGGTAGCCGACCAACGTTGCGCGGGCTGGCGGAATCGATGGATGTCACCGACCGCGGACATGAACGTCGCGGCGGTCATCAGACTCACGCCGGGGACGGTCGATCAGCCGCCTGATCTCCGGCGAGCCGATCGCGTGCTGGGCGATCTCACGCTCCAGAGCATCGTGATCTCGCCGTTGACGAAGTCGATGTGCCGCAGGCAGCCATCGACGGTCTGGCGCTCATCGCGTGGGAGCTCAAGCGCGGCCAGCCACTTGCGGCCGCCCTTGCCGAACACGTCGCTCATCGGCGGGCGGCCTTTCAGGTTGCGCATCAGCACCGCGTGGATCTCGTTCTTGGAACGAGTCCGCTGTCGGACCAGCTGCGCGCGGCGGCTCAGCCACCGCCGCAACGAACGGGTGGCGTCATCCGGCAGCCAGCACCCAGTCAACAGACCAGCGGCCAGCAGCCGCGCGAGCTTCCTCGCGTCCAACGGTCAGTCTTGACCTTCGCCGTCGTGATCGCCGAGAGCTCCTTCGTCGCAGCCACGACCACCCGCGCCACATGCGGCTCGAGCAACCGGGCGATCTTCAACGCATTGCCGGTCGCCTCCAACGCGACCTGGTCATCGCCAGCGAGACTCCGGACCAGCAGTCGATGCCCGCCGGGCTGCTCGGCACCCGCCCAGCCGACCGGACCCGACCGTTCTCACAGATCGCGATCTCACAGAAATCGAGATGCACGTCCAGGCCAATGAAGCGCAAACCGTTCTCCCTTCACTCGACCGAGTGATGTGGGAGAACCGGTGGGCGAACGACAAGAACGGATTCGTGCTCACAGCACACCCGGGTGAGTCGCAGGGGCGGCCACAGAGATTTTGTCGGGCTCACAGCCCAGCTCAAGCACGGCCTGCCCAGCCTGCGTTCTCCCAAGAGCCCCATAGCCCGGTCCGCCGGACGCTAAAACCACGCCCGGACATCACCGGCAGCGCTCTCACCCAGGAAGTTTCATCCCCGGAGGTTGTGGGTGGCGGTGATCAGCCGCCACTCTGACTGCGACGGCGGCTCTGCCTCTTCGCATGAACCGGTTGATGCGCGCGGTTGTGTTTGATCTGCCCGTAGACCGGCTCGATGGTGATCTTCCGCAGGGCGTAGCGCGCGCGGCCGGGCTCGGTGGCCAGCTTGTCGGCGCATCTGGTCGTAGAGCCCGTGCTCCCAGCCGGGGCGCATGCCCTCGCGCATCGCCGCCGTCAGGCGGGACGAGCACCTGGATCCCGCGGTCGGTGATCGGTTGCATCTGCGCGGGTGTGCCAGTAGCCGGCGTCGGCGGCGACCACGCGGGCAGCTCGCTGACGCCGTGGCGGTGCAGGTGATCCAGGGCGGTGGCGAGCATCGGCTCCAGGTGCCCGAAGTCGGGCGCGTCGACGGTGATCTCGGCCGCGAGGATGATCTGGCGCTCGTTGACCGCGGCCTGGGCGTTGTAGGACTGATGCGGCGGGCTGCCCTTGGTGCGCATCACCCAGCGAGTCCGGATCGACCAGGTTGACCCGGCCCTCGGGCAGCTCCGGGGCGGTGAACGGCTGGCTGTTGCCCTTCAACACCCGGCCCTTGGTGTCCCGTGCGCTGGCGCGCCACCGGTCATAGGCCTCATGGGCGGCCAGCTCGACTCGGTGGTTCTCCTCCAAGCGACCCAGCGCCTGCACCAGCCGGTCCTCGCGAGCGCGCGGGATCGCTTGTGCCTGCTGGGCGCGATGCCCATCAAGCTCACTGCGGGCGACCCGTGTCCATTCCCGCCGCCCGCCGCGGCGCAGCACCGACGCGCGAGCACCACCGCCTCCAGATCAACCTCCAGTTCCGCGACGCGGCCCTCGTCGACCGGGCGGTCCTTGCGCTCAGCCAGCCGCCGCTTGGCATCGGCCAACGCTTGGCGGCGACCCTCCGCGGTGCGCAGCGCCTCGGGCAGCTCATCACCACGATCAGACCCATAAAGCTCGTCCTCGCGCTGGTCGGTCTCCTCGGCCTCGCGCAGGATCTGGCCGACCAGCTCGCGGTAGCCGCGGTTCTGATCCATCGACGCGCTGGCCATGATCTTGGTCCCGTCGATCGCGATCACCCCCACCGACACCAACCCCGCCTCCCGGCACAACCCCAGCACGTCGTCAAACAGCCCCGCGATCTCTGACTCGTGGCGGCGGCGGAACTCCGCGACCGTCCAGTGATCCGGCGTGCGCATCCCGGTGATCAGCTTGAACGCGACGTCCTCCCAGCACGCCCGCTCGATCGCGCGCGAGGAGCGGATCCCGCGCGCGTACGCGTAGAGCAAAAGCGACACCAGGACCGCCGGGTCATACGGCGCACGACCCGCCGCACCCATGCGATACGCGGCGCGAAACGCTCCAGGTCCATCTGATCGACCGCCCCGAGCACCGTCCACACCAAGTGATCCTCAGGCAGCCACTCCGACAACGACGGCGGCATCAACAACATCTGACCGCGCTGACACCGAAGCAAATTCTCGAGCCATCCCAGAAGTCTCTTAAACCCACCAGACGGCACCGATATTCCGACGGCCTCGAGTCCAGGGCGCTCGCACGCGGTTCCGGCCCTCGCGAATCCTTTTCGTCAGATGATCGCGCACTCACGCGGACGCCCAGTGATTGGATCCGCGGCAACGCGATCCTCAGCTCGGCCGGGGTCGGGCTATCGGTATCGCCCTATAGCGCTGGCTGAGGACGCACCGCTAAACGGCGGCCCGAGGTGCCCGCCCCGGACCGCCAGGAGCATCAAACAGCGCGCAAGCTCGGCCGAACCGAGAAGCACCTGCGCATCCTTACAGCTTCGTCGGATGAGTTCCGTCCGATGACCTCGTGACAATCCGCATCAACTGCGATGGTGGGTTGTCCTGTGCCCGCAGGCAGCCGTCGCGGAGATCGGAGCATCACCATGAAGGTCAGCCCGTACCACACCTCCGTTCTGCACTACACCGCGGAGGAGCGCAACGTCTACCACGATCGTGGCGACTGTCCGGCTGGGCGACGGATCAAGCTTGAGCACCGCACTGCGGGAACCGCGAACCGGCCGAAATGCAAGGACTGCGCCCGGCTGTAGCCGCCGGACAGGTGCCGGCGGCGGGCATGAGAACCCTCGCCGCCGGCTCTTGCACGACCGGAATGAAACACCGGTTTGATTCCGCTCGATCCCGAGAGGGTCAGGCTTCTCGACCGGCACTAGCGGGTCAGCCGGCGCTGGCTGTCGGGTTCGCGGCTACGCGATCACCCGGACGCCCGAGGGCCGACGATCCCTACGTCGCCAACTCGATCGTCAGCTCGGCGGCGTCGAGTCGCGCAAAGCGCTCGTCCGGAGCGACGTGTGCCGGCAGGCCGCCATGAGCGAGCCGCGCGAGCGTCTGGCGCCGCGCTCGCCACGACGGCGGCAGCGGTGCATAGGCGCGCGTAGTGCAGCGGCCCGCCCCTGCGCCGCTTCCGCGTCTCGTCCGGAGCGGCGCTCGCGAGACCGCGGCTTGGCGTTGCCGCTTCTACGAGCGAAGGAGCGGCTCGCAATGCTCGCGGGATGCATCAGCGTGCGGGCCTGGCTGCTCCAACAGACGACGCCTTGACACACGGCGTACGCCTCAGGAGGCACCAGGAGAGCGTCTTGGCCGCAGAGTCACGGATCGTCTGAATACGTGACTCTATAGGCGAGTTCGGACGTAAGGAAGGGTCAGATGGCATCGAAACCGAGGAGGTCGGATCAGTGTTCGTCAGCTTCGCCCCGGCCGTCAGCGACGCCGCCGCCCAGGCGATCCGCCGAACGATCCGACGCTGGCGACTGCACGCCCGCAGCGGGACGACCCTCGCCGAACTCGCACGAGCGATCAACCCGATCGTGCGAGGCTGGATCAACTACTACGGACGCTTCTACCTCTGCGAGTTGACCAGGTCTCTCGTGCGCGTCAACGACGACCTGATGCGCTGGGCCACGAGGAAGTACAAACGGCTGCGCACCCACCCCACGCGGGCATGGAGGATGCTGGGCGCCGTCGCGGCGCGCCAGCCCCACCTCTTCGCCTACTGGGACCTCCCAGGCGCGCGGCCCCAGGCCGGATGATGGGAGCCCGGTGAGCTGAGAGGCTCACGGGTTCTGCGAGCGCCGGGGGGTGAGACTCCCCCGGCGACTCACCTCATCACCCGCCGCGCCTACGGATTCCATAGCGCCAAAGCCGCGCTCGCGCTCGTGATGCTCACCTGCGACCCCATCACTCTCCAACCGCCACACGAGCGTCCCCACCTACATCGACGCTCGAGAGAGCCCGAATACCGTCATGCGCGACGCTCTTGGTTCGCCGAGTATCGCCTGGCGTGACCGCAGGTCGAGCTTGACCCAGGGCGTCCGGTTCGACGCCGCCTCAAGGCGTTAGGCCGAGCTGTGTACGAACGTCCGCGCGACGAGCTGATCCAGGCCCGAGATGAAACTAGTGATACGTGACTCGGTTGCGGCCGGGCGCGGTCACGGCAGTCCGCTTGACCGCACGGGTAACATAAGACGATTCCGGAGGGCAAATGAAAGGGCGCTCATGAGCAGAGCGAGTCGGAGGTTTGCGGGCATCGCGGTCACAGCTGGGCTGCTGGGGGCCAGCGCGATCGGTGTTCCGCCGGCGAGCGCGCAGTCCACGCCACCGCCCACGCTGAGCGGCGAAATCCTCATTTCGCAATCCGGCTTCAGCGGGGACATAATCTGCGGCAGTAGCGGGTCCTTCTCCTTCGCAGGGTCGGGGACCGCGACCGAGCCCTACCCCGGGTCGTTCACCGAAACCGGGAGCGGCACCGTGACCAATCCCGACGTGTCCAGCGAGATGGGCAGCCTGAGCTTCACTGCCCGGTTCACGATCAACTCGCCCAATGGTCGAGTGACCGGAACAAAGACGTTCAACGGGACCAGCGGTGCGTGTTATCAAGATGCCAACAACTTCGACGTCGGTGCGTCGAACACGCGCTACCAGGCGACGATCGACACCACGCAGGGCAACTACGCCGACCAGGGCACTGCCATTTCCGAAGTAGCCGCATCGAACGCGCTTGGCCTGTTCACCACGCTGTACGAGTCGTTTACCTCCTCTCAGAGCCAGCCCACGTTGATCGAGCCCACGAGCTTGGCGCAGTGCAAGAACGGCGGCTACGAGAACTTCCCGCAGTTCAAGAACCAGGGTCAATGCGTGGCCTATGTGGAACCGCACGGGGGCGGCTCCTAGGCGGACGCTGAGTGTCTGACAAGGAGGATCGGCGCAGGTCTCCGCATCCCATGGAATAGGCGACGGGCCACGTCGGTCCCTCGCTCTCTTCTCCCGGCGTCATGTCGACCCAGGGGCTGCGGGAATTCCCTGCGCCCGCTGACGAACTATGTCGCTCGTGAGCGCAGAGCGGGCGTTTGAGGTGGTAGATGATCTGCGGCTGGAGCCTCACGCGATCGCGAGCGTTCCGGCACCAGGCTGCAGACGTACCTGGCAGGTCCTGCCCGAGATGGTGCTCGCGCCCAGGTTGATGTTCCCCCAGCCGTGGGAGTAGCCGTGTCGATGGCCGGAGAGCGACTGGGTCACATGGAAGCCTCACGGTGGGATCCCGCTGCCCGGCGGATGTCGCTGCGCGAGTAGCGGGAGCAGTCGGTCTGGGCGTTTGCCGCCGCTGAGTCGAGCCTGAGGACGGCCGCGCTCGGTACCGAGGCCTACGGATTTCACGCCGCCAAACGCCGCCTCGCGCTCGTGATGCTCACCTGCGGGCCGATGACGCTCAAGCCGCCACACGAGCCGTGACCGCCGTCTCGCCTACATCGATGCCGAGAGAGCCCGCTTTCGCCGCTCCGACTGTCTAGTGTCTGGATCTAAAGCCGGCGCACTCCCCGGTCTCGGGACCGTTGACGATGTTCTTGTGGTTGTCGTTGGTCGCCGGCTGAGTGTTAGCGGTGCAGCCCAGCGGACGGGAAATGTGGTTTGACTCGATCTCGGGTCCCGCGGCGGGCGCGTCGAAATCTGAGCCCTGGTTGTGGTTGACCGCCACCAGCCCGTTGATCGCGTTGGCCCCCAGCTCGACGCGCGCGGCGTTATAGGACACCGTCGACCGGCCGTTTAGGTGGTTGCCGCCACACCGACGGCTGGCCGTCGTCGCCGGCGTCACCGATGATCACCGCCCGGGTGCCGTGCTGGACCGATGTCGGCCCGTTGATCGTGCTCCCACAGATCTGCACGAACGTCGCCCGCTCAGGGCGCAGGCCACCGTTGACGCTCGAGCCGCCGCCGATCACCACCGCCGCGCCCGACGAGACCGTCAAGCCGCCGTTGATGCGCGCCCCGCTCAACAGTAGGTCTGCCCCGAAGGGACCGTCAGACCGCCGTTGACGCTGCCCGTGAACGTGGGCGAGCACGCTGGCGTGGCACTACGGCGTGGCGGTTCGGTGTGAGCGACTGTCACAGATCCGGTGGGCGGAGGGGCGTGCGCCGCAGCCGCTGTGCGTCGTCATCAGTCGTAGTGGGAATGTGCCGTTCGAGGCTCCGTTGTTCGCCGACGCGCGGTCTGACGTCGTGCTCTACGCGCCGGCGAGCGTGAACCCGCCACAGTGTGAGGCGCGGCTGACCCACCACGAGATTTTCGGCGGCGAGGACGACCTCAGCCAGATCCTGCGCGCGCTACGCCGTGACCACGGCGTACGGTCGCTGCTGTGTGAGGGCGGGGCGATGCTGTTCAACTCGTTGCTGCGCCAGGACCTGGTCGACGAATTGTTCTTGACGGTATCGCCGATCCTGGTTGGCGGTGCGGACCCTCGGAGTCACCACCGGCCCGGCCCGAGATGAGCTGCAGGTGATGGAGCTGGTGTGGGCACTGGAGTACGGCGACAGCCTGCTCTTGCGCTACGCCCTGACACCGACACCGCACGTCATTCCCTGCGCAGCGCGCCGGTATGAAGGAGCTTACGCGGGCTGTTCGCCGCGCTCCCCTTGGAAAACGTGACGGCGAAGTTCGGCCCAGGGTCACCGCTGTTGGCGACCGAACGGCAGCGCTTCGCGCCAGCCAGACGTCTCGCACGATCCCTTTCGTGGCCCGGAATCACATTGCCTCGACGCTTGCTGCGCGACGAAACCATTCACCCGTCACAGGGCGGGACGGTCCGCCCAGATCTGCGCATCCGCTGGCGCTCGCTCGGCGACGAACGCATCAGAGTTCCGCGTCGGAGATACGTGAGAGCCGGACGTCAGGACGCGTGTGGCGTCGCCGTCCAGCAGCGATCACTGCATCAAGCAGCACCGCAACCAGCAAAACTGTGGGCGCCGACTGAATACTGGGCCACCTGCGCCGGTTGAAAAGTGACCCACTTGGCGTGGGGTCGGGGTCGTCCGGCTGGGTCCGGACCCTCGTTTGATCGTTGCGATCGGCGAGGAGGAAGGGGTGTGGTCGGCGTGGAGCAGTGGGCGGAGATCAGGCGGCTGCACCGGGTCGAGCGGCTCTCGATTCGGGAGATCAGCCGGCGGACGGGGTTGCATCGCAAGACGATCCGGCGGGCGTTGGCGGCGGCGGAGCCGCCGAGGTATTCGCGGGCGCCGGCGCGGGTCGAAGCTCGATCCGTTCAAGGACTGGATCTGCGAGCAGCTCGCGGCGGATCCGAGGATCCAGTCGCAGCGGCTGCGGGAGCTGGCGACGAGCTGGGCTATGCGGGCGGCAAGTCGATCTTTGATGACTATGTTCGCGAGGTCCGTCCGCGGTTCTGCGCCGCGGACGTTTCAGCGGACGATCTATCGGCCGGGGGAGTTGGTGCAGTGCGATTTGTGGGAGCCGAGCGAGCACGTCCCGGTCGGCCATGGGCACGCGTCGCGGGTGGGTGGTGACCTGTGAGTCGTGCTGGTCGCGGGCGATCGCCGGCACCCTGATCTTCAGCAAGGAGGCGCCGGACATCCTGCTGGGGCCTGGGGCGCAACCTGTGGCGGCTTGGGGCGCTGCCGGAGAAGCTGGTCTGGGACCGCGAGTCAGCGATCGCTGCCGGTGGCCGGCCGACCGACGCGTTCGCCGTCGTTCTGCGGTCAGCTGCAGGTTGGCTGGGTGATCCTCGAGCCGGCGATCCGCAGGCGAAGGGGGTGCTGGAGCGTCGCATCGGTTCCTGCGCTCGAACTTCGAGCCTGGCCGGTCTTCGCGAACCACCTCGACTTCCAGGACCAGTTCGACGCTGGGCCGAGAAGGTCAACGGTCGGGTGCATCGCACGATCCGGCGGTCCCGGCCGAGCGGCTGGCCAAGGAGCGTCAGCGATGCGGCCGCTGCCGGGGCGTGACGCCTGACGTGACCGCCGGTGGTGGTCCGGGTGCCCGCAGCAGCCGCTGGTCCGGGTGGATCGCAACGACTACTCGATCGACCCGGCGTTCGCCGGGCGGCGCGTCGAGGTCCGGATCTCACAGACGCGATGTGACCGCCGTGGTGCTGGACACCGGCGAGCTTGCTGCCCGGCACCGCCGGATGTTCGCGGGCGGGCTGACGATCATCGACCCGGCGCATCAGACCGAGCTCGAGCGCCAGCGCGCTCCGGCGCCGGCAGCGCCACCAGGTCGACGTCGAGCAGCGACCGCTTGTCGCGCTATGACGCTCTGATCCCGGCATGACCAGCGGCGCCGAGCTCGCGCACCTGTTCCGCGCGCTAAAGCCCCGGCCGCCGCCCGCGCGCTGCCGGCGCTCGCCGATCGCGCGCGGGAGGAGTCTGGAGCTATGAGCGGTTCGCTGAAACGCTGCTCGCCACCGAGGTCGGCGCCCGCGACAGCCACGGCGGCGAGGGCCGCATCAAAGCCGCCCGGTTCCCCGCCCGAAAGACCCTGGAGGAGTTCGACTTCACCTTCCAACGCTCGGTGAAGAAGACCGTGATCGAGCACCTCGGCCAGCTCGACTTCCTCCACGCCCGCGAGAACGTGATCCTGCTCGGCCCGCCCGGTCCGTTTCACACTGCACCTCCGCAGTCACTCGTTGATCAGTCGGTCCAACCGCGCGGCGGGAACCTCGATTCTGAGGCCTTTTCGCCGCCCGGCGGTGACATGGATGGCGCGCAGTTCTCCACGTTGGACCTTGTGCAACACGGTCTGGCGGGCGCAGCCGAGCAGTCGGGCTGCGTCTGCGAGCTGACGACCCGTCGGGGACCTCGGCCGAACCGGGCGCGGACCTCGTCATCGAGCCGGATCCGCCATGGCGCGCTCGGGGTGGTCTGCTCGCCGGGAGCAGCCCGTCGCGCAGCCACCGTGATCGTGAACTGTGAGACGCCGAGCTCGCTGGCGGCTTGTTGGATGGTGACGAGGTTCGATTCTGGGTCCGGTGGCGGAGCGACGGGGATTCCGGCGCGTTGACGGGCTGCCTTGACGCGGGGCTCGGTGAACGGCAGGCCGGTTCCGGTGCGGTGTCCTTGGCGGGAGAGGATCGCGGCGATCTGTTGGTCGGGATGGTGTTCGGCGAGGCGACGGATCAGCTCGATGCGCGCGTTCTACCAGCGCGTCAGACCATCGTCGCTGCTCCTGTGTCAAGTGATTCTCGGTATTTCCGGGTTTGAGCGATTGGTCAGGACGGAGGGGGCGGCTGCGGTTTCGGCGGCATAGAGCAGGCGCCAGATGCGGCGGGCGAGGTGGCGTTTCAGACAGCGGATCGCCTCCAGATTGCTCTTGCCCTCGGCGTGTTTGCGGGCAAGGTAGGCGCGGGTCTCGGGATCGGTGTTGGCGCGGGAGAGCGCGATGATGTGCAGGGCGCGGTTCAGCTGGCGGTCTCCGCCGCGATGTAGGCGGTGTCGCTGCACCTTGCCGCTTGAAGCCGGAACCGGGGCGGTGCCGGCATGCCGGGCGAAGTGCCCGTCGGTGGGGAAGCGCTTGGCGCCGGCGGTGTGGCCGATGATGATCGCGGCGGTCACCGGCCCACAGCCGGGCTGGGCCAAAAGCTGCGGGCAGTGCGCGTCGATCAGGGCGCTGAGCTCTGTGAACAGCTCACGTTCTTCGCGCACGATCTCAGTGATGCGTTTGAGCAGACGTCTGGCGATCCGCAGTTGCGGGCTCGGGGTCAGGCGTGCGAGTTGCCGGGTCAGCCGAGCGCAGATTCTGGGGCCGCGTAGCGCGGTCGGGTTCAGTTGCGCTTCGAGCTCGGGCGCGATCGTGACCAGGTGCCAGCGCAGCCGATTGATCATCCGGGTGCGCTCGCAAATGATCTGATTGCGATAGTCCGATAGCACCCGGATCTCCAGCGCCTGAGCATCGGTGAACGCCACAGGGAAGCTGTCGATCCCGTCGCGGACGACCGCGAGCGCGACCGCTCTGGCGTCGATCGGGTCAGACTTTCCCGCCTGGCGAGCGATCTTACGCGTCTGGCCGGTCATCGTCGCCGGCACTCGGACCACCCGCTCCCCAGCGGCGATCAGCGCTGCTTCGAGACGGGATGAGACGTGGCGGCAGTCCTCGATCGCCCACGCCCGCTCGGGGTCTTGCAGGCCGGCGGCGAACCGCAACGCGTCCAAGGATCCCTGCATCGCTGGCTGCGATCTCGCGCTGACCTCGCAGCACCGCCGGTCTGCGCATCGACCGCGACCAGCGTGTGGTTACGCTTGTGGGTGTCTGCCCCGATCACGATCATGTGCGACGTCCCTTCGTTGAGCTTGACGAAGCGGACTGCTGGTGGACACCGCTCAGTGGGGGCGCTGCCACGCTCCTGTTAGGTCACGCCAGCGGTCCTCGGTCGGTGACGGGCGACACAGCGAAAGCCAGTCAGACCCCCTTCGGGGTCGACAGCGGCAAGGAGAGTCAGCCCGCCACCGACCGAGAGCCAAACCGACCGGCCGGACATCACCGATCCGGAGGACAGCCTCTCACTGAGCGGCAAGGCAATCGCGAGCATCACTGGAAACTGGCGAGCGCTTTGCGAAGGATTCGCGCCTCCTCGAGCCCGTCGAGGAGGAAAGCGATCACCCGCTGTTGGTGAGGGGAGCCTCGACCGGATGGACCGCCTCTGGCAAGCGGATACGCGGGAGCGGTCGCAGCGAAGCGGGCGCCTGGTCCTACATACCGCCTACTTCGTCTCGTCCGGCGTGCGCCCTGAGACGATCCAGATCGAGCACGGACCGCGCACCGAGCCGTCCTCGGTCACGAACCGGGACAACGCCTCACGGATATCAGCCGCAATCGTCGGACGGACTTCGTCGATCCGGTCGCGCCACTGACGCAGGATTTCCGCGGCCGGGCCGAGCGCCATGCTGAACTCGACCGCGTGGTCGAGGTCGTCGCCGAGCTTGTACAGCAGGTCGCGGCGCGCGAGGCGAATGTCCTCAAAGCCCGCGTACTTGAGCTGCTCGGTGATGACGTCGGCGTTGGCCATCGCGAACGGGCCGGGCCCACAGGTGGGGACGTCTGACTCCGCGGGGTGGTCAAGATATTTCTGGACCGCGAGCTCAGAGGCGTGTAGCCACTCGTTGTCGATCTTCCGTCGCCAGACGACCAGGTCGATGATCGAGCCCGGCGCGAGGTGGCGGCACACGTTGCGGAACGCCGGCACCGGGTGAGCGAAGAACATCACGCCGCAGCGGCCGAACGCGTAGTCGTACGTGCCGCTGAGATCGTCCGTCTCGACGTCTGCGACGGCGAAGCTCACGTTGGGTGTGGCCTCGCGCTCAAGGTCGGCCTTGGCGACGGCGATCATTCGCGGCGCGACGTCGACTCCGCGGGCGCTGCCCTCGGGCCCGACCAGCTCCGCCATGCGAAACGTCGTGTCGCCCAAGCCGCAGCCGATGTCTAGACAGCGACCCCCAGGCGGCGGGGGATGGAGCGTGAACGCGGCTTCGCTGAACGGTCGTGAAGCCGACTGGATGAGGTCTCGGTAGCGAAGCCAGACGTCAAACAGCGGCCCATCCCACGCCGCGGTCTGCTCGACGTTGTCCTCCATCGCGCGAACCTTCTCGTCCACCACGTCTAACCCGTCCGCCATGACTCGCTCCGTATAAGCGGTCGTCCTCCGTTATGGCCGCGCTTCGAGGATCAGGTTGAGCGGCGTCTCCGTGGCGCGACGGAACCGACCGAAGCCGGCTTCCTCAAAGACGCTCCGAAGTTTTGCCTCGCCGGCCTGAGCGCCGAGCCCTAGTCCAACTTCCTGGGAGAGCGAGTTCGGCGTGCAGACTGCGGTAGAGGCGGTGTACAACAGCGTGGCCATCGGATTGTTGGCCTGATTGGCGGCACGGCCGTCAAGGGCAAATGGCTCGACGAGTAGCACCGTCCCGTCGGAGTCGAGGTGCTCACGAGCGTAGGTCGCGACGCCCACCGGATCGCCCATGTCATGCAGACAGTCAAAGAAGCAGATCAGGTCATAGGTGCCTGAGTACTCCTTCGCGCCTGAAACCTCAAAGGTCGTACGGTCCTGCACGCCGGCGTCGACTGCGCGCTGTCGCGCAGTCTCGATCGACGGTGGGTGATAGTCAAAGCCCCAGAACCGGGAGTGGGGGTAGCTGTCCGCCATGACGACCACGGACGCGCCGTGCCCGCAGCCAATGTCAGCCACCCGTCCCCCGCTTGCAGCTTCTCCTGTACGCCGTCCAGTGCCGGTATCCACATGTCGGGCAGGTACGTCCGGTAACCGGTGCGGAAAAACCATTCCGTGCCTTTGAACAGGCAGGCGTCGTGCTCGCCCCACGCCATCGCCCCATTGCCGGTGAACGCGCTCGTGATCTTGTCGATGTCCTTGAACATCGACCCGAACGCGTTCATCCCCCGCGCCGTGAACACGGGCGAGGTGTCGTCGGCCAGCGCCATCGCGGCCTCAGCGCTCAGCGAGTAACTCTCTGCCCCGGCGTCATAGTCGATCAGGCCGGCCGCGACCTGCCCATCCAACCACTCTTGAACCAGCCGCGCGTTGCACCCAGCAGCTGCCGCACCTCGCGGCCGTGCGCAGGCCGTGGCCCGCGAGCGCCGAGTACAGGCCAAGCTCGTCCCCCAGCCAGATCCCGAAGCACGCAGCTCCGCCAGTCATGTAACCGACCATCCGGCCCATGAACTCCTCGAGCTTCCGCTCGTCAATTCCCGTCGCGCTCATCGCAACCTCCGGTCCCGGTTGGTATCCCGATCCCCTAAGCCCGAGGCGCCACCCTTCCCAACTCAGAGTTGTGCTACCACTTCTGCGCAACCAGGTCAAGCGCCTCTCGCGCAAGGAAGGCGTCCAGGACACCCGGATCCCGCCTGGCCAAGAAGATCAGATCAACACGGAACCGACTACCCGAACGCAACTCGTGGAGGGCGGGTAGTCGGTTCCGTGCGTCGCGCAAATCTCCAGTAACGGTTGGGCCGGCGGAGGCTCCAGTCAGCACAACGTGCGGCACTTTGAGCTGCACTTTGTGCGGCACCTGGCGGGTGCCGCGGGCACCTTCCGAGCAACACGCTGAGACGTTCGACAGGTCATCCTGTCGGCGGTCGCGCGTAGACTCGCCCTCCCAGGTGTGACGACCGCCGCGAGGCGACCCGCGGGCGGCGAACATCCCCCAGTGAGGCAGGCAATGTGGAGAACCGGGAGCGCGGACAGATCCGCATGCACGAGCGTAGGGACGGCCAGGTCACCTACAGCCTCCGCGTCCGAGCGTATGGTCGGCGCGAGATCTGACGCTCGGCACGGACACCGACGGGTGGACCTACCGCAAGGCCGAGAGGATGCTCGATCGGGTGCTCGCCGAGATCGAGGTCGGGGTCTGGCGGCCGCCCGCGCTCGCAGGCGATCGGCGACGCTGACCAGACGTTCCATTTGTTTGCGTCTCGCTGGTGGTCGGCGCGGAAGGCCGAGCTCCGCCCGACAACGCAAGCAGACTACGAGTGGCGCCTGCGCAGGCACCTGCTGCCCTTCTTCGCCGACTTCCGTGTGTCGGACATCACCGTCGCGCTCGTCGACGAATACCGCAACGAGAAGGTCGTCGAGCGCGAACGGATCCGGACCCTCGCTGGGGCCGGGATGCCGGTACGCGACAAGCGCGGACAGCGCCGCGTCGCACTCAGCAACGAGTCGATCAACAAGACCCTGGTGCTCCTCGCAAATGTTCTCGACGCCGCCGTCGAGTACGGGCTGCTGCAGAGTAACCCGGCGCGTGGCAAGCGGCGGCGACTCAAAGCCGCGCGACCGGCGAGACTGTTCCTCGAGGCCGACGAGCTCGGCGAGGTCCTCGCCGCCGCTTCGGCGCTGGATCGTGCTGCGCGCAGCGATCATCGGATTGGCCGCCGGCCGCTGATCGCTGTGATGGCAAAATCCGGACTCCGCGTGAGCGAGGTCTGCCAGCTGCGCTGGCGCTCGGTCGATTTACACCACAAGCGGCTTGTGGTCGAGCAGTCGAAGGCTGATGCCGGTGTCCGCGATGTTGACCTCAGTCTCGACCTGCTCGACGAGCTGCTGGCCTGGCGGGCCGAGTCCGCACCGGAAGGCGTCGACGCGTTCGTCTTTCCAACCGCAACTGGCCGGCCTCGCGACAAGGACAGCGTTCGCGAGCGCGTCCTCGCTCCCGTGGTCACGCGCTTGAACGAATCGCGGGCGGACCGCGGTCTGCCGCCGCTGCCGAAGGTGACGCCACACGCGCTAGGGCGGACCTACATCAGCCTGATGCTGGAGGCCGGCGCTCCGCTCCCGTATGTGATGGACCAAGTCGGACATCAAGACTCGAAGCCGACGCTCGAGGTCTACGCCCAGGTCCAGAAGCGGATCAGCCGCACGAAGGTGCATCTTTCGTTCGATGAGCTGCTCGCAAGCGCCACGGATGCGCGATCCACACAGGCAGACGATGCGCCGAATCTGAAAGTCGGTCGTAACCGGATCAGGCTGGCGAGAGGACCCGGAGTCCGATCGCCTGGCCCTCGCTGACCATGCGATTGTCGTACGTGCGCAGCGCCCCGAGTTCGCCCGAGATGCTGACCGCCGTTGCTAGGTGGATCGCATCCAGCGCAGCGCCGTCCCGCCGATCTGCGCGGCCGCGGGCACGATCGGATCGATCGCGAGCAGTCGGAGCCCGGCAAGGACGCGGGCGGCGAGAGCAGGAGCGTGTCCGCCGAGGCGTCGCGCAGTGCGCGTGACCTCGACAGTTGCGAGCAAGCTCGAGGCGCGGTCCGGCCAGCGCCGTAACTCCTGGCGCAACGCCGCCGTCTCGGCCTCGATCGCGATGAGCTTGACGAGCGCTGAGGAATCCAGGTACGCGACCGGTGAGCTACTCGTCACGCTGACGCACGTCGTCAGGCTGCGGGCCGCGCTCGGCGGCGAGTGCCGCGGTCGCCGGGGCGCCCGGGCCGAAGTCGAGCGGGTCGACCAAGAGCAGATCGCTCTCAGCGGCACGCACGCTCAGCTCAGCGACGGAGAAACGGTCCGCGGATGAGGAACGTGACGGCTCAGTGGCCATGCCTCCAGTATGCCGCAGGGGTGGCGGGGCGACGGGTGCAAATCCAGTCTCTGGGCCACGGTCTGGGCCACGCTGCGGCTCTGGCCCACCAGAGCACCCAGCTTCAGCCACCAACACCAACACAAAAGCCCCGCAAAAGCGAGGCTTCTGAGTATGGGCACGGCTGGGCTCGAACCAGCGACCTCTCGCGTGTGAAGCGAGCGCTCTCCCACTGAGCTACGCGCCCGGTGAAGGGACGTCGCATTCTACGCAGCACCGAGACCCGCGGGCGGCCGGGATGCTCAGTGCGACGAGGCTCCCCCGGCGCCCCACCTCAGGGGCGCCCGGGCCGCGGGCGGTCGGCGCGCGATAGGATCCGTCCCGGACCGTGCTAGGTGGGGCATTAGCGGCGCCCTGTACCCGCAATCCGCTCCAGCGGGGCTGAATTCCCTTTCGAGGGTTGCCGGTTCAGGGTCAGCGTCCCGTGTGAGGCGGTGATGGCCTGGTCCCCGTCGCGATGGAGAGCCGTGAATCAGGTCAGGTCCGGAAGGAAGCAGCCTTAAGCGGTGCCCTCCAGGCGCGTCGGGAGCGCCGGGCCGGAGCTCTCGACCGGGGAGTGCGAGCCCCGCGCCCGATTCGACGGAGGGTGCACGGTCCACTGTTTCCATGCCGTCCCGGCGCGAGGGGCGACAACTAGACTCGATCCTCTCGATGTCGACCGGCCCCTCGCTCTATCGCCGCCACCGTCCGCGGACCTTCGCCGACGTCGTCGGGCAGGAGCAGGTGGTGCGCACGCTCTCCAACGCGGTCTCCCGCGGGCAGGTCCACCACGCCTACCTGTTCGTCGGCTCGCGCGGCACCGGCAAGACGTCGATGGCGAAGATCCTCGCCGCGTGCCTGAACTGCGTCGACGGCCCGACGGTCTCCCCTGCGGCGTCTGCGAGTCGTGCGTGTCGATCCAGAGCGCGAACTCGCTCGACGTGATCGAGATGGACGCCGCCTCCAACAACTCCGTCGACGACATCCGCGATCTGCGCGAGTCGGTCGCCTACGCGCCGGTCTCCGGCCGCCACAAGGTCTACATCCTCGACGAGGCGCACATGCTCTCCCAGCAGGCGTGGAACGCGTTCCTCAAGACGCTCGAGGAGCCGCCGCCGCGGACGATCTTCGTGCTCGCCACGACCGAGGCGCAGAAGGTGCTGCCGACGGTCGTCGACCGCTGCCATCGCTTCGACTTCGGCCGCCCGACCGTCGCCCAGCTGACCGAGGTCGTGAGCCGCGTCGCCGCCGCCGAGCAGATCGACATCGACCCCGCCGCGGTCGCGCTGATCGCCCGCCACGCCACCGGCTCCTTCCGCGACGCGCTGGGCACCCTCGAGCAGTTGCTCACCTACGCGGGCGAGGAGCGGATCGCCGCCGCCGACGTGCTCGCGGTGCTCGGCGTCGCCGACGCCGAGCAACTGTTCGAGGCGCTCGACGCGGTCGCCGCCGGTGACGGCGCCGCGGCGCTGCGGGCGGCGGCGCGGCTCACCGCCTCCGGGCGCGACCCGGCAGATCCTGCGCGATCTGGAGCTCCACGGCCGGGAGCTGCTCGCGGTGCAGATGCTCGGCGAGGTGCCGGAGGAGATCCGAGTGACGCCCGAGCGCGACGAGCGGCTGCTCGCCCAGGCCGGGGCGCTGGCGGCGACCGACGCGGTGCGGCTGCTCGACCTCGTCTCCGAGGCGCTCGACGCGACCGCCAACGGTGCCCAGGCGCGCATTCAGCTCGAGCTCGTGCTCGTCAAGGCGGCGGCGCCGGCGGTCGATCCCGTCGGCGGCGGCGCTGCTCGCCCGGATCGAGCGGTTGGAGGCGGCGCTCGCCGGCGCGCGGCCCGCGCCGACACCCGTGCCCGCTCCGGCTCCGGCCGCGGCTCCGGCGGAGATCGCACGGAATCCCCCGCAGCGGGGGAAGATGCTGCCACCCCGGGGGCCGGGCCCGCGCCCGCAGGCGCCGAGCCGCCCGCGCCCGCCGCCGCCCAGCCGCCGGCGCCCGAGCCCCCGCCCGCCGCCGAGCCGCCCTCGCCCGCCCCCGCTACCACCCCCTCCGACGGCCCGCCCGAGCTCGCCACCGTCGCCGCCTGCTGGCCCGCGGTGATCGACGTCGTGCGCCAGGCCAACCAGCTGCTCGGCGCGCTCCTGGTCGACGCCCGCCCGGTGTCGCTGGAGGGCAGCGAGGTGACGCTCGCGTTCCCCAAGAGCAAGGCGTTCGCCCAGCGCAAGGCCCAGCAGGACGACTACCGGCGCGCGACCGCCGAGGCGCTGCGCTCGGTCGTCGGCGCGCCGCTCAACCTCCGCTACGAGCTGCGTGATCTCGCCGAGTCCGAGGACGCGCCCGGCGGGGCGGCGGCCGCCGAGCCCGGGCTCTCCCAGGAGGAGCTCGTGCGACGATTGGTGGACGAGTTCGACGCCCAGGAAGTCCTCGACGATCCCGACCAGGAGACCTGATGCCCCCTCAGCCCAACATGCAGCAGCTGCTCAAGCAGGCCCAGAAGATGCAGGAGGACATGCTCGCCGCCCAGGAGTCGCTGAAGGACGAGACGGTCGAGGCGTCCGCCGGCGGCGGCATGGTCAAGGTGACGGTGACCGGCGACCTGGTCGTCAAGTCGATCACCGTCGACCCCGAGGCGGTCGACCCCGAGGACGTCGAGCTGCTGCAGGACACGGTACTCGCCGCCGTCAACGAGGGTCTGCGCGCCGCGCAGGAGCTGGCCGCGAGCAAGATGGGCGGGATCACGCGGGCCTGGGCGGCGGTCTGGGCGGCCTCGGGCTGCCGGGGTCTCTAGACCGGGGTGTCCGCGTTCGCGCCGCCCGTTCAGCGGCTGATCACCGAGCTGTCCAAGCTGCCGGGGATCGGCGGCCGCACGGCGCAGCGGCTCGCCTTCCACGTGCTGCGCGCCTCCGACGAGGAGGCGGCCGCGCTCGCGGAGGCGATCCTCGAGGTGAAGTCGAGGATCGGCCTGTGCGAGGTCTGCTTCAACCTCGCCGACGGTCCCCGCTGCCGGATCTGCGAGGACGAGCGGCGTGACCGCGAGGTGATCTGCGTCGTGGAGGAGCCATCGGACGTGATCTCGATCGAGCGCACCCACGAGTTCCGCGGCCGCTACCACGTGCTCGGCGGCGCTCTGTCGCCGATCGACGGCATCGACCCCGAGGACCTGAAGATCGCCGAGCTGTACGCCGCGCGTCGACGGGCCCCGACCGCGACCGCCGGTGCGCGAGGTCGTCATCGCGACCAATCCGACGACGACCGGCGAGGCCACCGCGCTGCACATCGCCGGCGAGCTGCGCGCCCGCCATCCGCAGCTCATCGTCACCCGGCTGGCGAGCGGGCTGCCGGTCGGCGCCGACCTGGAGTACGCCGACGAGCTGACGCTCGGCCGCGCGTTTGCCGGGCGCCGCGCGGTCTAGCCCGCCCCGACCGCCTACCTTCTCACCGTGGTCGAGACAGTCGTGATGAAGTTCGGCGGGACGTCCGTCGCCGACGCCGAGCGGATCAAGCCCGCCGCGCGGCGGATCGTCGCCCAGCGCGAGTCGGGCAAGCGCGTCGTCGCGGTGCTGTCGGCGCGAGGCAAGACGACCGACGAGCTGATCGCGATGGCCGAGGAGGTCTCGCCGGTTCCCGACGCGCGGGAGATGGACATGCTGCTCTCCACCGGGGAGCGGATCTCGTGCGCGCTGTGCGCGATGGCGATCAACGACCTCGGCCACAACGCGATCTCGCTCACCGGGTCCCAGGCGGGCATCGTCACCGACACCTCGCACACGAAGGCGCGGATCCTCGATGTGCGCGCCGACCGCATCCGCGAGGGGCTGGAGGAGGACCGGATCGTGCTCGTCGCGGGCTTTCAGGGGGTGTCGACGAGCCGCGACGTGACCACGCTCGGCCGCGGCGGCTCGGACACGACCGCGGTCGCCGTGGCCGCGGCGCTGAGCGCGGAGGTGTGCGAGATCTACACCGACGTGGCGGGCGTGTTCAGCGCCGACCCGCGGCTCGTGCCCCACGCGCGCAAGCTCACGCACGTCTCGTTCGAGGAGATGCTCGAGATGGCGGCCTCCGGCGCCGGGGTTCTGCAGCTGCGCTCGGTCGAGTATGCGCGGACCCACGGCGTGCGCATCCACTGCCGCTCCAGCTTCGATCCCGGCCCCGGTACCTTTGTCCTCGGAGAAGACGAGACGATGGAACACCCGCTCATCACCGCCGTCACCCACTCGACCAACGAGGCCCGGATCACCGCCGTCGGCGTGCCCAACCAGCCGGGCGCCGCGGCCGCGATCTTCGTCGCGCTCGCCGAGGCGAACTGCAACGTCGACACGATCATCCAGAACGAGCCGCAGACCGAGGGCTCGGCCGCCGAGGTCTCGTTCACGATCGGCGCCGAGGACCTGCGGGCCGCCGAGCAGGCGCTCGCGCCGCTGCGCGACAGCCTGCAGCTGCGCTCGATCGACACCGACAACCAGATCGGCAAGGTCTCGATCGTCGGCGCCGGCATGCGCACCCACCCCGGCGTCGCCGCCAAGGTCTTCCAGACGCTCGCCGACGAGCAGATCAACATCGAGATGATCTCCACCTCCCCGATCAAGATCTCATGCGTCATCCGCCAGGACGTCGTGCCCCAGGCGGTGCGCGCGCTGCACGCCGCGTTCGAGCTCGGCGAGGGCGGCATCGAGGTCGAGGAGGGGCCCCGGTGACCAGGATCGGGGTGGTCGGTGCGACCGGCAACGTCGGCCGTGTGATGCTGCAGGTGCTGCGCGAGCGCGGCCTGGACGCGGATCTCGTGCTGTTCGCGTCGCCCCGCTCGGCGGGACTGGAGATCGACGGCCGGCCGGTCCAGGTGCTCGACGACGGGGCCGATCTGACCGGGATCGACGTCGCCCTGTTCAGCGCCGGCGCCTCGACCTCACGTGCCTGGGCGCGGCGGTTCGCCGACAGGGGCGCGGTCGTCGTCGACAACTCCAGCGCGTTCCGGCGCGACCCCGAGATCCCGCTCGTCGTCTCCGAGGTCAACCCGCACGCGCTCGCGCGCCACCACGGGATCGTCGCCAACCCGAACTGCTCGACGATGCAGCTGATGGTCGCGCTCGCGCCGATCCACCGCGCGGTCGGGATCGAGCGGCTGATCGTCTCCACCTACCAGTCGGTGTCCGGGACCGGCAAGGCGGCGCTCGACGAGCTCGACGCGCAGACCCGCGCCGCCATCGACGGCGAGCCGCTGCCCGATCCCGCGATCTACCCCGACCACATCGCGTTCAACGTGATCGGCGCGGCCGGCACGTTCAAAGACGGCGACGACCACACCGACGAGGAGCGCAAGATGATGTTCGAGACGCGGAAGATCCTCGAGGACGAGGAGATCGGCGTCGCGGTCACGTGCGTGCGCGTGCCCGTCCGGACCAGTCACTCCGAGTCCGTCAACGTCCAGACGCGCGAGCCGCTGTCGGTGCAGCGGGCCGTCGAGTTGCTGCGCGACGCGCCCGGCGTCTCGCTCGGGCCGGCGAACGTGCCGCCCGCGCAGGCGACCCCGTCGCCGCTGCGGGCCGCGGGCCGTGACGAGGTGTTCGTCGGCCGCCTGCGCCGCGATGAGTCGCACCCGCGCGCGCTCCAGATGTGGGTCGTCTCCGACAACCTGCGCAAGGGCGCGGCGACGAACGCGGTCCAGATCGCCGAGCTGCTGCTCGGCGACCGCGCGATCGCGTGAGCAGCGCCGCCTAGCCGGCCTGCCAGACGACGTAGTCGGCGCTCGGGCCGCCGCAGGCGGTCGTCGCCTCCGACGACCAGGCGCGCAGCCGCCCGGCGTGGACGGAGAGGCCGATCTCGGTCGGGATCACGCGGCCGCCGTTCGTGCAGCGGCCGGCGAACCGCGGCCGCGCGAACAGCCCGAAGCGGCCGGCGCGGACCGGCGCCGGGCGCCCGTTGCCCACCGACAGCAGGACCCGGCAGGTGGCGCCCGTGCAGTGCGGCGTGAGCGTCCACGGCACGCTCACCCGCTCGCCGACGTGGTCTCCGCGCACGCCGAGCGTGGCGGCGATGCGGCCGGTCATCTCGTAGCGCCCGGCGATCAGGTGGGCGAGGCTCGCGGGGACGCGCGGGCTGCTGGTCGCCGGCGCGGCGACCAGCGCCTCGTAGCGCGCCTCGCCGAGCGTCGCGTGGGGGCGCGCGAGCTGGACCGAACCGGCGTCCTGGAAGGTGACGGTCGTGCTCTGCACGGTGCGGCCCGCGGTCGCGCTCACGCCGCACGCGGGATCGGCGGGCATCGGACCGGAGAGCGAGATCTGCTCGGGGAGGTAGGGCGGGGCGGAGTCGATGACGATCCGCTCGCGCTCGGCGCCGTGGGGCGCGCGGTCGGCGAGCACCGTCGAGGCGTGGCCATCGAACGTCTCGTGGCCGGCGATCGACAGCGTGCCGCCGGGGATCGAGACGAGCTCGCACCGCTCGAGCAGGACGGGGTCGCCGAGCGCGTGCACCAGCCAGGCGGGGAGATGGAGGTCGCCGGGGCGCATCGCGTCCCAGCCGTGGCTCACCAGCGGCACCTGCGAGGACTCGATGCCCTGGGAGCTCACCCAGTAGAGCGGGTTGCCGCGCGACCACGCCGAGCCGTCGAGCACGCGCAGGTCCTCGTCGATCCCGTCGCTCTGGTGGGAGGCGATGTCGATCCCCCGGTACTGCAGCGAGGTGGTCGTCGTCGAGTGCTGCCCGTCGCGGCTGCGGACCCGGCGAACGATCCGGATCGATCCCTGCGAGCCGAGCGCCGAGCGGCTGCCGGCGAGCAGCTTGGCCGCGCCGGGGCCGGCGGGCCGGCCCATCATCGCGCCGTCGACCGCGCAGCCGGACAGGCCGGCGGCGGATACGAGCAGCGCGATCCAGACGCAGAGACGTCGCACCCGTTGGTTGTCGGCAGGATCGGGCCCGAAGGCAAGCCCGGTGTGTCAGCGCGCCGCGCGCCAGAGCGAGATCACGAGCAGCGCCGCGATCACGACCGGGATGATCCACCAGGCGGTCGCGCCGGCGCCCGCGACGAGCGCGGTGACCCCGAGCGCCACGACGACGCCGAGGGCCAGCCGCCAGTCGTCGCCGACGACGAAGTCCCAGATCGCCAGCCAGGCGCCGCGCAGGCGGGTCATCAGCTCGCCACTTCCGGCCGCGCCTGCCGCCGCAGTGCCGCCACCATGGCGAGCGCGACCGCGAGCGTGCCGGGGATGAGCACGAGCAGCGCCGCGTCGCCGCCCGGCCAGTGCGCGCCCGCGCCCTCCCCGCCCCAGAACATTCCGAACGAGACGAGCATCACGCCGACCGCGAACTTCAACGCGTTCTCGGGGACGCGGGCGAGCGGCGCGCGCACGGCGACGCCGGCGACGACGACCACGAGCACCGCGATCACCGCCGCAACCGCCGCGAGCGGCCACGTCGTGCTGGTTGGCGCCGAACGTGAGCACGATGAACACGACCTCCAGCCCCTCCAGCAGCGTCCCCTTGAACGCGATCGTGAACGCGTAGCCGTCGATCGAACCGGCGCCGGTCACGGCTGCCTCGGCAGCGGCGCGTTCCCGCGCGTACGCCGAGGTCTCGTCGTGCAGCGCCTTCAGCCCGGAGGCGCGCAGCACCGCCTTGCGCAGCCACTGCAGCCCGAAGACGAGCAGCAGCCCGCCGACCGCGACCCGGAGCACGTCGATCGGCAGCGCCGTCAAAGCCGGCCCGAGGCCCGCCGACAACGCGGCGAGCACGATCAGCGCGACGCCGACGCCCGTCAGCGCCGAGCGCCAGTCGCGCGTGACGCCGACCGCGAGCACGATCGTGAGCGCCTCGACGGCCTCCACCGAGCAGGCGAGGAACACCGACAGCGCGAGGCCGAACTGTGCGCCGCTCATCGAATGGAACGCTACTCGCCGCCGCGGGCGCTGAACCGCACCCGTGCGATCGTGTTCATCGGGCTCTCAGCAAAACGGTCAGGCGGGCGCGCCGGCGACGACGGACGAGCTCCAGTCGATCACCGAGGTCGGCCGCACGACGTGCTTGCTCATTCCGAGCTCCTTCGGCTCCAGCCCGAGTGCCAGCCCGAGCAGCTGGGGGAGATGGAGTACCGGCAGCCCGAGCTCGCGGCCGACCTGGCGCGCGGCCAGCGGCTGCTGGAGGTCGAGGTTGAGGTGGCACAGCGGGCACGGCACCACGAGGCAGTCGGCGTCGGCGTCGATCGCGTCGCCGATGTGGCGGCCGGCCATCGACAGCGAGGCCTCCATGTTCATGGTGATGATCGGGAAGCCGCAGCACTTGTAGACGCCGGCGTAGTCGATCACGGTGCCGCCGAGCGCCTCGATCACCATCTGCATGTAGCGGTCGCGCGGGTGAGCCTCGTCGATCCCGACGCGATCGTGGGGCCGGATGATGTAGCAGCCGTAGAACGGCCCGACCTTGAGCCCGCCAAGTGGCCGCGTCACCTTCGAGCGCAGTGTCTCCAGCCCGATCTCCTCGACGAGCAGCCACAGCAGATTCTTGTTCGTCAGGCCCTTCGCGTACGACAGCCCCTCGTCGGCGAGGTTCTCGTTGATGTGCGCGCGGTACTCGGTGTTCGCGTCCAGCCGCTCCTGGCACTCGGACTGCGCGCCCTGGCAGGTGGAGCAGATGTTCATCATCAGCTCGGTGCCGGTCTGCTGGGCGAGCGCGAAGGTGCGGGCGTTGAGCGAGTCGGCGAGCTCCTGGTTGTGCTCGGCGATCACGCCCGCGCCGGTGCAGCACGCGCGGTCGAGCTCGACCAGCTCGAGGTCGAGCAGCGGCGCGACCTTCGCCATCGAGCCGTGCAGCTCGGGGGTGAAGCCGCGGCTCACGCAGCCGGGCCAGTAGGCGACCCTCATGACGTCTCGCTTTCACTCGCGGCCGACGCTCCGACCGGTTCGGGCTCGGTGTCCTCCCCGACGACGTACAGGTTGAGCTCGACGCGCTCGGAGCGACCCTCGACCCTGGAGTACAGCCGCTTCACCGCGGACAGGTCCTTGGAGCCGATCTTGTGCCCGAGGAGCGCGGTCTTGATGTTCACCTTGCCGCGAAGCACCGCGGGGACGATCGCGGGCAGAGACTTGACCAGCACCGCACCGGCCGACGGCGCGAACTTGCCGAACCACGAGTTGCCCCCGAACGAGCGCGGCAGCAGCTCGGCCTCGTGCAGCAGCCCGTTGTCGCGCACGAGCGTCGTGAACGACTCCTCGTGGCGGCTGCCGTTGTTGCGGTCGTCGATCTCGAAGTCACTGCCCGCCCTGCGCCGCAGCCGCATGATCTGGCTCATCGGCGCGACGTCCTTGGGGCAGGCGTCGATGCAGTTGAAGCAGTGCGTGCAGTCGTACAGGCCGTGTTCGTCCTCGGCGAGGTCCTTGAGCCGCTCCTTGTGGTCGGCGTCGCGCGGGTCGCCGACGAAGCGGTAGGCCTTGGCGAGCGCCGCCGGGCCGATGAACCCCGGGTCGATCTCCATCGACAGGCAGTCCGACACGCAGGCGCCGCACTGGATGCAGGCCATCGACTGCGTGATATCGACCATGTTGTCGTGGGGGACGATGTACTCGCGCTCCGGGACCGGCTGCTTGTTGACCAGGTACGGGGTGACGCGCTGGAACTTCTTCCAGTGCACCGCGTCCATGTCGACGATCAGGTCGCGGATGACGGGCATGTTGCCCATCGGCTCGACCTCGATCACCCGCTCCTCGCCCGCGTCGGCGCCGCCGCCGACGGCCTGGGTATGCCA
This sequence comes from uncultured Solirubrobacteraceae bacterium, assembly GCA_963702225.1. GTDB lineage: Bacteria > Actinomycetota > Thermoleophilia > Solirubrobacterales > Solirubrobacteraceae > Palsa-465. The sequence continues at coordinate 11,978 of CAVPBY010000064.1, read as the reverse complement.
CTGGCGGTCGGCGGCGATCCCGAGGTGGGTGTTGCAGGCCAGGCCGGGCTTGCCGTTCATGCGCACGCCGCAGGAGCCGCAGATCGCCTGCTGGCAGGAGCAGCGGATGCCCACCGAGCCGTCGATCTCGTTGCGGACCTTGAGGATGCCGTCGAGCACCGACTGGCTCTCCTCCATCTCGATCCGGTGCTCGTCCCAGTAGGCGGCCTGGCCAGACTGCGGGTCGAACCGGCGGATCTTCAGCAGATACTCAGGCATGTCCGCCTCCTACTAGTAGGTTCGTTCCTCGGGCTGCCACTTGGTGATCGTCACCGGCGAGTAGCTGACCGTCGGCACGTCCCCGCCGTTGACGGAGATGTCGATGTGCTTGAGCCACTGCTCGTCGTTGCGCCCGGGATAGTCGGTCCGCGACTGGGCCCCGCGCGACTCCTTGCGCTCCAGGGCGCCGACGATGATCGCCTCGGCGCAGTCGAGCATGTACCCGAGCTCGAGCGCCCCGATCACGTCCTGGTTGAAGACGGTGCCGCGATCGTCGATCGTCGCGTGCTCGGACTCATCCTTGAGCCGGCGCACGATCTCGTGGCAGGTCTGCAGGCCGGCCTCGTCGCGGAACACGGCGGCGTACCGGTTCATCGCCTCGCCGAGCTCGTCCTTCAGGGCGGACACGCGGCGGCCACCCTGGCGGTTCATCAGCCCGCGGATCATCTCCTCGGTGTCGCCGACGCGCGCGGCGGGCGTCGAGGGCATCGTCATCTCGCGCGCCAGGCGGCCGGCATGCTCGCCCGAGCGCCGGCCGAAGATCAGCGTGTCGAGCAGCGAGTTGGCGCCCAGGCGGTTGCCGCCGTGGACCGACACGCAGGCGACCTCACCGGCGGCGTACAGGCCCGGGATCGTGGTCTGGCCGTCGACGTCGGTCTTGACGCCGCCCATGATGTAGTGCTGGCCCGGGTGGATGTGGATCGGCTCGCGCGTGATGTCGACACCCGCGAAGTCGCGGCCGATGTTGACGATCTCGCGCAGCGCCTCGAGCGTGCGCCGGCGGGGCACCTTGGTGATGTCGAGCGCGACCGTGCCGTCGGGAAAGCCGCGGCCCTCGTTGATCTCGGTCTGCTCGGCGCGGGAGACGACGTCGCGCGAGGCGAGCTCGAGCTTGTTGGGAGCGTAGGTCTCCATGAAGCGCTCGCCCTGGGCGTTGAACAGCTGCGCGCCCTCGCCGCGGGCGCCCTCGGTGATGAGCAGCCCGTTGCCGGCGAGCGTCGTCGGGTGGTACTGGATCATCTCCATGTCCATCAGCCGGGCGCCGATCCGGTAGGCCTGCGCGATGCCGTCGCCGGTGACGATCAGGCCGTTGGTCGTCGGCCTATACGCCTGGCCGGCGCCGCCGCAGGCGAGGATCGTCGACTTGGCGTTGAACACCTGCGTCGTGCCGTCGCGCAGGTCGCGGCAGATCGCGCCGATGCAGCGGCCGGTCTCGTCCTGGAGCAGATCGGTGGTGAACCACTCCTCGTAGCGGTCGACCTGTGAGGCGTGCTTGATCAGCTGCTCGTAGAGCACGTGCAGGATCGCGTGGCCGGTGATGTCCGCGACGTAGTACGTGCGTGCCGCGGAGGCGCCGCCGAACGCCCGGGTGCCCAGGTGGCCGGTGTCGTTGCGGTGGAAGGTGACTCCGGCGTGCTCCAGCCAGAGGATCTCGTCGGGCGCCTCGCGGCACATGATCTCGATCGCGTCCTGGTCGCCGAGGTAGTCGGAGCCCTTGACGGTGTCGAACGCGTGAGACTCCCAGGTGTCCTCCGGGTTGAGCGCGGCGTTGATGCCGCCGGCGGCCGCGACCGAGTGGGACCGCACCGGATGGACCTTGGAGATGATGGCGACGGAGGCACCCGTCTGGGCGGCTGCGAGAGCGGCCCGCTGGCCGGCGAGGCCGGCCCCGATGATCAGGACGTCATGTGAGGGCACCCCTGCAATATAAGGAACGCGATATGACGGCGCGCTCGGGAGAACGTCACCGGACGGACGGTTTCCGGCGGCCGCGATCAGGCGCCGAATGCGGCTGACAGCGCCCGTCGCAGCTGCTCGACGGTCACCACGCCGCGCAGCATCCCCTCGGAGTCGACCGCCATCACCGCGCCCAGGCGCCCGAGCGACTCGGAGCCGATCAGCGCGGTGATCGGGCTCTCCACGCCCACCCGTCCGGCCGCCGCCGAGCCGGCGCCGACGAGCGAGCCGGCGAGCACCCAGCCCTCGCCGGCGTCGACCGCGCGCTGGACGTCGGCCTCGGCGGCGATGCCCGCGAAGCGCCCGCCGGAGTCGACGACCGCGAACCACGGCCAGCGGTAGCGCCAGAAGTACTCCTCGAGCGCCTGGGAGGCCGGCAGCTCGGCCGAGATCGTCACCGGCTCGGCGTCCATGATGTCCCGGATGCGCACCCCGTCGACGCGCTCCTCCAGCGCCGTGCGGGCGACCGCGGCGCGCGCCTCGGTGTAGAGGATCCACGCCAGGCCGGCGAGGTACAGCCCGCTGAACGAGCCGGCGGCGACCAGCAGGTAGAGCCCGAACGCCCCCAGCGCGAGCGCGAGCGCCTGCCCGAGCCGCGCGGCGGCGATCATCCCGCGCCGCCGCTCCCCGGTCGCGCGCCATACGGCGGCGCGCACGATCCGCCCCCCGTCGAGCGGGAACGCGGGCAGCAGGTTGAACACGAGCAGCAGCACGTTGACCGGGATCAGCCAGCTGAGCGCGAGCAGCGCCGGGGTGATCTGGATGTTGGACTGCAGCTCGATCGCATCGAGCAGCCGGTGGCCGCCGACGAGCGCGAAGTCCGCCGCGACGCACACCACGATCACCACCGCGGTGGCGAGCGGGCCGGCGACCGCGATCGTGAAGTCCTCGCGGGGCGTGGCGGGCTCGCGATCCATCAGCGTCAGCCCGCCGAACAGGTACAGGTCGATCCGCTCCACGCCGACCCCGTGGCGGCGGGCGGCCACCGCGTGACCGAGCTCGTGCACGATGATCGACGCGAACAGCGCGAGCACGCTGACCACCGTCGTGAGATATGCGACCGCGTCCGAGCTGTGCAGGGTCGCGCGAAACGGCCCCGACAACAGGTAGATCATCAGGAACAGGACGATGAACCAGCTGAGGTCGACGCCGACGCGGATCCCGGACACCGTGAACAGCCGCACCGAACGGGAGCGCCGGAGCATCGGGCAATGGTCGCATAGGGCCCGGGCGAGCCGCCTCATCGGTGACCGCGCGGCCGGACCGCTGCGGGTGGCGTGAGCCGCTCACCACATAGAGTCGGTGGCGACCGAACGACGGAGCGACCGTCGCCGAGCGTGGCGACCCTACAGCAAAGGAGGCGCGATGAGTGGACAGCTCGATGAGCTGAAGGGACGGATGGCCCGCCTGTCGGATCTCAAGTATGCGAGCGCCCTCGCCAGTTGGGACCAGCAGACCAAGATGCCCACGCGGGGCGCCGAGTCCCGGGCCGACGTGCTCGCCACGCTCGCCGAGCTGCGTCACCGTGAGTTCACCGACTCGGACACCGGCCGGCTGCTCGACGCGGCTGCCTCCGAGGTCAACGGAGGCGACCCGGATTCCGACGACGCGCGGCTGATCGAGGCCGTGCGGCGCGACTGGGAGAAAGCGCGGCGCGTACCCGGGTCCCTCACCGCCGAGATCGCGCATGCCGGGTCGCGCGGGCAGGAGGTGTGGATCGCGGCGCGGGCGACCTCTGATTTTACGGCGTTCCGGCCGGCGCTCCAGCACAATGTCGACCTCGCCCGGCGCTACGTCGACTGCCATCTCGGGCACGACGGCTTCCAGTGCGCCTACGACGTGCTGCTCGACGACTACGAGCCGTTGATGCGCACCGCCCAGGTCGCGGCCCTGTTCGCCGAGCTCAAGGGTGAGCTGCTGCCGATGATCGACGCGATCACGAACTCGGCGGGGGTGGACGCGCCGCCGGTGCGGGCGCGCTTCCCGGTGGAGGGCCAGCGCGCGCTGTCGCGGGAGATCGTCGAGCTGATGGGCTTCACCGACACCGGCTGGCGCCTGGACGACACGGTGCACCCGTTCGCCACCGGCGTCGGTGACGGTGACGTGCGCATCACCACCCGCTATGACGAGAGCTACTGGCCGATGTCGCTGTTCGGCTCGATGCACGAGTGTGGTCACGGCCTGTACGAGGAGGCCTCGGCGCTCGCGCATCCCCGCAGCCCGCTCGGCTCCGTCGACTCACTGGCGATGCACGAGTCCCAGAGCCGGCTGTGGGAGAACATGGTCGGCCGCGGGCGCGCGTTCGCGACCGTGCTCGCACCGCGGGTGGCGTCGCACGCCGGCGGATCGCTGGCGGGGATCGACGCCGACGGGCTGTTCCGCGCGGTCAACCGCGTGCAGCCGTCGTTCATCCGCGTCGAGGCCGACGAGGCGACGTACGCGCTGCACATCATCCTGCGCTTCGAGCTCGAGCAGGAGCTGGTCGAGGGCACGCTGAAGGTCGCCGACGCCGCCGAGGCGTGGCGGGCGCGCTTTCAGGAGTACGTCGGCCTGGAGGTGACCGACGACGCCGAGGGGATCCTGCAGGACGTGCACTGGTCGGCGGGGCTGATGGGGTACTTCTCCACGTACGCGCTCGGCAACCTGATCGCCGGCCAGCTGTGGGAGCGCGCCCACCAGGACCTGCCCGACCTTGAGACCGCGCTCGCCGCCGGCCAGCTCGGCGGCCTGCGGGAGTGGCTGCGCACCCATGTGCACCGGCACGGCGCCAAGTTCCCGACCGCGGAGCTGCTCACGCGTGAGCTCGGCGCGCCGATCTCGGTCGCGCCGTTCGTGCGATATCTGAAGGACAAGCTCGGCGAGGTCTACGGGCTGTCGCTCTGACGGCGCCGTCGCCACCGCCCCGCGAGGAGAGGTCCACGTCAATGGAGAGACGAAAGTGAGTGATCGATGAGTACAGACCCCAGTCAAGGTGGCGGTGACCGGAGCGGCCGGCGCCATCGGCTACGCGCTCCTGTTCCGGATCGCCTCCGGGCAGATGCTCGGGCCCGACACCCCGGTCGCGCTGTCACTGCTGGAGATCCCGCAGGCGGTCAAGGCGGCCGAGGGCACCGCGATGGAGCTCGACGACTGCGCCTTCCCGCTGCTCTCCTCCATCGACATCACCGATGACCCGGACACCGCGTTCGACGGCGTCTCGGTCGCGCTGCTCGTCGGCGCGCGCCCCCGGACCAAGGGGATGGAGCGCGCTGACCTGCTCGAGGCCAACGGCGGCATCTTCAAGCCCCAGGGTCAGGCGCTCAATGCCCACGCCGCGTCCGACCTGAGGGTGCTCGTAGTCGGCAATCCGGCGAACACGAACGCGCTGATCGCCCAGGCCAACGCGCCGGACGTCGCACGCGAGCGGTTCACCGCGATGGTGCGCCTGGACCACAACCGCGCGATCGCGCAGCTGTCGGGGAAGGCGGGTGTCGCGGTGAGCGACGTCACGCACATGACGATCTGGGGCAACCACTCGGCCACCCAGTACCCCGACGTGTTCCACGCCAAGGTCAATGCGCAAAACGCCGCCGAGGCCGTGAACGACCAGCAGTGGATCGAGGGCGACTTCATCCCCACCGTGCAGAAGCGCGGCGCGGCGATCATCGAGGCGCGCGGCGCCTCCAGCGCGGCGTCGGCGGCCAACGCCGCGATCGACCACGTCCACGACTGGGTGCTCGGCACGCCCGAGGGTGACTGGGTGTCGATGGCGGTGCCGTCGGACGGCAGCTACGGGATCGCCGAGGGCGTCATCACCGGCTACCCGGTGACCTGCAGCGGCGGTGAGTACACGATCGTCCAGGGGTTGGAGATCGACGAGTTCTCGCGTGGCAGGATCGACGCCTCCGTCAAGGAGCTGCGCGACGAGCGCGACGCGGTCGGGCAGCTCGGCCTGATCTGAGCCTCACAGACGAACGGCCGCCGCATCCACGCGGGATGCGGCGGCCGTTCGTGCGTCCGGCGAGCCGTGTGGGGCCCACCGGCCGGCGGGTCGTGGGGACCCGCCGGTGAAACCGTCAGGCGGCGGCCTTGGCGGCCGGGTGCCACCCCTGGCCGTCGCGCTTGACCGACCCGTCCTCGACGAGCTTGGGCATGACGCGGTACAGGTAGTTCGGCTCGATCTTGAGCGCCGTGGCGATCTCGGGGATCGTGATGCCGGGCTTGTCCTTGACCAGCTGCAGCGCCTGGTTGGCGCGGGTGTTGCCACCGCGGCGGCCCGCGGGCGGCCGGGACGGCGAGTGGCGGCGGCGGCGCGGCGCGGCGCCGCGGCGGCGGTCGAGCGTCCGGCGCTCGCCCGCGGGCGCCCGGGGCTGCGGCGATCGCCGAGCAGCGCCGTGCGAGCGGCTTCGAGCTTCTTGACCTCGAGCTTGAGCTCATCGAGCCGGCCGTCGATGTCCTTTACCGCTTTGTCGACGAAGTCAGCCAACGTGTGTACCTCCGGGAGATGGGCGAGATGATGAACACCGCACCATACAACGCGAATGTGATAGTGACCGAGCTGTTGCACCTGCGCCGCGCTGGCGCCGTTCGTTCAGCGTCGTTCCAGCAACGCCTTCAGACGCGACAGTGAGGTGCGCGCCTCGCGCTCGGAGGTCGCCCCGACGATGAACCGGCCGGCGACGCTGCCGAGCTTTCCGCCCGGGGGATGGAACTCGTTGGTGTAGCGGAAGGTCGTCCGGTCCAGCTGGTCACTGGACAGTTCGTAGCGGATCAGCGCATCGGAGTGAGCCGGGCCCGCCCCTCCCAGCGAGCCAGCCGGGGCGGCTCGAGCTCGACCAGCCGCCAGTGCACGCGGAAGGTGATGCCGCGCACCGACATCGCCTGGTCCATGGTCGCGCCGCGACGCAGCGGCGGGCGGGGGAAGTTCTCCACCGACTTGTGGATCGTCACCCAGTCACGCAGGCGGCGCGGGTCCATGATCGTCTCCCACACCTGCTCGATCGGCGCGTCGATGACGATCTCGTGGTGGACGGTGCTCATGGCGTCAGTCGGACCCTAAGGGATCGTGATCCCTAGCGTGCGGCGAGCGGCGTGGTGCGCTCCCACTCGCGCAGCGCGCGCTCGATCGCGGCGTCGAGCGAGTGCAGACTCACCGTCAGTGCCTCGGCGGCCGAGCGGCCGGTGGGCAGCAGGTCGGTCTGAAGGCTCTCCATCAACGGGCGCACGAGTGCCGGATCCTCACCCGCGAGCGCCGCGACGAGCACGCTCGCCACCGGGGTGAGCGACACCCGCGGCAGCCTCATCGCCGCGCGGTCGACGAGCATCAGCTCCGCGATCCGCTCCAGCAACTCGCCCGTAGGAGACCACCTCGGGTCCGGCGGCGTCGAGCATGTGGCCTTCGGCGGGGGCGGGGCCGGGCAGCGACGCGCCGGCGCGGCGACGAGCATCGCCAGCAGGTCGCGCTCGTCGACCGGCGTGGTGCGGCGGCGCCACCACGCCGGCAGCGCGAGCACCCGCAGCCGCTCGATCAGCCGCACGAGCAGCGCGAACGACGGGGAGCGGGCGCCGATCACGATCGAGGCCCGCAGCGCGATCGAGCCGGGGACGGCGCCGAGCAGCGTGCGCTCGACCGCCAGCCGACTCTCGAGGTGCGGCGACGCGGCGCCCGCCGGCACCGGTCCGCCGAGGTACACGATCCGCCGCACGCCGGCGGCCGCGGCGGCGTCGGCGAACCGGCGCGCAGCCTCCGCCTCGCGGGCGGGGAACGGCTCGCTGCCCGGGGCCGTCCGCTCCATCGCGTGGATGAGGAAGTAGGCGACGTCGACTCCGTCCATCGCCTCGGTGAGTCCCTCGCCGGTGACGGCGTCGCCGCCACGCACGTCGACACCGGCGACCCGCACCCGGCGCGGCACTCGGGCGAACCCGCGCACGTCGTGTCCGTCCGCGACCAGCCGCCCGGCGAGCAGCGAGCCGACGTACCCGGTGACGCCGGTGACGAGCAGCGTCACCGGTTCCAGGGGCGGGCCGCACGACGCCGGGATCGAGCGCAGCGACGGAGGCGGCGCCGGTGAGCACCATCGCGATCTGCAGCTCCTCGAGCAGCAGCTCGAGCACGAGCCTGGCGCCGGCGGAGCCGTCGATCCCCAGGCCCCACAGCAGCGGGCGGCCGACGAGCACCGCCCGCGCCCCGAGCGCGAGCGCCTTGACGACGTCGGTGCCGCGGCGGATCCCGCCGTCGACGAGCACGTCGAGCTCGGCCCCGACGGCGTCGACCACCTCCGGCAGCGCGTCGGCGCCCGACAGCGTCGTGTCGAGCTGGCGCCCGCCGTGGTTGGAGACGATCACCCCGGCGGCGCCGTGCTCGGCGGCCAGGCGCGCGTCGTGCGCGGTGAGGATGCCCTTGACCAGGACCGGCAGCTCGGTGTCGGCCGCGAAGCGCTCGAGGTCGGACCAGGTGAGCGAGCCGTCGACGCGCGTGGAGGTGTCGACGGGGACCGGGCTGCCGAGTGCGTTGTGGGCGGGATCGACGCGCACCCCGACCCGGCGCTCGCGCTCGCGCACGCCGAGCACCGGCCGGTCGACGGTGAGCACGAGCGCCTCGTAGCCGTGGCGCTCGGCGGACGCGATCAGCTCGCGGGTGACGCCGCGATCGGTGAACACGTACAGCTGGAACCAGCGGCTCAGCTCCGGCACCCGGTCGGCGAGCTCCGCCGCCGGGGTCGAGGCGAACGTCGACACGCACATGACCGTGTCCATGTCCACCGCGGCGCGGGCGATCCCGCCGTCCCCGTCGGGGTGCACGAGCTCGGCGAACGCGGTCGGCGCGATCACGATCGGATGCGGTCGCCGGCGGCCGAGCAGCGTCACGCGCGTGTCGGGCGCGGTGACGCCCGTGAGCACGCGCGGCGCGAGCGCCAGCCGCGCCCATGCCGCGTCGTTGTCGTCGAGCGTCGTCTCGTCCGCGGCGCCGCCGTCGATGAACGCGCGGGCGCGGTCGGAGAGCACCGCCGCGGCGGCCTCGCGGATGTCGGCGAGGCTGTGCAGGTCGATGCGCGGCTCGGCCATCGTCGACAAAGCTAGTGACCGGCCGCCGGCGACTCCCGGAAATTGCGGCAGTCATCGGTGCGCTCCACGAACACCCCGCAATTTCGCGGGTTTTGCCGCGCCGGGCGTTTCCTGCGTTTTCCGGGAAACGACCCGATGGGACCCTCGCCGATGCGCTTTGATGCCCCAGCTGTCGTTGAGTCGAGCTTCGAGAACAGAGAGTCGGTCGGGTATGGCTAAGGGTGGGAACGGACGGGCCGCCATGAGTGCGGCGAGCTGTGAGGGGTGCTTCTTCGGAGCCAACCTCCTGTGTGCGGTACAGAGCGGTCCATGCGCGACGTTCCGCCCCGCCGGGCCCGACGGGCTGCGCCCCCCGAGCCAGATGCGCTTCGTGTTCCGTCAGGAGCGCCGCCAGCAGGTCGCGTGGGCGTTCCCTTCGGCCAACGAGCAGGTCGCCCTGCACGCGTGACGAACCGCACGCGCTCGGCCGGCGGCGCGGGTTAGAGTCACGCTCTTTCCTCAGGTCACAAGGGAGACTCAGCCAGGTGCAGGTCACGGTGCTCGGGAAGTCACCGGCATGGCAGGATGCCGCGGGCGCGTGCAGCGGATACCTGATCCGCCATGACGGGTTCACGCTGCTGCTCGACTGCGGCAACGGCGTGTTCGCCAAGCTGCGCTCGTACGTCGACTACGCGGCGGTCGACGCGGTGGTGATCACGCACCTGCACGCCGATCACTGCTTCGACCTCCTTCCCTTCAGTTACGCGCTGACGATCGGGCCTCGCGCAGGAGCGGTGCACCCGTCCCTGTACGCACCGCCCGGAGCGGAGGGGGCGCTGCGCGGCCTCGGCGGCTGGGTGGGGGACGAGAAGCTGATTCTGGACGCGTTCGAGATCGAGGAGTACGACGTGGTTCGGCCACGCGGGGCAAGCGAATTACGCGGCGTCAAAGGCTGGACTTATTGGATTGACGCGGGCGATTGCAGTGGAAGTGGCGTCGCGAAGCATTACGGTGAATGCGATTGCGCCCGGGTTCATCGAAACGCCGATGACCGATCCGCTTGCGCCGGAACTGAAAGAGAAGATGAAGGCGCTGATTCCGCTGGGGCGATTCGGAAAAGATGGCGAAATCGGCGCGGCTATTGTTTTTCTGGCGAGCGATGAAGCCGCGTACATCACCGGGCAAGTGCTCGAAGTGAATGGCGGCATGCACATGGGCTGAGCCGCAAACGGCCGCAAGAATTGCAATGGTGATTCGGCGATTGACGAAAGAGGATGCCGAAGTTTTCTGGGATCTGCGGCTTTTTGCCCTGGAATCGGCGCCAAGTGCGTTCGGCGAATCTGCCGAGGAGCATCGCGACCAGACGATTGACGTCGTTCGCGCGGCGGCTGGGCGGCGCCGGCGACGACGGCTTCGTATTCGGCGCTTTTGAAGATGGTCGCAACTGGTCGGCATACCCGGTTTCATCTCGTTTCGGTAGCGTTATTACAACTGATTTGGGGCGTGTTCGTGATTGCCGCTTACCGAAGGAGAGGAATTGAGACGGGCTTTAATCGCGGCCGTATTGAAAGAGGCGCGCCGCGTTGCAGGGGCTGAGGAACTTCACCCGACCGTTTCCCTGGATGAGCCGGCGGCGCGCAAACTTTATTCCAGCCTCGGTTTTCGATCCTATGGCGTGGTAACCCGAAGCGCTGAAACGCGGAGGGCAGATATCTTGACGAAGAACTTATGTTTCTGGACTTGTAGCGCCCCGTGCATATAACAGGCTCGAAATCCGATGGGAAGGTTGACCGCGCGATGGGTGCCGCATAGAATGGGCAGGTCAAAACGGGCGCAACTTCCCTGGCGTGCGGCCCAAGGTCCCAGATCACCGATAGCGGAGGAACAATCAGAATGGCCAGCGTCGAAGAACGCGTGAAGCAGATTATTGTCGAACAGCTCGGCGTGGACGAAGGCGAAGTGACCCCCAATGCTTCGTTTGTGGACGACCTTGGCGCCGACTCGCTCGACACGGTCGAGCTGGTGATCGCCTTCGAGGAAGCGTTTGGCATCGAAATTCCGGATGAGGATGCCGAGAAGATCGCCACGGTGAAAGACGCGGACGAATAAATCGAGAAGCACTCCAAGGGGAAGTAGACGGTCCCGCTGAGCCATCCCATCCCGAACGGAGAAGTTTCCCTTGAACCGCCGAGTTGTCGTGACGGGTGTTGGACTGATCTGCGGTTGCGGCATTGGAACCGAAGAAGTGTGGCGCAATCTGCTGGCCGGGAAGAGCGGCATCGCACGCGTCACGCAATTCGATGTGAGCGCCTTCGATTGCCAGATTGCGGGCGAGGTAAAGAATTTCGACCCGCTGAATTGGGTGGAGAAAAAAGAGCTGAAGAAGATGGCGCGGTTCATTCAGCTCGCCATGGCTGCGTCCGACTTCGCGATGCGCATGGCCGGCCTCGAAATCACGCCGGAAATCGCGGACGCGACAGGCGTCTACATCGGATCGGGCATCGGCGGATTCGACGTGATCGAGCGAGAACACTCAAAGTACCTGAATGGCGGCCCGGGCAAGATCTCTCCATTTTTCATTCCTTCCGCAATCGTGAACCTGGCGGCCGGAAATGTTTCCATCCGCTACGGAGCAAAGGGGCCGAACTCGGCCACGGCCACGGCTTGCTCCGCGGGCGCGCACGCGGTAGGCGACGCCTACAAGATTATCCAGCGCTGCGACGCCGAGGTGATGATCGCGGGAGGTTCGGAAGCGGCGGCGACGCCGATGAGTATCGGCGGATTCGGGGCCATGCGCGCGCTTTCCACACGCAACGATGAACCGGAGCGCGCCAGCCGTCCTTTTGATGCGCAACGCGACGGGTTTGTGGTGGGCGAGGGCTCGGGCGTGCTCCATTCTCGAATCGCTCGAGTTTGCGCAGAGGCGCGGCGCAAACGTGATCGCGGAAATCACCGGATAC
>CAVPBY010000063.1:0-18348 GCA_963702225.1 uncultured Solirubrobacteraceae bacterium | reverse complement strand
GTTGTGTCGTGTTCCTGGTTCAGTTACGTGTAGGATCGTGCGCGGCGCCGCGGTAGGCCGAGTCTAAGCGGCGGCCGCGGGTGGCTGGGCCGCGGCGGTCAGTGGATGACGGTGGGCGTCGCGGGCGGTTCGCGCGTGTAGTTGCCCGCGAGGTCGGTGGCGGTGAGCGTCACCGAGTAGGCGCCGACCCGCAGCTTTCGACCGCGACCGAGTGCACGCCGTAGGGGAAGGTCGCGCTCGTCGCCTCGACGACCTTCGTCCCGCGGCGGATCGTGATCCCGACGCTGGAGATCTTCGACAGCCGGAAGCGCAGCGCGAATGGCTTGGAGGCACGGGTGCGGTGGGTGAGCGCGGTGACGGCCGGCGGCGTCGTCGAGCTCGGTGGTGAAGGCGGTCGCGGTCGTGCAGTAGGCGGCGGCCCCGGTGAGTGTGCACAGCTTCTGCAGGAAGCCGTCGCCAGCTCGTGGTCGCTGAGATCGTCCTCCTCGCCGGGCTGATACAGCGACCAGGCGCCGGTGTTCGAACCGCGGACTCCCACTGCGCCTCGGCGTTGCCCTCGGCGAAGAGCTGGGCGGCCGTCTCGTTGCCGCTCACCTGCGCGTACGTGTCCAGGCCGATCAGGCTCTGCAGGAACGCGTTGAGGATCGAGGTCTGAGGCGTGAACGTGTACTGGACGAAGCGCACCCCGCGCGGCGTCGGGATCATCACGCCGCCGCGGCCGGGGTCCGGGTGAACACCGACAGCGCCTGGGCGGCGATCATCAGGTCGTCGGGGTTGCCGGTCGTCTGGTAGGCGTGGCTGAGGGCCTGCAGCGCTGTCGCCTGCGACATCGCGCTCGTCCACGGCGGTGCGCCGCCGTCAAAGGTGAAGTAGTCTTCCAGGTGAGCCCGCCCCCGCGGTGGGACGCGAGCGGGATCATCTCGGACAGCAGCTGCGCGAGCTGGGTGTCCTGGCCGGCCTGCCACATGCCGTTCGCGGCTCCGAACGTTGCCGAGCACCTGCAGCTGGATCCCCTGGCCCGGGTAGTACTTCCCACTCGAGCTCGGAGCCGGCGAACATCACCCGCTGGCCGTAGCCGAGCAGCGTGCCGTGGGCCCACCGCTGGCGATTGGCGTCGAGCGTCGCGTCGACCATCGCGAGTCGCGACGGCCACAGCCGGCCGGTGGCGGCGAGGTCGTGTGCCGTCGTCGTCACCGCCGCCAGCTCGGTGCGGCGGGTGCCGCTCAGCGAGCGCTCGGTGGCGAGCGCCGCGTTGAACGCCGCGTTCGCCTGCTGCTGCTGGGCGGCGGTGATCTGGCCGCGGCGCGCCATCTTGGCGAGCACCGAGGCGAACGTCACCGGCGGCTTGTGCTTCTTGTGTCTCTTTTGCTTCGTGCGGGTGGGGCTCGGCTTGGTCGTCGTGGCCGGGGGCGTGCTCGTGCCCGTCGGGCTGAGACCCGGCTCCGCCGGTCGAGGAGCCCCGGGCGCCGAGCGACGGCCGGCCCAGCGTCATCGCGTCCGCGCGCGGCGCGGGGGCGAGCGCCGGTCCGCCGAGGTACGGATCGTTGCGGACGGTCACCCGGCCGTGGCGGCCGAGAACCAGCACTGGAGCTGCGAATGCGCTGGCAGGGACGGAGAGGACAGCGGCAACCGCGAGCAGGATGACCAGGGCCCTGCGCACACGTCCGATGCTACATTCGCCGGTGGGTGAGGCGAGAGCTGACAAGGACGTTGCAGCATGAGGGGGGCGGTGTCACTGGTCGCGGCGGCGCGCTCGCAATGACCCTGAGCGCCTGCGGATCGGCGGCGTCCCACGGCTCGGGGGCGAGCGGCCCGGCCGCGTCGAGCGACCCCTCGACGCTGCTGCGCGACACGTTCGCCGGCCACACGATCAAGAGCGGCGTGGTCGATCTCAGCCTGGTCATCACGCCCCGGGTATCCACGCAGCTCACGACGCCGCTGTCGATGTCGCTCAGCGGACCGTTCCAGAGCAGCGGCGGCGGCACACGGCGCAGTCCGCGCTCACGATCGCCTTCTCCGGCCTGGGCAAGCACGGATCGCTCGGCGTCACGACGACCACGTCGGGCGGCTACGTGGCGATCGACGGCACGAGCTACCAGCTCCCCAGCGCCGACTTCAAGAGCTTCAGAGCTCGCTCGGCGCGAGCTCTCGTTCGGGTGCCGCGCCCGGCCTGTCGTCGTTCGGATCGATCCGAGCCACTGGGTGACCCACCCGCGGATCGTCGGCACCGCGACGGTCGACGGAGTCGTCACCGAGCACGTCCACGCCGCCGTCGACGTGCGCGCGCTGGTGCTCAGCCTCAACAAGGTGCTCGCCAAGGAGTCCTCGACGCTGCACTCGGCCGGCTCCGCCGCATCGAAGGTCCCCACCCACATCACCGCGGCCGAGGCGTCGAAGGTCGCGGCCGCGATCAAGGCGCCGACCGTCGACGTGTACGCCGACGAGAACGACTCCTCGCTCCGGCGCCTGGTGATCGACGCGACGCTGCCGGTCCACGGCACGCTCTCCGCGCGGCGCGGCGGGCTGACCGCGGCGTTGATCCGGCTGTCGGTCGACTACTCCCACCTCAACGAACCGCAGACGATCTCGGCGCCGGCGCACCCGCGCAGCTTCACCGCGCTGCAGTCCCGGATCGCGTCGCTCGGACAGGCGCTCGGCGGAGGCGGGATCACCGGCTCGGCCGGGGCTGCGGGCTCCCCGCGGCAGGTGACCAAGTACGCCAAGTGCATCCAGAAGGCCAGCGGCGCGGTCGCGAAGATGCAGCGGTGCGCGTCGCTGCTTAAGAACCCGGGCTGACGCGCGAGCGGCCGCGCTGAGCGCGGCTACTCGGGCTCCTCCTCGTCGGGCTCGAGCTCGTCCTCCTCCTCGACCTCCTCGTCGTCGCCCGGGTCGCCCTGGGCGCGGCGCTCGAGCCGGACCACGAAGGCCTCGAGCAGCGCGTCACGCTCGTGCTCGTCGACCGGGACCTCATCGGAGACGAGCACCCACTCCGCGTCCCCGTGGTCGTCGGTGTCGAAGATCTCGGCGTCGAGCGCGGCGGAGTCGTCGACCACGACCAGGATCTCGGTCGTCGGGTGGAAGTAGGTTCCGGGACGGATGGCGAGCTCGTCGAGCTCGAAACGGCGTGGATGGACCATGCGCGGCAGGCTACCCGTTCAGCCTGGCGATCTGCCGTGCGATCTCGGCCTCCACGTCGAGCGGTGGCCGGCCGCGCCGCGTCCGCCGATGGTTGCGGGCGATCACCAGCTGACGGATCTCCGCGACGAGCTCCGGGTCGACATCGCAGCGGGGCGCCGGCTCGACCGCGGGAGGGGCGGCGAGCAGGTCCGCGACCACGGCGTCGACGTCGAGCGGTGGCCGGCGGGGCGCCGGTTGCGCCGGCGCGCGTCGAGGGCCTCGACCATCTGGCGGATCTCGGCCGCCCGCTCGGCCTCGCCCCCGGGCGACACGGGCGGGGGCGCGCCCGGTCGCCGGGCCGCGGGCCGGGCCGGCGCCCGGGGTCGCGCAGGTCGGACTCCATCAGCAGCCGGTCGCGGCCGAGCGACTCCCACGTGCCGCGGCTCATCGCGAGCGCGATCGCCGCGCCGATGATCCCCACGAGCCCGACGATCACGACGACGATGAGGAACGCGTGCTGCACGCGGTCCAGTCTCCCACCGGCGCGGGGTTGCGTACGCCGCGCGGGGCGGTATCCTCCCGTACCAGAGCGGTTGACTGACCAGTCAATCGAGTGGCATTACAAGGAGATCGAACGTGGTTGACTTCACGCTCACCGACGAGCAGAAGAATGCGCGACATGGCGCACGACTTCGCCGAAAAGGAGATTCGGCCGGTTGCCTGGGACTACGACCGGGACGGCACCTGGCCCGGCGAGATCCTGGAGAAGGCGTGGGAGCTCGGGCTGATGAACAACCACCTCCCGGCCGAGTACGGCGGCGCGGGCCTCAGCACTCTGGACGGCTGCATCATCGAGGAGGAGATCGCCTGGGGCTGTTCGGGGATCGGCACCTCGATGTCGTGCAACGGACTGGCCACCGCGCCGGTGCAGATCGCCGCCTCCGAGAAGCTCAAGCGGGAGTACCTCGGCCGGCTCGCCGAGGCGCCGCTGCTCGCCTCGTTCTGCCTGACCGAGCCGGACGCCGGCTCCGACGTGTCGGCGATGAAGACCACCGCCGTTCGGAAGGGCGACAAGTGGGTCATCAACGGCTCCAAGTGCTTCATCACCAACGGTGAGTACGCCAACTGGTACACGGTCTACGCCAAGACCGACAAGGAGGCCGGCCACCGCGGCATCTCGTGCTTCATCGTCCCGCGTGACGCCGGCGTCGTCGTCGACGGCCACGAGGACAAGATGGGCCAGCGCGCCTCCAACACCGCGACGATCTCGTTCAACGATGTGGAGATCCCCGCGGACCACCTCGTCGGCGAGGAGAACCAGGGCTTCAAGATCGCGATGATGACGCTCGACCGCACCCGCCCGGGTGTGGCGGCGATGGGCGTGGGCGTCGCCGCGCGGCGATGGAGTTCGCGGTCGAGTACTCCAAGCAGCGCGTCCAGTTCGGCGTGCCGATCGCGATGCACGAGGCGATCCAGTTCATCATCGCCGACATGGCGACCAAGGTGCATCTCGGCGCGCCTGGCCACCTGGAACTCCGCGGTGCTGCTCGACCAGGGCAACCGCAACACGATCGAGTCCTCCCACGCCAAGCGGTTCGCCGCGGACTCCGCGATGGAGGTCACCACCGACGCCGTCCAGGTGTTCGGCGGCTACGGCTTCATCAAGGAGTACAAGGTCGAGAAGCTCATGCGCGACGCCAAGATCCTGCAGCTCTACGAGGGCACCGCCCAGATCCAGCGCCTCGTGATCGCCCGCGAGACGCTGCTCCCGCGCGCCGGGGCGCCCGTGGCATCCAGCCCCGCCTGAGCGCGCCGCGGGTCGCCCGGCGGCCGTGGCGAGGAGAAGCGGCCATCGGACAACCGCGGGCGTCGAACGTCACCCGATGCCGCGCGGCGCGTCGGCGTCGCCCCGTCCACGGCCGCAGCGACACGAGCCGTCGGCCTGCGGCCGGCCCGCCCCTTCGTGCCACGCGCCGCGCGTTGGCCGGCCGGGTGTCACAAAAGGTCCGGTATGCCCACAAAATGTGACTCAGGGCCCCCGGTGACCAGGCGCGTGTCACGAAATGGACGACACGCCGCCCACCGCCGTCGCCCACCGCCGACCACCGCGCGCCGCCGACCCCGCACGCGGTCCTCCCGCCGCGCCCCGGCGGGGAGCGTAGGCTCAGCGTCGTCCGCGATGACCGCGATACAGCCGCAGCTGTGGGTGGAGCCGGCGACCGAGGCGATCGCCTTCTACGAGGCGGCGTTCGGGGCGCATGTGCTGCACCGGGTCGGGGACGGCGAGGACATCGTCGCCCAGCTCGCGGTCGGCGAGGCCGCGTTCTGGATCGCGACCGCCTCGCGTTGGCCGGATCGTCGACCCGTTCGGCCACGAGTGGGAGACCGGCCGCCCGCTCGGCAGCCGGCCACCGGCCTGACCGCACGGCTCGCCGCCAGGCTGCGCGCCGCGCACCGCGACCGTCGAAGCTGAGCGTCGCCTGCGCGCCGCCGCCCGTCCGCGGCGGTCAGTCGGCTTTCGCCGTGCCGCCGGGTGTGCTCCGGCCGATCCAGCCCCGGCGCCGGAACCAGAACCCGAGGATGACGATCGACGCGAACAGCGTTCCGATCCCGAGCACCCAGAACGACAGCGTCGTGTTCTGGATGTGCCCGGTGAGGAAGGCGAAGTTCTGCCCGAAGAATCCGGTGAAGAAGGTGAGTGGCAGGAAGATCGTCGCGATGATCGTCAGCTGTCGGTTGACCTCCCCCTGGCGGTTGGCGACCGTCGAGAGGTACAGGTCGGCCGCGCCCGAGAGCAGATCGCGGTAGGCGTCCACCATCTCCGAGGTCCGCACGAGCCCGTCGTAGAGGTCGCGGAAGTACAGCATGTCGTCGGTGGAGAACCCAGGCAGGTGGAGAGATGCTCAGCTCGGCGCTGGAACATGTCGCGCATCGGCGCGATCACGCGTCGCATCGCCACGATGTCTCGCTTGATCGAGAAGATCCGCTGGAGGCTGGACTCGCGCGGCTGGCTGATGACCTGCTCCTCGATGTCGTCGATGTCGTCGTCGATCCGCGAGAGCACGGGGACGAAGGTCGAGATCACCACGTCGAGGATCTGGTAGACGAGGAACTGCTCGGAGCGGACCGACTGGTCGTCGTAGCGGTCGCGCAGCGCGTCCAGCGCCCGCGTGCGCGTCTCGGTGGATCGTCACCACGATGTCCCCGGAGAGGATCATGTGCACCTCCCGCAGCAGCCGGTCGCCCGACGCCGTCTCCGGATCGGCGCCGAACCCCACGAGGAACACGTACTTGTCGTAATCCTCGATCTTCGGCCGCTGGCGGAACGTCCGCGCGTCGTCGAGCGTGAGCGGGTGAAGCTGGAGCTGCTCGCCGAGCGCCTGCAGGTCGCATCGCGCGGACCCTCGAGGTCGATCCAGATGAACTGGCCGGTCGCGAGGTGGAAGTCGACCTCATGGCCCGCCGGGTTGTGCAGACACGGAATCCGATCGGTGTCCCGACCGTCGCCGGCGCCGGCGACGCCGCCGCCGGATCCCCTGAGCCGTCACCCTCGCTCACCGCCGCAACGCTACCAGCGTCCGGGCCCGGACGGTCGCGGTGGCCCAGGCGCCGAAGCGGCGCGGGTGGAGGTCCGCGAGGCCCCGTGGTCGCGCCGAGGATGACCGCGGTCACAACCGCGTGACCCGGTCCGCGCGACTACTCGGTGGTGCTGAACTCCCAGATCGCGACGCCGAGCATCGCCAGGCCGAGCACGATGATCACACCCGCCTCCATGAGCGTCGGCACGCGATAGCCCCACCACTTCACGCCCGGGTCAAGGGCACGGCGCGCGAGCGGGGCCAGATGCAGGTGGCTGAAGACGATCCGCCGCATCGGGTCGACCGCGTAGGTGAGCGGATCGATCCGGTTCAGGACGGTGAGCCACCCGGGCAGACCGGAGGCCGGGAACAGCGCCCCGGAGATGAAGAACATCGGCGTGATCACCATCTGCATCACCCCCATGAACGACTGCATCTGCTTGATCCGCACCGCGAGCATCACGCCGAAGGCGGTGACGCTGAACGCGAGCAGCAGTTGCAGCGCGAGGATCTCGAGGATCATCACGGGGTCGTAGGGCACGTGGACGACGCCGGCGAGGCAGAGCACGATCACGCCCTGGATGCCCGCCACCGTTGCTCCGCCGAAGCACTTGCCGATCACGATCGAGCTGCGGCGCACCGGTGCGACCATCATCTCCCGCAGGAACCCGAACTCGCGGTCCCACACGATCGACGCGGCCGAGAACATCGCGGTGAACAGCACCGAGATCGCGAGGATCCCCGGGAAGATGAACGTCTTCAGGTCGACGCCGTGGGTGCCGGCGCTCGAGATCCGCTGCAGGCCCGCGCCGAGCACGAACAGGAACAGGAGCGGCTGCACGAGCGTGGTGACGATCCGCAGGCGGTCCGAGCCATAGCGGATGACCTCCCGGCGCCAGACGATCTTGACCGCGCGCAGCTCGGAGGCGAAGCTCCGCTCCGGGACGCGGACCCGTACGACCGGCGGTCGCGGCGTCGGCGCGGACTCGCCCGGGGCCGTGGTGGGGGAGGGCTGGACGGTGCTCATCGCCGATTCATCATCTGCATCATCACCCGGTTGCGGTGCTTGGACTGGTCCTCCTCGGCGTCACGGATGGTCGTGCCGGTATAGGACATGAAGACGTCGTCGAGCGTCGGGCGCGAGATCGAGACCGAGCGGATTCCCACCCGGAATTCCGCGAACAGCCGGGGCACGAACTGCTCGCCGGAGGCGATCCCGAACACGATCGCCCCTTCGCTGACGTGGGCCTCGATGCCGAACTGCTCGGCGAGCGCGTCGATCGCGGCCTCGTCGTCGTCGGTGTGGATCGTGATCCGGTCGGTGCCGACGGCGGCCTTGAGCGTCTCCGGGGGGTCGAGGGCGACGATCTCGCCGTGATCCATGATCGCGATCCGGTCGCACCACTCGGCCTCGTCCATGTAATGGGTCGTCATGAAGATCGTGATCTCCTCGCGCTCCTGCAGCTCCCGGATGTAGCTCCAGATCGAGCGGCGCGTCTGCGGGTCCAACCCGATCGTCGGCTCGTCGAGGAACAGCACGCGCGGGGAGTGCATGAGCCCGCGGGCGATCTCCAGCCGGCGGCGCATGCCGCCGCTGAACGTCCCGACGACCCCGTCGCGGCGCTCCCACAGCCCGACCATCTCCATCACCTGCTCCATCCGCGGCGCGACGAGGTCGGACTGCACCCCGTAGAGCTCGGCGTGGAGCTTCAGGTTCTGGCGGGCGGTGAGGTAGCCGTCGAGCGTCGGGTCCTGGAAGACCAGCCCGATGTTGCGCCGCACCTCGTCGCGCTCGGCGACCACGTCGTGGCCGGCGACGGACGCCCGGCCCGACGTCGGCTTGGCGAGCGTGCAGAGCATGTTGATCGTCGTCGACTTGCCCGCCCCGTTGGGGCCGAGGAAGCCGAACACCTCGCCGGCGGCGACCTCGAAGCTCACCCCGCGCACCGCCCGGACCTCGCCATATGTCTTGACGAGGTCCGTGACGGCGATCGCCGGGCCGGTGATGGGCTCCTCGACGGAGCTGTCAGCGGTCAGCGACATGCGCGGGAGGTTAGACCTCGGACGTGCCGGACTCGCCGGACGCTTCGGGGCCGTCGCCGTCGTCGCCGTCGTCGCTGTCGTCGGTCTCCGCGGCCTCCTCGGCGAGGATCCCGTACAGCCGCCGCCGGGTCTCGGCGAGCAGCTCGGAGGCGAGCGTCCGCTGACGCTCGTCGCCGACGGAGGCGACCTGCCAGACCGCCTTGCCGATCCCGAGCACGAGCGGGCCGAGCTCGCTCATCGCGTGCGCGTCCGCGTCCGGCTCCGGGGACCAGGGGTCGGGCTCGCCGGCACGCTCCTGCAGCGCCTCGCGGCCCGCGTCGGTGATCTCGAAGCGGCGGGCGCCGTCGGCCTCGGCCGAGTGGATGAGGCCCTCGTCCTCCAGCTGGGAGAGCGCCGGGTACATCGAGCCCGGGCTCGGCCGCCATTGGCCCTCCGAGCGCTCCTCGATCGTCTGCATCAGCTGGTAGCCGTTGCGCGGCTCCTCGGCGAGCAGTCGCAGCACCGCCAGGCGGACGTCGCCTCGGCGACGCCGGCCCCGGCCGCGCGGCCCCCGGCCGAACGGGCCGCCGCGCATCCCGCGCAGCGCCATCAGCGCCTCGATCTGCTCCGGGCTCGGGCCGTGGTGACCCGGGCCGCCTCGGCCGCCGCCCTTGCCGCGGGACAGCACCCAGTCGGCGAGCGCCTCGAGCGGGAAGCCGGGGCCCTCGCCCCGGCCGGAGCGGCCGCCGCCGTGGCGACCGCCGCCCTGGGGTCCGCCGTGCCGGCCGTAGCCGCCGCGCGGTCCGCCTTGACGGCTGCGCTCGTGGCGACCCCGCGGGTCGTCCTCGTGTGAGCTGCAGCCCCATTGCTCGGCCCAGGGACGGCTCCCCGCCCCGGACCAGTTAAGTGCGTATGCACCTGTCATAGATGTACTCCTTGATGTGATGTCCAATGTCTCGTCGAACGTGGTGGGGTATCGACGATCCGTCAACGATATATCGAAACTGTTCTCCTGTCAAGTGGGCGCACCGGCCCGCGATCGGGTTGCCGTGACTGCCCGACCGTTGGGTCGGGGCGGGACGGGTGGGCGGTCTCGGCGATCGCGTCGCCGTGACGGGGGCTACTGGCCGCGCTTGCGCAGCCAGTCGGCGACCTGGGTGCTCGCCGTGCTCATCTGCTCGCCGATCGAGGTGACGTTCTCACCGAGCTCGCGGAACAGCGAGCGGAAGCGCTCGGCGTAGAACTCGAAGGCGTCGCCGGCATCCTCGCGCACGTCGGTCTCCTCGTCGCGGCGGCGGTACTCGCCCCGCTGGATGCGGTCGTAGTCGCCGCTCTGGACCCAGCGCATGACCTCCGAGACGCGCCGGACGGCGTTGGCGTGGGTCGCGCTCAGCTCGTTGAAGAACCGCCGGACGCGGTCGTGGCCGTCCTCCCAGTTCTCGTACTCCATCGCCTGGGCCATGAACGCGTCGAGGTCGAGCTCGGAGGCGGGCATGCCGCCGGCGAGCACCATCAGCGCGCGGCAGACGATCTGCGGGTCGCGCACCGCGAGCGTCGCGGCGCGGTCGCAGGAGAGCTCGGCGGCGCGCACCCACTCCAGCAGCACCGCGCGGACCGCCCGCACCGGGAGCCCGAGCCCGAGCGGCAGCCCGCTGCCCGCGGCGAGCAGGATGTTCAGCGCGGTCGTGTAGAGCACGTGGTCGGACAGCACGTGCCCCAGCTCGTGAGCGATCACCGCCCGCTGCTCGCCCGGGCCCAGGCGCTGCAGCAGGTCGGACGCGAGCACGATCATCGGCCGCTTGGAGCCGATCGTCACCGCGTTCCAGTGGACCGCGGAGCTCACGTAGACGTCGTTCTCAGGCTCCATGTCGAGGATGTGCGCCACGCCGCGATACGCCGACCACACGCCCGGAAGCTGGCGCTCGCCCACCTGCACCGCGTTGCCGAGGAACGTCTGGCGCAGCGCGCGCTCGTAGCTGAACTCGACCAGCCGGCGCACGACCGTGTCGAGCATCGGGACGGCCTGCAGCGCCGCCGTCGCCGCGCGGTCGGCGGGGTGCTCGTAGGCCTTGGAGGAGATTCCGGGATACGGGTCGACGGTGTCGGGCAGCCGTTCGATGGGCACAGCCTAAACCACCGCGCTCCGCGCCGACGGCACTTGGGCCCGGCCGCCCGGACCCCGGCCGCCCGGACCCCGGCCGCCCGGACCCCGGCCGCCCGGACCCCGGCCGTCTGGCGCCGTCGCCGCGCCCGCTCCGGTTCAGCGCCCGCGCTCGCCCGGCCGCGCCCGCAGCGCGGCCTCGAGCATCGCCACCGTCTCGGCCACCTCGGCCCGCGCCTGCGGCGACGGGGTGCCGGTCAGCGCCGTCTGTGCCGCGGCCGCGGTCGACGCGCGCCGCTCGCGCAGCGCCGCGACGCGCTCCGCCCCCTGGGCGGGTCCCTCGGCGGTCGAGCTCCGCGATCGCGGCGTCGAGCGCGACGAGCAGCTGCAGCGCCGCCTCGCGCGGCCGGTCGCGGTCGAGGTCCAGGCGCGCGCGCAGCGCGAGCTCCTCGCAGGCGAGCGCCCGGTCGGTTCCGCCCAGCAGCGCGGCGAGCCGCGCCTCGGAGCCCGGCAACGCCCGCCGCGGGCGCGACCCGCGGGACGGGCCGCCCGGCTGCGACAGCTCGCGGGCCGCGGTCCAGCGGCCGTCGGCGACCTCCTCGCCGGCGCCGTAGCCGAGCCGGCCGGCGATCAGCCGGGCCCGGTGAAGCGGCGCCATGGCCGGGTCGGCGGTCGCGACGCGATGGGCGTGCAGCAGCCGGTCGAGCACGCCGAGCGCCTCCGCGAGCTCCGCCTGCGCCGGCTCGCTGCAGCCACTCCCGGGCGGCCGCCGGCTCGGCGAACGGGTCGCGCACCGTGATGACGGTCGCGCGGCCGCTGGCCATCGTGGGCGGGCCGGGTTCCGGCTCCGCCGGGCGGGCCCGTGCGCGCGCGCGAGGCGAGCGGCTCCGGCGCGGCGCCTCGAGCGTGGCGAGCACGACGACGTGGGCGATCGGACGCGCCGCCTCGGCGTTCGGAGCGCGGAGCACGTGGCGGCCGTCCGGCGGGCCGAGCGGCCAGGCGAGCTCGAGCTGGACGAAGCGGAAGAGCGCGATCAGCGCTTGACCGCGTAGCGGCTCGTGGTGAGCGGCACCGACGGCTCGGAGATCGTGCCGATGTGGGCGATCAGCTTCGTCCACTGGCCCGGCTTCAGATACGCCTGCGCCTGCCGGGACTGCTTGCGGTCGGCGCCGTAGTAGGGGGTGAAGCTGACCTGGATCCGGTTCGTGTGGTCCGGGAGGGCGAGCACGGTGCTCTGACCCTTCAACGCGGTGTCCGAGACGATGTTGTCGGGCGCCATCAGGCCCTGGAGCGAGAGCAGCCGGCGGATCGCCACCGCGGTGACCGAGGAGGTCCCCTGGTGACCCGCGACCGGGACGCCGTTGATCGCCGAGATGTCGACGCTCTCGCCGGTCTTGCCGGTGGCGTCGATCGAGCCGCGCCCGGCGCCGCAGACGAGGCCGGAGACGGTCGGGCGCAGCCCGGAGCCCGCGAGGAACTCCAGCACCGCGAGCACGCGGCGGTCGACGAGCCCGGCGGCGATGTCACGGCGGCCGCAGGCGTAGATGTGGACGTGCGGGTCCGACAGGGCGCGCTCGATCAGCTGCTCCTTGGACATGAGCAGCACCTGCCCGACGCTGGGGTTGCGCGCCGAGGAGGAGTAGAAGGCGTTGACCGAGCGGTCGCGGTAGATGTTCGTCGCCTGCAGCAGCTTCCACCCGTCGAGGATCGGCGCGGGGTCGATCTCCGGCGAGCGCCGTCCGGCCGGCTGGATCTGGAACCACAGGTGCGGTGCGAGGCCCTGGCTGCGGCCGCCGACGCGGCCGAGGATCGTCCCCGCGACGACGATCGAGCCGACGCGCAGGCGGCGCAGCGTGTACTGGCCCTTGGCGAGGTGCAGCGTCGCGCCGGCGAAGTAGTTGTCGAAGTTCGTGAGCGCGTCGTTGGCGTGCAGCTGCAGCCGTCCGCCGGCGGCGTAGGAGACGCGCCGGGCGGGGTGGGCGAACAACCGCTCCTTGATCGTGCCGGAGCTCGCCGGCGCGTGGTGGACCGCGGCGTGGCGGCCGCCCGAGTGGTGACCGGCGGCCGCGTGTGACGCGGCACCGGCATGGCTCGTGTCGCGGGCGAGCGCGGAGTGGGCCGTCGGCGTGATCGTCGTGCCGGACACGCGGACGGCGGACTGGTTGGTCCCGGCGCTGGCGGCCTGGGAGGGGGCCTTGAGCTTGGGCACCGACAGCTCGGCGGCGATGTCGCGGGCGCTGATCTTCACCGGCTTGGGGGCGGCGTAGCGGGCGGCGACCCGGCCGAGGTGGGCGTAGGTGTACGTGTTGCCGGTGGAGTCCTGCAGGCGGACGTAGCGGCCGAGCGCCCTGGAGTGGCCGAGCGCCACGATCTTGCCGTCGTTGACGGCGATCACGGGGGAGCCCTGGCGGGCGAGGACCGCGGTGCCGGTGGCGGTGCCGCTCGACACCGTCGTCGAGGCCTGGGTCGTCCGATGGCGCGCCTGGGCCCTGGCGACCACGTTGTCCGAGCTCCAGTGCGAGCGGGCGGCGACCGGGAAGCGCCCCTCGACGAGGTCGGACAGGGCCGTGACCAGCGGGCCCGGGACGCCGGCGATCAGCTTCGCGCGCAGCAGCACCGACTGCACGTACCAGCCGGCGTGGTTGTAGGCGAAGATCGCCCGGGCGAGGTTCCCCGACGCGCCGGCGGCGTGCAGATAGCGGGCGGCAGAGAAGATCGCGTCGACCGGGTTATAGGGGTCGGCGACCCCGTCGCCGGTGGCGTCGACGCCCCACCGCTTCCAGGTCGAGGGCATGAACTGCATCCAGCCCACGGCCCCGGCGGTCGACACCGACAGGTCACGCCCGTAGTCGGTCTCGATCTGGTTGATCGCGGCGAGCACCGGCCACGGCACCTGGTACTCGATGCCGGCCGCCTGGTAGATCGGCAGCAGGAAGGGCGGGATCTCGAACGACGCGATGAAGAAGTCCGGGACGGTCGTCATCGTGCTCTGGAGCTTCAGCGAGCCGGCGGAGACCGCCTTGAGCAGCGGGTTGCCCGTCGACCTGTGGTGCCCGCGGGTGGCCGGCTGCTTCGGCACCGTCGTCCTCGACCGCCGGCGCTTGGGGCGCGAGGCGGAGGTCGTCGTGCTCGTCGTCGTGGTCGACGTGGCGACCGACGACGCGCCCTCCGAGCGGGACCCGGTCGGGTGCGAGGCGGTCGTCGAGGTCGACGTTGTACTCGACGTCGAGCTGGTGCTCGTGGTCGACCCTGAAGTCGTGGTCGAGGAGGTGGTGCCGCCCGGGACCGTGATCGTCGTCGAGGTCGTCGGGGTCGAGCTGGTGGTGCTGCTCGGGCTCGTCGTGCTCGAGCTCGTCGTGCTCGACGTCGAGGTCGAGGTGGAGCTCGTCGTCGGCGTCGTCGTCGTCGAGGTCGTCGCCGTGCTCGTCGGGCAGGTCGCGGTGAGCGACACCTGCGTGAGGTCCAGCGTGGTCAAGGCCGGGAGGCCCGGGTTGGCGGCCATGAGCGCGTTCAGCAGATCCCGCTGGCTCGTGGCGCCCGTGGGCACGGGGACTCCCTGGTAGATCGTCTGGACGCCGGTCCGGCTGTCCAGCGCCGTGATCGAGCACGTATCGGTGGCGGCCGCGCCGATCGCGGGGAGGCCGAGCGCGGTTGCGATCGCGCCCGCCAGCACCAGCATGCAGTGGCGCACGCGGCGGGGCGTGGATCGTGTGACGAACGACATCGATGGGGCTCCCCAGGGTTTCTTCACAGCGTCAGGACTTATCGGCACGCTACACGTCGATCTGGACCCCCGCAATTTGGAGGGGGGTCTTTCGTCACGATTCCACCACGGATGTGTCATACCTCACCCTCAACTCGAGGTGGAGAATCACCCCACGGACGACGACGTCGCCGGCGCCCGCGGGTAGAGTGGCGGCGAGATGGCCGACGACAGCCTCAAGGACCGCGTCACCCGCCAGGGTGAGGACGCGATCGGGCGCCTCGCGCAGGAGTTGCTCGAGAGCCCGATCGTGAGCGGCGCGCTCAGCCGCGCGTTCGAGACGCGCGAGCGCGCGATGCGGGCGCAGGAGCTCGCGATGGGCGCCCTCAACCTGCCCTCCGCCGGGGACCTCGAGCGTCTCACGCGGCGCGTCCGCAGCGTGTCCCAGCGCCTGGAGTCGATCGAGGACGGCCTCGACCGGCTCGAGGGCAGGCTCTCGCGCCCGAGCCTCCGACGAGCGGCTCGAGGAGCGGCTGGGGAGGATCGAGGCGCTGCTGCAGCGGCTGGAGTCCGAGCGGCAGGCGACCGCGCCCAAGCCGCCGCGCGCTCCCCGTACCACCAAGGCGCGACCGAAGCGCAGCGGCCCCGCGGCCGACTGAGACGCGCTCACCCGCCGGCGAGCGCGCGCACGGCGAGGTCGCCGAGCCGTCCCTCCGCCTCCTGCAGGGCGCCGGGGTCGATGCGCCGCCGCGTGGGGAGCACGAGGTCGGAGACGATCAGCAGGCAGCCCGTGGTCAGCGCGCGCCGCGCGCCGAGCGCGAACAGAGTCGCGGTCTCCATCTCGACGACCGACGCCCCGGCGTCCGCCCACGCCTGCTCGGCGCCCTCCGGGCCGTCGTAGAAGAGGTCGCTCGTCACCGCGACGACGCCCTCCGCGCCCGGGCCGGTCACCGCCCGCAACCGCGCGAGCAGCTCCGGCGTGCCGGTGATCCGCTCGCCGGCGCCGAGCGCCCGGCTCGTGCCGTCGGCCGCAATCGCGGCGCTGACGGGGACCACCTCGCCGAGCGAGCGGCCGGGCGCGATCGCGCCGCAGGTCCCGATCCGCAGCAACGTGCGCGCGCCGAGCGCGGCGAGCTCTGAGATCACGATCGCCGCGCTCGGGCCGCCCATGCCCGTCGACTGGATCGTGAGCGGCCGGCCGTCGAGCAGCGTCTCGCCCGTGTATCCCCACAGGCCGCGGTTGTGGTTGAACATCCGGGGCTCGTCCAGGAGGGCCTGCGCGAGCCGCAGGGCCCGGCCCGGATCGCCCGGGAGCAGCACCCGCTCGGCGAGTGCCGCCGTCGGGTGCAGGTGGATCGTGTCCGCCACGGCGGGCGCAGCGTAGAGGGTCCATACACTTTCGCGCCGATGGCCGCCCAGCGTTCGACCGAGCACCGGCACGCCGGTCGCCCTCCGCTGTCAGCCGACCGACGGGGACGGGTGCGTGACGTTTGACACACGCCGGTGACGGGTGTAGACCTGTGGCCACACGCAAGGCACCAGGCTGGAACGTGGTCGAGCCGATGTGCACGACCGCGAGGCGCCGCCGGCAACGTGACGAGCGCCAACAGCCGACGCAGCGGGCCGTCAGTCCCGCGGACGACGGGGCTTCGCACTCCACGAAACCCCGTCGTCAACTTGCGTGGTCCTCCGAGGTGGTAGTCCGATGACGCTTGCCGAGGCCGCCGCCCGCGTGGCCGGCTGCACCCGGGCGCCGGTCGAGCTCCTCCCGGTCGAGCTCTCCCTGCTCACGCGCGCGCGTACGCCGGGGGCGCGCGCCCGGGGGCGACGGTGAGCGACCTGATCGACGTCGTGCGCGCCTGCGGGCTGATCGAGCCGGGCCGGCCGCTCCTCGTCCTGTACTCCGGCGGGCGCGACTCGACCTGCCTGCTCGACCTCGCCGTCCGGATCGCGGGGGCGCAGGCGGTCCGGGCGCTGCACGTGGAGTACGGGTTGCGTGACACCGCCGCCGCCGACGCCGAGCACTGCGCGGCGGTGTGCGCGGCGCTCGGGGTCGGGCTCGACGTCCGCCACCCCCGCCACCGGCCGCAGGACGGCAACGTGCAGGCGTGGGCGCGTCGCGAGCGCTACGCCGCGGCCGCCGAGCTGGCGGCCGCGGCGTCCGAGAGCCCGGCCACCGAGGTCGCCGCCGGCCACACCGCGAGCGACCAGGCCGAGACGATCCTCTACCGGCTGGCGTCCTCGCCGAGCCGCCGGGCGCTGCTCGGCATGCGCGCGCGCACGCCCGCCCGGCCCGGACGGCCGGCGCTCGTGCGCCCGCTGCTCTCCGTCACGCGCGAGCAGACGACCGCCCACTGCCGGGCGCGCGGCCTCGCCTACCGCGACGACGAGAGCAACGACTCAGACGCGTACGCGCGCGGGCGGGTCCGCCACGAGCTGCTGCCCGCGCTGCAGCGCGTGCACCCGGCCGCGGTCGCCAACCTGGCCGCGGCCGCCGAGGTGCTCGCCGCCGAGGCGGCGGTGCTCGACGACTTCGTCGACGCCGCGCTCGCCGGCGAGCCCGCGGGCACGGTGCGGCTCGACGTGCTCCGGGCCCAGCCGCCGGCGCTGCGCGCGCTGATCGTGCAGCGGCTGGCCGACGGCGCAGCCGGCCGGCCCGCGGCGGGCGTCGCCCGGCGGGCCGAGCAGGTCGCCGCGCTGCCGGTGCGCGGGACGGCATCGCTGCACCTGCCCGCGGGCGTGCGGGCGAGCGTCCGGGCCGGCGTCGTGCGCTTCGACCTGACCCCGCC
This sequence comes from uncultured Solirubrobacteraceae bacterium, assembly GCA_963702225.1. GTDB lineage: Bacteria > Actinomycetota > Thermoleophilia > Solirubrobacterales > Solirubrobacteraceae > Palsa-465. The sequence continues at coordinate 1,038 of CAVPBY010000063.1, read as the reverse complement.
GGTCGGACCCCGGCCGGGCCGGGCGTCACCGCCTCCGGCCGTGGACATAGACTCCGCCGAGCATGAGTGACCAGCCTGCGATCGGCAAGGTCCTCGTCGGCGCCGAGGACCTCAACCGCCGGGTGGGGGAGCTGGCCGAGGAGATCAACCGCGACTACGCCGGGCGCGACCTGCTGCTCATCGGCGTGCTCAAGGGCGCCGTGTTCTTCGTCTCGGACCTGATGCGGCAGCTCACGATCCCGGTCGAGGTCGACTTCATGGCGGTCGCCTCCTACGGCTCGGCGACGCGGTCCTCGGGCGTGGTGCGCATCCTCAAGGACCTCGACGCCGTGATCGAGGGCCGCGATGTGCTGATCGTCGAGGACATCGTCGACTCGGGACTCACGCTCCAGTACCTGCTGCGCAACCTCGCGGGCCGCAACCCCGCCTCGCTGGAGGTGTGCGCGCTGCTGATCAAGCCCGAGCGGCGCAAGGTCGACCTCCAGACCCGCTACGTCGGCTTCGAGATCCCCGACGAGTTCGCGATCGGATATGGTCTGGACCACGCGGAGCGCTACCGCAATCTGCCCTACGTGGCCGCCTTGGACGGGTAGGAACCCGCCGGCGGCGAGAGGCCGTGCTGCTAGGCTCACTGGTCCGCGGCGCCACCTTCGTTCAAGCACCAGGGGCGTGGGGCCGATTCATCTTCTCGGGCCACCGTTATGAGCAGGTTCTTCAAGAGCGCCGCGTTTCCGATCCTGATCGTCGTCGTCCTGGCGTTCTTCGCACAGAAGCTGATCGGGAGCCATTCCAGCGGGCCGAGCTACACGTACGGCAATCTGATCGTGCAGCTTCAGCAGGGGAAGGTGCAGAAGCTCGCGCTCGACCCCAAGTCCAACAGCGCGACGGTCACCCTGAAGCCGACCGGGACCACCGGCGCCCAGTCCTACACGGTCGGCTACCCCGCCGCGGCCGCCCAGGACCTGTCCACGACGGCGGTCAAGGACGGCGTCAAGGCCAACCAGGTCTCGGTCCACGACACCTCCTCGTCGATCTGGC
>CAVPBY010000062.1:0-8952 GCA_963702225.1 uncultured Solirubrobacteraceae bacterium | reverse complement strand
GACCGCTCTGACATTGGTCCGTGCTGGTCATCGGATCTGCTCTGACACTGCTGTTGTTCGCGTTTGCCGTGCGCGGCTGATCGGGGTCCGCGTGCCGGCGCTGCGGACGCTGGCGGCCGGGATCATCGCGGTGCTGGTGTTCTCGCCGGTCGTTACGGCCATGATCGGCGGTCCGGGGTTTCCGAGGAAGGGCAGCGCCCTGCCGGCTCTGTGGTTCGTGATCCTCGGGGTGGTCATCGCGCTGCTGGTCGGCATCGTCTGCCTGGTCATCGCCGAGGCGCTGGTGCCGAGCGGGTCGGTGCCCGGGCCGGTCTACGTGCTGCGGGCCACGCGAGGGCGGATGGGCCGGGCTGGTCGCTACTGGCAGATCAGCCGGATCCTGGCGCGGCGCGGGCTGCTTCCGTTGCGCGGGGCGGGCGCCGGTCCGAACTGGCCACGCCCGGGGGCCGGGCCCGGCTGGCCCGCTCGGTGCGGCTGGCCATGGAGGACGGCGGGGTCACCTTCGTCAAGCTCGGGCAGGTGCTGTCCACCCGCCGGGATCTTCTCCCGGCCGAGTGCATGCCCCGGATCCTGGATGTCGAAGCCGCGCTGCTCCTGCTCGAGCTCGAGCCCCCGTTCGACCAGCGCACCGTCCAGCTCGCGCGACGGCGGATGGCCAAGCGCTGGCATCCCGACATCGCCCCGCCCGGTCGCCGCCACGAGCACCAGCAGCACCTGCAGGCGATCAACGAGTCCGCCGACGAGCTCGAGCGCCTCGCCGAGACCTCCCGCGGCGGCACCGTCAGCCGCAACGCGGTCAAGGTCTCCGCCGCCGCCACCCGCCGCGCCCGTGAGGACGCCGGCCGCCGCGCCTACGAGAACGAGCAGCGCGCGCGCGCGCAGGCCGAGGACCGGGCCAAGCACGACCCGTTCGGCTCGCGCGTGCCCGACCACTCGGTCGTCCACCGCTACGCCCGCTGCGTCTCCTATCCCGAGTGGGGCGTCGGCACGGTCACCGGCATCTACTTCTCCGGCGATGAGGAGAGCTCGCAGCAGTGGGCGCGCGTCATCCTTCGCGGTCGGCGTGCGCACGGTCCCGGCGGGCTCGCTGCAGTTCGTCGACTTCTCGACGCCCGACCCGGCCGCCGACCGGGTCGCAGCGGTTCATGACCGCCGCCCAGCACGCGCTCGCCGAGGGCGACGCGCCGCTCGCCGCCCAGCGCCTGGTCTACGCGCGCGACGCCGACCCGACAACCCCGCGGTGCTGCGGCTGCTCACCGCGGCGTTCTGGCAGGCGGGCAACCTGCCCGCGGCCGCGCGCACCGTGCGCGACTGGGCGCGCGTCGAGACCGACCGCCCGACCCCCGAGCGCTTCGCCTCGCGCATCTACGAGGACATGGGCGCGGTCGACCTCGCCGCCGAGGCGGCCGCAGCGAGCGGCCGAGCGGGCGCCCGCCGACGCGTCCGCGTGGGAGCGGCTCGGGCGGCTGCGGCTGCGCCTGATGGATCGCGACGCCGCGATCGCCGCGCTCGAGCGGGCCCGCCTGACGGGCCCGTCGGCTGGAGGGGCTGCTCGACCTCGCGCTGGCCTACCACCTCGCCGGCGACGTCGGCGCCGAGGTCTCGGCCGCCGAGGCGGCCACCCAGCTCGATCCCGAGTCGCCGGAGGCGTGGTCGGCGTACGCGCACGCGCTCGCGCGCACCGACCGCGCTCGGAGTGCATCGACGCCTGCCGGCGCGCGCTCTCGTTCGGCGCCGACCCCGAGGTCGCCGAGCTGCTGGCGCGGATCGAGGCGCGCCACCCCGCGCGGCCTGTCGGCGCGCAGCGCCGCCGCCTGAGCCGGCGCGGGGCGCGCGTGCGGCGCGACGAGCCCTCGCGCCCGCAGACCGGGCAGGACTCCGCGGCCGAGCCGCGCCCGCCGCAGTCCGGGCATCGCCTCGACCTGGTCGAGCACGCCGAGCAGCTCGCCCACCCGGCAGACGAGCAGCCGCTCCTCGTCGATCTCGACCCACGCGCCGGCCGACGACGGGAAGACGACGTGGTCGCCGGGCTGGACCGGCATCTTGACGCCGACGTGCTCCCACCAGTCCAGGCCGGGCCCGACGGCGAGCACGATCCCCTGCTGGGGCGGCGGCTCGTCGGAGCCCGGCGGGACGAGCAGGCCCGAGCGGCGGATGCGGTCGGGATCGAGCTCCTTGATCACGATCCGGTCGAACAGGGGACGCAGCTGGTTGCGCATCGTGCGGAGGATAGGGCCGCCGTGCGGCCTCGGCGGTCGATCCTAGGCGTACGCGCGATGCGCCTGATGGTCGCCCGCTGCTCGATCGACTACACCGGCCGGCTCACCACCCACCTGGCCGAGGCCACGCGGCTGCTGATGACCAAGGCCGACGGCACGTTCATGGTGTGGTCGGACTACGGCGGCCAGGCGGTCAAGCCGCTGAACTGGATGACGCCACCGACGGTGATCGAGGAGCGCCGAGGACCGCATGATCGTGCGCAAGCACGCGGCAAGAGCCGAGGACAAGCTCGAGATCGACGCTGCACGAGGTGCTCTCCGACGTGACCGTCGAGATGGGCTCCCCGGACGCCGACCCTGCGCTGGCCAAGGACGGCGTCGAGTCCGCACCTGCAGGAGCTGCTCGCCGCCCAGCCGCACTGGTGCGGCGAGGGCTTCCGGCTCGTGCGCCGCGAGTGGCCGACCGACATCGGGCCCGGTCGACCTGATGTGCCGCGACGCCCAGGACGGCTGGATCGCGGTCGAGATCAAGCGCGTCGCCGGCATCGACGCTGTCGATCAGCTGACGCCGCTACCTCGAGCGGATCCAGCTCGACCCGGCGTTCGCCGGCTGCCGCGGCGTGCTCGCCGCCCAGCAGATCAAGCCGCAGGCGCGCGTGCTCGCCAGCGCCCGCGGGATCGACTGCGTCGAGGTCGACCTGGCGGTGCTGCGCGGCGAGCGCGAGCCGGAACTGAAACTCTTCGTCGCATGAGCGACAACGCAGAAGTTCTCACCGAGGTCCGCGAGAAGGTCCTCCTCATCACGATCAACCGCCCCGAGCAGCGCAACGCGGTCAACGCCGCGGTCGCCAAGGGGATCGGCCCGGCGCTCGACCGACTCGACGGGACGACGAGCTGCTGCTCGGGATCGTCACCGGCGCGGGCAAGGGGTTCTGCGCGGGCATGGACCTCAAGGCGTTCGTCGCCGGCGAGCGCCCCTGGTTCGAGGACCGCGGCTTCGCGGGCATCACCCAGCGCGCCGCCGGACAAGCCGCTGATCGCCGCCGTCGAGGGCTTCGCGGTCGCCGGCGGGCTGGAGATCGCGCTCGCCTGCGACCTGATCGTCGCCGCCGCAAGGGCGCGAAGCTCGGCATCCCCGAGGTCAAGCGCTCGCTCGTCGCCGCCGGCGGCGGACTGCTGCGGCTGCCGCGGCTGCTGCCGCCCGCGGTCGCGATGGAGATGGCGCTCACCGGCGATCCGCTGCTCGCCGAGCGCGCGTACGAGCTCGGGATGGTCAACGCGCTCGCCGAGCCCGGCGCGGCGCTCGACGCGGCGCTCGAGCTGGCCGCCCGGATCACGCCCAATGCGCCGCTCGGGATCATCGGCTCCAAGCGGATCCTGGTCGAGTCGGTCGACTGGCCGGCCGCCGAGTTCTTCGACCGCCAGGAGAAGATCTCCGGCCCGATCTTCGACTCCGAGGACGCCAAGGAGGGCGCGACCGCGTTCGCCGAGAAGCGCTCGCCGGTGTGGCGGGGTCGCTGACCGGTGCACGCGCCGGGGCTGCTGCTGCGGGTGATCCGGCGGCGCCTCGGGGTGTCGATCCTCACCGCGCTCACGGCGACCGTCGCCGAGCCCGCGCTCGCGCGCTGAACCGATGGCCACCGGCCTCGACGGCATGCGCGGCTATCCGGACGGCGCCTGAGCCGGCTCGGGCTCCCCCCACGCGGTCGCCACCACGGTGCGGCGGCCACCGTGGTCGCGGTGCTCGCACAGGTAGATCCCCTGCCAGGTGCCGAGCGCCGGTCGGCCGCCGCTCACCGGCAGCGTGAGCGAGGGGCCGAGCAGCGCCGCCTTGACGTGCGCGGGCATGTCGTCCGCGCCCTCGATCGTGTGCGTCCAGTAGCGCGCGCCCTCCGGCACCGCCTGGTTGAACCAGGTCTCGAAGTCACGCCGCACGTCGGGCGACGCGTTCTCGGAGAGCGCGAGCGACGCCGAGGTGTGCTGGATCAGCAGATGGAGCATCCCCACCCGCAGTTCCCGCAGCTCCGGCAGCGCGCTCTGCAGCTCGCCCGTCACCAGATGAAAGCCACGCGGGCGGGGCGGCAGCGTGATCGCGCGCTGGAGCCAGTTCACGGCGTCGCCTCGCCGATCACGACCATCCGCGCGACCCGCATCTCGACGCGCGCCCCGCGGAACGGCACGCCCTCGCGGTGCAGCAGCGCACGCTGGCGGTCGCCCTTGGCCAGCGATCCGTCGGCGCGCACGATCCGGTGCCACGGGACCGACGGGTCCTGGCAGCCGGCGAGCACCGTGCCGGCCAGCCGCGGCGCGCCGGGCGAGATGTCGCCGTAGGTGCGCACGAACCCCTCGGGAACCGCGCGCACCCGGTCGAGGATCGCCCGGGCCCGCGCGTCGCCCGGCGCCGGATGGACCCGGCCGGCGCCGGTCACGGCAGCAGCACGATCTTGCCGCGGGTGTGGCCCCGTGCGAGCTCGTCGTACGCGGCGGCGACCTGGTCGAGCGGATAGGTGGCGGCGATCGGCACCTCGAGCTCGCCGGCGACGATCAGCCCGGCGAGCTCCGCGAGCACCGCCGCGCTCGCGCCCTGGGCGTTGCCCTCGCCCTTGACCCCGCGCTCGGAGATGGCCGCGAAGTCGGCGATCGTGTCGACGCGCGCGGGCGCCACGCCGAGCTCATCGAGCGCGAGCGCGACATAGCCGCCGCCCACCAGGTCGATGAACGCGTCGACGGGACCCGGAGCGGCCTCGCGGATGCGATCGGCGGGGCGGGTGGGACCGGGACCGTAGGCGACGGGCACCACCCCGTGGTCGCGCAGCCAGTCATGGTGGCGTTCGCTCGCGAGCCCGATCACGCGGGCGCCGGTGCGGGCCGCGAGTTGGACGGTGAACACGCCGACGCCACCCGCCGCGCCCGCGACCGCGACCGTGTCGCCCTCGGCCGCGCCGACCGCCCGCACCGCGGCCCAGCCAGTCGCGCCGGCGACGAACAACGTGCCCGCGACCTCCCACGGCAGCGCGTCCGGCTTGCGGGTGATCGAGGCGCGGTCGAGCACGGCGAGCTCGGCGTGTGCCGCCCGCCCGTCGGTCCAGCCGATCACCGCGTCGCCGACGGCGAAGCCTCCGGTGTCCCCCGGGCCGAGCGCCTCGATCACGCCGGCGACGTCGGACCCCTCGCCGCTGGGGAACGTCGCCGGGAAGAGGGCGTGCATCGCCCCGTCGCGGATCTTCGCCTCCCCCGGGTTGATCGAGGTCGCCTTCACGCGCACGAGCACCTGGCCGGGGCCTGGACGCGGATCCTCGACCTCGACGACCTGCAGGACCTCGGCCCCGCCGTACTCGTTGAACCTCACTGCTCGCGACATCCCGACCCGCTCCTTGTGGCGTGATTCCTGTTCGTCACTACGCCTTCCAGGCTATTCCTGCTCGGTGGGCGAAATCTTGCAGGCGATCGTGGCGCGCCGGCCCGTCCGGGCGGGATTGGTACGGTTGACTGCGGCTCTGGGGGGTCTGTCCGCCCGCCGGCGCCGTCACCCGGCCGCCGGGGTGCCCGCCGCCATGCGTTCCCATGCCCAGCATCCACCCCGCCTCGCGCTCGCCGCGCTCGGCGGGCTCGCCATCGCCGCCGCGATGGTCGTGCTCGTGCTCGTCCCCGCGCGCTCGCGCGCTGACAACCTCGGCCGGCTGAAGTCGCGGCTCGGCGCCCAGCAGTCGCGCCAGCGCGGGCTGTCGGCCTCGATCGGCCACCTCAACCAGTCGATCGGGTCGCTCGGCAACCAGATCGCGCTCGTCCGCCGCCGCGAGGCCGCGGTCAACGCGACGCTCGTCGCGCGCCGCGCCGAGCTCGCCAAGGTCGGCGGAGAGCTGACCGCCGAGCGCGCCCACCTGCGGACGCTCCGGCGCCGGCTGGCGGCGGCGCGGACGCTGCTCGCCGCGCAGCTGCGGTCCGGCTATGAGGCCAACCGCCCGGGCCTGATGACCGTCGTGCTCAGCTCCCACGGGTTCCAGGACCTGCTCACCAAGCTGTCGTTCCTCGGCCGCGCCCAGCACGCCCAGCAGCAGCTGATCGCGATCACGGTGAGCGCCAAGCGCGATGCGGCCCGTGCCGCCGCGCGGCTCGCCTCGCTGCAGCGCGCCGACGCGCGCCTCACCCAGGAGGCGGCCGTCCAGGCCCGCGCGCTCGCCGGGATGAACGCGCTGCTCGGTTCACGAGAGGCGGCGCTCGCACGGGCCCGCGGCGCCCAGGCGGCGGCGCTCGGCGCCAGCCGCGCCGCCAGCCAGCGGTTGCAGGGCCGGATCTCCGCCGTGGAGGCCGCCCGGCGAGCCGCCGCGCGCCGGGCCGCCGCGGCCGCCGCCGCGCGCGCCGCGGCCGCTGCCGCCGCTGCTGCTGCCGCCGCCGCGGGGTCTGGCGGGGGGTCGGGCGGGAGCTCTGGCGCCGGCTCGGGCAGTGGCTCCGGATCGGCCGCGCCCTCGGGCGGCTGGGCGATCCCCGAGGCGATCGTGATGTGCGAGTCCGGCGGCCAGGACCTGCCGCCCAACAGCGCCGGCGCCTCGGGCTACTACCAGATCGTCCCGGGCACCTGGAAGCTGTTCGGGGGCACCGGACCGGCCGCGTACCTCGCCCCGCTCAGTGAGCAGAGCGCGGTCGCCTCGCGGATCTGGAACGGCGGCGCCGGCGCATCGAACTGGGTGTGCGCGGCGATCGTCGGCATCACCTGACCGGTCGTCGCGTGAGGTCGCGGGCGCTCGTCGCCGCCGCGCTGATCCTCGCGCTCGGGCTCCGGGTGGGGTTCGTGGAGACGACGTCCTACCGGGCGATCAACGATGCCGGCACCTACAACCGGTTCGCCGCCGCGATCGCGACCGACGGCGACTACACGACCGGCGACAACGGGCCGGGCACCGGCGCCGGCGGCTCGCGCGGACCGACGGCCTACTTCCCCCCGGGCTACCCGTACGCGCTCGCGCTCGCCGACCTGCTCGACGGCCACGCGTCCGGGCATCGGGCGGCGCTCGCCGGCGAGCGGCTGGAGAGCGCGGCGCTCGGGACGGTGACCGTCGGGCTGGTGGGGCTCGTCGCGCTGGAGATGTGCGGCGCCGGGCCGGCGCTGGCGGCGCTCGTGCTCGCCGCGGTCGACCCGGTGCTGATCGAGCTCTCCGGGGTGCTCGCCGCCGAGAACCTGCTCGTCGCGCTCGAGCTCTGTGCGGTGTGGGCGGGGCTGCGCGCGGGGAGGTCGGCGCGCCCGTGGCGGTGGATCGCCGGCGCGGGGGCGTTGACCGGGTTGGCGACGCTCACGCACGAGAACGCGGCGGTGATGGTGCTGCCGCTCGCGGTGGCGGCGGTGGGCGCCGTGGCGGCGGTGGGCGCGGTGGCGGCGGTGCGGAGGCCCCCGTCGCGGGACGCTGGGCATCTCACGGAACCCATGGTGCCGTTAGATGCCCAGCGCTCCCGGGGCCGCGGGCTGCGGCGGGCGGGCGCCGCCGTCGCGCTGCTGCTCGCCTGCACCGCCGCGGCGATCGCGCCGTGGACGGTCCGCAACGCGCTCCAGCTGCACCGCTTCGTCCCGCGTCGCCGACGAGACCGGGATCACGCTGCGCGGCACGTACAACCCCGCGTCGGCGGCCGACCGGACGATCCCGTACAAGTGGCGGCTGTTCTGGTTCGTGCCGGCCGACCAGGAGATCCGCCGGCGGGCCGGGACGATGAGCGAGGCCGCCCTCTCCGCCGTGCTGCAGCGCCGCGCGCTGCACTACGTCGACCGCCACCCGACCGCGCCGCTGGCCGCGGGCGCCGACAACCTCGCGCGCATGTTCGAGCTCGAGGGGCGGCCGCCTGGCAGGCGTCGGCGAGGCGCTCGATCTGCCGATCGACGACGCCCGCGTCGGGGTGATCGCGTTCTGGGTGGCGTGCCTGCTGGCGCTCGCCGGGCTGGCGACGCGCGCGGCGCGCGCCGCGCCCCGCTGGCCGTGGGCGGTCCCGGTGCTGTTCGCGCTGTCGGTCGTGTTCATCAACGTCGAGACCCCGCGTTTCCGGGAGCCGGTCGACCCGTTCCTGCTGGTGCTCGCGGGAGCGGCGGTGAGCGCGGTGGTCACGCGCGTGCGATCATCGCGGCCGTGATCGAGAGCGACATCACCACCGGCGACGGGCGGACGCTGCGGATCGCCCAGGACGGCGATCTCGGCGGCGTCCGGTGCTCTGTCACCACGGCGAGCCGGGCTCCCGCCTGCTCGAGCCCCAGGACGTCGCGCGCGCGCACCGGCGAGGGATCCGTCTGATCGGCTATGACCGGCCCGGCTACGGTGGCTCGAGCCGCCACGACGGCCGTAACGTCGCCGACTGCGCCGCCGACGTGCGCGCGATCGCCGACGCCCTCTCGATCCACCGGCTGGCGGTGTGGGGCGTGTCCGGCGGCGGGCCGCACGCCGCCGCGTGCGCCGCGCTGCTCGCAGGCCTGGTGCCGGCGGTCGCCGTGCTCGCCTCGCCCGCGCCCTACGGCGCCCCGAGGCTCGACTACTTCGCGGGAATGGGCGAGCTCAACGTGGAGGACATCAAGCTGCTGCTGCGCGACCGCCCGGCCGCCCGTGCCAAGTGCGAGGCCGACCGCCGGGAGATGCTCGCCGCCGAGATGGACGCGATGATGGAGATGCTGCGGTCGCTGCTGGCTCCGGTCGACGCCGCCTCGCTCAGCGGCGAGCTCGGCGCATTCCTGCTGGAGGCACACCAAGCTCGGGCTACC
>CAVPBY010000061.1:0-5181 GCA_963702225.1 uncultured Solirubrobacteraceae bacterium | reverse complement strand
GCGCTGCGCCTCGACGAGCGGTTCTTCGCCAAACAGCGAGATGTTGCCGCGACCGTCGCTGATCAGCACGAGGAAGCGGATACACCGTCGGGTCACGCAGGCGCTCGGTGCGGACGATGCGCAGCCCGGCAACGAGCCCGGCGCGTCAGCGGGGTCGTGCCCCCGACGGTGAGGCGCTGCAGGCGTTGCTCGGCGAGGTCGACCGATGACGTGGGCTGGAGGACCACACGGGCGGCGCGGCCGGAGAAGACCACCAGCGACACCTTGTCGCGGCGCAGATAGGCGTCTCGGAGCAGCGAGAAGCACGGCGCCCTTGGTGGCCTGCATCCGCTGCTCGGCGTCCATCGACGCGTCAGCGTTCCACCACGAAGACGATCAGGGTGCCGGTGCGCCGGCGGCGGACCTTCTGGCGGAGATCCTGGCGCTCGAGATGGAGCGCCACGGCCCCACCCCGGCCCGCGGAGTCCCCCGCCCGGCGGCGGACCTGGTGTGGCGCAGCTGCCCGGCATGGTCGCATCGAACGCGATGTCGGTCGTCTTCTCCGTCTGGGTCGCTCGGACGTACCGGCCGCGCTTGTCGCTGCTCTGGGATGAGTCCCGCTTCCCGGTGGTGGACCGGCTCCGGCGGTCACGTGGTAGCGCGATCTTGCGAACGGGGAAGATCTCGCCCTCGAAGAGTTGCTCTGCGCTGCGCCGGGTCACGGCCTGTGTGGCCTGCTCGCTCCCCTGCACCTGGCCGGGCTCTCGCCCTCCTGACCGCTGCCGGACTCCGTCGGGGAGGCTCGTCGCCGGATTCGGCGGTCTGTTCCGACACCACGGCCGCCTCGGCCTCCTGCGCGATCTCCTCGAAGCGCTCGCGAGCGCGCTCTGCAGCAGTGCCGCCCTGTTGCGACACCCCGTCCTGACGGGTGCGCCGGCGGTGCGCGAGCGCGAGCTCGGCCGCGGTGGTCGCGTCCGCCGTGGTCACGACGAGGCGATCCGCAACGTCGGCGGGCACTCCCGCTCCCCGCGTGCGCGCGTACCAACCGCTCCGCCTCGTCCCACGCCCGGACCGTCCGAGCAGCACTGCTCACGACGATGTCGGCGCGATGGCCGAGGGTGCCCGCGTCGATGCAGACAAGCGCGATGAACCAGCCGATGGTCGGGCTGATCTCCACCTTCGGGAGCAGGCGTTTCGCCTCTTCGATGACCTCCTTGAGGTGGTCCTCGTGGGCGAGGAAGTCGCTCCACAGGCCGGCGCCGTCCAGGCTCCGATGCGCGTCGCGCTCCATGATGCGCACCCGCTCGTCGACATCCTGGAGACCGGTGATGTCGACGCAGAGCCCGAATCGGTCGAGCAGTTGCGGGCGGAGGTCTCCTTCCTCGGGCTTCATCGCCCCGACGAGGATGAATCGCGACGGGTGCGAGAACGAGATCCCCTCGCGCTCCACCGTGTTCCACCCCATCGCCGCCGCATCGAGGAGCACGTCGACGATGTGATCGTCGAGGAGATTCACCTCGTCCACGTAGAGGATGCCCCGGTTGGTGTCGCCGTAGGGGCCCCGGTTCGAGCGGCGGCGCTCGCCGAGCTTGATGGCGGCCTCGGTGTCGATGGTGCCGACGACGCGATCCTCCGAAGCGTTGACCGGCAATTCCACGACCCGCATCCGCCGCTGCTCCACCACCGGCGTCAGGCCGTCCGTGAAGCGAGCGCGGCAGTCCTCTACCACGTCGCCGGCGCCGCCGGGTCATCCCGGTAGCGGCACCCGACGATGACGTCGATCTCGGGAAGCAGCCGCGCCAGCGCTCGGACGGCGGTGGACTTGGCGGTGCCGCGCTGCCCGCGGATGAGCACGCCACCGATCCCCGGGTTGATGGCGTTGAGGACCAGCGCGGTCTTCATCGTCTCCTGACCGACGAGTGCGGTGAACGGCATGAGGGAACGGGAGTTCGGCATCGAATCCATTGTGCCAGCGGTGTCGAGCGCCGAGCCTGCTACAAAGCCTCGATGCAGAGGCCTCTTCGCGTGCTGCTCGAAGCGAGCTGTCTTCGCGACGGCCGGCGCGACGCCGGAATCGGCCGCTATGCCAGTCAGCTCATCGAGGCGCTGCAGGGCGTCCCCGACCTGGAGATCATCCCGTCGGTGCCGGCCTCATCGCCTTGGAGCGAGGCTCGCCCGGCGCGATTCCTGCGCGCCCAGCCGCACGTGCTCTCGGATGCCATGGCCCGCCGTCCGCACCTCGTCCACGGCCTGGGGGGCGAGCCGGTCCTCGGCTTCCCGATGGGGCGTCAGGTCGTGACCGTCCACGACGTCGAGATGTGGCGCGCAGCTGCGACGCCAGGGCCTTCCGGGGCTGCGCGCCGGCTGTATGGAAGTTTGCTGGCACCGGCCATCCGGGCATGCGCCGGGATCATCGCCGTCAGCGAGACAACCCGGGTGGAGGCAATTGAGGCGCTCGACCTGGACCCGGCCCGGGTACATGTCGTCCCGCACGGGGTCGGACCGGTCTTCTCGGCGCGTCCGAAGCTTCGCGACGCACGCATCGCCGAGGCGCTCGGGCTCGAGGACCCGTTCGTGCTCTGGGTGGGGAGCCTGCGCTCCCGGGACCCGCGCAAGGGTCTCGACACGCTGCTCGAGACGATGGAACGAGGCGGCGAGGGTGGTCCGACGCTGGCGCTCGCCGGCGCCATCGGGCCCGAGGCCGACCGGCTCGCCGCGGAGGCGTGGCGGCGGCACGTGCCGCTGGTGCTGTGCGGTCCGGTGGAGGACTCCGATCTTGCATCGCTGTACCGGCAGGCCGCTGTGGTCGTCTTGCCGTCGACCCACGAGGGGTTCGGCCTGACCGCACTGGAGGCGATGGCCTGCGGTGCGCCGCTCGTCGCCAGCGCGGTCGGGAACCTTCCTCAGTTGACGCTCGACGTGGCGGTGCTGGTGCCGCCGGCGATCCGCCGCGCTGGCCCGAGCCATCGAGTTGGTCCTCAGCGAGCCGGTCCGCGCGGCGCGCATGCGTCATGCCGGCGTCGACCGAGCATCCGGGTACCTGGCAGCGCAGCGCTGCCCTGACGGCCGACGTCTACGAACGGGTCGCGCGACAGAGCTCTGGGGCGGCACTGACCGGTGCAACGCACGGAGGAGCGGATCGACGTCACTCGGGGTTGGCCTGATCCGCGGCGACGAATCGCACGGCTGCCGTCGAAGCCGGTGGCTCAGAGATCGGCGGCGATCGCCTGGCGTTGCTCCTCGTCGAGGTGGACCAGCACCGTCAGGTTGGGATGGTCAGCCCCGATTGCGATCGGTGCTCCGGACAGCACAGCGGCCTGCCGGCCTGGTTCGAGGGTGAAGCGCAGGTAGTGCGCCGGCGAGGACTTCTCCTGGCGGAGCGACCGCCTCGGGGACGCCAGGAACGCGGGAACCGGCGACCTCGAGGAAGACGGTGTGTCGACGCCTTCAAGACCGGCGGCTGCGGCAGCGAGATCAGCTGGATCGTCGACCTCGAGAAAGAGCACCGCGGCGAGTTCCCCCGGGGCCGGGACGACGGCGTTGAAGGCGGCTCGCTCGGCCGCGACCCGATCCGGGTCGTCGATGCGCTCCGTCCGGAGTGCTTCCTCGAGGGTCGAGCGGATCGTGTCCCGGTTCTCGAACACCAGGGCGAGTGTCGCGCCGAGGCGGACCCGGCGTGTGCGCTTCAACTCCCCGACGCGGTGGCGCTCCTCAGCGCGCACGCCCTCGTAGTGGATGCTGGCGCGCACGTCGTCGAGGTCGAGTTGGATCGGGCCTTCGAGCATCACGAACACCTCCATGCGCATCGGGCTTACAGGCCAACTCTTGCACGGTCGGGGTTCGGGAGGCGTGGCGACCGATACTCTGATCCGCTGCATGGAATCCCGCCGCGCGGTATGATTTCCGGTATGGCAATGGTGGCGTTCGACCGCAGCGTTCTCAAGGTCACTCAGGCGATCCTGATGACCGTCATCGTCATCGGGTACCTCGTGGGGCTGGGGTATCACCGATCGCTGGGGCGCTCCCTGTGCTCGCCGTGATGATGCTCACGGCCGTCGCTGCCCCATTGCTCAACGTCCCGCGCCTGCTCTACCTTCGCTTTCTCAAGCCGCAGGCGTCGTCGAGCCGCGGGTTGTCCAGGGGACCCGGCGCCGCATCGCTTCGCCCAACTCCTGGGCGGCGTGTTCCTCGCAGCAGCAACCGTGTTCGTGATCACGAATATCCTGTTGGTGGCCTGGGTGCTGGCCTGGATCGTCGCCGCGCTGGCCTTCCTCAACTTCGCGTTCAATATCTGCGTCGGCTGCATCATGTACGCGCAGCTCGTGAAGATCGGGCTACTGCCACTCTCTCGCCAGCCGGCACGATGACCCTGCTGCTCGCACCGCTGATCGCCCTGGTGGTGATCGCGGGGGGGCGCTCTTCTCCAGGTCCAGAAGGGCGGCCAGCGTCAACTGGTCGGCACCGTCGTCGAGACGATCGTCCGCCCGCTGCCGACGATCCTCTACTTCACCGGAGAGGCGTGCACGATCTGCCACACGGCGCAACGGCCGGCGTTGCGCGTCCTGGCCGAGAGGATCGATCCCGGCATCGAGATCCGCCAGATCGATGTCGCCGCCGAGCCCGAGCTGGCGCGCCGCTATCGGGTCATGTCCCTGCCGACCACCATCGTCCTCGGCCCGTCCGGCCAGGTGAAAGACATCAACGTCGGCTTCGCCAACGCCGACACGCTCCAGCGCCAGCTCGTCGAAGCGGGAATGCCCGTCGCCGCCTAGCTAACCGGGTACTCTGAGCGCATGGCCGTCACTGAGCGCGCCCCGCGGACACGCGCGCTGGTCCCATCGATCTCTTGATGTCGACGATCTGCTCGGCGACGATGAACGCCTGATCCGCGACACGGTTCGAGCGTTCTTCCGCGATCGGGCGCTCCCGGTGATCCCGGAGCATTGCGAGGCGGGGGACCTTCCCCGCGAGCTCATCCCGGAGATTGCCTCGCTCGGACTGCTCGGGATGCACCTGCACGGGTACGGATGCGCCGGCACCTCGGCGATCGCGTACGGCGTCGCAAGCGAGGAGCTGGAAGCAGGCGACAGCGGACTGCGCTCGTTCGTCTCCGTGCAGGGATCCCTCGCCATGTTCCCCATCTTCGCGTTCGGCAGCGAGGAGCAGAAATCCCGCTGGCCGCCGACATGGCGGCCGGACGCG
>CAVPBY010000060.1:0-26407 GCA_963702225.1 uncultured Solirubrobacteraceae bacterium | reverse complement strand
CTCCCGGACGCTCAGATCGCGACGTTTCCCGGCGTTGCGAAGCGTCGTGGCGGCGGGGCATGTGTCAGTCCTGGGTGGCGTGCTCTGGGGTCCTCCCGCTCAGGTGACGTTGCTGCGGATCGCGGGTTGCTGACTCTTGGGTTGGTGGCGGTCGAACCCGGTGATCGCGATGAGCGCGCAGGCGAGGTAGCAGCCGGCTTGGGCGTTGAGCAGCACAGTGAGCGGGAGCACGCTGCTGAGCAGTCCGGCGGTGAGGATGCCCGCTCCCTGGCCAAGGGCGTCAGAGACGGAGAGCAGGCTGAGGATGCGGCCGCGCACGTCCGGCCGGCCCGTGCGTTGGGTTCCGGTGATCAACCCGGTGCTGAAGACGGTCGCGGGAACGCCGACGAGGACGAAGAGGGCGACGTACCACCAGGCGGTCAATGTGATCCGTGGACTGTTCCAGCAGGCCGCCGAGATGCACGCGAAGGCGGTCAGGCCCCAGACGGTGAGCGCTCGCGGCGATGCGTGCTTCAGACGGGTGACCACGAGCCAGCCGCCCATCACTCCTCCGATCGCCTGCACGCCACGCAGGAGCCCGACGAGCTGATCGCCGGCGTGCAGTGAGCGCAGTACGAAAAGGACGAACAGCACCAGGAAGAGACCCTGCGCCACGGCCGACAGGAACGAGATGATCATCGCGCCATACAAAGTGGTGCTGCCGCGGATGGCGTGTGCGCCCTCGACGATTGCGGCGAGCGGTCCGACCCGAGGAGACGCAGACGGCCGCTCGGTTCGCGCGACGGCCGTTCGTAGCCCGGCGAGCAGGCTGGCGCTGAGGACAAAGGTCGCGATGTCCCCAAAGACAAGGCCGCGGAGGCCCAGCACGGGCAGGAGGGCTCCGCCGAGCGGGGAGCCGGCAAGACGGGCAACGTTGCTGGCCATCTCGATGATCGCATTGGCGCGCGGGAGCTGTCCTTGTCGACGATCACCGGGACGACGGCCTGCTGCGCGGGGGTGGTCAGGCTGGTGAACGCGGCTTGCACGGCGGCGACGGCATAGATCAGCCACGTTCGATCCGGCCGGCCCACAACAACGGCAGCACGACGAAGGCCTGGGCGGCGGTTAGCCAGGTCAGCATCCGGCCGGGGTTGCGCCGATCGATCAACGGCCCACAGACGGTGCCGACGAGGACCGCGGGAACGAGTCGGCGAGAAACACCGTCGAGGTCGCCAGTGCCGAGCCCGAGGCACGCAGGACGTAGAGCGGGAGGGCGATGAACAGCAGCCAGTCGCCGACCTCCGAGACGACCACCGCCGCGCACAGGCCGCGAAAGGCGTGCCCATCGGGTCGAGTCGCACCCGGCGCGTCGAAGGACGGAACGCGACTCTCGGTGCGATTGAGCGTCTCCGGCGACTGCGGGTGGCGGAAGGCAAGCAGCCGCAGCAGAGCCACGTCGGCGTCCGTCGGTGCGTCCTGGCGCGTCATCGCGATGAAGGGGCGGACCAGGCGATCGATCTGATCGGTCAGCTCGGCGAGTTCGGCGGCGGTCAGCTTCAGCGCGTATCCGTGGTAGGCCTCCGCCGCGCGCCAATCCGCCGGCTGGTCATCGCGGCGCCGGCGGGCCGGCGACGAGCTCCTCATCTCGCGCCAGCGACAACTCGTCGAGCACAAGCGCCGCGTCGGCCTCCGCCGGTGCGCGTTCGGCGTCGGCTGGCCCGTAGGTCAGACCGGTCGATGTGGCCCGCCACGGGCGCTCACGGCGATCGTCGAGCTCGCCGGCTCGACGAATCCGGCCCGCCCGAGCGCGCGCAGGTGATAGCTGCAATTCGACGCCGTCGACCCACGGCCTCGGCGCACTGGGCGGCGGTCTGCTCGCCGAACGACATCAGACGGTCAAGGAGCGCAAGGCGCAGGGGATGCGCGAGCGCGCGCAACGCCTTGGGGTCGCTGACGCGCCGCCGCCGCTCGTGGGCACCTTCTGATGTGAAAGACATCTTTCGGATAGTGCCAGCCAGCCCCACAAAGCGCAAGAGTCGTTTCATGAAAGGCGCGCCCTAAGTCCCGACGCATGCATGGCCTGGCGGAGACGGTCGCCGTGGCGTGGCGCGGAAGTGGGTAGGTACACGAGATGCAAGTTCCGTCTGAAGCCCCCGAGCCGATCACTCCGCCGGTCAGTCCGGGTGAGCCGCCGCCGCAGGAGCTGCCGGAAGGACCGGACCCGGAGATCGTGCCGGACTATCCCCCACCGGAGGAGGAGCCGCAGCCGGCCGTCGTCCCGGACCAGCCCCGCGAGCCGCTTCCGGCCGAGGACCCACCGCCGGTGGAGCCAGAGCCTGAGCAGCCGCCCGAAGAAGACCCCGTCCCGGCGTAGGCCGCAAGAGGTCGTCGCGGACGCTCGCGTCGGCGACGACGACGCTGAACTATGCGGTCGTTTCGCGCGCCACTAGTTTGGTCCGAAGCTGTCGTGGCTGCCCCGGTTGCGCTCTTGCCAGAGAAGCGTGATGCGAGCGTCGCGGAGCGATATGAGCTGCTGGTGGGCTTCGAACCCGGCGTCGCCTGGAAGTTCGTCGGCGTAGGTCTCGCCGCTCGCGGCGAACGCGAAGTAGGTCGGCCAGAAGTCCTCGTGGTCGACCTTCGTGATCTTGAAGGCGGGCCGGAGGTGGTGAGGCGTGACGCGCAGGATGGTGGGACCGTCCTCGGCGTTAGACGGTCCCGTTCGGGGCGCGTTCCAGCACCGAGTAGTTGCCGCCGCTTCCGCGTGCCCCAGCGGCGGACCCTACCTGGTGAGCATACCGTCGGGCGTGATCTGCCAGACGGCCCAGCCGTTGACCCCGGAGACGTCAAGGTCGCCGGATCCGTCGATGGCGATATCGCCCAGCCCGCTCAGGCTGCCGTGCACCGGTCCCGTGGCTGCGATGTCCCGGACGGGCTCGAGCGTGCGATCGGCAGTGAGCCGCAGCACCTGGCCGTACGTCGCGATGTACAGCTCGCCGTGCCGGGGAGATCGCGATCGACGGGCCGGTGTTCTGGCGCGAGGTTCCCAATGGTGCTGAGCGGGCTGGGGTGCCCGCGGCGATCCGGCGAGTGGGTCGGCCGTCGCCGGCGATGGTGTGGATGATGCCGTCCGGGGTGATCACGCGTACCCGTCCGCCGTCGACCATGTACAGGCTGCCGGTCGGTGAGAACGCAAGCCCGGAGACGATGCTCAGCTCGGCGCGCAGCGCCGGACCGCCGTTGCCGGTGTAGCCGGCGATACCGGTACCGGCGACAACCCGAAAACGGCCATCCGGGAGCCGGACCAGCACGCGGTGGCGGGCGACATCGGCGACGCAGAGCGCACCGGTCGGTCCGACCGCCAGCGCGCCCGCGACGTGAAGACCCGCCAGCGACCCAGCCGGCAGCGCGCCCGTGACGCGGTCGTCGCGGCCGGTTCCGGCGTGGCCTCGTTCAGCGACCAACGCTGCGACGGCAACACCCGCGCCAATGATGATGAGGAGGATCGTTGCTCGTACGGCCCACCGCCGGCGGCGCAGCCGCCGGGCCTCGCGAAACAGCGCCTCCTCATCAACAGCGAAACGCTCGCCAGCGTCCTCGCACACCCGGCTGTCGATCGCTGGTTGCTCCGACACGCTTCTCACACGACTCTGGTGCTAGGTTACATAGCACCATGTTGGGAGAGCAAGATCGACCCGTCGGATCCCACCCCGGTCTACCTGCAGGTCGCAGCCGAGATCCGCCGAGCGATCGCTGAGGGAGAGGCCGGCCCCGGCGATCGGCTCCCGCTCGCGCGAGACCTCGACGTCCTGGGCGTCAACACCAACACCGTGCTGCGCGCCCCTGCGGACCCTGCGCGACGAGGGCCTGCTCGACTTCCGCCGCGGGCGCGGGATCACCGTCACCGGCACCCCGCAACGAGGCGCGCTCCTGCGACATATCAACGAACTCGTCGACTACGCCCGCAACAACGGCTACCGACGCGAGGAACTGATCGCCATGATCAACGACGCGCCCTGGCCACGAGCGCGCAACGGCTGAACCTGAAGAACGCGCCCCTGGCCCGCACCGGCATGATCCATCATGACTCCGAGACCCGGGCGCCCGCTGTCGCGTCGCTGCCCCACCTCATCCTGACGCCCGAGGCTCCAGTAGCAACGGCGCGTTCACTAATGGGACCTCGAGCGGGCCACCCCGCAGAAACGCATCGCAGTCACGGCCACGGCTTGGGCGCAGGCGACGAGGTCGGCGACGGGAACGTACTCCGCAGTGGTGTGGGCGAGCCGTAGGTCGCCAGGGCCCAGGCAGATCGCCGGAATGCCGGCCTCGACTGTGAGCGTCGCCCCGTCATGCCAGTTGTCCATCCCGCCGATCCGCGCGTCGTCGTGCCCGACCGCGCGGACCGCGGCGAGCGCGAGGTCACGATCGGCTCGCTGACCGAGACCTGAGCGGGCGGCACGCCGCCCATCTCCCAGCTGATCTGCGGCGGGTGGACGGCCAGCCATGGATCAGCGGCCGCCGCCCGCGCGATCCACTCCTCGAACTCCTGTTCGACGCGCGCCCCCCAGCCGTTGTCGTCAGCCTGCTCGGGCAGGTACTCGAGGTGGCATTCCAGTCGGCAGCTGGACGGGTAGGAGACGACCCATTCGCCGCCCTGCACGATTGTCGGGACGCAGTCGGGCACTGACAGGAACGGATGGCGATAGCGCAGCGCCCACTCGTCGCGCAGGCGGTGGATGGCGTCCAGGATCACTCCCAGCTTCTCGATCGCGTTGACCGCGCCGCCCTCGTCGGGATGGCGCGCCGGCAGCCCGGCGTGGCCCGAACGGCCGGGAATGGTGATCGTGGCCAGCAGGCTGCCGCGGCAGGCGATCCACACGTCCAGCGCGGTCGGCTCGGTGACGATCGCCGCGTCGGCCCGCAGGGTGCGGGCGCTGACCAGGCCTCCGGCGCCGGTGGATTCCTCATCGGACACGGGGTTGACGATCAGCTCGCCGGCCAGCTGCACGCCGGCCGCCGTCAGGACCTCGGCGGCGAACACCATGCTGGCCACCCCACCTTTCATGTCGCAGGCGCCGCGGCCGTAAACGCGCCCGTCGACCAGCGTGCCGGCGAACGGCGGATGCTGCCACTCGTCAAGCGGGTCGATGTCGACGACGTCGATGTGGCCGTTGAACAACAGCGTGGGGCCGTCACCGCTGCCGGGGAACCGGCGACCAGTTGCGGACGGCCGGCGAAGTCAAAGCCGTCGGGGATCATCCGGTGGCCGGCGACGAGCTGCGGATCGGGTTCGGCGAGTTGGACGTGCGCGCCCCGGCCTGCAGCCGGCGGGCGAGAGGCCTGCAGCGCGTGCTCGTCGCGGGCGGGGGCGCCGGGGACGGCACGCGGGTGTCAAAGGCGATCAGCGTGCGCAGCAACTGCACCAGCTCGTCCTCGCGAGCGGCGATCCGGTCGCAGATCCGGCGCTCGAGCGCGGACAGCGGGTCGAGTCGGGACGAGAGGTCGACGGTCACGGTGATCGCATCTTGCTCATGGCACCCCGCACAATGCAACCATGACCGCCCTCTGGCACCCCTTCGCCGACATGGCGGCCGTCGATGGCTCAGAGCTGGTGATGACCCGCGGCGAGGGCGTTTACGCTTCGACGAGCGGGGCCGGCGTTATCTGGACGGCTCCGCCGGTCGTGGTACGCCAATGTGGGGCACGGCCGCCGCGAGATCGCTGACGCGGTCGCCGCCCAGATGGCCGCACTGGAGACCTATCACGCGTTCGGCGAGCTGGCTAACCGGCCCGCGCTGGAGCTGGCCGAGCGGCTGTCGCACTCGCGCCGACACCGGGCCGAAGGTGTTCCTCACCAGCGGCGGCGGGGATTCGATCGAGACCGCGACCAAGCTCGCGCGCTTGTACCACGCCGTCAGAGGGGAGCCCGATCGCCAGCATCTGATCAGCCGCCACCGCGCCTACCACGGCACGCACGGCATCGGGACGAGCATCCTCGGGCTCCCCTATCGCGACGAGTTCGGCCAGCTCGTGCCCGCGACCTCCCAAGTGGCATGGGACTCCGTCGACGCTCTGAGCGACGAGATCGCCCGTGTCGGTCCCGAGAACGTCGCGGCATTCGTGTATGAGCCGGTGATCGGCTCCGGCGGGGTGCTGCCGCCGCCCGAGGGCTACCTGCGCGACGTGCAAACCCTCTGCCGGCGCCACGGGATCCTCACGATCGCCGACATCGTCATCTGCGGGTTCGGCCGCCTGGGCGAGTGGCTCGGCGTCGAGCGATTCGGACTGGCACCCGACCTCATCGTGTTCGCCAAGGGCGTCACCAGCGGCTACCTGCCGCTCGGCGGGGTCATCGCCGCCGAGCCCATCGCGCGCCCGTTCTGGTCCGGCGACGGCCACATGTTCGCCCACGGCGCCACCTACAGCGCCCACGCCACCTGCTGCGCGGCGGCGCTGGCCAACCTCGACCTGCTCAAACGCGACGGTCTCGTCCACCGCGCCGGGCAACTCGAGCGCGACTTCCACCACCGCCTGGCCGAGCTGGAGAACCACCCGCATGTCGGCGAGGTCCGCGGCGGCATCGGCCTGATGGCCGCCGTCGCCCTGGACCCCGACCTGCTCGACGCCCGGCCCGACGCCGCCGGGCACCTGGTCCGCATGGCCCGCGAGCACGGGCTGCTCACGCGCGGCCTGTCAGACGGAGTGGCGATCGCCCCACCGCTCATCGTCGAGCCAGAGCACGTACAGATCGCAGTCGACGCGCTCGCCGCCTCCCTGGACGAGCTGCCCGCGGGCTGATGGGAACACGTTCTGCATTTGCTCGTCCGGGCTGACCAGAATTGCTCCACCCAGAGGCCGGTGGGGCCAATCAGACGGCAGGCGGGGGCTCTCCCGTGCGGCTCGGGTGATCAACGTGCCAGTCCACCGCCGGTCCAGGCCTCGTCCGCGGTGACCTCCCTGATCACCTCCAGCCAGGCATCGTCGAGGTAGATCGACGTGCAGGCGGTCTCCAGCGGGTTGGCGGAGAGCCTGATCTTCTGCCCGAGCTTGCGCGTCACGGTGCCATCCCCCGCGAGGACCTCTCGAAGGCGAAGCCGGGAGCCGTCGAGATAGCGATCGGCGACAGTCCTCGCGCCCAATGCGCGTGCCTCCTCAACCGCCGCGGCGAGTGCTTGCCGACCGACGCCGTGGCCCTGTCCGACGCCTACTGCCTCGCCACCGCCAGACACACCAACTCCACCGTGGCCTCCTACGACCAGAAGCTCAGCCGAGAGGCGCGCCACCGGCGCGGTGACCCCGTGGGCGGGAAGCGTCTCGTCGCCGGCGATCAAGACAAGGGACTTCGATGCCGTCGCACGGCGCGGTCGCTCCCGGACTCGTCCGCAGCGCCGTAAGGTCGAGTGATCAGTTCGAAGTGATGCCCAGACGGGTCATCGAAGTAGACGCCCCGTCCACCGTGGTTGGTGTTGATCTCGCCCGGTATCCGACCAGGACCGGCCCAGAACGGCACGCCGCCGGCTTCGATGCCCTCAACGGCG
Organism: uncultured Solirubrobacteraceae bacterium; assembly: GCA_963702225.1. Classification (GTDB taxonomy): domain Bacteria; phylum Actinomycetota; class Thermoleophilia; order Solirubrobacterales; family Solirubrobacteraceae; genus Palsa-465. Next base: position 18,893 of record CAVPBY010000060.1, on the reverse strand, counting down.
CGAGCAAACACATCGTCGGAAACGAGCAGCGCATAGTGCTGGCCGGGGAACTCGACGCCGGGCTCGGCGTAGTCGAGCCGGACCCCGTCGTCGAGCGTCAGGCTGAGAAACGGCCCCCAGCTCGTGGGTTCCGGGAGTCCGAGCAGGTCCTTCAGGAACGTCGCCGATTGCTGCTTGTCCTTGGCGGCGACAGCCACGTGGTTGAAGTGAACGGGCACATAGCCCTCCCTCTCGCGCACCTCCACACGGCCGGGCTGTCCCCGGCCGCACGCGATGCGCCGGGAATTGAACCACAGGTCCCGGCTTCCGGTCGCGGCAAGGCACTATGGGAGGCATGCATCTGCCCACCCCCACACTGCACACCGCTCGCCTGTGCTTGCGCCCCTTCACCGGCGCGGACGCGGACGCCCTGTTCGCGCTGCACAGCAGCGCCGACGTGCTGCGCTACTGGGACGCGCCCCCCTGGAGCGAACGCGACAGAGCAGAGCGCTTTATCGCGACGTGCCGGCAGATGGCTCAGGAAGGCGTGGGGCGCGGCTGGCCATCGAGCGTGTGACCGACGGAGCGTTCATCGGATGGTGCGGGCTGACCCGATGGAACCCGGACTACCGCAGCGCATCGTTGGGCTACTGCCTCGACGATGCTGCATGGGGCCATGGCTACGCGACGGAGGCCGCGCTCGCCCTGCTGCAGTGGGCCTTCGACACGCTGGACCTGAATCGAGTCCAGGCCGAGACCGATACGCGCAACGCGGCGTCGGCCCGCGTTCTGGAGAAGCTCAGCTTCATGCATGAAGGGACGCTGCGCGAAGACTGCATCGTGAACGGCGAAGTGTCGGACTCGTGGGTCTACGGCCTGATCAGGCGCGAGTGGCGGCGGTCGTAAGCCGGTCACAGCGGCGCGCGGGCGGCCTCATCCGTGTCGATCAGCCAGCCCGAGTCCGGGTCACGTCCGTTCAAGCTGGGCGTTCCAGAAGCTGTCCGGATTGCCTTCGTCATCGGATGCGGACTCGCTGAAGGTGCGGCGCTCGCCGGTTACGCCGCGGTTACGGGCCGCGTTCCCTGGCTGTAACCGGGGATCGCGTACACACTACGGGCATGCGACGAGCCTCTCCCGTTCCGGCGACTGGCGGCGACCGTCGCGATCACGCTGGCTGCGCCCGTCACGCTCGTCACCGTCTCCGCCGCCGAGGGCACCACCTCGCCGGCGAGCGCGGCGAGGGCGACCAGCGCGGCGAGCGGCCCGACGGTGCGCACCCCCGCCTCGAAGAAGGCGACCGTCCGGGCCGGGGGCCTGCCGCCGTGGCGGCGACGTCGCGGTCTCAGGGCTTTCTCGGGATCGCCACCTCGTTCAGCACGATCTCCGCCCTGGAGGGTTCCGTCGCCGAGCCGGACGTCGCCTTCCAGCACCTGCTCGAGAACCTCTCCCCGGGCGCACCGTTCCAGCTGCGCCTGGGCGGCGTCTCCGCCGACACGTCCTGGTGGGCGGTCCCCGGCATGAAGAAGCCGCGCTGGCTCTCGACGCTCACCCCGCGATGGGCCGCGGACCTGAAGGCGCTGCTCACCGCCCTGGGCGGGCAGGTCATCCTCGGCGTCAACCTCGAGACGGATCCGAAGATCAATCCCGCGATCGCCACCGCGGAGGTCTCGGACTTCAACCGTTACGTCGGCGCGAACCTGATCGACGCGTTCGAGCTGGGCAACGAGCCGGAGTACTGGCCGCTGTCGGTCGTGAACGGAGGACGCGGCCACGACACGATCGCCGCCTACGGCAGCAAGTTCTCTCAGATCGCGGCGCGGCTCGGAGGGGCTCCGCTCGCCGGCCCGGCGTCGGTCGGGACGGTGTGGCTGAGCGAGCTGGGGACGGTCCTCAACCACCTGCCCCTCCACCTGAAGCTCGCGACGGTCCACCTCTATCCGCTCAAGAACTGCTCGCTCGGCGCGCACCCGCTGTTGTCGCAGCTGCTCGCCCGCTCGTCGATCCAGGGCCTGGCCAGGTACGCCCGCGGCATGGTCAAGGCGGCCGCCGCCCATGGCGAGCCGCTGCGCGTGGACGAGCTGAACGGGATCACCTGCGGGGGCAAGGCCGGCCTCTCGAACTCCTTCGGCGAGGCGCTGTGGGCGCTCAACGCGCTGCCGGCGCTCTGGAGCGCCGGCGTCCAGGGCGTCAACTTCCAGACGGTCGACGGTCTGCTCAACCAGGTGATCACCGCCCGGCGTTCCGCCTCCGGCTGGCGCGTCTCGGTCGAGCCGGTGTACTACGGCCTGCTCGCGTTCGCCGCCACTGCCGCCCGCTCGCGCCTGCTCCAGCTCGGCCCCGGCGTGGCCCACGTCTACCGGTTCGCCGTGCGCGCGCCCGGCGGGTCCGAGCGGGTCGTGCTGACCAACGTCGGATCGGCCGCGCGCACGATCGGCGTCACCGCCGCGGGCACCCGCGGACCCGGATCGGTCTCGCTGCTGAGCGCCCGGTCGCTCGGCTCCGCCGGCGGCACGACGCTGGCGGGCCAGAGGCTGTCCCCGCGTACCGGTCAGCTCACCGGCGCACCGCGCGTGACGCGGGTCGGCCCCAACCGCCGGGGGGGTGTACGGAGTCCGCGTCCCGGCCCATGCCGCCGCGATCCTGACGCTCGCCCGCTGAGCGCGCCCGCCGCCGGTGTTCCCGGGCTGTAACCGGCCGGAATGTAGGGTCGCACCCATGAGCTCGCCCCCGGCCGGCCGGCCGTCGCCGCCGCGATCGCGCTGGCGGCGACGGCCACGGTCGCCGCGCGCGGCTCGAGCATGACCTCGGCGAGCGCGCCCGGTCACGCGGCCGCCGCCCCGTGCAGGCCCGGCGCGCGCACCCTCTCTCCTCCGGGCGCCGTGCTCTATCCCGAGGTCGGGAACGGCGGGTACACGAGCGTGCACACCGCCACCCACACGGTGTACGAGGCGGCGACCAACCGGTTCCTGCCGGCAACAACGTCGACCTCACCGACCGCGCGACCCAGTGTCTCTCAAGCCTCAGCCTCGACTTCGAGCGCTTCGAGCCCGGGCACCCGAAGGGCAGTCCCGACATGCAGGTCCAGTCGGTGACGATCGACGGTGAGCCGGCGTCGTTCCGCTTCGCCCAACCGAGTATCCGGGAGATCCCAAGGGGCCCGACGACCCGGATCCCCGCGCGCACGAGGCCTCCCAGCTCGACCCCGTCGGCGGCCCCCACCGCAATCCGCTGCCACCCGCGTGCTCCCCGGAGCTGACGAGGGAGGCCCGGCCGACGACGCCCACGTACCGGCTGCGCCGGCAGATCAGCGCCTACCAGGAGTCCCGGGACGGCAGCCAGTGCCCGGCCGACAAGCTCGTCATCACCCCGCGGGCGCCGATCCCGGACGGCCACCTGTTCACGATCGCCGTCGACTACACCGGCACCCCCGGGGTCGTTACGACGCCGACGGCTCGGCGGAGGGGTGGTTCCGCGTGCCCGGCGGCAACTGGACCGAGACCGAGCCGGTCGGCACCGAGGCGTGGATGCCGCTCAACGACTACCCGAGCGCCAAGCCGACGTACGACTTCTCGATCACCACCGAGCGCGGCAGGACGGCGATCGCCAACGGACAGCGCGTCGGTGTCACCGACAACCCACCCGACGCGGAGTTCCCCCAGGGCTCGGCGACGACCGTGTGGCACGCGCCGATCGGGATCGCCAGCTATCTCGCGCTCACGATCGTCGGCGACTATGCGAGCCGGGTCCGTACCGTCGGCGGGCAGCGCTACTACGAGTTCCAGGATCGCGCCATCCCTGCCCGGATCCGGGCGAGGAACGCCTCAGTGCTGGGGAAGCAGCCGGCCATCACCCGCTTCGAGGAGCGGTTCGCCGGGCCGTTCCCGTTCGCCTCCGACGGGGTCGTGCAGGGCGGCCCGGACACGAGGAGCAGCGACGAGGAGATGGCGTCGATGATCGTCCTGCCGGGCAACGGGCCCGGCATCGCCAACCTGGCCGTGCTCTACCACGAGAACTTCCATCAGTGGTGGGGCGACAACGTGAGCGACGCCAACTTCGACATGACCTTCTTGAAGGAGGGCATGGCGACCCTGGCCGTGCAGCTGTTCACCGCGCGCCAGGCCGCGCGGCGGGCCGGCGGGCCGGGCACGAGCGCCGGCCGCGCCGCGTTCCGGCGTTACCTGGTGCGACAGTTCGACTCGCTCTACGCCCTCGGGCCCGGCTTCTGGCAGGTCGCGCCGTCACACCGCGCGCCCGCGCAGTACGTCGACATCAACTCCGTGTACGAGCGACCGAAGGCCGCGCTCATCGCCCTGCGCCAGATCCTCGGGCCGCGACGGTTCGACGCCGCGCTGCGGGCGATCCAGCGCCGCTACGCGGGGGCCACGCTCGCCGAGCCCGAGGCCGAGGCGGCGTTCGCCGCGCGACTGCCCGACCACAGCGCGGCCTGCCGGAGGCGGCTGTCGCAGTTCTTCACGCAGTGGTTCGACACCGCCTACCACGGCTCGAGGCCGCAGATCACCGGGCCGGGGCTGCGTGGCCGGCCGTTCTACGCCCACGGCTGCACGCCTCCTTAACGGCACCTTTATTTGCCGGGCACGACCCGTTCACGACCGGCCCGGTCGGCGTCCATAGGGTCAGCGACCGAGCCACGGTCACGACGTGGCCGAACCGACCAAGGAGGCGCCGTGAAGGCAAAAGCACGGGTCGCGTCACTGGCCGCCGCAGCGGCGGCAGTGGCGATTCCCATCGGACTGGCGGCGGGGCCGGCGGCCGCGCAGCACCCGCAACACGCCGGGATCCAACACGTGCTGCTGATCTCCGTCGACGGGATGCACCAGTCCGACCTCGAGTGGTACGTGGCCAACCACCCGGGCTCGGCACTGGCCAAGCTCGCCCGCGGCGGCCAGGAGTACACCAACGACCACACCGCGGATCCGTCGGACTCCGATCCCGGCGGCACGGCACTGATGACCGGCGGGGACCCGAAGGTCACCGGCATCTACTACGACGACGAGTACAGCCACGGCGTGTTCCCGGCCGGTACGACGAACTGCTCGGGTCCCGTCCCGGGCGGCGACGTCATCTACGACTCGCCGGACGACAAGCTCAACGCCGTGCCGGACCTGCTCGACAACGCCAGCGGCAACACGTTCCCGTCGTTCGACGAGGGCGGGTCGATCTATCCGAACGGCGTCGACAGGAACCCGGGCAAGATCATGAACCTGACCCCGGCGCCGCAGTCGGGCCTGAACCCGGCGAGTTACCCGGTCGACCCGACGACCTGCCGGCCGATCGCGCCGTGGGACTTCCTCGGGGTCAACACGATCTTCCAGGTGATCCACAACGCCGGGATGCGGACCGCCTATTCCGAGAAGCACGCGATCTACTCGTCCTTCAACGGCCCGGGTTCGAACGGCCAGAGCATCGACGACTTCTTCGCGCCGGAGATCGACTCCCAGGCGGTCGAGCCCAACGGCGTGCCGTATCCGGTCGACGGCGCGTGGACCGACGACAACGCCGCGACCAAGCAGTACGACTCCTACAAGGTCCAGGCGGTCGTCAACTGGATCAACGGCTACGAGCACTCCGGCACGGGGCCGGAGGTCGGCACCCCGGCGATCTACGGGATGAACTTCCAGACCGTCTCCACCGCCGAGAAGCTGAAGAGCTCCCCGGCCCGGCTGATCGGCCCGGACGCACAGGGCAACTACACCGAGGGCCCGCCGCTCGCCGGCGGCTACGTGACCCACGACGGCGTCCAGGTGCCCGGGCCACTGCTGCGCGGCGCGCTCGACTACGTCAACGCCGCGCTGCAGCGGATGGTCGACACGATCCAGGCCGACGGTGAGGGGAGCTCGACGGCGATCATCCTCACCGCCAAGCACGGCCAGTCGCCCCAGGACAACAGCCGGTTGCAGCGCATCGACGACGGTCCGATCATCGCCGGGGTCAACGCCGCGTGGGCCAAGAAGCACCCGAGCAACCCGACGCTGGTCGTTCAGCAGGCCGACGACGACGGGATGCTGTGGTGGCTGTCGGACCGCTCCCAGCGGGCGACCGCGTTCGCCAAGCACTACCTGTGGGACCACACCGCGCCGGCGGTGAACTACGCGGGCCAGACGGTCACCGTGCGGCACTCCGGGCTGCGGCGGATCCTCGCCGGCGAGCAGTCGGCGAAGTTCTTCGGCGTCGCGAGCTCCGACCCGCACCATCCGGACGTGTTCGGCATCTCCCAGGTCGGCACGATCTACACGACCGGCTCCAAGATCGCCGAGCACGGCGGAGACAACCCGGCCGATCGGGACGTCCCGCTCGTCGTGTACGCCCCGGGCAACTTGTCCGCCGGCCGCTTCGGCCAGTCGGTCGAGAACAGGCAGGTCGCCCCGACCGTCCTGAAGCTGCTCGGGCTCGACCCGAAGCAGCTGCAGGCCGTCCAGGAGGAGGGCACGCAGGTGCTCCCGGGCGTCGCCGGGGCCACCGGCCAGCACTGACGGTGTCTGCCGGGGCGGCGGCCTTCGTGGCGGCCGCCCCGGCGCGGCTCAGGCCCGGCGCACCGCGGGCGCGGCGGGCCTCGCGGTCAAAGGCCGGTGCAGGCCCTGCCGGGCGTCATCGAACCGGGAGCGAGGCAGCTGATCGCCACCGACGGCGCCCGGCGGCGCCGGACGACGAAGCGGTAGTACTTGCCGATGTCGCGCGGGCGGCGGATCATGATCGTCACCCGAGCGCCGACGCGCAGGTCGCGGCGATGGAACTCCCACTCCAGGTTCACCGTGCGCGGCGCCCGGCAGGCGCGGGTCGTCCGCGAGCGACAGCGTCTGATCTTGCGGACCGGGGTGCGGTGGACCCGGAAGGGACATCCCTTCCCCGTGCAGCCGGTCGTGATCGTGGAGCCGAGCGCCGGCCCGTCGACGGCGAGGGCGATGATCTGCGTGTAGCTTGGCGCGTAGCGGAAGGTCCAGCGCATCGTCGCGGTCAGCCGCCCGGTCGCGTGCGAGCGACGCGGGTGGGTGACCGGGATGACCGGGGATGGGGTCGGGGCCGGGGGCGGGGGCGGTGAGCTCGAGATCCCGACGACCGGGCTCGTCGGGAAGGACGGGTAGGGCGACCCGCGACCCCGACGACGACACCGGTGACGAACGCCTCGAGCGTGTCGCCGACGTCCGCGCCGACCGGGACGTAGGTCGGAGTCGTCGCGCCCTGGATCGGCGTGCACACCCCGGACGAGCATCGCTCCCACTGATAGGTGTACGAGGTCGGCTGGTTGGTCCACGTGCCGGGCGAGACGGTGAGGATGGCGCCGACCTGCGCGGTGCCGCTCACCGCCGGGGGGGCTGTGATGACCGGCGGGGTCGCGTTCGCCACGCCCGTCGGCGCGGTCGTCAGGGACGCGTGCGTCCCGTCCGCCCTGGTCCCGGTCTCCACGACCTCGATCATCGAGCCGACGTCGGACCGCGCGACCACGTACGTGGTCCCCGTCGCGGCGGACGCGACGCGAGCGCAGGCGCCCGACGCGTCGCAGTCCTTCCAGACGTCGGTGACGCTCGCTCCGCCCCAGGCGCCCTGCGTCACGGTGAGCGTCTGTCCCTCGATGACGGGGCCCCCGGCGCCGCTCAGGCTCGGACCGTAGCCGACCGGCCCGACCGGATCCGAGATCCCGGTCACCACGCCGAGCAAGGGGTCGAGCTCGTAGGCACACACGTCCGTGCCCGCATCCGACGCAGCGAGCGTGTAGGACAGGGCCTGCGGGTCGGTGTCGGCGCTTCCGATCTGGTACGTGCCGCACGTCGCCCAGGTGATCGGATCGCCCGTGGTGTACGGAGTCGCGGTCAGCGTGGCCCCGACCAGCGGCGGGAAGCCCCCGGCGACCGTCGGCGCGGTGCCCGTCGCGGCCGCGGCCGACCCCGGAAGCGCGCAACAAAAGAGCGCAAATAGCGGGATCAGCATGAAGAACGCGGCGCGTCTCATGTCTCCATAGATCTACCATTAATTAACGATCTTTGAGCGGCTCGGGGAGGATGGTGGCCGAATTTGCCGGACATAGCCGGTCGAATGCCCGCCGCAGGACGCGGACGCGGCTGACGCCGCGGCCGAGGCGGTACGTGGCACTGGCCGGGCTCCGGCTGGGCGCGCCGCTGTTCACGTACGACTCGCTGCGCCGGGGGTACCGCCTGCGAGTGGTCGGCGAGCGCTTCGGCCCCGTCCTGCTCCCGGACCGGCGCCACGGCGGAGAGGGCTATCAAGGGCTCGATCGCCGACGGCAGGGCGGCCGGCACCGGGCCCGCCTGGGCAACGCCCTGCCGCACGGCCGGCGTGCGGCGGCCGCGACCCTCGCCGCAGCCGCCTGGCTTGCCGTCCTGATCGGACTGGCCGTCACGCTGCCGCTCGGCAGCAGCCACCACCGGGCCTCCGCCGGCACCACCCGGCTCACGTCCGACACCGGGCGCACCCACAGATCGTCCGGCGTGCCCGGGTCGGGCACGAAGGCGCCCGCCGCGGCGGCCCACGCCGGCTCGGCGCACCACGCTCGCGACGCGTCCACGATGACCCGCCACGCGGCGGGTGCGCATCACCACCGGACCGTGGCCGTCCACCACCGGGCCGTGGACCTCCACCACCGGGCCGCCACCCCGCGCCACGGGCCCGTCCACCCGGCCACGACCTACCGGAGCACGGTCCCCGCGACCCACACCACGACCCACACGACCCCCGTGACGACCGCTCCGGTCGACACGACGTCCACCCCGACGGTCACCACCCCGCCGCCGACCGACACCGCCCCCACGCCGACCCACACCGTCTCGGCCGCGCCCGTCCACACCACCCCGCCGACCACCACCACCCCGCCGAGCGGCGCGGGCAGCGGCACCTCCGGCAGCGGCGGGACGGGCACGACGTCGAGCGGTTCCACCGGCAGCGGGTCGAGCGGGAGCGGCACGGTCAACGGCGGCGGCTGAGCGACCGCACCCGTCTCGACGCGCCGATCGGGAACGGACGCTCGGACCCGGGACGTCGAGGCCGTCGCGCGGCCGCCTCCGTCGCAAGGGGGAGGGCGCGATCGCCACGCGGACCGATGTGCGAGGGCGGAGCGGGCTCTACGCTCGGCGCGTGAAGCGCAAGCCAGACTGGGTGCTCGACGTCGCGCCCGTCGCCGTGACGGTGCTCGCCGGGGTCGTCACCGTGATCCGCGGTCATCCCACCACGCAGCCGTGGCTGGTCGGGCCGGCGCTGATCGTCGCCGCCGGGGCGCTCGCGCTCAGCGCGCGGGCGCCGCTGATCGTGCTCGCGTTCGTGCTCGCGCTCGTGCTCGCCTTCTACGCCGGCCCGACGATGCTGCTGCCCGCGCTGTTCGCCCTGTTCGCGGTGACGCGCCTGCGCGACCGGCCGGTGGCGATCGGCGCGGCCCTGGTCACCGGCGTCGTGTTCGTCGTCTCGCGCGCGCTGCACACCAGCGGGCTGCCGCTGCCGTCGCTGATCCCCGAGTGGGTCGCAATCGGGCTCGCCGTCGCCGCCGGGCTGTACGTGCGCACCCGGGCCGACCAGCTCACCGGCATGGCCCGGCAGGCCGCCGCGGAGGAGCGGGTGCGGATCGCGCGCGAGCTCCACGACGTCGTCGCCCACAACGTCTCGCTGATGATCGTCCAGGCGCAGGCCCTGGCGGCGACCTCGCGCACCGGCGAGGAGCGGGTGGGCCTCGACCGCGTCGCCGGCCTGGGGCGGGAGGCGATGGCGGAGATGCACCGGATGCTCGGGTTGCTCCGGCTCGACGGGGCGGCCGCCGAGCGGGCTCCCCAGCCCGGTGTCGGGGAGCTCGAGGCGCTGGTCGCGCACACGACCGCGGCGGGCGTCCGGACCGAGCTCGGCATCGAGGGGGAGCCGCGGGAGCTTCCGCCGGCGGTCGATCTGTCCGCCTACCGGATCGTGCAGGAGGCGCTCACCAACGTGGTCCGCCATGCCCAGGCCGGCCACGTCCAGGTGACGCTCAGCTACCTGCCGGACGAGGTCAGGGTGGCGGTCATCGACGACGGCGACGGCGACGGAGGCGCGGGCGGCGGACACGGGCTGGTCGGGATGCGCGAGCGGGTGGCGCTGTTCGGGGGGACCCTCACGACCGGCTCGCGCCACGGGGCGAGCGGCTATCAGGTCCGCGCGACGCTGCCGGTCGGCTGAGATGGCCAAGCTGCGCCTGCTGATCGCCGACGACCAGCCCCTCATGCGGGCGGGCTTTCGCGCGGTGCTGGAGGCGACCGGGCAGATGGAGGTGGTGGCCGAGGCGTCCGACGGGATCGAGGCCGTCGCCGCCGCCCGCGCCACCCGTCCCGACGTGATCCTGATGGACATCCGGATGCCGCGCCTGGACGGCCTGGACGCGATCCGCCGGCTGCCCCACCAGCGGATCCTGGTGCTCACCACGTTCGGCCTCGACGAGTACATCGTGGAGGCGCTGCGCGCCGGCGCGAGCGGCTTCCTCACCAAGGACGTCCCCACCGACGAGCTCGTCCACGCGGTCAGGGTCGTCGCCGCCGGCGACGCGCTGCTCACGCCCGCGGTCACCCGCCAGCTGCTCGATCTCGTCGCCCGGCGGCTGCCCGCTCCGGTGCAGCGCAGCCCCGAGCAGATGTCCGAGCTCACCGAGCGCGAGCGCGAGGTGTTCGAGCTGCTCGCCCGCGGGATGTCGAACGCCGAGATCGCCGGCGCGCTCGTCGTCGGGGAGGCGACGGTGAAGACCCACGTATCCAGCGTGCTGCTCAAGCTCGGGCTGCGCGACCGTGTGCAGGCCGTCGTGCTCGCCTACGAAACGGGGCTGATCCAGCCCGGCGGATCCACCTGACGGGGGAGGCGACGATCCGGCGGGCGGCCGATGACGGCCGTGGCGCCGGCGCCGATCATCGCCGCATGAGCGATGACCACATCATTGAGACCCACGACCTGGGCAAGAGCTTCGGCGACCGCCAGGCGGTGAGCGGGCTGGAGCTGCGGGTGCCGCGAGGAGTCGCGTTCGGCTTCCTCGGGCACAACGGCGCCGGCAAGACGACCGCGATCAGGATGCTCCTGGGGCTGACCCAGCCCGACCGCGGCGACATCTCGATCCGCGGCATGCGGATGCCCGACGAGCGCGCCCGCGCGCTCTCGCGGGTCGGCGCGATCGTCGAGGAGCCGCACTTCCACGGCCACCTGACGGGCCGAGAGAACCTGGAGATCAACGCCGCCGTCCGCGGCGGCGGTGCCGCCGGCCGGATCGGCGACGCGCTGGAACGGGTCGGGCTGCGCGGCCGGTCGCGCGACCGGGTGCGCACCTACAGCCAGGGGATGCGCCAGCGCCTGGGCATCGCGCGCTGCCTGCTCGCCGACCCCGAGCTGCTCATCCTCGACGAGCCGACCAACGGGCTCGATCCCGGCGGCATCCTGCAGTTCCGGCGGATGCTCGGCGAGCTGGTCGCCGAGGGACGCACCGTGTTCCTCTCCTCCCACCTGCTCGACGAGGTCCAGAAGACGTGCTCTGAGGTGGCGATGATCGATCGCGGGCGGCTCATCGCGCAGGGGCCGATCAGCGAGGTGATGGGCGACGCCGAGTCGCTCGAGCACCAGTTCCTGGCGATGACGACGAGCGACGGAGGATGGGAATGACCGCGATGATCAAGGCCGAGCTGCTCAAGCTCCGCCGCCAGCGCCCGTTGATGGCGTTCGCCGCCCTGCTCAGCGCGGGCGCGGTGGTCGCCTTCCAGGCCTACCTGCAGGTGCGCCACGCCACCGCCGGCGGCGGGCAGCCGTACGGGCCCGCCGGCGGCGGGACCGGGATGGGCGACCTGCTGAAGATGCAGGGGCTCTACTTCGGCGGGATCGCGGCGATCCTGGTCGGCGCCGAGGCGGGGACCGCCGACCTCTCAAGCGGCGTCTTCCGCGACCTCGCCGCGACCGGGCGCAGCCGCCTGACCCTGTTCTGGGTGCGGCTGCCCGCGGCGCTCATCCTGAGCCTGTCGTTCACGGTCGTGGCCTACGGGCTCGGGGTCGCCGGCCTGTTCGCCTACGCGGGCGGACAGCCCGTGCCGACGGTCGTCGAGATCCTGCAGGGCCTCGGCTGGGTACTGCTCGCCGACGGCGTGCTCACCGCGCTGGCGCTCGGGGCCGGCTCGCTCAGCGGCTCGCGCGCGCTCACGCTCACCGCCGTGATCGGCTGGCAGACAGTCGGCACCGAGCTCATCCTGCGTGAGGTCCCCCACCCCTGGTTCCTGCTGAGCCCGGCGCTCGGGCGGGTCGCGCCGCTGGCGCTGCTCCCGGCCGGGATGGGCGCGGCGGTCGCCGTGGCGGTGATCGCCGCCTGGGCGCTGGTGCCGCTGCTCGGAGGAGCGAGGCGAACGCTCACGCGGGACGCGTAGCGGCCCGGCTGCTCAAGCGCTGTTGCCCTCGGCGAGCGCGTCCTCGTTGGCCTGGATGTCGAGCCGGGCGACCGACAGGTACACGACGAGGACGAACACCACCACCGAGATCAACAGCGCCGTGGGACCGTCGCCGAAGCCGATGCCGGTGATCCGATGCGGCTTGCTCACCCAGTCCGCGAACGACGCACCGAGCGGGCGGGTCACCACGTAGGACATCCAGAACGCCGCGATCGCGTTGAGCTCGAACTTCCAGTAGGCGAGGCCCGGGACGAGGAAGACCGCGAGGAAGAAGATGCCCGAGGGCAAGTAGCCCATCCCGAGCGAGTACGCGGTGTAGTCGCCCAGCGCGGTGCCGAGCGCGAACGTCGCGAACACCGTCGCCCAGTAGAACGCCTCGCGGCGCTGGGTGTGGACGCTGTGGATCGACAGTGTCCCCTCGCAGCGGTACCAGACACCGAAGATGACCGCGAGCACGACCGCCCACAGGATGCTCGTGCCCGAGTACGGGATGTGGCCGTCGAGGTGCAGGAAGTCCGAGATACCGGTGCCGGCGATCGCGATCGCGTAGGCGAGGAACCAGTACGTGATCGCGCGGTAGCGACGGGTCGTGAACTGCAGCACGAGCGCGATCAGGAACAGCCCGACCTCGACTCCGCCGCCGCCGAAGTTGCCGTACCGCTTCAGGAAGTCCGACGTCGCCTCCCCGCCGGCGGTGGTGAGGATCTTGACGATCCAGAACATCAGGATGATCTCCGGGACCTTCGCCTCGGTGGGCATCGGCAGGAAGCGGCCGATCACCGGGATGTGGTCGGCGCTGCTGCGGCGCGCACGGCGCGGAGCGGTGGCCGCGCGACGCGAACCGGCGGGCGCCCGGCGCGAACCGGCCGGTGCCCGGCGCGAACCGGCGGGCGCCGGACGCGAACCGGCGGGCGCCCGGCGCGATCCTGCGGGCGCGCGGCGCGGAGAGCCGGAGGCGCGAGGTCGTCGATCTCCCGAGCTCACGCGGCCCAACGATTCCAGCCCTTGCTGAAAGCGAGATGAGATCAACCATCTGCAAACAGCACTGAGTCAGTTGTCATTCCTGGCAGGCGTTCGCCGGACCGTCGTTGCCCGACAGCGCCCGCTGGCCCATGAGCCGGCCGAAGTCCTGGGTCCAGGTGCCGGCCAGCGACGAGGCGCGTGGGATGGGCCGGGACGAGAAGCCGGTCCCGACCTCGCGGTAGCCGGGGTCGAGGATGTTGGCGCAGTGGCCGGGGCTGCGCATCCACGCGCGGACCACCGCCGACGGAGTGACGAAGCCGGTGGCGATGTTCTCGCCGACGGTCGACCAGTCGAAGCCGGTCGCGCTGATCCGGTTCATGAACGCGTTGCCGTGCGAGAGATCGTCGGCGTGGACCATCGAATCGGTCCAGCCCTGCGCGGCCCGGTCGAGCTTGGCGCTCGGGACGAGCTTCGGCAGCTCGTGCTCGGTCCGCTGCAGGTTGACCAGGCACAGCACGGCGCGGCGCGTCAGCCCCGCCGGCGCCCGCGTGATCGGCGTGTGGACCCCGGGGCAGCCATGCGAACCCATCCCCCCCTCGGCGACCGCGCCGGGAGCCGCCACCAGGGCGGCGAGCGCCGCCACCAGCACGGCGATCACGCGCGCGCGTGCCGCTCCAGGGGTCAGGGGACGAGAGACGATGTCGGCCATGCGCACTCGTGTGCGTGGGTCGGCACCAACCCCGCGTGGCCTTGATCAGGACGGTCGTCCCCTCGAGCGAACGTCCATCGCGCGACGGGATGTGGCGGGACGGTGTGAGGTGACGGTCGGTGCCGGGGCCTCAGCGGTCGGCGGTCTGCAGCTCCGTCGCCGACGCGGCCTCCGCCCAGTCCAGCGCGCCGAGATAGCCCGCCGCCAGCTCCTCGCGACCGGCCGGATCGAGGTGCGGCGCCCCGTCCGCGATCTCGTCCGCGAGCACCCGCGCGTCATCGCCTTCGCCGCGTGCGCCGAGCGCCAGCACACCCCACGCCTTGCCGCCGTCGCCGAGGCGGCGCGCCGCCTCCAGGTCGCGGACGAGCGCCGTGCGCCGCGGGAACCACGGCGTCACCGGCGCCGGCCCGCCGTCCCCGCCGTGCACGAGCAGCACGAGACGATCGGTCGTGAGCAGGCAGTCGGCGGTGTGGGCCTGCTCGAAGCGCCACCACGCCTCGCCGAACGGCGCGCTGCGGCGCAGCAGCTCGTGGGCGCGCTCCTGGGCGCGGGCGCGCACGCCCGGCGGATCGTCGTCGAGCAGCGCCCGCCGCAGCCGCTCGGTCTCGGGCGTCGGACGCTCCCCGTCGGGCCGGATCAGCCTCTCGGGGTGGTCGATGAACCACCCCAGCAGCTCGCGCGTGGGCGCCGCCGGATACTCGAACGCGCCGCGGCGGCCGGTCTCGGTGAGCACCGCGATCGGCGCCTCGAGCCAGCCCGGATGGTCGGCGAGCTCGCCGAACCGCGCGCGCCCGCGCGGCGTTGCGCGCAGCAGCGGGCCGAGCCAGGAGCCGCCGGCGCCGTCGCGGGCGAGCAGCGCTTCGAAGAAGCACTCGACGCGCGGCGGAGGAGGATCGCGCGGATCGCCGGCCATCGACTGAACATATCCAGATGGGCGGGCCCTCACCCTGTGTTAGCGTGCCGCGATCCTCGTGCGGCACCCCATCCTCCGCCCGGTGCCGGGCGCTCTCGCCGCGCTCGCGCTCGGACTCGCTCTCGGCCCCGGTGCCGGCTCGGCCCACCCGCGCCGAACGGTGATCGCGCCCGCCTCCGCGCTGGTCCGCGGCGCGCGCCGCCTCGGGCCGCTGGCGGGCGGCACGGTGCTGCACGGCACGGTCGTGCTGCGCCCGCGCGCGCCGGCGGCGCTGCGACGGTTCATCGCGACCGTCACCGACCCGCGGTCGCCGCGCCTGGGCGCCTACCTGCCGCGCGGCGCGTTCGCCGCGCGCTTCGGAGCGAGCGACGCGACCCGGCGCGCGGTCATCGCCGCGCTCCGCGCCGGCGGGCTGCGCCCGGGCGGCGTCTCGTCCGATGGCCTGCTCGTCCCGTTCAGCGGCCGCGCGAGCGCGGTCGCGCGGACGTTCGCCACGACGCTCGACGCGGTGCGGCTCCCGGGCGGGCGTGTGGCGCACGCCACCACCTCGCCGGTCTCGCTGCCGAGCGCCGTCGCCGGCGCGGTCACCGCGGTCGTCGGGCTCGACGACACCGTCCTCCCCCACCGGATCGCGCCGCCGTCGCGACCGCGGACGCGCGGCACGCCGGGACGCGGGCCGCTGCGCGAGGCGAGCCCTGCGGGCAGCGCCGCCGGCCCGGTCGCGTGCCCCGCCGCGGCGGCCGCCGCCGCGAAGGACAACGGCCTCACCGACACGCAGATCGCGGGCGCCTACGGAGCGGGCGCCCTCTACCGGCAGGGCGACGACGGCGCCGGGCAGCGGATCGCGGTGTTCGAGCTCGAGCCGTTCCTGCGCGCCGACCTCGCCCACTTCGACGCCTGCTACTTCGGCGCCGCCGGGTCCACGGCGATGATGCGCCGCCTGCACGTCCACGAGGTCGGCGGCGGCCAGCCGTATGGGACCGGGGCGGGCGAGGCCAATCTCGACGTCGAGGACCTCTCCGCGCTCGCGCCCGGTGCCCGGATCGACGTCTACCTGGCCCCGCAGTCCGATGCGCTCGGCCAGTACGCCGAGATCATCGACGCCGACCGCGACCGGATCATCACCACCAGCTGGGGCGAGTGCGAGCAGGCCGCCCAGGCCGGCCAGCGCGGGCTGCAGCAGGCCGAGAACCTGCTGTTCGAACAGGCCGCCGCCCAGGGGCAGACGGTCGTCGCGGCGGCCGGCGACTCGGGCTCGGACGACTGCGCGGGCGGCGTCGCGCCGTCGGCCGCCGAGAACCCGCTGTCGGTCGACGATCCGGCGAGCCAGCCGTACGTCCTCGGCGTCGGCGGCACCGCGATCGACGACACCGGGACACAGACCGGCTCGATCGCGCCCCCGCTCGAGCACGCGTGGAACGACGGCACCGCCTACGGCGCGGGCGGCGGCGGCATCTCGGACTCGTGGACGATGCCCGCGTGGCAGCGGGACACGCGGATCCCCGGGATCGCGCTCCCGGGCTCACCCGCGTACCGCGCCGCCGACCGCCTGGAGGCCCACACCGGCTACGCGCCCGGGTTCTGCGGCGACTCGCCGGGTGACCGGGGCGCTCGGTGCCGCCTGGTCCCCGACGTCTCCGCGCAGGCCGACGAGTTCACCGGCGGGGTCACCGTCTACAGCCGCGCCGACCGCTCACGCCACGACCCCTCGGGCTGGACCACGACCGGCGGGACGTCCTCGGCGGCGCCGATCTGGGCGGCCTCGCTGGCGCTCGCCGGCTCCTCGCCGGCCTGCTCGCTGAGCGCGCGCACCCGCGACGGCGTCGGCTTCGCGCCGCCGCTGCTGTACGAGCTCGCCTCCGATCCCGCGAGCTACGCGGCGTCGTTCACCGACGTGCGCGTGGGGAACAACGACGTCTACGGGCTCGACGACGGTCGCGTGTTCCGCGCCGGCCGCGGCTACGACCTGGCGACCGGCCTGGGCAGCCCGCAGCTCACGGGCACGGGCGGCGCGCCCGGCCTGGCGACGTACCTGTGCGAGGCCGCGGCCTCCCGGTCGGCGCCGAGCGTGCACTCGCTCACCCCCGCCCAGGGGTCCGCGCGGGGCGGCGGGCGGCTCGTCATCCGCGGCGCCGGCTTTGCGACGGGCGGCCGCGCACAGGTCGCCTCGGTGCAGGTCGGCACGCGGCGGATCGCCGGCTCGGCGATCACCGTCCGCGGCCCCCACACGCTCGACGCTCACCCTGCCCTCGGCCGCCGCTGCCGTCCCGCCGCACACGAGCGACGCCGAGCGCGGCTTCGGCGTCGGCCGCGTGGTCGTCACGCTCCGCGACGGCGAATCGAGCGCCGGCGGCCCGCGCGCCAGTGTTCCGCTACGTGGCCGAGCGCGCCGGCGCGGCGCTGCCGACCGTCGGGATGGTCGCGCCCTACGGTGGCCCCGCCCGCGGCGGCGCCGGCGCGGTGACGCTGCTCGGCGCGGGCTTTCACAACGTCACCGCGGTCACCTTCGGCGGCGTGCGCGGCACGCGCGTGCGAGTGCGCGGTCCCCGCCGGCTCACGGTCGTCCCGCCCGCCCGCGACCCGCGCACGCGCTGCACCCCGCTCCCGCGCCGCGGTGTCTACCGCCACGACACCGCGCGCAACGACGTCTGCCAGGTCCAGGTCAGGGTCCACGAGCACGGGCGGGTGAGCGCCGCGGCGACGATCCGCGCGCCGCTGGAGGGACCGCAGCTCAAGGACGCGCTCGGCGACCTGCGCGCCTACCGCGGCTGCCATTGCGACCGCGCCCGCCTCCGACGAATACGACTACGTGCCGGTCCCCCACGTCGGCGCGGTGACGGTCGGGGACGCCGGAGGCCTCGCCGACGAGCACGGCGGCACGCTCGTCCTGGTCCGCGGCTCGGGGCTGAACCCGCTCGACCTCGAGTGGGCCGACGTCGGCAACCCGCGCAGCTACGCCTCGCAGCGGACCCAGTACGTGGCGGCGACCGGCACACAGCTCCTGCTGCGCGTGCCCGCGCGCGCGATCACCACCGGCCGGCTCACCGTCGCCCTCAGCGTCCGCTCGCTCGCGGGCCAGTCCGACGCGCGCCCGCTCACCTACGCGGGGGTCCCGCGGATCACGAGCGTCGTCAACCGCGACGACGCGCGCAACCTGAGTGGCCTCTACGGCGGCCCGGACACCGGACGCACCCCGCTCGCCATCCACGGTCGCGGGATGCGCGGGCAGGTCGCCGGCCTGGAGTTCGTCGGCCGGGGCCGGCGCTCGTTCTCGTTCGGGACCGACTACCTGGTGCATGCGCGCGGCGACCGGCTGCTGCGGGCCGACACGGTCGCCGAGAACCCGGGCGTGGTCGCGGTCGAGGCCTGCACGGTGACCGGCTGCACGCGGGCCGGGCGCCACGACCTGTTCTGGCTCTACCCGCAGGGGACGCCGAGCGTGAGCGCCGTCACCCCGAACGACGGGCCGGGGTCCGGCGGCACCGCCACGCAGATCGCCGGCGCCAACCTCGGCTGCCCGCTGGCGGTGCGGTTCGGCGGCGTCGCCTCGCCGTCGGTGACGACCGCGCACACGATCCTCTCCTGCGGGTCCTCGCAGTCGCTGAGCGCGACCGCGCCGGCCGGGACCGCCGGCCGGGCGCTGTTTGTCACCGTGCAGACGGCGGAGAGCTTCTACACGGCTCGGCGCCGCTGAGCGCCGCGTCGTTCAGCTACCGCTGAGCGCCCCGGCGCGCGCGGCATGGCGGGCCGGATTCTGGACGCCGGGCACCTGCGGTCGCGTGAGACGACCGGAGATGCCCGGCTCGGCCCGGCGGGCTGGTCCCGCGGGGCCGCGGGACCCCGCCGCGGGCGCTACTTCACCGGGTCGGGGACGATCCGGATGTAGGGCTTGGGCGACTGCCAGCCGTCGGGCCAGATCTCCTTGGCCTTGTCG
>CAVPBY010000059.1:0-116968 GCA_963702225.1 uncultured Solirubrobacteraceae bacterium | reverse complement strand
ACGTTTTCCGATCTGGGATACCCGCATGGTTCGCGCGCCAATTAGCCAATCTTCGGCGTCGCGTACATCGAGACCGATGGGGGCACCGCGATCGGTGGTTCGATGGTCACGCTGGAATCGACATCGTCCACGTCCACCGAGGTGCCGCGCTGCGAGACGCTGTGGCAGTTCCTCGCCCACGTGCGCGCCTGCGGCCGCGCCGAGGCCCATGGCGGCCAGGTATCGGCGGCGAAGTGGGCGCATGCTGCGATGGCGCTCGGCGTACCGCTGCTACCGGGCGACGAGCCCGCGACGTGCCGCCGGAGCCGAGCGCGCGCCGGCGGATCGTCGAGCGCGCACGTCCGAGGGCCACGCCGCAGCGGGCCAGGGCGACTCGGAGCTCGCCGGGGCCCAGGAAGCGCGCGCGATGCTCCAGGGGTGGCGGCGGCGATGGATATCGGCGTCTCCGCACGGAGCTGCTGCGCCCTCCAGGACGCCGAGATCAGCCACCCCGACCTGATGCCACGCTCGCGGCGGATCCACGCAGCGGTCGCTCGCCTCCGCCGTCGAGAGCCTCGTCGCCGCCGTGCAGGGGGCGAGCCGAACCTCGCTCCCCGAGCCTCCGCGCCGTTCGAGCGCTGCATCCCGCGATCCCTACGCCGCCGCGACCGCGTTCCCGGCCGCGAGAAGCGCAAGCTCACCCGCGGCGACGGCGAGCGGCCGCGGGCCCGCGCCGTCGCTTGACGGTCTGGCGCCACGCACGGCGTCACCGGGACGGTCGCCCCAGTCCGACTGCGGCGTCTCGGGCCACGAGGTCGAGGTGGTCGGCACCGACGCCGACGTCGACCGTGCGGCTGTCCTCGGTGGCCGAGATCGAGATCCCCTTCTACGAGGGGACGCGGATCGGCGTGCCAGGGGCGCCCGCGCTCGTCGCAGGCGCTCGCCGACGGCCGCGACGACCTCATCCACCTCGTCTCCCCGGGCCCGCTGGGATCGGCGCCGGCTGATGGCCCGCGTCAGGAGCTGCCGGTGATCGGCATTATCGAACACCGAGCTCCGCCGCCGACGTGGGCCTGCGCTCGGCTCGACCCCCCTGGAGCTGTTCGCTACCGCGGTGCTGCGCGCCTTCTATGGCCCGTGTGAGATGGTGCTCTCGGCCAGCCGGGCCACCGACGAGCGGCTGGTGGAGCTCGGGATCGAGCTGGAGTGGTTCGCCGCTGGGATTGTGGCTGGACCCAGCCGCTTCGATCGGCGCGCCGGGACCCGGAGCTGTTCGGCGCGCGATCGTCCTGTACGCCCGGGCCGGCCACCAGGAGCAGGGCGCCGACCTGCCCGCCGACGCGTTCCTCGCCGCTCGGGCGCGCGATCCCCGCCGGCACCCGCTGCTCGCCGGCGGCGGCCCCGAGGCAGCCGCTCCTGCGCGAGCGCCTGTGCGAGCACGCCAGACGTTCCTGGGGTGGCTGCGGGGCGACGAGCTCGCCCGCGCGACGCAAGCGCCGACGCGTTCCTGTTCGCGAGCCGCACCGACACGTTCGGCCAGGTCATCCTCGAGGCGCAGGCGAGCGGCCTGCCGGTGATCGCGGTCGGCGAGGGCGGCCCGGCGTCACTCATCGAGCACGGGGAGAGCGGCCTGCTCACCGCGCCCGACCCCGACGCCCTCGCCGGCGCGCTCGTGACCGTGACCGGCACGCCGCTGCTCGCCGAGCGGCTGCGCCGCGCGGGGCTGGCGGCGGCGCGCGAGCGCACCTGGGAGGGCTCGATGGCGCAACTGGCCCGCGGCTACGGCGAGGCGCTGCGGCGCACGAGCCGCTCCGGGTTCGGCGCCCGGGTCGCCTGAGACGTCCCGCCCACCGCGCTCGCCGAGCCGCACGACGACGATCCCCGCGAGCAGCAGCAGGCCGCCCACGAGCTGCAGCGGACCCGGCACCTGCGTGAGCAGCAGCCAGGCCCAGACGACGCCGGCGACGACCTCGAGCAGCCCCACGAACGAGGCGACGCGCGAGCCCAGTCGCCGGATCGCGGCGACCCCGGCGCAGTAGGCCAGGCCGCAGGTGATCGCGCCGAGCGCGAGCAGCGGCAGCCACCAGGGGACCTGGATCCCGGCGTAGCGCGGGGCGGCGGTGCCGGCGCTGAGCGGCAGCACGCCGATCGCGCCGAGCAGGCCGAGCGAGGCGGTCGCCGCCACCAGGCCACAGCCCGCCAGACCGACGGCGGGCACGGCGGCGATCCCGTCGAGAGCCGAGCACGAAGTACGAGGCGGCGCCGACCATCGCGACGAGCGCCCAGGCGACGCCGACCGGGTTCAGCGACGGGCCGGCGAGCAGGTCGAGGACGAGCACGAGACCGACGAGGCACACGACCGCGCCCGCCAGCGTCATCGCCGTGGGACGCTCGCCGCGGCGCAGCCACAGCCAGACGACGACCGTCGCCGGCGCGGTGTACTCGATCAGCAGTGCCGGGCCGACGGCCATCTTCGCGACCGCGGAGAAGTAGGCGAACTGCGCGAGCGCCATCGGCACCGCCCCGTAGAGGAGCACGAGGCCCGTGTGGGCGCGCAGCACCGACCAGCGACCGCGCAGGTCGGCGAGCGCGAACGGGGCGACGACGATCGCGCCGACGCCGAGCCGCACGAGCACGACCGCCCCGGCCGTCCATCCGGTGCCGAGCAGCCCCCGCGCGAGCGCGCCCGACAGCCCGAACGAGGCGGCGGAGACGACCGCCAGCGCGAAGCCCGCGCGTCCTCTGCCATCATTACCGTAAGCGCTCATGACGGATGACGCTACGCGAATGCGGCATAATCTGTCAACGTGCTTTTTGCTCCTGACACGGAATGGTCGCTCCGGGCCGCGGTCGAGCTCGTCAACACGGCCGAGGATCCCGACACGCTGACCACCCAGGCGGAGGTCGAGACCTGGTGGGCGGCCCACCGCTACACCGGCCGTCACGACCGCGACACGACCGAGCTGGCGGCGCTGCGCGCGATCCGGGGCGAGCTGCGGACGCTGCTGACCGCGGGCCGCGACCGCGCCGCCGAGATCGCCAACCGGATGCTCGCCGACGCCCGCGCGGTGCCCCAGCTCGTGCGCCACGACGAGCTCGACTGGCACATCCATGCGATCTCCTCCGACGCGCCGCTGGACCGCCGCGTGATCGTCGAGACCGCGATGGCGATGGTCGACCTGGTCCGCGCCGACGAGCTCTCGCGCCTGTCGGTGTGCGCCGACGAGGACTGCGACGGCCTCGTGCTCGACCTCTCGCGCAACCGCTCGCGCCGGTTCTGCTCGACGCGCTGCTCCAACCGCAACGCCGCGGCCGCCTACCGGGCGCGTGAGCGCTCGGCGTCCTGACCGGCCGCGCCTATCCTGCACCGAGGATGAGCGACCTGCGCGACATCGAGACCCGGGCCGACTGCGAGACGCTCGTGCGCGCGTTCTACGGCCGGGCGATGACCGACCCGATCCTCGGGTTCATCTTCACCGACGTCGCGCACCTCGACCTCGAGGCCCACGTGCCGAAGATCGCCTCGTTCTGGGAGACGATCCTGCTCGGCGCGCGCTCCTACGCCGGCGGCGCGTTTCGCCCCGCATGCCGCGCTGAACCGAAGGTGACGCTGTTCGCCGGCCACTTCGAGCGCTGGCTGTGGCTGTGGCGGACCAGTGTCGACGAGCGCTTCGCGGGTGAGCGCGCGGAGCTGGCCAAGCGCCACGCCGAGCGGGTCGCGGCGGCGTTCTACGCGCGTCTGAACGGCCAGGAGGTGCCCTCAGCGGGGGCGATCGAGGTCCCCGCCGGACTACCGGTCACCCACCACGGGTGACCCCTTCGCCTCGACGATCCGGATCACGTGCAGGTGCGTCGCGTCGCGACGCAGCGTGAGGGTGAGCGTCGAGCCCGTCGCCACCCGATAGGGACCGTCGCCGAAGTCGATGCCGTGCAGCGTGACCGTGAACGCCGCGCGACGCAGCACGGCGGCGGGGGAGAACGTCTCGGTGCCCGCGTAGTCGCACAGACCCTCGGTCGCGCACCCGGCGGCGGGATCGCCGGCGAACGCCACCGTCAGCCGGCCGGTGGCGCAGACCGGCAGGTCGAGCTGGGAGACGATCCGCGGCGCGCCGCCAAAGGTGTAGGAGGTGCTGCTGCCGCCGCACCGGAGCGCCACTGTCAACCGCCGGTCAGAGCAGGGTGCCCAGAGCCAATGGCACCACCCGCTCGGCGCCGGCGAGGCGAAGCTGACCGCCGACCATCGCCAGCGTCCAGCCGGAGCTGCGGCGGTCGTCGAGCAGCACCCCGGTCCCGCGCGGCGGCGTCGCGGTGACGCGAAACGCGCCACGCACGTTCGCCGCCTGACCCACCGCGTTCTCCATCTCCCGTTGGGGAGGGCGCGGCTCGGTGCGCGCCAGCAGCGCCGCGACCGGGAGCCCGAGCGCGTCGGCGACCCGCTGCGCGAGCACGTCGAGCGTGTCGCCCAGGCGGCGCTCGGCACCGCGCACACCCACGCCGCCGAGCGCACCTGGGCGCGCACGACGCCGGCGAGCGCCTGCACGACCTCGTCGTCGAACGCGCCGCCGCTCAGCCCGCGCGCGACCGCCGGCCACCAGCCGCCGTCGCCGAAGCGGGCGAGCGCCCAGCCGGGCTCGGTGCGCGCGTCGTCGGCGATCTTGCGCATCGCGCCGTGCGCGTCCGGCGCCATCTTCTTGACCTCGAGCTCGATCGGGCGCGCCCGCAGATGCGCCGCCCGCTCGACGAGCCGCGCATCCGGGGGATCGGCGAAGCGCGGCTCCGTGCACACCGCGCAGCGACCGCAATCGCCGGGCTCCGGATCGTCGAGCTCCTCCTGCAGCACGCGCATCAGGCAGCGGCCGTCGGCGCCGTAGCGCGCCATCGCCTCCTGCTCGCTGCGGCGCAGCGCGGTGACCTGGCGTAGCGCTCGCCGTCGTACTCCACTCTCGGCGCCGGGGCGAGCGCCCAGCGCGTGCCGTCGCGGCGCACGGCACCCTCGACGTCGAGGATCTTCAGCATCGCCTCCAGCCGCGCCATCCCGAGGTTGACGACCGCCATCAGCTCGCGCGTCGTGCGTCCCTGCGGGGCCGCGGCCTCGAGCTCGGCGAGCACCGCCTGACCCGCTCGCGCGCCGGGAACGACTGCTCGATGAAGAAGTCCTGGATCCGCCGGTCCTCGGCGCCGCGCAGCAGCACGACGTCGGCGTGCTCGACGCCGCGGCCGGCGCGTCCGACCTGCTGGTAGTAGGCGACGACCGACCCGGGCGCCTGGTAGTGCACGACGAAGCCCAGGTCGGCTTTGTCGTAGCCCATGCCGAGCGCGCTGGTGGCACGACCGCCTTGACCTCGTTGGCGAGCAGCCGCTGCTCGGTCGCCACCCGCGCCTCGCTGTCCTGATCGCCGCTGTAGGCGACCGCCGCGATCCGTTGGCGGTCAGGAACTCGCCGACCTGTTCGGCGTCGCGCTTGGTGAGCGTGTAGACGATCCCCGAGCCGTCGGCAGCGCCGGCAGGTGCTCGACCAGCCAGGCCAGCCGCTGCGGCCGGCGAGGCAGCTCGACGACCTCGAGCCGCAGGCTCGTCCGCGCCAGCGGGCCGCGGTAGGTGCGCAGCGGGTCGCCGCCGGTGGCGGCGAGCTGCTCGGTGACGTCGGCGACGACGCGGTCGTTGGCGGTGGCGGTGGTGCCCGAGCACCGCGACGGCCGGCGGCGAGCGCGGCGAGCATGTCCTTCACGCGCCGGTAATCCGGCCGGAAGTCGTGACCCCAGTCCGAGATGCAGTGCGCCTCGTCGATCACGAGCAGCCCGACCGAGGCCGCGAACAGCGGCAGCATCTCCTCGCGGAAGCGCGGGTTGTTGAGCCGCTCGGGGCTGATCAGCAGCAGGTCGAGCGTGTCCGCGGCGAGCCGGTCACGGACCTCGTCCCACTCCTCCCGGTTGGTGCAGTTGACGTGTGGCGCGGAGCCCCAGCCGCCCGCGCCGCGGCGATCTGGTTGCGCATCAGCGCCAGCAGCGGGCTGACGATCAGCGTCGGCCCGCGCGCCGGCCTCGCGCAGCAGCGCGGTGGCGACGAAGTAGACCGCCGACTTGCCCCATCCGGTGCGCTGCACGCGGACCAGCACGCGGTCGCGCTCGGCGACGAGTCGGAGATCGCCTCCAGCTGCCCGTCGCGAGGACCGGCGACGGGGAGATCCGTGGTGAGCGTGCGCAGCCGCTCCAGCGCGGCGGTGATCAACGAGTCCATGTTCACCAGAGCCTATGCAGGGTGCTTCACCCCCCCGGCACGAACCGCCTACTGGCTCACGAGCGACCCGTACGCGTCGGGCCGGCGGGTCGTGAGGAACGGGAACAGCTCCAGCCAGTCGCGGCGCTGGTCGAGATCGAGGTCGGCGACGAGCACCGCCGGCTCGTCGCGGGGCGCCTGAACGAGGATTCGCCCGTAGGGGTCAGAGATGAAGCTCGAGCCGTAGAAGGTGAGCGGCGCCTCGACGCCGGTGCGGTTGATCGCGACCATGAACGTGCCGTTGGCGACGCCGTTGCCGACGATCACCTGCTGCCAGAGCGGCTGGGTGTCGAACTCCGGGTGGTCGGGCTCCGAGCCGATCGCGGTCGGGTAGATGAGCACCTCGGCGCCGTCGAGCGAGTACGCGCGCGCAAGCTCGGGGAACCACTGGTCCCAGCAGGTCGGCGCGCCGAGCTGCGGCGCGCCGCCGTCGCCCAGCGGCAGCGCGATCAGCGGGAACGGGCCGTCGCCCTCCGAGGCCGGCCCCGGCCGGAAGTACTTGTCCTCGTGGTAGCCGGCCGTGATCGGGATGTGCAGCTTGCGCGTGCGCTGCACCAGGCGCCCGTCGGGGGCGACGACGATCGCGGTGTTGTAGCCCAGGCCGTCGCTCGCGTCGGCGCGCTCGAACAGCGAGGCGTGGACGTGGACCCGGTCCCGACCGCCATCTCGGCGGCGAACGACACCGTGGGACCGGTCGCGAGATCCTCGGGCTGCGCGCCGCCCGCATGCGGACCCTCGGGCGTCGTCGCGAAGTAGCGCGAGAGCGTGAGCTCCTGCAGGCGACGATCCGTGCGCCCTCGCCGGCGGCCATCCTGATCCCGGTGGCGAGCGCGCCGCGGTGGACGTCGGGGTCGGCGTGCCAGCGCTCCTGGACGAGCCCCAGGCGCAGCGGCGGACGCTCGGGCGGCCGCGTGCGGGCGAGCGACGGCGGGACGTCGGTGTTGACGATCAGCTGCGGCTGCGGGGTCATCGGGCTTCTCCGTCCATGCTGGGAAGGTCCCTCGGCCTCAGCCCGAGAAAGGTTCCCCGCACGCTGCGCGGCGACCGGCGGCGGCGAGGTCCCACCGGCTCGACCGAGGTCATGCTCGGACCGCCGGCACCTGCTGGGTGATGCAGTGCGGCCCGCCACCGCCGTAGGCGATCACCAGCCCCGGGACGGGGACGACCTCGCGTCCCGGGTAGGCGGCCGCGATCACGGCGAGCGCCTGCTCGTCGGAGTCGGGATCGACGCCCGCGACCGGGGCGATCACCGCGTCGTTGCAGATGTAGAAGTTCATGTAGCTGGCGGCGATCGTCTCCCCGGCGACCTCGCCGTAGGGCAAGAGCTCCATCTCGCTCACCGCGATCCCGGCCGCGCGCAGCCGGCGCGCGTTCTCCAGGCAGCCGTCGTGGTTGGGGTTGCCCGCCGGTGCGCTCTGCAGCAGCACGTGCCCGGGCGCGGTGAAGGCGGCGATCAGATCGACGTGGCCGTCGGTGTCGCGGTCCTCGACCAGCCCGTCGCCGAGCCACACGACGCGCTCGACGCCGAGGTGCTCGCCCAGCGCCGCCTCGATCTCGTCGCGGCCGAGCGACGGGTTCCGGTTGGGGTTGAGCAGGCACTGCTCGGTGGTGAGCAGCGTGCCCTCGCCGTCGGTGACGATCGAGCCGCCCTCCAGCACGAGCTCGGCCTCGCGCACCGAGTCGCCGAGCAGCTCGGCGACCATCGCGCCGACCGCCGCGTCCTTGTCCCACGGGGGGAACTTCTCTCCCCAGGCGTTGAAGCGGAAGTGCACGGCCACGCGCGAGCCGTCGTCGCCGATCGTGTAGATCGGGCCGGTGTCGCGCAGCCACGAGTCGTCGAGCCCGAGCTCGACCACCTCGACCGCCGCCCCGCATGCCGCCCGGGCCTGGGCGGCCTGCTCGCCGGGGTTGGCGATCATCGTCACCGGCTCGAACGCGCCGACCGCGTTGGCGACCGCGGCGTAGTCGGCCCGGGCCTGCGAGAGCGTCTCGCCCCACAGCTCGGTCCGGCACGGCCAGCCCATGATCGTGCGCTCGTGGCGCTCCCATTCGGCGGGTGTGCGCATTTAGTGGCCCCTCACGCGAGTACACACGCATTCGAGGCACGTCTGGCGGCGCCCATCGGCGTCCTCGGACACTCGATGTGGCAGAGCCACACCTTCGGTCCTGCGTCCTTGACGGACACCACCAGCCGCACCTCTCGGTGCGCACGTACCCACGTGAGCGACCACTGACGCGGCAGCCTAGCCCAGCTCGTCCAGGCGCGCGGAGAGCTTGCGGCGCGTCGCCCGGTTGGTCGGCAGCTCGAGCGCGGCGCGGTAGGCGGCCCGGGCCTCCGCGAGGTGCCCGGAGCGGGCGAGCAGCTCGGCGCGGCCGGCGACGAACGGCAGATGGCGCTCGAGGCCCTCGATCGGCTCCAGCGCGGCGAGCCCCGCCGCCGCGCCGCGGAGCTCGCCGACCGCGATCGCCCGCCCCAGCCGCACGACCGGCGTGTCGTGGACGGTGAGGAGCACGTCGTACCAGCTGACGATCGCCGGCCAGTTGGTCTGCTCCCACGTCGGGGCGAGGTCGTGGCAGGCCGCGATCGCCGCCTGCACCACGAACGGGTCCGGGCGCGCGACCGAGCCGCGCAGCGCCAACCCGAGCAGCGCCAGGCCGCGGCCGACGGCCTCGCGGTCCCAGCGCGAGCGGTCCTGGTCGGCGAGCCGCACCGGCTCGCCGTCGTCGTCCAGGCGCGCCGGGCCGCGCGCGTCCTGGAGGTGCAGCAGCGCCGCCAGCCCGATCACCGAGACGCGGCCGGGCAGCAGTTCGCGCAGCAGCGTCGCCAGGCGGATCGCCTCGCCGGTGAGCCGGCGCCGCAGCGGGCCGTCGCCGCCGCTCGCGTGGTAGCCCTCGTTGAACATCAGGTAGATGACGGTGAGCACGCCCTGCAGCCGCGCGGGCAGCTCCGCGGGCGACGGCGTCTCGTAGGGGATCCGCGCGACCTGGATCTTGCGCCGGGCGCGGGTGAGGCGCTTGGCCATCGTCGCCGGGGTGACGAGCAGCGAGCTCGCCACCTCCTCGGTGGACAGGCCGCCGAGCGTGCGCAGCGCGAGCGCGGTCTGGGCCTCGACGGACAGCGCCGGGTGACAGCAGATGAACAGCAGCCGCAGCAGGTCGTCGCGGAGCACGCCGTGGTCGGGCGGCTCCTCGTCGGGCGGCTCGCGCAGCGCGAGCGCGGCGAGCTCCTTGGTGCCGCGCTGCGACTCGCGTCGGATGAGGTCGATCGCGCGGCGCCGCGCGGTCACCGTCAGCCATGCGCGCGGCTCGGGCGGAACGCCGTCGCGGGGCCAGCGGCGCAGTGCGCGCATGACCGCGTCCTGGACGGCGTCCTCGGCGAGCTGCAGCGAGCCCGTCGTCCGCACGAGCGTCGCGAGCACACGCGCGCCCTCGTCCCGCACCAGCCGGACGAGGGCGGCGTGCTCGTCGGCCGGATCAGCCGCTCTCGCCACCGAACTCGATGACCGGCCGGACCTCGACCCCCGACGTCCAGGCAGCCGGGATCTGCGACGCCCAGCGGACGGCCTCGTCGAGATCCGCGCACTCCATCAGGTAGAACCCGGTGAGGACCTCCTTGGTCTCCGCGAACGGGCCGTCGCTGGTGACGACGTCGCCGCCCTTGCCGCCGGTGACCCGGACCGTCGTCGCGGTCGTCGTCGGATACAGCGCGGCGCCGCCGCGCAGCACGGCCGCCGCGGCCGCGCCGAAGGCGCCGTACTCCCCCATCATCTGCTGCTCGTCCGGACCGTCGAGCGTGCTCCAGTCGGGGTCGCCCGGCTCGTAGATGAGTGCTGCGTACTGGGGCATCTCCTGCTCCTCTCGTCATGCCGGCCGGATGCCGGCTTCACCCGGTGAACGAACGGCCTGCGCCGGAAAGGACACCCGTCGCAGACGGGACGCTACCGCCGTGCGACGGTCCCGGGGGGAGCGGTGAGATGCAGGCGGTGCGCGACCGCGGCGGCCTCCGTGCGGCCGCGCACGTCGAGCTTGGCGAGGATCCGGGAGACGTGGACGCTCGCGGTCTTCTCGGCCATGTAGAGCGCCGCGCCGATCTGGCGGTTGGTGGCGCCCTCGGCGAGCAGCGAGAGCACCTGGCGCTCACGGTCGGTGAGCCCGAACGGGTCCTCCGCAGCGGCGAGCGCCGGATGCCCGGCGCGGTCGTCGCGGCCGGCCGGGGCGCCGTCCGCGGCGCCGGCGGCGGCGGCGAGCGGCAGCCGCGCCCGCTCCGCGAGCCCTCGCACCTCACGCTCCAGCCACTGCGAGCCGAGCGTGCGCGCGCCCTGCAGCGCCTCGCCCGCGGCGACCTTCGCCCCGTCGCGATCGCCGTCCTGCGCCAGGCACTCGGCGCGGCGCCAGGTCGCCATCGCGGCCGGATAGGGCATGTCGATCGACCGCCACTCGCGGGCCGCGCGGGCGTACGCGTTGGCCGCGGCCCGCCCCCGGGCGCGCGCCATCTCGGCGCGGCCGTGGGCCGCCCGGGCGCGCTCCTGGGGGCCACCGTCCTCGGCGCAGGCATCGAGGCGGCCGAGGTGCAGCCGCGCGCGGGCGAGCGCGTCCCGGCGCGCCGCCGTATCGCCGAGGTCGCGGGCCCGCTGAGCGCGGTCGGCCTCGATCGCGATGCCGCTCAGACTCACCCGGGAGATCCGCGCGATGTCCTCGGTGCAGACCTCCATCCGGTCCAGCGCGTCCGCGACCGCGCGCTGAGCGCCGTCGAGGTCGCCGCGGCGCGCACGCAGGTCGGCGGCCAGCGCGCCGTAGACCCCGATCCACTGTGGCTCGGTGGAGGCCGCGACCGACTCCGCGATCTGCTCGAGGCACCGCGAGGCGCGCTCGTCCTGACCGATCCCGAGCGCGACCTGCGCCTCGCGCAGCATCCGGAACATGAACAGGATCCCGCTCAGCCGCTTGGGCATCGGCGACAGGCAGCGCTCGGCGAGCGCCCAGTCGCCGCACGCGAACGCGACCTCGGAGAGCACGAGCGTGAGCCAGTCGTGGGCCCGGACGTGCTCGCGCGGGGTCAGCTCCAATCCCTCGCGCGCGACCGCCATCGCCTCGGGCGCGCGCCCGGCGAACAGCAGCATGTCGGCGAGGTTGGAGTACGCGGTCGCCAGGCGCTCCGCCTCGTCGTTGCGGCGCGCCAGGGCGATCGACTCGCGCATCGACGCGATGCCGGCCTCGATCTCGCCGAGCGCGGTGAGCACCATCCCGTGGGTGTCGAGCAGATCGATCAGCGCCCGCTCGTCGCCGGCGGCGGTGGAGTCGCGGAGCGCCGCGTCGGCCTCGACCTTGGCTTCGCGGAAGCGGCCGCGCAGGAACTGCAGCCGGGCCAGCGCCCCGCGGACATGGGCCTGCTCGGGCGTCCCGGTGGCAAGCAGCGAGAGCGCCCGCATCAGCGCGGCGACGGCGTCGTCGCCGCGGTTGAGCGACCACAGCATCGCGCTGTGGCGCATCAGGACCCGCGCGTACCGGGCCGGGTCGGCGTCCGGGTCGAGCTCGTCGAGCGCCTCGCGCACCAGCGTCTCCGCCCGGGGCCGGGCGTCGAGCGTCGCGTGCGTCATCGCGCTGCGCGTCAACAGCTCGGCGTGGTCGATGCAGACGAGCGCCTCGGGGTCGCTCACCCGGGGCCAGAGCGCCAGCGCCCGCTCGTACAGGTCGGCGGCCTGCTCGAACGCGCGCCCGCATCTGGCGGCGTCGGCGGCGGCGACGCTCGCCCGCAGCGCCGCGGGCTGATCGCCGGCGGCGATGTGGTGAAAGGCGATCGAGACGACGCGCGCGAGCCGCTCGTCGTCGTCCTCGCCGCTCTGCTCGGCCTCCTGCTCCAGCCGGCCCGCGATCGCCGCGTGCAGGCCACCGCGCTCGCCGGGCAGCAGGTCGTCGTAGAGCACCTCGCGCAGCAGCGCGTGGCGGAAGCCGAACGTGCCGTCGGCGACCGGGACGAGCACCTGCTCGGCGACCGCCTCGCGCAGGGCCTCGCGCAGCGCGCCGTCCTCGAGGCCGGTGACCGCGGCGAGCGCGGGCTCGTCGAGCGCGCGGCCGACCGCGAGCGCCCGCGCGACGCGCTGCGCGTCGGCGGAGAGCCGCTCGATGCGGCCCAGGAACGCATCGCTGAGCGAGCGCGGCGGGGCGCCGCGGCCGTCGAGCCCGGCGGCGAGCAGCTCCTCGGTGTAGAGCGCGTTGCCCTCGCCGCGCTCGAGCAGCCGCATCAGCAACCCGGGCTCGGGGGCGGCGCCGAGGATGTCGGCGAGCGCCAGCGCGAGCTCCTCGCGGTCGAACGGCTCCAGCGTGATCCGTCGCGTGCCCTCCGCGCGCTCCAGCTCGGAGAGCAGCGGGCGCAGCGGGTGGCGCCGGTAGAGCTCGTCAGTCCGGTAGCTGAGCACCATCAGCACGCGCTCGGAGCGCATGCTGCGCACGAGGAAGCCGACGAACGCGAGCGTCGGGCGGTCCGCCCAGTGCATGTCCTCGAGGATGAGGACGAGCGGGGTGCGCTCGCTGAGGCGGTCGAGCAATGCGAGCAGCGCCTCGAACATCGCGATCCGGGCGCTTCCCTCGCCTTCGCCGGGGGGCTGGCGCGGGGGGCCGTCCTGAAGGCCGGGCAGCAGCGCGGCGAGCTGGCTGCGGGTCGCGTCGGGCAGCGCCGCGAAGACGGGATCACGCGCGCGGACGAGCGGCCTGAGCGCTCCGAGCAGCGCCGCGTAGGGCAGCTCGCCGTCCGAGGCCTGGACGGCATCGCCGCGGAGGACGAGCGACGTCTCCGCGTCTGGCGCGGAGCGCAGCCGATGCTCGAGCTCCGCGATCAGGCGGGTCTTGCCGACCCCCGAGTCGCCGCCGAGCAGGACCAGCCCCGGCCGTCCGGCCGCGGCCTCCCGCGCGGCGAGCTCGAGCTCAGCGAGCTCGCCCTCCCGTCCGATGAATCTCCGGCTGCTCAGTCTCGCGCGCATCTCGCAAGTATCGCCATAGACGGGTCGACGGTCCGCGCGCGCCGCGGCTGCGCCCGATCTCGCGCCGGAGCGACGCGATGTGGTCGTTGGCGATGACTGCTGTGAGCTGGGGGTGCATGTGGTTCTCCTGAGGTCTGATGACAACGTGAGTTCAGGGTGAACTGCGCCCGCGCCCGCCACATCGGGCAAACGGAGTGAGTCCGAGCGCCCGACCTCTTACCCGGAGGCCCGGGACCCCTTACCCGCCGGTGCCGCGCAGGCCGGTATCGTGTCGGGCCGGATCGGCAAGAGCCCAGGGGAGGGTTGGTCGGTGAGGAGATATCGCTCAAGGATCGTCACGCTCACGCTGGCCGCGTGCGCCACGCTCGTCGTCGCCGGCTGCGGGGGTGGCGGCTCGTCGAAGAAGACCTCGACCTCGGGCGGCTCCGGCGGGGGCCACTCGGGAGGCACGATCTCGATGACGCAGGGGACCTATCCGCAGTCGCTCGACCCAGGCTTCGACTACTCGGGTTCGGGATTCGAGGTGAACTCGGTCGTGTACACCGGCCTGCTGACCTACCACCGCGCCAACGGAGTCGCGGGAACCAAGCTGATGCCCGGACTGGCGAGGTCGCTGCCGACGATCACCGACGGCGGACGGACGTACACGCTTACCTTGCGCAAGGGCCTGGTGTTCTCGGACGGCAAGCCGGTCGTCGCCTCGGACTTCACCTACGCGTTCGAGCGCGCGGTGAAGATCCCCTGGGGCGGCTCGGGCCAGTTCATGACGCCGCGTGTCGTCGGCGCCGCCGCGTACGCGGCCGGCAAGGCCAAGACGATCTCGGGGATCACCACGAACGACAAGAGCGGCAAGATCGTGATCCACCTGACGCAGCCGTACGGGGCGTTCGAGAACGTGCTCGGGCTTCCGGCCCTGGGCCTGGTCCCGGCCGGCACCCCGATGCACAACGAGCCCAACCATCCGCCGCCCGGCGTCGGGCCCTACATGGTCAAGAGCGTCGTCGTCAACCAGGCCTACACGCTGGTGAAGAACCCGTACTGGACGAAGCTCCACATCCCGGGCGTCCCGGCCGGCCACGCGAACGTGATCACCGTCAAGGTCGCCTCCGACATCGCCTCCAACGCGGAATCGGTGCTGAACAACAGCGCCGACGTGTTCGACTACAACGACACGGTCCCCGGCAGCCTGCTGCCCCAGATCAAGTCCAAGGCCGCCGACCGGTTCAAGGAGGCGCCGCTGGGCATCTCGACCTGGTACGTGTTCATGAACGTCAAGGAGAAGCCGTTCTCCAGCTTCCTGGCGCGCCAGGCGGTCGCGGTCGGCCTCAACCGATCCGCGCTGAACCGGATCGCGTCCGGGACGCTGGAGCCGGCGTGCTTCCTGCTGCCGCCGGCGGTGCCCGGACACCCGAGTGCGCCCTGCCCGTACGGCTCCTCTCAGACCGGGAATCTGGCCAAGGCCAAGCAGCTCGTCACCCGCTCGGGGATGGCTGGCACGCCGGTCACCGTGTGGGCGCAGGCCGGCGCCCCCACGCAGCCGTGGATGACCTACTACACGCAGTTCCTCAACGAGATCGGGTTCAAGGCGACGATCAAGGTGATCGCGGCCTCGGTCTACGCGCAGACGATCGGGGAACTGCGCCTGCATCCCCAGACCGGCGAGTATGAGTGGATCGAGGACTTCCCCAACCCGGTGGACTACTACGGCGTGCTGCTGGACGGCAGCGCGATCCTGCACACCAACAACCTCAACTTCGGCGAGGTCAACGACCCGCACATCAACTCCGAGGTCGCCAAGCTGGGAGTGATCCCCTCCACGCAGCTGTCACGTTCGGTCGCCCAGTGGCAGGCACTGGACGAGTACGTGTCCAAGAAGGCCTACGTGGTGCCGTTCGGGTACCCGACGTTCCCGGAGTTCGTCTCCGCCCGCCTCGACGTCCCCGCACTCGTGCTCAACCCCGTCTACGGCTGGGACTTCACCTCGTTCGAGCTGAAATAGCCTGGCGCGCGCTCAGCGCAGCCGCAGCGACGTGAAGTCGAGCCCCTCGACCGGGTCGACGACCGCGGCCGACTCGTCCATCCGCGAGGACATGAGCAGCGTCACGGTCTGCTCGCCGTACGTGACCCGGTGGGTGCGGCGGGCCTGAGCGAGGGTCACGCCGGGGCTGAGCGCGACCGTGACCGCGCCGGCGGCCGCAACCCGCACGTCAGAGGCGAGCGTGCCCTGCAGGACCCCGTCGGCGGCCACCGCGGCGGGGCGGCCGGTCACCTTGACCGAGCGGCGGGCCACGAGCGGGCGGGCGCTCGCGCCGCCGCCCGGCGCGGAGCGTGAGGCGGACGGCGCCGGCACGAGCGCCGTCAGCGCCCGGTAGGTCGCGTCGGGGACGGTGACGACCTGGGCGGCGTAGCCGATCGATCGCAGCACCGCCGCCTCCGCACGCATCCAGCCTCCGGCGGGGCCGGTGCGCGGCGCCCACACGGAGACCGCCTCGCCCGCGGTGCCCGATCGCGCGACCAGCGACCGGGCGCCCGCCAGCGCCCCTCCCGCCTCGGTCGGCGCCGCGCAACCGACGGGCACGGCGCCGGAGGTGACCGCGGGCACGACGTCGCACGCGGCGGACACGGTGCGCGCGCCGGCCCGGGCGAGCGTCTGGGCGCCGAGGCCCGCCACCACGGCCTCGCGCGCCAGGCGGTCGCCGAACGGCCCAGTCCCGGTGCCGAGGAACAGGTAGGCGACCGGGTGGCCGAGGGTGACCTCGACGGCGCGGCGGCGTCCCACCCGGCGCAGCTGCCGCCGCATGGCCGGCGGCAGCGTCTGCGCCGGGTCCTGCACGTCGAGCACGTCGTTGAGCACCGCCAGCGCGCTCGCCCGGGCGTCCTGGACGAGCGTCACCTCGACGTTGACCTGCCCGGCCGGTACCCCCGGCAGCGCCGTCCAGGACGGGTTGGGCGAAAGTGTGAACGACCGGCCGGGCCTGACCGCGATCAGCCGGTAGGGGCCGATCCCCGGCGGCGGGTGGCCGCGCCGCTCGCGCGCCGGGGTGCCCGCCGGCACGATCCCGAGCGCCGGCTCGGCGAGCACCGCGTCGAACGCCGGATCGCGCCGGCGCAGCCGGATCGTGACCCGACCGCTCGCGTCGTCGCCGGTGACGCCCGCGATCGTGCTCGCGCGGCGCTCGGCGTAGGCGGCGGCCCCGGCCAGCACCGGCACCAGCAGCGGACGGACGGGGCTGCCGGGGGTGCGCAGCGCGCGCTCGATCGTGGCCACGACGTCCGAGGCCCGCAGAGCTTGACCGCTGGAGAAGCGCAGCCCGCGCCGCAGCGTGACCGTGTAGAGCCGGCCGCCGTCGCCGATCTGCGGCAACCCGGTCGCCAGGCCCGGGATCAGCTCGGTCCCGGCCTCGCCGCGGGCGTGGCGATAGGTGACCAGGCCGGTGTACAGCACCCAGTCCAGCTCGGTCTCCTGCGCCGTAGTGGCGCGTGCCGGGTCAAGCGTGCGCACGCCGGCGAGCGCCATCCGGATCGTGCCCTGGCCGCGGGCGCCGCCGGGCGAGCGCGCCGGCGACCCGCCGCCGCACCCCGCGGCCGCGAGGCCGGCCAGCAGCGCAAGCGCCGCCGGGTTCCGCGATCTCATCGAACTTCACCGCGATGGGGACTGTATTGGCCGGCGCCCCGCCTCGGCCGCGTCGTTAATCGGCTCCCAACCGGGCGCGCTCGCCGCCGCTCACATCCGCCTGCGCCAGCGCCGGTCGTCGGGCACGAACGCGTACGGGCTGATCACGTCGAGCTCGTGCAGCCGCTCGCGCAGCGCCTCGTCGGCGACCGTCGTCGCATCCGTGCGCGGCAGCAGCACGGCCGCCGCTCGCGGGCGAGCGCATCGGCCTCGTGCAGCTCGCGGTCCTCGCCGGCGACCCACGCGTCCTCCGGGTGGGACTCGACATACCACAGCTCGGCGTCGTGCCTGTCGCGCAGCGCGCGCGCGAGCGCGTACTGCGCGGGGTGGTAGAGCACGAGCAGCCGCACGCGACCCGGGAACCGCAGCCGCCGCGCCTGGCGCAGTGCCGCCCCGTCGCGCAGCACCCGCGGCGCACGGGCGCGAGTCGGCCTCCAGCGCGATCACGCGGGGAATCGACAGCAGCGAGCGGGCGTGCTCCTCGAGCTCGAAGCCCTCGAGCGGACCGCGCAGCAGCAGCAGCGCGAGCGAGTCCTCGGGCGGCGGGCCGCCGGTCGAGCCCACGCGCCCGGGCGCGCGCGTCACGCCGAGACGACGTCCGGGGTGTCGCTGCCGGCGGAGAGCGGCGAGACGTCCGACCGCGACGAGGCCGCGATCTCGTCCTCGGTGACGTTCTGCGGGTGGTGGCAGGCGGCGAGGTGGCCGCCGGCGTACTCGGTGAGCGGCGGCTCGCTGGAGCGGCAGATGTCGGTCGCGCGGGAGCAGCGCGTATGGAAGCGGCAGCCGGACGGCGGGTTGATCGGGTTCGGCGGCTCGCCGCTCACCACCAGCCGCTCGCGGGCGCGGTTGCGGTGCGGGTCCGGGATCGGGATCGCGCTCATCAGCGCGGACGTGTATGGATGGATCGGCTTGTGGTAGAGCTCCTCGGCGGGCGAGACCTCCATCACCTTGCCGAGGTACATCACGAGGATGCGATCGCTCACGTGGCGGACGACCGACAGGTCGTGGGCGACGAACACGTAGGAGAGCGAGAACTCGTTCTGCAGGTCGTCCAGCAGGTTGATCACCTGCGCCTGGATCGAGACGTCCAGCGCGGACACCGGCTCGTCGAGCAGGATCACCTGCGGGTGGACGGCGAGCGCGCGGGCGATCCCGATGCGCTGGCGCTGGCCGCCGGAGAACTCGTGCGGGAAGCGGCCGAGCGCCTCGCGCGGGAGCCCGACGCGCTCCAGCAGCGAGCGCGCCTCCCCGGAGACCTTCTCGCGCTCGACGCCGCGCAGGCGCAGCGGCGTGGCCAGGATCTGACCGACCCGCTTGCGCGGGTTCAGCGAGGCCTGCGGGTCCTGGAACACCATCTGCATCTCGCGCCGGATCGGCTCCATCACCCGGCGCCCACCGCTCGTGATGTCCTCGCCGCGGAAGCGGATCGAGCCGCCGGTCGACTGGATCAGCCGCACGATCACCCGGATGAGCGTCGTCTTGCCACAGCCGGACTCGCCCACGACCCCGAGCGTCTCGCCCGCGTCGAGGTGCATCGAGACGTCGTCGACCGCGTGCACATGCGCGACGGTGCGGTCGATGATCACCCCGGTCTTCACCGGGAACAGCACCTGGAGGTGCTCGGTCTCGAGCAGCCGCGTGGATCGGTCGGGCTCGTTCTCCGAGGGCGGCCCGCCGTCCCGGCTCATCGTCTCGCTCACCGGTGGTCTCTCCCGTGGGTACGTGCGCACCGAGAGGTGCGGCCGGGGATAGGACCCCGCCCGCCCAAGGACGCAGGACCGAAGGTGTGGCTCTGCCACATCGAGTGTCCGAGGACGCCGCCTGGCGCCGCCAGACGCGCCTCGAATGCGTGCGTACTCACGGGAGAGACCACTAGGCCTCCACCCCCGCCGCCAGGCCGATCCGGTCCGCCACGACGCGCAGCCGCTTCTTCTGCTCGGCGGTGAGGAAGCAGCGGTCGCGCGAGTCAGAGCTGTCGGGCGAGCGGTTCTCCAGCGCGGGGATCTCGGTGCACTTGTCGAACGCGTGCGGACAGCGCGGGCGGAACGCGCACCCCTTCGGCGGGTTCATCAGCGACGGCGGCTGGCCGGGGATCGCCGGCAGCCGGTCGGTCTTCTCGGAGTCCAGCAGCGGGATCGAGCCGAGCAGGCCCCAGGTGTAGGGGTGCTGCGGGTCGTAGAAGATCTCGTCGAGCGTGCCCTGTTCGACGACGCGCCCGGCGTACATGACGATGACTCGGTCGGCGATGTCGGCGACCACCCCGAGGTCGTGGGTGACGAGGATCACCCCTGCGTTGGTCTCCTCACGCAGCGTGCGCAGCTCGTCGAGGATCTGCGCCTGGATCGTCACGTCGAGCGCGGTCGTCGGCTCGTCGGCGATCAGCAGCGACGGCGAGCAGGAGAGCGCCATCGCGATCATCGCGCGCTGCCGCATGCCGCCGGAGAACTCGTGCGGGTAGGAGCGCAGCCGCTCCTTGGCGTGCGGGATCCCGACGCGCTCCATCGTCGCGGCGGCGCGGTCCATCGCCTCGGCCTTGGAGACCTTGTGGTCGTGGACGCGGATCTGCTCCACGATCTGCTTGCCGATCCGCTGCACCGGATTGAGCGAGCTCATCGGGTCCTGGAAGACCATCGCGATGCCGGCGCCGCGGATCCGCTGCAGCCGCTCCTCGTTGGCGGTCACGAGCTCGGTTCCCTCGAACGTCGCGGTCCCCTCGAAGTGCGCGTTCGGGCCGCGGGTGAGACCCATCAGCGTCATCGCGGTCACCGACTTGCCCGATCCGGACTCGCCGACGATCGCGACGACCTCGCCGCGGCCGACCGAGAACGAGACGCCGTCGACGGCCTTGACGGTGCCCTCCTCGATGCGGAAGGAGACGTGGAGGTCGTCGACCTCGAGCAGGGTCTCGCTCACGACAGGCGGATCCGCGGGTCGAGGTAGGCATAGAGCACGTCGATGATCGCGGCGAGGATCACGATCGCGAACGAGGTGAGGATCACGACGACGAGGATGACGACCACGTCCAGGCGGCCGATCGACTGGAAGGTGAGGTTCCCGATCCCGTTGAGGCCGAACAGGGACTCGATCAGGATCGCGCCGCCGCCGATGATCGCGGCGAAGTCCAGGCCCCACAGCGAGATGATCGGGATCAGCGAGTTGCGCAGCACGTGGCCGACCAGCACCCGGCGCGGGGACAGGCCCTTGGCGCGGGCGGTGCGGACGTAGTCCTCGTTGAGCGTGTCGAGGATGTTGGAGCGCAGCACCCGCGAGTAGAAGCCGACGTACAGGACGGCGAGCGTCACCCAGGGCAGGAACAGATGCAGGAACCACTCGCCCGGGTTCTGGCCGATCGGGACGTAGTTGGAGATCGGGAAGATCCCCGCCTTGTAGCTCCAGGTAGTACAGCAGCACGGCCCCGAGGAAGTAGGGGGGCATCGAGACTCCGATCATCGCCAGCACGTTGAGGAAGCGATCGGCGAACTTGCCCTGCCGGATCGCCCCGATCGTGCCGATCGTGACCGCCGAGCCGGAGCCACAGGATCGCAGGCGCCGAACGCCAGCCACAGCGTAGACCGGCAGGTCCTGCCACAGCTGCGAGTCGACGTTGTAGCCCTGGGTGTAGGAGACGGCCTTGCCGGTGAAGATGTTCTGCATCGTCTTCAGGTACTGGACGTAGATGGGCTTGTTGAAGCCGTACTTGACCTCGATCTGATGGATCTCGGCCGAGGTCGCGTTGCGCCCGGCGAGGCGGAAGGCGGGGTTGCCGTTGGGGATCGCCGCGAACAGCAGGAAGGTGAGGATCGAGATGACGATCATCACGATCGCCATCGAGAACAGGCGGCGGACAATGAAACGGGCCATTTAGTTCCGGTCTCCGCTAGTGGTCGATGCGGATCTTGGAGCGCGGGTCCAGCGCGTCGCGCACACCGTCGCCGAACAGGTTCATCGAGAGCACCGCGAGCACGAGCATGATGCCGGGCGCGAGCACGTCGGAGAACGCGGCGGGGATGTAGTTCAGGCCATCCGAGATCATGTTGCCCCACGACGGCGCCGGCGCCTGGACCCCGACCCCGAGGTACGAGAGCCCGGCCTCGAGCAGGATCGCGTTGGCGACGATCAGCGGGATGAACACGACGATCGTCGAGCTCAGGTTGGGCAGGATCTCGCCGAACATGATTCGCGCGTGCGAGAGGCCCTGCTGGCGCGCGGCGTCGATGAAGTCGCGCTCGCGCAGCTGCAGCACCTGGCCGCGCACCGGCTTGGCGACGTACGGGATGTAGACGACGCCGATCACGATCGCCGGGATCCACAGGTGGTTGCCCTTGATCGGGCCGATGCCACCGACGGCGATCATCGTGCCGAGCGTGATCCCCAGCAGCAGCGCCGGGATCGCCCACAGGATGTCCAGGCAACGGCTGATCACGCCGTCGACGACGCCGCGGAAGTAGCCGGCGATCAGGCCGAGCACGATGCTGATCACCATCGTGATGATCGTCGCCTCGGCGCCGATCAGCAGCGAGTTGCGGCCCCCGTAGAGCAGCCGGACGGCCGTGTCGCGGCCGTTGGCGTCCGCGCCGAGGAAGTACTTGGTGACGCTCCAGGTCGGCCCGATCGGGATCCCGGTCGCGCCGACGATGTTCTCGGTCTTGTGCCCGACCTTGACCGTGCCGGTGATGTTGCCGACGTCGGGGCTGTGGTGCGCGATGTCCTGGGCGTAGACGGGCGCCAGCAGGCACATCACGACGATCAGCACGAACAGCCCGCCGAAGAACAGCGCGACATGGTTGCGGCGCAGGCGCCGCCAGGCCAGGCGCCAGGGGCTCGCGCCGGGGCCGAGGTCGAGGCCTTCCTCGAGCGCGCCCGACGCGAGGTCGAGGGTCAGCTCGGTTCCGGCGGTGTCGCGAGGTGATGAGGTCGACATGGAGAAGTGATGCGGCCGGGACAGACTATCCGGTCGTCCCGGCCGCGCACCACTGTCTTACTTGAGCTGGAACGAAGTGAAGTCCCAGCCGTACAGCGGGTTGATCTTCAGCGCCGAGTAATTCATGCGATCGGACGCGAAGAACGGGAACTTCTGGTATCCGAAGACCGCGACGTAGGCCTTCTTGGCCACGTACTCGTCGATCTTCTGCCACTGCGACGAGTTCTGCTGCAGCTTCGCGACCGGGATCTGCCCCAGCTGCGCAACGGCCTTGTTGATCTTCGGGTCGTTGACCTCGCCGAAGTTCTCGTTGTTCGTCGGCAGGATCGCGTGGCCGTCGAGCAGCACGCCGTAGAAGTCCACCGGATCCGGGAAGTCCTGGTTCCAGTCGGCGAAGCCGGTCTGCGGATGGAGCTTGAGCTCGCCGACCGTCTGGAAGTAGGTCGCGTCCGCGATCTCCTTCTGGGTGGCCTTGAAGCCGAGCTGGTTCAGGTACTGGGTGTAGGCGGTGCCCCACTGCAGGCGCGGCGTGCGCTCCTGCGTCCAGACCGTCACCTTCGCGCCCTCCATGCCCGACTGCTTCAGGAGCGCCTTGGCCTTCGTCATGTTGCCCGTTCCGGGGGTGCCGTACGGGCACGATCCGGTCGGGTGGCCGGGGATGGCCGGCGGCAGGAAGAAGCAGGCCGGCGCGAGCGTGCCCGAGCCGAGGCGGCTGAACGCCGTCTCGTTGAGGCCCGTGACGACGGCCTCACGCGCGAGCTGGTTGTTGAACGGCTTCTCCTGCGAGTTCATGAAGAAGTAGTACGTCGAGCCGCCGAGGTTGACCAGCTTGTAGCGGCTGGACGCCTTGGCCGAGATCTGCGGCAGCAGGCTGCCGGGGATCGCGTCCGCCCAGTCGAAGATGTCGGCGCTGTTGTTCAGCACCTGCTCCGCGTTGGACGAGACGTTCGAGTTGACCGTCACCTGGACGTTGTCCTGAGCCGACGGGATGCCCGGAATCGGCTTCCAGTACGGGTTCTTGACGACCTCGTAGGACTTGTTGGCCACGATGTTCTTGATCATGTACGGACCGCAGCCGGGCGGCGGGTTCAGCGGCTCGTTCTTGAACGGAGCCGAGCCGAACGGGATCAGGCCGAGCGCGGGCTCGGCGAGAACGTTGTCGAACGCGCCGTAGGGAGCGGTCAGGTGGATGACGATCTTGCCCGTCGCGTTGTTCGCCTGGATGCCGGAGATCGTCTTGGCCTTGCCCTTCGAGAAGGCCATCGCGCCGACGACCACAGGGGTCATGAACGATCCGGAGCCGCCCCAGGGCAGCTTGACCGCGCGCTCGAACGAGTACAGGAAGTCGCGCGCCTGGACCGGCTTGCCGTTGGAGTACTTCAGCCCCTTGCGGAGCGTGACGGTGTAGGTCTTGCCGCCGGCGGAGACGACGGGCAGCGCGGTGGCGAGGCCCGGGATCAGGGCCGCGCCGGCGGTGCCGTTGGCGTGCTTGTAGGTGGCGAGGCCGGTGTAGCTGACCCAGTCGGGCTCGGCGGCCTGCGTGGTGTAGCCGAACTGCGGGTCGAGCGAGTCGGGGAAGACCCCCTCCACCATCTGGACGGTCCCGCCCGAGGACGAGCCGCCTCCGCCCGACGAAGTCGAGGTGCCGCCGCTGGTCTTCGTGCCGGAGCCGCCCGAGCCACCATTGCCCGAACTGCCGCACGCACCGATCACCAGCGCGGCGATGGCCAACAGCAGCAGCGCCGCCATCGGCCGGACGTATCTTCTCACTGATCCTCCTCCAAGAGGTCGTGGTTCCCAGACCGGACAGCGTAGGGGGTCCACCGGTCGTGCGCCAGTGGGCGTAAGAGCTTCCTAAAGAAGCGCAACGCCGATCCCGGCAGGCGCAGCGCTCCGCGGCGGCCCTCCGGCGGCTGAGCGGGCCCCACTAACGTCGGCCCCGTGAGCGCCTCGGCCACGCGACAGCCGCCCGGCGGCCGGGAGGCCGAGCTCGGCGCCGGAATCTCGAACGGACTCGTGCTGCTGCTCGCCGCCGGCACCGGCGCAGCGGCGGCCAATCTCTACTACGCGCAGCCGCTGTTGCACACGCTCGGACGCGCGTTCTCGGTCTCGACGGGCACCAGCGGGCTGATCGTGACGCTCTCCCAGGTCGGCTACGTGCTCGGGCTCTCGTTCCTGCTGCCGCGGGCGACCTGCTCGAGCGCCGACGCCTGATCACCACGACGATGGCGCTCACCGCGGCGGCGATGGTCGCGTGCGGCCTGGCGCCGAGCTTCGTCGTGTTCGCGGTGGCGACGCTCGTCGTCGGCGTGAGCGCGGTCACCGCGCAGGTGATCGTGCCGATGAGCTCGTCGATGGCCCGCCCCCGGGAGCGCGGGCGGGTCGTCGGCACGGTGATGAGCGGCCTGCTGCTCGGGATCCTGCTCGCGCGCACGTTCAGCGGCATCCTCGCCGGCGCGCTCGGCTGGCGCGTCCCGTTCCTGGCCGCGGCGGGATTGATGCTCGTCCTCGCGGCGGTCCTGCACCGCGCGCTGCCCCGGGTCCCGCCGACCGCGACGCTGCGCTACGACCAGGTGCTGCGCTCCGTGCTGGCGCTGGTCGCCACCGAGCCGGTCCTGCGCCGGCGGATGGCGCTCGGCGCCCTCGCCTTCGGCTGCTTCTCGGTGCTCTGGACCTCGCTGTCGTTCCTGCTCAGCGCGGCGCCGTTCCACGACGGCAACACCGTGATCGGCCTGTTCGGGCTCGCCGGCGTCGCCGGCGCGGGCGCGGCGACCGTCGTCGGCCGGCTCGCCGACCGCGGCCACGGCGCGGCCGCGGCGACCCTCTCCGCCCTGCTGACGTTCGTCTCCTTCGGCCTGCTCTGGGTCTTCCGCCACTCGACGATCGGCCTGACCGTCGCGATCATCGTGCTCGACCTCGGCGTCCAGGGCATCCATATCTCCAACCAGCACGCGATCTACGAGCTCGCCCCCGACGCCCGCAGCCGCCTCACCACCGCCTACATGGTCGCCTGCTTCGCCGGCGGCGCGGCGCTGTCGGCGAGCACCGCCGCGCTCTACGCCTCGGCCGGCTGGGCGGGCGTGTGCGTGCTCGGGGGCGCGACCGCGCTGGCGATGCTGGTGGTCTGGGGGGCGACCCGCCGGGTGGGGGTGGGTGCGGGCCTGGGCGTTGGCGGGTAGCGCGTCGCGCCCGCGGGCGGATTGCAGCCTTTTGCACCGCAGCAGGGGAAATCGCGCGACTTCGTGCCGCTGGGGCCGGGTGTGCGGAAACTGTTCTGCAAGGACAGTTTGTGACGATCTGGGCCCGCGCCTCGCCCACAGCCCACCCACCAAGGCGGCGCATGACGGCCGGCGTCACGGCACGCCACCTCGCGAACGCCCGGAAGACTCAGGAGTCGCTCACGCAGGTCCGGTCGCGCCCCAGCGCCTTGGCCTCGTAGAGCGCCCCGTCGGCCCGCCCGAGCAGCAGCTCCGGCGACTCGCCCGGCAGGCGCGCGGCGACCCCCGCCGAGGCGGTGCGCCCCTCGGGGACGCAGCGGCGCAGCCGCTCGACGACCTCGACGGCGGTGTCCGGGGAGACGTCGCAGACGAGCAGGCCGAACTCCTCGCCGCCGAGCCGGGCGAGCAGGTCGCCGCCGCGCAGCTGCTCGCGCCAGGCGGCCGCCGTGGCGGCCAGCAGCCGGTCCCCCCGGAGGTGGCCGAAGGTGTCGTTGAACTGCTTGAAGTTGTCGAGGTCGAGCATCGCGAGCGTGATCGGCGCGGATGTCGCGAACGCCCGGCTCAGGGCGGCCTCCCAGGCGCGGCGGTTGGCCAGGCCGGTGAGCGGATCGGTCTGGGCCTCGTCGGCGAGATGGACGAGCGCGTCCGCGCGCGCGATCGCGCCGGCCGCCTCATGGGCGATGAGCGCGGCGACGGTGCGGCGCGAGGAGCGCGGGTCGATGCGCTCGGGCCAGGCGACCGCGAGCACCCCGACGACCCCGCCGCCGTGCAGCAGCGGCTCGTAGAGCACCGAGCCGGGCGATCCGGCCTGTCGCCACGGCTCGACGTCTCGAGCGCCCGCGGCGACGTCGTCGTCGA
Source organism: uncultured Solirubrobacteraceae bacterium (assembly GCA_963702225.1). Lineage (GTDB taxonomy): Bacteria > Actinomycetota > Thermoleophilia > Solirubrobacterales > Solirubrobacteraceae > Palsa-465. The sequence goes on along the minus strand of CAVPBY010000059.1, from coordinate 91,066 downwards.
CCGACCTCGCGGCGCCGCTGCGGAAGACCTCGTCGATCGTGCCGCCCGGATCGGCGACCAGGTGCCCCGCGGGGACGGCGGAGCCCGCGCCGGCGGTGCGCTGCAGGCATCCGGCGACCGGCTCGAACAGGACCGCGACCGACGCCCGGCAGATCCGCTGGGCGGCGAGGCAGAGGTCGTCACGGACCTGCGGGCTGTCGAGCAGCGCGCGGGCCGTCCCGGCGACCTCCTGGAGCATGTCTCCGTGAGCGCGAGCCTCGGCGGCCTGCTCCTCGACGCGGGCGACGAGGGTCTGCACGGCCAGGGCGACGGTGCCGCAGACGAGCACCGCGAGCAGCGCCGCGCGGTACTGGCTCGACGGATAGTCCGGCGCGCCGATCACGGCCACCGGGACGACGAAGAACGCGGCCATCGCCACCGTCACCGCCGCGAGCACCTGGCGCGATCGGTGCATCAGGGCGATGTAGAAGACCGGGATGAGGCCGAGCAGGCTCGCGCCGGACCGGAACCCGCCGCCGGCGTCGCGCAGCAGCCCGGAGGCGATCAGGTACAGCAGCGCCCCGGCCAGCATGCCCATGCGCCCGGGATGCGACCGCGACAGCCACACGACCAGGCCGGAGGCGACCGCGACGCCGGTCGCCACCAGGTACTCGGGCCAGACGACCCGATCGCCGACCGGCAGCGTCGCCCACGCGAGCAGGGTCGCCGCGGCGAGCGGCGCGGACACGGCGGCACCGCGGGACCAGTTGGGCCTGAGAGAGCTCACGGGCCCATTCATCGGCGGTCCGGCCGCCGGACTTGATCAACCGGATTGTCGCCGGACGGGTGCGGGGCCGGAGCCGAGATCGTCCTCGATCGCCTGCACCGCCCGCCGGGCGAGCGGAAGCACGTCGCGGCGCAGGCCGGCCATCGTGCCGCGCGTGGCGTGCACGGACACGTTCAGCGCCGCGACCGTGGCGCCGCGCCCGTCGTGGATGGGCACCGCGAGCGAGCGCAGCCCCTCCTCGAGCTCCTGGTCGACGGCGGCGTAACCGGTCTCGCGCACGCGCGCGAGGGCCTCGCGCAGGCCCGCCGCGTCGGCGACCGTGAAGGCGGTCCGCGGGCTGAAGTCGATCCGGGCGAGCCGCTCGTCGAGCTCGGCGTCGGGCAGTGCCGGCGAGGAGCACGCGCCCCATCGAGGTGGCGAACGCGGGCAGCCGGGCGCCGACGGCGAGCGTGATCGACATGATCCGCCGGGTCGGGACGCGCGCGACGTAGACGATCTCGGTGTCGTCGAGCACCGACACCGACGAGGACTCGTTGACCGCCGCCACCAGCGCCTCCATGTGCGGCTGGGCGACCTCGGGCAGCGACAGCCCGGACAGGTACGCGTAGCCGAGCTCCAGCACGCGGGGCCGCAGCGAGAACCGCCCGTCGACCTGATGCACGTAGCCGAGCGAGACGAGCGTGAGCAGGAAGCGCCGCGCCGCCGCGCGCGGACAGGCCCGTGATCCGGGCGACGTCGGACAGCCCGAGCTCGCGGTGCTCGGCGTCGAACGCGCGGATCACGGCCAGGCCGCGCTCGAGCGACTGCACGTGGTCGGCGCTGTGCGGCCGGGGGTTCGCCTCGTCAGACACTGATCGTCACCCTAACCCGCCCCGCTCCGATGCGGGCGCCGGTCGGGGGCTCAGCCGTGAGCGCCGACGAGGAGCTCGCGAGCGCGCTCGGGACCGATCGAGAGCAGCAGCGTGGGCAGCCGCGGGCCGGTGTCGGCGCCGACGGTGAGGCCATAGACGGCCTTGAAGAACGCGCGCTGCGCCTGCTTGACCTCGGCCGAGGGGGAGGCGTCCACCCCGAGGCCGTGCATCCGCTTGGGGATCGCGTACACGAGCGCGGTGAGCCCGTCGAGCGACCACTCGTCGGTCATGCGGGCGGCGAGCTCGGCGACCGCGTCGCGCATCCGCGGATCGAGCGCCTCGAACGCGGCGGAGTGAAACGCCTCCCGCACGCGCGTGCGCTCGGACTCGGGGACGAGCTCGGTCGCGTAGTGGATCGCGCAGTCCAGGCGAGGCTGGAGCGCGGCGAGCAGCGGCTCCGGCTCGGCGTCGTCGCCGGCGAGACCGAGATGCGCGGCCACGATCCGGGCGATCTGCGCGCGGTCGCCCTGGGTGAGGTCGGCGACCGAAGCGAGCAGCCGGAAGGACACCGGGCGGGCGGTGCGCTCGACCGCTCCCGCCGATGACTCGGTCGACTCGCGATGGATCGCGGCCTCGTCGGCGGCTGCCTCGCCGGCGGCGACCGCCGCCGCCAGGCGATCCCACTCGTCGTACAGGCGCTGCACGCCCTTCGGCGAGAGGTCGATCTGGAAGGACTGGCGCGGGCGCCGGCGGACGTAGAGCCAGCGCAGGACCGCGGGCTCGAGCACGTCGAGCGCGGTGGCGGGAATCGGCGCTCCGCCGACGGAGCTCGACATCTTGCCGCCGACGCCGGCGAGCGTGACGAACGAGTAGACGGCCGTGTCCGGCGCGCGCCCGCCGTACAGGTCGCCGACCAGCGCGCGGCCGACCGTGAACGACGCGGTCGGCGCGTGGTGGTCCTCGCCGGCGGGCTCGAACGCCACCCTCTCGTGGGCCCAGCGCATCGGCCAGTCGACCTTCCACACGAGCTTGCCGGAGATCTCGGCGCCGTCGGCAAGCGACATCTCCCCGGCGTGGCCGTGGCGGCATTCCCAGACGACGGTGTCGTCGCGGTAGGCGACCACGCGCGTGTCATCGCGCCGGCACTCCGTGCAGTAGGGCTTGAAGGGGTGGTAATCACGGCGGCGCTCCTCGGCGTTGCGCTCGTGGCGGCCCTTCGTCTGCTGGCCGGCGAGCACGTCGAACACGTGCAGCCGCTCGTCCATCGCGCGGCGGATCGAGGCGTTGTACGTCCCGGCGGGGTACAGCTCCGACTGGCGGCGCTCGGTCATGCGGATGCCGAGCACGTCCAGGGAGGCGCGCAGCTCGTCCATGAAGTGCTCGGCCCACGATCCCGCGCCGCCCATCGGAGCGGGAACCTCGGCCAGCGGCATGCCGATGTAGCGCTCGAAGCCCGGATCCACCCCCGCGGGGACCTTGCGCAGGCGGTCGTAGTCGTCCCACGAGTGCAGGTGCACGACCTCCTCGCCGCGGCGCCGCAGCGCCTCGGCGACCAGGTGGGTGGTGAACACCTCGCGCAGGTTGCCGAGGTGGATCGGGCCCGAGGGCGAGATGCCGCTCGCGCACACGATCGGGCCGGCGAGCTCGTGCTCGGCACGCGTCGCGATCACCTCCTCGGCGAGCGCGTCCTCCCACAGGCGGACCTCGGGGCGGGCGCCGGAGCGATCGTCATGCACGGCGGAGGACACCGCCTGAGCGTATCCCGCACGCGGGAACGCTCATGGCGGTGTGACTCACGTCCCACACGGTCAGGGTCAGGTCGTCGCGGCCAGCGGCGTGCCGCCGGACGACCCGGCCGGGGTGTCCTCGGCGGTGAGCGGCTTGGCGATGTTCTCGAGCGTCTGCCCCTCGGCATCGATCCCGAGCCAGAACTCGAGCACGCCGCCGATGGCCATCACCGCCGCGCCGATCATGAACGCGAGCTCGACGCTTGAGACCTTGCCGGAATTGATCATCGAGCTGAACAGCAGCGGCCCGATGATCCCGCCGATGCCCGTCCCGACGGCGTAGAAGACGCCGATGCAGAGCGCGCGGGTCTCCATCGGGAAGACCTCCGAGACGGTGAGGTACGCGCCGCTCGCGCCCGCGGAGGCGAAGAAGAACGTGATCGCCAGGGCGATGATGAACGTCGTGCCGGTGAAGGCGCCGCCGTCGAACAGCAGCGCGATCACCGCGCACAGCGCGGCCGACAGCAGGTAGCAGCCGCCGATCATGATCCTGCGCCCGAGGGTGTCGAACAGCCGGCTGAGCAGGAGCGGCCCGAGCAGGTTGCCGATCGCCCAGTAGACGATGAAGTACGGCACGTTGCCCGAGGAGACGTGGAAGAACGTCCCGAGCAGGGTGCCGAGCCCGAACGCCATCGCGTTGTAGAGAAAGGCCTGGCCGATGAACAGGCCGAGCCCGAGCACCGTACGCCTGGGGTAGAGGGTGACGACCGAGCGGATGATGAGCGGCAGCGGGATCGTCGTGCGCTGGCGCACGGTCATCGTGTCGGTGACGTCCGGCAGAGTCGTGCCGGTCTCCCGTTCGACCTGCTGCTCGATCCCGGCGACGACCTTCTCGGCCTCCTCCTCGCGGCCATGGATGAACAGCCAGCGCGGGCTCTCCGGCACGTTGCGGCGGACGAGCAGGATGAGCAGCGCGAGCACCGCGCCCAGGCCGAAGCACACCCGCCAGCCGACGTTCACGGCGAGGTCGTTGAGCGCGACGAGCGCGACCAGGCCGCCGATCGCCGAGCCGGCCCAGTAGCTGCCGTTGATCGAGATGTCGACGCGGCCGCGCTGCTTGGCGGGGATCAGCTCGTCGATCGCCGAGTTGATCGCCGAGTACTCGCCGCCGATCCCGAAGCCGGTGAGCGCGCGGCAGCCGTAGAACCAGATCGCGCTGAACGAGAACGCGGTGAGGGTCGTGCCGAGCAGGTAGACGCCGAGCGTGATCATGAACAGCTTCTTGCGCCCGAAGCGGTCGGTGAGCTGGCCGAACACGAGCGCTCCGGCGCACGCGCCCGCCACATACAACGAGCCGGCGAGGCCGGAGATGTTGTGGGCGGCGATCGCGACGCCCGAGCCGTGCTTTGAGACATCGGCGGCGATCGAGCCGACGATCGTCACCTCGAGGCCGTCCAGGATCCAGACGGTCCCCAGCCCGATGATGATCTGCCAGTGGAAGCGGCTCCACGGCAGCCGGTCCATGCGCGCCGGGATCTTGGTCCGGATCGTCCCGGTCTGAACGCTTGAGCTCACGACTCCTCCCTCCCTTTCGGTACGCAAAGACTGCCCAAATCGCACGGCCCTAATCTCCACCGGAGGCGACCAAGGAGATGGCATGTCCGGACACGAGACCTCGAACCGCCGCGCCGAGCGCGAGCACGTCCACGAGCGCGCCGCCGATCCGGCCGACACCGCCGACCGGCCGCTCGAGCCGCGCTCCAGCGGCGAGCAGCTGCACCCGACCGACACGCCGCACGCGGAGGGCGGGGATCCGCATCACCGCCTGAACACCCCCGTCGGCGAGGTCGATCCGACGACCGACTCCGATCCCTACCGGCGCGAGACGCCCGAGGACGACGCCGACCGCGCCTCCGGGATCCGCGGCGAGGGCGAGCGCCCCGACGAGTAGCGCCCGCCCGACCCCCGGCCGGCCGCCCGACCGGCTTCAATGGTGGGAACGATGGGCGCCGAATCGCTCTACGACCACGGGTTCATCCGCGCCGCGAGCGCGATCCCGCACGTGCGGATCGGCGACCCGCGCCACAACGGCGAGCGCACGATCGCGCTCGCCCAGCGGGCGGACGAGGCCGGCGCCGCGCTCGTCGTGTTCCCCGAGCTCGGCCTCTCGGGCTACTCCAACGAGGATCTGTTCCGCCAGGCGGCGTTGCTCGAGGCGACCGAGGCGGCGCTGCGCGAGGTCGTCGCCGCCTCGGCGTCGCTGCGACCGGTGCTGATCGTCGGAGCGCCGCTGCAGGCCGAGGGAGGCCTGTTCAACTGCGCGCTCGCCGTCCATCGCGGCCGGATCCTCGGCGTGGCGCCCAAGAGCTATCTGCCCGAGTACCACGAGTTCTACGAGAAGCGCCAGTTCCGCGCCGCCCGCCAGCTCGCCGGCGACATGCTCACCGTGCTCGGCGAGCCGGTGGCCGCCGGCCCGGACCTCGTGTTCGACTGCGTGGACCTCCCCGGTCTGGCGGTCGCCTGCGAGATCTGCGAGGACCTGTGGTCACCGGTGCCACCGACCACGTACGGGGCGCTTGCGGGGGCGACGGTGCTCGCGAACCTGTCGGCGTCCAACGTGACGATCGGCAAGGCCGGCTACCGGCGGATGCTGTGCGAGAGCCATTCCGCGCGCACGATCGCCGCCTACGTCTACACCGCCGCCGGCGGCTCGGAGTCGACGACCGATCTGGCCTGGGACGGGCAGGCGATGATCTGCGAGAACGGCGACCTGCTCGCCGAGTCTCAGCGCTTCTGCGACGACGAGCAGCTCATCTGCGCCGACCTCGACCTCGACCGGCTGGTGTCGGACCGGATGGCGCTGTCGACCTTCGGTGACACGATCGGCGACGAGCGCTCCCGGCTGCGTGCGATCCGGCGGATCCCGTTCGAGCTCGGCGCCGCCGGGCGCGACACGCCGGTCGCGCTGAAGCGCCGCGTCGAGCGCTTCCCCTACGTCCCCGCCGACCCCGCGACCCGCGACGCGCGCTGCAAGGACGTGTTCGACATCCAGGTGAGCGGTCTGCAGACGCGGCTGCGCGCGACCGGGATCGAACGGGTCGTGATCGGCGTCTCGGGCGGCCTTGACTCGACGCACGCGCTGATCGTCGCCGTGCGCACGATGGACCGGCTCGGCCTGCCGCGCGAGGACGTGCTCGCCTACACGCTGCCGGGCTTCGCCACGAGCGCCGGGACGCTGCGCAACGCGCACGCGCTGATGGCCGCGCTCGGCGTGACCGCGTCCGAGCTCGACATCCGCCCGTCCGCGACGCAGATGCTCCGCGATCTCGGCCATCCCGCCGCCGACGGCGCGCCGCAGTACGACGTCACCTACGAGAACGTGCAGGCCGGCGAGCGGACCTCGCACCTGTTCCGCCTGGCCAACCATCACGGCGCGCTCGTGCTCGGCACCGGCGACCTGTCCGAGCTCGCGCTCGGCTGGTCCACCTACGGGGTCGGCGACCAGATGTCGCACTACAACGTCAACGCGTCGGTGCCCAAGACGCTGATCCGCTTCCTGCTGCGCTGGGAGGTCGCGTCGGGCCAGTTCGGCGCCGAGGCGAGCGCGGTGATGGCCGCGATCGCCGACACCGCGATCTCGCCCGAGCTCGTCCCCGCCGGAGAGGACCATGCCGACGACGGCCCGGCGCAGGACTCCGAGGCGACCGTCGGGCCCTACGAGCTGCAGGACTTCTTCTTGTACTACGTGCTCCGCTTCGGCTACCGCCCGAGCAAGGTCGCCTACCTCGCCGAGCACGCGTGGGGCGACCGCGCCCGCGGCGCCTGGCCGGACCTGATCCCGGAGGCGGCGCGCCACGAGTACTCGCGGGAGGAGATCCGCCATTGGCTCGAGGTGTTCGTGCGCCGTTTCTTCGCCACCAGCCAGTTCAAGCGCTCGGCCCTGCCCAACGGGCCCAAGGTCGGCTCCGGCGGCTCGCTGTCGCCGCGGTCGGACTGGCGGGCCCCGTCCGACAGCGTCGCGACGGCGTGGCTGGCCGAGCTGCGCGACCGCGGCTGAGCGCGCGCAGCCGGCCGCCCCCCGGCCTGCGAACATCCCGTCATGGCTACCGAGCCCCCACCTCTCACGCTGTTCGAGGTCGTCAGGCGCGCCGTCGCGCTCGTCGACCCCGACGACAACGATCCGATCGCGGGCGACTTCGAGCGCGCCTTCGAGGACCAGGACGAGCCGATCCGCGGCGTCGACGACATCGAGCGTCGCGTCGCCTACGTGCTCGCCGATCTCGACCCCGCGACCAACAACGGCTCGATCGCGATGGCGGGCGCGGTCACCATCTACCTCTCCTACCGCCGCGACGAACTGCGAGCGGATCCGGCCAAGCTGCTCGTGCTCGCCGCGCGCGCCGAATGGGACGGCGCACCGCCCCAGGTGGTCGTCGAGTGGCTCGCCGATCGCGGGCTGCACGTCTGAGCTCCCAGCGACCGGCGCACGGCTCTCCGGGCCGCGACGAGCTGCACGGCCCGGAGACGGCGAGCGCCAGTAGACCTCGGCGGGCGCGGCCTGCGTGTACCCGGCTGGGATCGAGTCGTTGTTGGCCAGGGGGATGTTGCCGGGCGTGGCCGGCGCCCAGCGTCACCGGGCGCTGGCCGTCGCGGTCTGGCGCCGCTCGCTGCCGTGGATCGGCCCGCTGGTCACCCGCAGCGGCCGAGCGTCGAGCGCCGGGCCGCGGCGGCGCACGGCGATGATCTCGGCGAGCACCGACACCGCGGTCTCCTCGGCGGTGCGGCTGCCGATGTCCAGCCCGCACGGGGCGTGGATCCGCGCCAGGTCCGCGTCCGAGACGCCCGCCTCCCGCAGCCGGCGCTCGCGGTCGGCGGTCGTCGTGCGGCTGCCGAGCGCGCCGATGTAGCCGGCGTCGGTGGCGAGCGCGCTGATCAGCGCCGGCTCGTCGAACTTCGCGTCGTGGGTGAAGACGAGCGCCGCGTCGCGCGGGCCGAGCTCGACCCCCTCCATCGTCTCCTGCGGCCAGCCGATCCGGACCTCGGCGTCGGCCGAGAAGCGCCCCGACCGCGCGAACCGGTCCCGCGCGTCGCAGATCACGACCCGGTAGCCGATCCGCGACGCGAACGCCGCGAGCGCCGCCGAGAAGTCGATCGCGCCGAAGATCACCATCTGCGGCGGCGGGGCGTACGCGCGAACGTGCACGGGCAGCTCGTCGCCGAGCGTCGCGCCGTCGGCGCCGAAGCGGCGGATCGTGGTCTTACCCTCCTCCATCAGCCCGGCCGCCTCGCGCGCCACGTTGCGGTCGAGCAGCTTCAGCCGGCCGAGCGAGCCGATCGTCTCGCCGTCGACGACCGCCAGGCGCGCACCGGCGTCATCGCCCTCCAGGAGCGTCGCGACCGCCGCGGTGCGCCCCTCGAGGTGCGCGCTGAGCGCGGCGAGCTCGGCCGCGCCGGCGGGGCCGGCGTCGCCGTGGAGCTGCTGCAGGAACACGTGCACGATCCCGCCGCACATCAGCCCGACGGTGCCCGCGAGCTCGTCGGAGATCCCGTAGGTCTCGACCCCCGGCCCGCGCTCGCCGGCGAGGATCGCCTCCGCCTCGGCGACGAGCGCGCCCTCGACGCAGCCGCCGGTGATCGAGCCCTCGATCTCGCCCCCCTCGCCGATCAGCATCATCGCGCCCTCGGGCAGCGGCGCCGAGCCCTCCACCTCGACGAGCAGCGCCTGCACGAAGCGCCGCCCCTCGCGCAGCCAGGCGGCGGCGATGTCCTCGGTGGCTCTCGCGACTCCCGACTCGCTCAACTGCGGACCCTCCTGACGGCTCTCACGGGGGCGATCCCACGTCGAATGATCGTATCCACCACCCCTTGCCGAATCTGGTCAGCGTGCAACCCACCTTCACCCGTTCTCGCTACGGTAGGACAAAATGGCTCAAGCAAACGCAGACCCGCCCATCGCAGAGCTCGAGGATCCCCGCTACGCGAAGGCGCTCGCGCACCCGCTCCGCGTCCGGATCCTCGCCATGCTCGACGAGCGCGACTCGAGCCCGGTGCAGCTGGCCGAGCATCTCGACGCGACCCTCGGCACCGTCGCCTACCACGTGCGGACGCTCGAGCGGCTCGGGCTGATCGAGATGGTCGCCACCCACCAGCGGCGCGGCGCGACCGAGCACGTGTACGCGGCGCGGGAGCACCCGCGCTTCTCCAGCCGGGCGTGGTCGGGCGCCGACCCCAAGACCAAGCACGTGATGATCGCCTCGGCGCTCTCCCAGATCGGCGAGTACGCCACCCGCAGCGCCGCCGCCGGCGGCTTCGACCATGACGACGCGAGCGTCTCGCGCCACGCGCTCGTCGTCGACGAAGAGGGGTTCGGCGCCCTCGCCGAGGCGACGCGGCGCTGGCAGGACGAGATCGCCCGGATCGGGCGCGAGGCCGCCGACCGGCTGAGCGCCAACGACGAGACGCCGATCGACGCCGGAGTCGTGCTGCTGATGTTCGAGGCGAGGCCGTTCTCGGGGGACACGACCCCGTCCTCCAACGGCGGCTGACCGGCCGCCGGAAAGAAATCGCTCAAGCCCCGGCCGACTTGAGCCGATAGGGGTGGTGCTGGACGAATGTCCGAGGCACCAGGGCCTCGATTCCCTTGAGCGCGACCACCCCCTTCCCTCCTCCTCCGCTGGCCGGCGATCTGCTCGCGGCGATGGTCGAGAGCCTGCAGGATTACGCGATCCTGATGCTCGACGCGGAGGGTCGCATCGCGAGCTGGAGCGTCGGCGCCCAATCCTTCAAGGGCTGGGAGGCCGACGAGATCATCGGGCGCAGCCACGCGCTGTTCTATCTGGAGCAGCACATCGCCGCCGGGCGGCCCAGCGGCGAGCTGGCGATCGCCGCCCAGTACGGCCGCTTCGAGGAGCAGCAGTGGCGGGTGCGCCGCGACGGCAGCCGCTTCTGGGCCAACATCGTCATCACCGCGGTGCGCGACTCCGCGGGCGAGCTGCGCGGCTACGGCGAGGTGATCCGCGACGTCACCGACCACTACGCGGCGATCCAGGCGCTTCGCCAGAGCGAGTCGCGCTTCCGGGCGGTGACCGAGTCCGCGATCGACGCGATCATCGCGTTCGACGCCGAGCGACGGATCATCTCCTGGAACGCCGCCGCCGCCCGGCTGTACGGCTACGCCCCCGCCGAGGTGATCGGACGGCATGTGTCGATCCTCGTGCCCGCGTCGCTGCGCGCCGACGCCGAGGCCCTGATCGTGGCCACGACCTCCCGCGCCGATCCGTCCGATCAGGTCGCGGTCAAGCCGTTCGAGAGCTTCGCGCTGCGCGCCGACGGCTCGGAGATGCCCGTCGAGGTCGCGCTCTCGACCTGGCGCACCGGGTCCGAGCGCAACTTCTCGGTGATCGTCCGGGACATCACCGAGCGCAAGCAGCACGAGGACGAGCTGCGGCTGCTCGCCGATCACGACCCGATCACCAACCTGTTCAACCGCCGGCGCTTCGAGTCCGAGCTCGAGCGCATCGTCGGCGAGCGCGACCGCTACGGCCGCGGCGCGGCGCTGATCGTGCTCGATCTCGACGGCTTCAAGCAGGTCAACGACCTGCACGGGCACGCCGCCGGCGACGAGATCCTGGTCAAGATCGCGTCGCTGCTGGAGCACAACGTGCGGGCGACCGACATCGTCGGGCGGATCGGCGGCGACGAGTTCGGTGTGATCGTCCAGGAGGCCGACCGCGACGAGGCGGAGTTCGTGGCCCGCAAGATCGTCGACGCGGTCCGCTCCAGCGGGCTGGTGATCTCCGACCTCGTGCGCACGCAGATGACCGCGTCGGTCGGCGTCGCCGTGATCGAGCCCGGCGGGACGGTCACCGCCGAGCAGCTGCAGATCGGCGCCGACCGGGCGATGTACCGCGCCAAGGCCGACGGCCGCCGCGGGTACGCGTTCGTGATCCCCGACGACGACGCGGGCCCCGAGCTGGCCGAGCGCCGCTCGTGGATCTCGCGTCTGCGGGACTCGCTCGACAACGACCTGTTCGAGCTCCATGCCCAGCCGATCGTGACCATCAACGGCGACGGCCCGCCGCGCTTCGAGCTGCTGCTGCGCATGCGCGACGACGACGACCAGCTGCTCGCGCCGGCGGCATTCCTGCGCAACGCCGAGCGCTTCGATCTGATCGGCGGGATCGACCGGTGGGTGCTCGGGCGCGCGGTGCGCCTGCTGCACGACCATCACCGCGCCGGCCACGACATCAACCTCACCGTCAACCTCTCGGGCAAGACGATGAACGACGAGTCGATCGTCGAGGACCTGGCCCGCATGATCCAGGCGCACCCGTTCCCGCGGGGCGCGCTCATCGTCGAGGTCACCGAGACGGCCGCGATCGTCAACATCGAGCGCGCGGCCGGCCTGGCCAGGGCGCTGCGCCGGCTCGGATGCGACTTCGCCCTGGACGACTTCGGCTCCGGGTTCTCGTCGTTCCACTATCTCAAGCACCTCGAGTTCGACTACCTGAAGATCGACGGCGAGTTCGTCGCCAACCTCGTCGCCAACCCCGCCGACCAGCTCGTGGTGCGCGCCGTCGTCGACATCGCGCGCGGACTCGGCAGCCGCACGATCGCCGAGTTCGTCTCCGACGACGAGACGGTCTCGCTGCTGCACGACATCGGCGTCGATTACGGCCAGGGGTTCCACCTCGGCCGGCCCCGGCCGCTCGAGCAGCTCGTCGCCTGACGCCGGCCGCCGGCGCCGGCGCCCCGCCGGCCCCCGGCGGCGCCCCGCGCGGTGCCCCGCCGGCGCGCGACGTGCGATAGCGTCGCCGTCGCCGTGCCGATGGACGTCACCTACCGCCTGCGCATTCCCCATCGAGCGGGGCAGCTGGCCAAGGTCTCGACCCGCATCTGCGAGTACGGCGGGCTGATCGGCGACGTCTCGACGATCGCCGTCGCCAAGCACGAGGCGCTGCGCGAGATCACGATCGAGCTGCGCGACCGCGAGCACGCGATCGCGCTCGCCGCCGGCCTCAACGAGCTGGAGGGCGTGTCCGTCGCCTGGTTCCACGACCGCGCGTTCATCGCCCATGACGGAGGCAAGATCGAGGTCCGCGGCACGCGCGAGATCGTCACCAACCAGGACGTCCGTGATGTGTACACCCCCGGAGTCGCCCGGGTGAGCACCGCGATCGCCGAGTACCCGGACCTCGCCACGCGCTTCACCTCGATCGGGCGCAGCGTGGCGATCTGCACGAACGGCACTCGGGTGCTCGGGCTCGGCGACATCGGCCCGCTCGCCTCGATGCCGGTGATGGAGGGCAAGTCGCTGTTCTACGCCCAGCTCGCCGGGGTGAGCGCGACCCCGATCCTGATCGACACCAGGGACGTCGACGAGTTCGTCCAGACCGTCGTGCGGATCGCGCCCGGGTTCGGCGGCATCCACCTGGAGGACATCTCGGCCCCCGAGTGCTTCGAGATCGAGCGGCGGCTGATCGAGGCATTGCCGGCCCCGGTGATGCATGACGACGTCCACGGGACCGCCGTGGTGACGATGGCGGCTGCGATCGCCGCCTGCCGCCAGGTCGACATCCGGCTCGACGCCACGGTCGTGGGCCAGATCGGGCTCGGCGCGGCGGGCTTCGGGATCGCCACCCTGATCCATGACGCGGGCGTGCGCCGCGTGCTCGCCTCCGACCCGAGCGAGCGCGCCCAGGCACAGGCGGCCGCGCGTGGGATCGAGATCGCGACGCTCGACCGCGTGATGGCCGAGGCCGACGTCGTGGTGGCCACCAGCGGCGTGCCGGGGCTGCTCACCTCGGAGATGATCCGGCCCGGGCAGGTGATCCTCGCGCTCACCAACCCCGTCCCCGAGATCGAGCCCGACGACGCGCTCGCGGCGGGCGCGGCGTTCGCCGCCGACGGGACGAGCGTCAACAACGTGCTCGGCTATCCGGGGATCTTCCGCGGTGCGCTCGACGCCCAGGCGTCGGCGATCAACCTCGAGATGAAGCGCGCCGCGGCGTGGGCGCTCGCCGGGCTCACCGTCGAGTCCGAGCTGGTGCCCGACGTGCTGGATCGCAACGTGCACGACACGGTCGCGGCAGCGGTCCGGCAGGCGGCGATCGACTCGGGCGTGGCCCGGCTGGACCGCGTCAACGCCGAGATGCCGTAACTGGGAAACCGAAGCGTCCCCGGCTGACCACCCCCGCCCGCGCCCCGCGCCCCGCGCCCCGAGGCGACTCGGAGCGGGTTTGGGTCGAAATGCGACGGGAATCTGCTCCAAGTGCGGTCGCGGAGGGCCGGGCGGGGATCTTCGGCACCGTCGTACCGGACCGTCGGTCCGCTTGTGTGCTATGGTTGAGCGCGCAACCAATCCCCTCCAAGGAGGCCCGATGTCCACCACCACCTCCATCCAGGACCGCCTCGCCGGCTCGTGGAACTTCGCCGCCGCGCACTCGTCCGCCGACTTCGCGGTCAAGTACGTCGTCTCCACGTTCCGCGGGTCGATCGAGGACCTCAGCGCGACGCTGCAGGACGGCGTGCTCTCCGGCAGCGCGAAGGTCGCCTCGATCAAGGTCAAGGACGACAACCTCACCGGCCACCTGATGGCCCCCGACTTCTTCGACGCCGAGCAGTACCCGGAGATCTCGTTCCGCTCGACCTCGATCTCGGATGACGGCGACGAGGTCACGGTCGCGGGCGAGCTGACGCTCAGGGGCGTCACCCAGCCGATCACGGCGACCGGCACGCTCGAAGGCCCGACCCAGGACTTCGCGGGTCACACGCGCCTGGGCTTCACGCTGCAGACGACGATCGACCGCACCGACTACGGCGTCAGCTGGAACGCCGAGCTGCCCAGCGGCGGCAAGGCACTGGCCGACGAGGTCACGCTCAGCGTCGAGCTCGAGTTCCACCAGGCGTAGCCCGATGCGGATCCTGGCCCTCTCAGGCTCGCTGCGCCGGGACTCGCACAACACGGCCCTCCTGCGGGCGGCAGCGGCGCTGCTGCCGCCCGACGTGGAGGTCGTGATCTACGAGAGCCTCGCGGCGATCCCGAACTTCAACGACGACGAGGTCCCGAGCCGGCCGGCCGCCGCTCAGGACTTCTGGGACGCGGTCGCCGAGGCCGACGGCGTGCTCATCTCCACCCCCGAGTACAACAGCTCGATCCCCGGCGTGCTGAAGAACGCGCTGGACTGGCTGTCGCGCCCGCTGCAGGAGAGCCCGCTGCGCAACAAGCCGGCGGTCGTGATCGGCGCCTCGACCGGCATGTTCGGCGCGGTCTGGGCGCAGGCCGAGACCCGCAAGGTGCTCGGCGCGATCGGCGCCCGGGTGATCGACCGCGAGCTGCCGCTGCCGACCGCCCACGAGCAGTTCCACGAGTCCGGCAGGCTGCTCGACGCCGAGATCGAGGCCGAGCTCGTGATCTCGCTCGACGCGCTGCGCGACGCGATCGACGCGCGCGCCGCCCACGTGGCACACGCCGAGGGGTAGAACTCCGGCCGATGGCACGCGCGCGCCCCTCCACCACCCCGCTCGAGCTGACCTCCGTGCCGCTGGTCGATCGCACGCACGAACGCAGCGACGCCGCGGCCAACCGCGAGCGGATCCTGTGCGCGGCGCGGCGGGTGCTCGCCGAGCAGGGCGCGGCCGGGCTGTCGATGAACTCCGTCGCGGCCGCGGCGGGCGTCGGCAAGGGCACGATCTTCCGGCGCTTCGGCGACCGCGACGGGCTCACCGAGGCGATGCTCGACGTCCACACCGCCGAGCTGCAGGACGGCTTCCTGTCCGGCCCGCCGCCGTTGGGCCCGGGCGCGCCGCCGCGCGAGCGGTTGGAGGCGTTCATGCGCGCGCTCGTGCACTTCTAGGTCGACCACCTGGAGCTGATGCTCGCCGCACAGGCCGTCGGCCCGCGCGCCGGCGTGTCGGTCCAGTCCACGTTCCTGCTGCACGCCCGCACGCTGCTGTCCCAGATCGATCCGCGGATCGACACGATCACCTACGCCCGCCTGCTGCTCAGCGCCGTCGGACCGGCCAACCTCCGGCAGCTGCTCGCCGACGGCTCGACCCCGGAGCGGATCGCCGACGCGGTCGCCGCCCTCACGCACGCCGACTTCCTATAGGTTGCGCCGATGAACCGCGGTCCGGCGCTCACCCTCGACGGTCTGCGCACCCGCGTCGACGCCGGCGAGATCGACACCGTGCTGCTGTCGATGTGCGACATGCAGGGCCGGCTGCAGGGCAAGCGCCTGGACGCGCGGCACTTCCTCTCAGACGTCGTCGAGCACGGCGCCGAGGGCTGCAACTACCTGCTCGCCGTCGACGTCGAGATGAACACCGTGAGCGGCTACGCGATGTCCTCGTGGGAGACCGGCTACGGGGACTTCGAGATGGTGCCCGACATGCAGACGCTGCGGCTCGTGCCGTGGCTGCCGGCGACCGCGCTCGTGCTCAGCGACCTGCGCTGGGACGACGGGCGCGAGGTCGTCGCCTCCCCGCGCCAGGTGCTCCGCCGCCAGCTCGAGCGGCTCGCCGCGCGCGGCTGGTCCGCGAACGCCGCCACCGAGCTGGAGTTCCTCGTCTTCCGCGACTCCTACGAGGACGCATGGCACAAGGGCTATCGCGAGCTCGAGCCAGCCAACCTCTACAACGTCGACTACTCGCTGCTCGGCACCGCGCGCGTGGAGCCGCTCATCCGCCGGATCCGGCTGGGGATGGCGGGGGCGGGGCTGGAGGTGGAGAACTCCAAGGGCGAGTGCAACCGCGGCCAGCACGAGATCAACTTCCGCTACGCGGACGCGCTGCGCTGCGCCGACGATCACGTCATCTACCGCAACGGCGCCAAGGAGATCGCCGCTCAGGAGGGGATGGCGATCAGCTTCATCGCCAAGTACGACGCGCGCGAGGGCAGCTCGTGCCACATCCACTTCTCGCTCGCCGAGGCCGACGAGCAGGGGGAGGGCCGGGCCGTGTTCATGCGAGACCGGGCGACGTTCGACGCGTTCCTGGCCGGGCAGCTGCACGGCCTGCGGGAGCTCACGCTGCTGCTCGCGCCGAACATCAACTCCTACAAGCGCTTCGCCGAGGGGTCGTTCGCGCCGACGACGATCGCCTGGGCCGAGGACAACCGCACCTGCGCGCTGCGGGTCGTCGGACGCGGGCCCGGCCTGCGCTTCGAGAACCGCGCCGGCGGCGCCGACCTCAACCCGTACATGGCGCTCTCGGCGCTGATCGCCGCCGGGCTGGCGGGGGTCGACCGGGGCCTCGAGCTCGAGCCCGCGCTCGTCGGCAACGCGTACGCCGCGACCGACCGGCCGCGGCTGCCGCGGACGCTGCGCGAGGCGCGCGACCTGTTTGCGACGTCCGAGCTCGCGCGGGGCGCGTTCGGCGAGGAGGTCGTCGCCCACTACGTGCGCGCCGCCGACGTCGAGCTGGAGGCGTTCGACGCGGCGGTCACCGACTGGGAGCGGGTTCGCGGGTTCGAGCGGCTGTGAGCGCACCGCCGACACCCTCGCCGTGCTCGAGCCCGCGACCGAGGCGGTGCTCGACACGATCCCGGCCGCGGGCGCGGGCGACGTCGATGCGGCCGTCGCCCGCGCCCGCGCCGCCTTCCCGGCCTGGCGCGCGGTCGCACCCGCCGATCGCGCGCGGCTGCTGCGCCGGATCTCCGACGCGGTCGCCGCCCACGCCGAGGCGCTGGCGGTGCTCGAGGCCCGCAACGCCGGCAAGGTGATCGGCGACGCGCGCGGCGAGATGGGGATGGTCGCCGACGTGTTCGCCTACTACGCGGGGGCGCCCGAGCGGCTGCTCGGCGACACGATCCCGGTCGCGGGCGGCCAGGCGTTCACCGTGCGCGAGCCGCTCGGCGTCGTCGGGCTGATCGTCCCCTGGAACTTCCCGCTGACGATCGCCTCCTGGAAGCTCGGCCCGGCGCTCGCCGCCGGCAACACGGTCGTGCTCAAGCCGGCCGAGCTCACCCCGCTCACCGCGCTGCGCTTCGCCGAGATCGCGCGTGAGGCCGGCCTTCCCGAGGGCGTGCTGGAGGTCGTGCCGGGGCGCGGGCCGGTCGCCGGGGCGCGGTTGGTCGAGCACCCCGACGTGGCCAAGATCGCGTTCACCGGCTCGACCGCGGTCGGGCGCGGGATCGCGGCCGCCGCGGCCGCGTCGCTCAAGCGCGTGACGCTCGAGCTCGGCGGCAAGTCGCCGAACATCGTGTTCGCCGACGCCGACCTGGAGGCGGCGGCCGCCGCGGCGCCGGGCGCGGTGTTCGGCAACGCCGGGCAGGACTGCTGCGCGCGCTCGCGGATCCTGGTGCAGCGGCCCGCGGTCGACCGGTTCCTGTCGCTGCTGGAGCCCGTCGTGACCTCCATCCGCGTCGGCGACCCGCTCGACCCCGCCTCCGAGATGGGGCCGCTCATCTCCGCCCGCCAGCGCGAGCGGGTGGAGGGCTATCTGCACGACGGCGACGCCGTCGCGATCCGCGGCTCGGCGCCACACGGCCCGGGATTCTGGTGCGCCCCCGCGGTGCTGTCGCCGGTCTCGCCCGACGCGCGCGCCGCGCGCGAGGAGATCTTCGGCCCGGTCGCGGTGGTGATCGGATTCGACGACGAGGCCGACGCGGTGCGGCTGGCCAACGACACGGCCTACGGGCTGTCGGGCTCGATCTGGAGCCGCGACGGCGCCCGCGCGCTGCGCGTCGCCCGCGCGCTGGACGCCGGCGTGCTCTCGATCAACTCCAACACCTCGGTGCGGGTCGCCACGCCGTTCGGCGGCTTCAAGCAGTCCGGCTACGGCCGCGAGCTCGGACCCCACGCGCTCGACGCCTACACCGAGGAGAAATCGATCTTCTACTCGACGGAGGGCTAGTCACCGATGCGTCTGGCGGGAAAGGTGTGCGTGATCACGGGTGCAGCCGGAGGGATCGGCGGCGCCACCGCAGCGGTGTTCGAGCGCGAGGGCGCGCACGTGGCCGGCGTCGACATCGCCGAGCACTCGATCGGCGAGCTGTCGCTCACCGCCGACATCACCTCCGAGGAGGCGGTCCAGGCGCTGTACGCGCAGGTGCGCGAGCGGTTCGGGCGGATCGACGTGCTGTTCAACAACGCCGGCATCTCGCCCACCGACGACGCCTCGGTGGTGGAGACGACGCTCGAGGCCTGGGAGCGGGTGCAGACGACCAACCTGCGCTCGGTGTTCCTCTGCTGCAAGCACGGGATCCCGCACCTGCTCGACGGCGGCGGCGGGTCGGTGATCAACACCGCCTCGTTCGTGGCCGTGATGGGCGCCGCCACCTCCCAGATCTCCTACACCGCCTCCAAGGGCGGCGTGCTCGCCCTCTCTCGCGAGCTCGGCGTCGAGTTCGCCAAGCGCGGGGTGCGCGTCAACGCGCTCTGCCCCGGGCCGGTCGACACGCCCCTGCTGCGCGAGCTCTACGCCGCCGATCCCGTGCAGGCGCAGCGGCGCATGGTGCACGTGCCGATGGGCCGCTTCGCGGACGCGACCGAGATCGCCAACGCCGTGCTGTTCCTCGCCTCCGACGAGTCCTCCTACGTGAACGCGACCACGTTCCTGGTCGACGGCGGCCTCGCCGGCGCGTACACGACGGCGCTGTGACCACGCCGTCCCCGGCGGCTCACGGGGCCCGAGCCGCCGAGCCGCGCTCGCGCAGCTCGGGGCGGATGACGACCCGGCGGGGGTTGACCGGGACGCCGTCGACCGCGGCGAGCAGCATCTCGACCGCGATCTCCATCAGGCGCCGCGAGTTCCAGCTGAAGGTGGTGAGCGGCGGGGTGAGGACGCCGGAGACGG
The DNA here is from genome assembly GCA_963702225.1 of uncultured Solirubrobacteraceae bacterium. Taxonomy (GTDB): domain Bacteria; phylum Actinomycetota; class Thermoleophilia; order Solirubrobacterales; family Solirubrobacteraceae; genus Palsa-465. The sequence goes on along the minus strand of CAVPBY010000059.1, from coordinate 71,927 downwards.
GATGGTCGTCGTAGCCGATCACCGACAGCTCCTCGGGGATGCGGATCCCGAGCTCGCGGGCGGCCTCGTAGACGCCGTAGGCGAAGCCGTCGGCGAAGCAGAACGCGGCGGTCGGCCGCGGCGACTCGCCGAGCAGCTCGCGGGCGCGATCGGTGGACTCGCGCAGGCCGTAGCCGGCGGTGGCGGCGTGGACCTCGAGCCCGAGCCGGCGGCTCTGCTCGGTGACGACGAGCTCGGCCGGGCGGTCGTTGGTGGGTGAGCCGGGCGGGCGCAGCACGGCGATCCGCCGGTGGCCGAGCCCGCGCAGGTGCTCCAGGGCGGCGCGGACGCCGCTGCGGTTGTCGTAGAGCACCTCGCCGTTGGCGGTGGCGGCGGAGAACGTGTCGCCGACCACGACCACCGGCACGGCCGAGACGATCTCGGCCCACGACGGGTCGGAGGGGTCGACCGGGGAGACGATCAATCCGTCGACCTGCTGGTCGCGCAGCTGCGCGGCGAGTGCCCGCTGCCGAGCCGGCTCGCCGCCCGCGTCGAGGATCAGCCCGTAGCGGTCGTGCTCGAGCAGCACGCGCGCGGCCTGGGCGACGAGCCGCTGCTGCCACAGATCCTCAAGCGAGGGGCCGAGGATGCCGACCATCCCGGTGCGACCGCTGGCGAGCGCCCGCGCGATCGGATTGGCCTCGTAGCCGAGCTCCTCGGCGAGGCCGCGGACCCGCTCCTGCGTCTCCTCGGAGACCATGATCCCGCGCAGGGCGTAGGAAACCGCCGCGGGCGACAGACCAGCCGCGTCGGCCACGTCCCGGATCGTGACTCGCTTCGGCGGCGCCACCACTCAACAGCGTAATACCCCCTCTTTCCTTCCCAGTCCAGATCTGCTATTAACCGTTTCATGAAGCGGTTCAACGGTCCCACTGATGTTCATCAGCACGTGTGGCCCGCACCGCTGCTGCAGGCGCTGCGTGACCGGGCCGAGCCGCCGCGGCTGCGGGGCTGGACGCTGCAGCTCGCGGGCGAGCCCGACTACGCGGTCGATCCCGCCGACCACGACATCGCCGCCCGCGCCGAGCTGGCCCGCGCCGACGGCGTCGAGCGGGTGCTCATGTCGCTCTCCAGCCCGCTCGGCATCGAGTCGCTGCCCGGCGCCGAGGGCGCCGAGCTGCTCGACGCCTGGCACGCCGGCGCACGCGCCCTGCCCGCGCCGTTTGCGCCCTGGGCCTCGGCCTCCGTGCTCGCGATCGACGACGGGGCGCTGGCACAGCGCCTTGACGAGGGGTTCGCCGGCCTGCAGCTGCCGGCAACCGCGCTCGCCGGCGCGGCCGGATATGCCCGCGTCGAGCCGCTGCTCGCGCTGCTCGAGCGCCGCGGCCGGCCTCTGTTCGTCCACCCCGGTCCCGCCCGGGCGGCGGCGCACCCCGCCGACGGCGAGGTTCCGGCGTGGTGGGCCGCGGTCGTCGACTACGTCGCCCAGATGCACGCGGCGTGGTTCGCCTTTCGCGCCCACGGGCGCCCGCGCCACCCGCGGCTGCGCGTCTGCTTCGCGATGCTCGCCGGCCTCGCTCCGCTGCACGGCGAGCGCTTCGCCGCGCGCGCCGGCGACCGCACGGTCGTCGATCCGGAGGTGTTCCTGGAGACCTCCTCCTACGGCCCGCGCGCGATCGACGCGATCGTGCGAGTGCTCGGGATCGACCCGCTCGTCAACGGCTCCGACCGTCCGTACGCCCCCCCGCCGCAGAGCGGCCTCGGCGACGCCGCCGAGCTCGCCCTGCGCGAGACCAACCCCGACCGACTGCTCCACCTCGAGGAGGTGTGACCCCATGACCACCGTGACCCCCATGGCCCCCTTGGCCCGTCTGTCCCTGCCCGCCCGGGATCTCAACCGCGACGAGCTCAACGCCGTCGTCGACCGGCTCGCCGCCGACCCCGAGCGCTGGGCGGCGCGCGTCGACTACGACGACGCAGAGCGCGTCTTCGTCTCGCTGCACCGCGACGACCACGTCGACGTCTGGCTGCTGTGCTGGACGCCCGTCAACGACACCGGCTGGCACGACCACGACATCTCCTCCGGCGCGGTCCGGGTGGTGCGCGGCGCACTGGCGGAGTCCAACCCGCGCATCGGCGGCGAGCCCGTCACCCGTGTGGTCCACGCCGGCGAGTCGTTCTCCTTCGGCCCCGACCACATCCACCGCCTCACCGGAATCGACGACCGCTCGGTCTCGATCCACGCCTACTCGCCGCCGCTGTGGCGCCTCGGGCAGTACTCGATCGACCGCGACGGCGTGATGCGCCGCCAGTCGATCAGCTACGCCGAGGAGCTGCGGCCGCTCGAGACCCTCGCCTGACCCCGCCCAGCCGCGGCCGGGCGGCGCCCGGGCCGCTCAGGCGGCGAGCGCCCGGAGCACCGCCGCGCCGACGACGGCGGTCGACGCGGTACCGCCCAGATCGGGCGTGCGCGGGCCGTCGCGCAGCACCGCCTCGACCGCCGACTCGATCGCGGTCGCCGCCGCGTCCAGCCCGAGGTGGCGGAGCATCATCGCGCCGCTCGAGATCTGCGCGAGCGGGTTGGCGATCCCGCGCCCGGCGATGTCCGGCGCCGAGCCGTGCACCGGCTCGAACGTCGACGGGTGCGCGCGCTCGGGATTGAGGTTGGCCGACGCCGCCAGACCGAGCGACCCGACGCAGGCGGCCGCGAGGTCGGAGAGGATGTCGCCGAACAGGTTCGAGGCGACGATCACGTCGAGCGAGCGCGGCCGCAACACGAGCTCGGCGCTGAGCGCGTCGACGAGCACGGGCCGCAACCGCACCCCCGGGACCTCCGCGACCGCCTCGGCGACCACCCGGTCCCAGAACGGCATGGTGTGGATGATCCCGTTGGACTTCGTGCAGGAGACGAGCCCGCCGCTGCGCTCGCTCGCCAGACGCGCCGCGTAGCGGGCGACGCGCGCGACGCCGGCGCGGGTGAAGCGCGCGACCTGGGTGGCGTGGTCGCCGTGGTCGCCGCCCTCGTCGGAGTACTCGCCCTCGGTGTTCTCCCGCACGATCACCACGTCGATCCCCTCGCCGTCCGCCAGCGGCGAGGGCACGCCCGGGAACGAGCGCACCGGGCGCAGGTTGACGTACTGGTCGAACGTCCGGCGCATCGGGATGAGCAGCCCCCACAGCGTCTCGACGTCCGGGATCTCGGGATCGCCGACCGCGCCGAAGAAGACCGCGTCGCACCCGGCGAGCGTGTCCAGGCCGTCGGCCGGCATCATCCGCCCGGTGCGGCGATAGCGATCCGACCCCCAGTCGTGATCGGCCCATTCGATCCGCGCGCCCGCGTCGGCGGCGGCGCGCTCGACGACCTCGATCGCGACCGGCACGATCTCACGCCCGATCCCGTCGCCGGGGATCGCGGCGATGCGCAGCGCGCGGCTCATCGGCCCGCACTCTGGCACGTACTAGCGTTCCAGGCGTCCCCGTCTCTCCGCCGAAAGAGGTCAGCGCCATGTCCGCGAGCGAGGTCAGGGTCCCCGGACCCGATCATCCGATCACCATCGAGCCCCACGACGGCCAGGTCGTCGTCCGCGCCGGCGAGCGGGTGATCGCCGACACGAGCGCCGCGCTCGAGCTGCACGAGGCGAGTTACCCGGCGGTGCTCTACGTGCCGCTCGACGACGTCGACGGATATGCGCTCGAGCGCTCGGAGACGACGAGCTGGTGCCCCTACAAGGGCGAGGCGTCGTACTTCACGGTGCAGGCCGGCGACGACACCCTGGAGGATGTCGTCTGGGGCTACGAGCAGCCGCACGACCCGGTCTCGGAGATCCGCGGCCACGTCGCCTTCTACCCCGACCGGGTGACGATCGAGGCCTGACCCGGCCGGGGCCGCGCCGGCGGCGGTCAGTCCTCGCCGACCGCGAGCCCGGCGGCGGTCAGTCCTCGCCGACCGCGAGCGCGATCCCGCAGCCCGGCAGGTCGCCGATCCCGCCGCCGGACACCCGCACGACGTCGTCGTGGCCCGCGCGCCGCAGCAGGCTGGCGGCGAACGCGGCGCGCGCGCCGGCCGCGCACGCGACAGCGGTGACACGACCCTCGCCCGCCCGCGGCAGCGACGCGATCTCGGGCAGGCGGACGAGCGGCAGGTGCACCGAGCCGACAACGTGGCCGGCCAGCCACTCCCCCTGCTCGCGCGCGTCGACGAGCTCGACCGCCGCGCCGCGCAGGCCGTCCGCGAGCCGCTCGAGGTCCCACGCCCCGGACCGGGACACCGGGAGACCGGCGCCGCGCCAGGCGTCGGGATCGGCGGGCGCCACGCCCGCGAGGTTCCAGAAGCCGACCGCCTGCAGCGCGCTCGCCGTACGGGCCGCCGCCCGCTCGTCGGCGGCGACGATCACGAGCGGCCGCTCGGGATCGAGCGCCCAGCCGGCGCGCGTGCCGAGGCCGGCGGCGGCGACGGGCAGGTTGACCGCGCCGCCGATGTGACCGGAGTCGAACTCCTCGGGCGCACGGCTGTCGAGCACGGTGATCCCCCGCGCGCACAGCTCGGCGAGCGCCCCGGGCGCCACCCGCGCCGGCTCGTGCGGGAAGCGCTGGTCGGCCTCGCGGTTGAGGCCGACGATCCGCTCGATGTTCGGCGGCCGGCTCGGCAGGCTCGTGGTCACCGCGCGCACGAACGCGTCGTGGTCGAGCGACAGCGGCGGGTTGTGACGGCGCTCGTAGCCGATCGTCGACGACGTCTTGTGGCTGAGGCCCGCGCCGCCGCACAGCGAGCCGCCGACGTGGGCCGGCCACAGCTCGACCCCGTCGGGCAGCTCGGAGAGCAGCCCCTGAAGGGTGACGTGCAGCGCGTCGGCCCCCTCCGCCGGCTCGTAGGCGAGATCCGGGCGCGCGACGTCGCCGATGAGCAGCGAGTCGCCGCTGAGGAGCATCCACGGCTCCTCGCCGCGGCTCGTGTCGGCAACCGCGAACGCCAGGTGCTCGGGGCGGTGACCCGGCGTGCCGAGCGCGGTGAGCCACAGCGCGCCGACCGCGATCCGGTCGCCGGCGGCGATCGTGCCGGGCTCGCCCTCCGGGCCGTCCGCGCGCCGCGGCCGGTGCGGGCGCGCTCCGGTCGCGGCGACGAGCCGCGAGCGGCCGGAGACGTGGTCGGCGTGCTCGTGGGTGTCGATCACGTGCGCGATCCGCAGCTTCTCCCGGGCCGCGATCTCGAGGTACGCGTCGATGTCCCAGCGGGGGTCGACGACGACCGCCTCGCCGTCGTCACCGAGCAGGTAGGAGGCGCAGCCGAGGTCACGGTGCAGCAGTTGGCAGAAGTACACGGAAGGGCCTTTCGGGGCAAAAGTCGACTCGTTCTGTCGACTTTATATAGAGCACCGCCAAACGACCGTCAATGGCGCGAAATCCGCCCGCATTTGGGGCGAATCGACCGCCGGAGTACGGCGCACCTTGACGATCGGCGGGCGGTCCGGGCTGCCGCTCAGGCGGCGAGGGCTCGTCCGGCGACGACGACGCGGTCGCGGCCGGTGCGCTTGGCGCGCAGCAGCGCACCGTCGGCGCGCAGCATCAGCTGGTCGAGGTCGTCCACGGACGCCTCCGTGGTGGCGACGCCGACCGAGACCGTCATGTCGCGGCTGGGACCGAGACCGGCCTCGCGGATACCGGCGTTGATCCGGTACCCGATCGCCGTCGCCTGCTCGAGGTCGGTCCGCGGAAGCACCACGCAGAACTCCTCGCCGCCGGTGCGGCAGGGGATGTCGCCGGCGCGCGTGTGGGCGCGCAGCGCGAGCGCGAACGCGCACAGCGCATCGTCGCCGCAGCCGTGGCCGAAGCGATCGTTGATCGTCTTGAAGGCGTCGATGTCGAAGTAGGCGACCGACGTCGGATAGCCGTGCCGGCGGCCGTCGTCGAGCGCCGCGTGCAGGGTGCTCTCGAAATGGCGGCGGTTGTAGAGCCCGGTGAGCGCGTCGGTGAGCGCCTGGGTGCGCAACTGCTCGCGCTGCATGCTGTTGACGTACGCGATCGCGGCGAGCGTGGCGAACCGCTCGATCAAGGTGAGCTCGTGGTCCTTGAACCAGACGTCGTCGTCCTCGCGCCAGATGTTGAGGGTCCCCTCGACCTGGCCGCTCACCAGCAGCGGCGCGACGACGATTGACTCGAGGTCGGAGATGGGCGTGCCCGGGATGACGGCGATGTTGAGGTCCGCGTCCCCGGGGGCGCTGTACATGAGCTTGTTCTGCAGCACGGCCTTGCCCGTGATCGACTTGTCCAGCGGCGGGTTGGAGGCGAGCGTCTCCTCGATGTAGCGCCCGGTGGCCAGCAGCGGGATCCCGACCCGGTTGGCCCAGTCGACCTCGTAGACGGCGAGGCTCGTGTACGGCACGATCGGCAGCAGCGCGTCGGCCATCGCCTGGACGGTGTCCGCCAGCGACTGGGCCGACAGGATGCCCGCGCTCGCGTCGATGATCGCCTCCAGGCCGACGACCAGCCGGTCGCTCGGGGAGCAGTGGGGAACCGCGGGTGAGATCAGGGCTTCGTGCCGAGTCATGGAGGTGTTGCAGGGTTGATCGGACATCCGTGCGCAATGCTTGAGACGTGGGGGGGCCGATCGGACGAAGGTCCGCGCCCGCGGGCCGACTGACGAAGGTCCGCGCCGCGGGCCGACCGACGAAGGTCCGCGCCCGTCACCCGTCGGCGGGATGGCGCTCGCCCCAGAGGGTCGCCGCCTCCCAGGCGGCCCCGTGGGCGAGCAGCTCGCGATCGCCGCGGAACCGGCCGACCAGCTGCATGCCGACCGGCAGTCCGTCGTCGGTGAACCCGGCCGGCACGGCGAGCACCGGGTGGGCCGACACGGTGATCCGCGTGCACGCCCGCATCCAGCCGAGGTAGTGGTCCATCGCCACGCCGGCGACCTCCGAGGGATACTCGGTGTCGATCGGGAACGGCGCCACCTGGGCCGAGGGCGCGACGATCAGGTCGAAGCGCCGAAGCAGCTCCGCGACGCCCCGGAAGATCTCGCCGCGCGTCCTCTGCGCGCGGGCGATCCCCGGGCCGTCGAGCTCCAGCCCGCGCTCGACGTTCCACACCAGCGTCGCCTTGGCGTGGCGGCGCAGCACCGGCAGCTGGTCGCCGAACGCGCGGGCGAAGCCGAGTGCCCGCAGGGTCTCGAACGCCTCGTCGACCCCCGCGAGGTCGAGCGAGACCTCCTCCACCTCGCTGCCGCACTCCAGCCACCGCTCGCGCGCCCGCTCCAGCACCGCCGCCACCGCGGGCTCGATCGGCAGCCCGCCGACGTCCGGCCACCAGGCGACCCGCAGCGAGCGCAGCTCGGCCGGCTCCGGCGCGACCAGGAACGACGCGGGATCGCCGTGCGAGAGCGGCGCGCGGTGGTCGGGGCCGGCGATCGCGGCGAGCATCAGCGACAGGTCGCCGACCGTCCGCGCCATCGGGCCGAGCACCGCGGCCGGGTCGAACACCTCGCCCTCCCCCGGGCCCGGCACGAGTTCCGGGGTCGGCCGCAGGCCGACGACGTTGTTGAACGACGCCGGGTTGCGGATCGAGCCGCCGTGATCGGACCCGTCGGCAAGCGGCACCAGGCCCGCCGCGAGCGCCGCGCCCGCGCCGCCGCTGGACCCGCCCGCCGACCGCTCGGGAGCCCACGGGTTGCGGGTGGCGCCGAACACCTCGTTGAACGTGTGCGAGCCGACCCCGAACTCCGGCGTGTTCGTCTTGCCGACGACGATCGCCCCGGCGGCGCGCAGCCGCGCCACCATCAGCGCGTCGGCGGCGGGGACGTGGTCGGCGAACAGCCGCGAGCCGTACGTCGTCCGCATCCCCTCGGTGTCCTCGAGGTCCTTGACCGCGACCGGCAGCCCGTGCAGCGGCCCGAGCGCCGCGCGGCCGGGGCCGCCGGCGCGCGCGTCTGCCCGGTCGGCCTCGGCGAGCGCGCGCTCGGGGTCGAGCGTCACGATCGCGTTCAGCCGCGGATTGACCCGCTCTATGCGCTCGAGGTGGGCGGCGACGACCTCACGGGCCGAGAGCTCGCGGTCGCGGATCGCGCAGGCCAGCGAGCGCGCGGTGCGCCAGTGCAGCTCCTCGGACACGCCCGGAGGATGCCACGGCGCCGCCCGCAGTTTCGGCACGAGAGCGAAAACTGTCCCCCCGGGACAGTTCTTGAAGCACGCGAGGCAGCCCGGGCGCGCCGGCCTTGGCAGGAATGCAAGAACTGTTCTCCAGGGACAGCTTTTGAAGAAGGAGCCGCTGCGCCTCGCGGGGGCCAGTTTTGGAAGAAACGCGGCGGCTCCCCGGGCCCCCGGGCCCCAGTTTTGCAGGGGCGGGGATACGATGCCGCGCAGCGTGATCGCAGTTCGGCACACGGCCTCCCCGGCGCCGCGGCGTCGTCTCCGGACGCGGGCGGCGGCGGGGCTCTGGCTGCTCGCGGCGCTCGGCTCGGCTGTGGCCGCGGCCGCTGCGACGACCGCCGCGGCGGCCGCGGCCACCCGGCCGGCGCCGGGGCACCGCGATCACCCCCGCCCCGCGCCGGCGCGGACGATCACGCTGCAGTGGGTCGGCGACATGGCGATGAGCAGCCGGCTCGGGCTGCCGCCCGGGGGCGTCGACCGCGCGCTCGCGCCGCTCGCCGGGACGCTGCGCGACGCCGACCTCACGCTCGGCAACCTGGAGGGGACGCTGTCGTCCGGCGGGACCTCGAAGTGCGGGAGCGCGGTGACCGCGGGTTCCACCTGCCACGCGTTCCAGGCGCCGCCCTCGACCGCGTTCGCGCTGCGGCGGCTCGGCTTCGGCCTCGTCAACCAGGCCAACAACCACGCGCAGGACTTCGGCCCCGCGGGCCACGCGCAGACGCTCGCCGCCCTGCGCCGGGCAGGGATCGCGGAGACCGGCGACCCAGGGCAGATCACATACCTGACCAGCCACCACGTGCGGGTCGCGTTCCTCGGGTTCGCGCCCTACGTGAACACGTCCGATCTGCTCGACATTCCCCGCGCAGAGACGATGGTGCGGACGGCCGCCCGCCACGCGGCGATCGTCGTCGTGATCATCCACGCGGGCGCGGAGGGAGCCGACCAGCTGCACACCCCGTTCGGCACGCAGTACTTCCTCGGCGAGGACCGCGGCGACGCGCGCCGGTTCGCGCACTCGGTGATCGCCGCCGGCGCGTCGGTCGTGCTCGGGTCGGGCCCGCACGTGATCCGCGGCGTGCAGGACGACCGGGGCCATCTGATCGCGTACTCGCTGGGGAACTTCATCGGCTACCACACGCTCAGCGGCGGCGGGGTGCTCGACGACAGCGGCATCATCCGCGTGACGCTGAGCGCCGCCACCGGACGGGCGGTGGCGGCCCGCTGGATCCCGGTCACGCTCGACGGCGGCCTGCCGCGGCGGGCCGGCGTCGACGGCGACGCGCCGCTGGTCGCCCGGCTCTCCGGTGAGGACTTCCCGCGCAGCCACTTCGACATCCGGCCGGACGGGCGCTTCGCCCTGCGGGCGCGGCGATCCCGCCGCGAGCCGGCGGCGGTTCGCCGACCGAGGCGCCCGTCGGAAAAAGCCCGGAGCGAGACCGAGCGCGCCGCTACTCGCGGTCGGTGAGGAGCAGCTCCGGCTCCAGCACGTCGAGGCGCACCGGCTCAACGGCGGCGACCCGCCGGCGTCTCGCCGCGGCATAGCCGAACCCGGCGACCATGCAGACGAGCACGGCGATCGGGCCGATCGTGGTGGGGAACGCGGCCGGGAAGAAGTTCCCATAGATGCTCACGCCGAGCAGCGCGATCGAGATCACCGGGACGACGACCGTCCACAGCGCTCGTTGGAGCCGTTCGCGCCGTCCGAGCACGATCAGCGCGATGTCGGTGATCACGAACGAGACCACCCCGCCCGCGGTCGCGCCGACCAGGCAGACGAGGAAGCCGCCGATCGCGCCCCACGTCAGGCGGGCGACCACGGCGCACACCAGCTCGATGACCAGGGTCACCGTCATCGCCGCCACCGGCGTCCGAAGCGTGGGTGGATGCGGCCGAACAACTTCGGGAGCAGGCCGACGCGGCTCTGGTCGAACAGCATCCGCGAGGCGGTGATGTTGATCGCAAGGTTGACGCCGATGCTGCTGTTGAGGACCAGCAACGCGACGATGAGCACGAGCGCCTTGCCCGAGATGCTCTGCACGAGCACGAGCCCGGGGGCGGCCGAGGACGCGAAGGTGCCCATCTTCGCCGGGCCCCAAGCGACCGACGCAGCGTACGAGTACAGGAGGTAGAGGCCGATGACCGAGAACTGCGCCACGAGCAGCGCCTTGCGAATCGCGCTCCGCGCCGAGCGGCTCTCCTCGCCGAGGAACACGACCGCGTCCGGTCCACCGAGGGCGGTGGAGGCCACGGCCATGCCGACGATCACGCCGTGCCAGCCGTTGAGCGCCAGGTGCGGGCTGGTGAACACCGTCCCGGTGTTCCCGCTGCCCGCGTGGATGACGAGGGCGATCGAGACGCCGATCACGACGACGGCCTCGATCCCGGCAGTCACGATCCCGTAGGTGAGTGACGGCGTGATCCGCATGCAGGCGAGCACGAACGGCGGGATCGTGGTGGCCACTAGGACCGCCACCCAGATCCACGACGGCAGCGTCACCCCGAAGTCGCCCGCCAGCCACGTGAACATTCCGGTGAGCACCAGCGCGTTGCCGGGGACCAGCAGTACGTAGTACAGGTAGTAGCCGAACGATCCCGCCGTGCCCCAGCGGTCGCCGAGTGTCGAGCGGATGAACGAGAAGATCCCGCCGGCGCTGTTGATGTAGCCCGAGAACTGATACGGCGTGTTGATCCAGGTCAGCGCGATCGCGGCGCCCAGCAGGACGGTCAGCGGCAACGCCCCGCCGCCGTATGCGGCTGCCGCCGCCAGGGCGACGGTCACCGAGGCGAGCGGCCCGTTGCTGATGAGGCCTTCGCCGAGCACGTGCCGGAACGACACGGCGTCGTGCGCGAGCTCCCTCGGCGCTGCCTGCTGGGTTGCCATTCGATCTCCTCGCCTCGTGTCGCAATCCGGCTGACGAAACTGCTTCTCTCTCGCGGCAAGACTAATTGATCGTCTGCAATTTCACAATCTATATTCGATCCAGCGCGAAATGAGAGCCAGAACTGCCGAATCGGTTGTCGGTGGCCTTGCCGAAGGCCGCGGCCCTGTCGGTGCCGCGCCAGCGCATAACGTTCCGCTCGTGCGGCGACCAGCGATGACCGGGTCATGGAGCTAGACGAGATCGACTCGGAGCTGGTGCGTCGCCTGCACCAGGAGGGTCGTCTGAGCTACGAGGCGCTGGCGCAGGCGGTCGGTCTGTCCCGAACCGCCGTCCGGGCGCGGCTCGACCGGCTGATGGAGGGCGGAGGCCTCCGAATCGTCGGCGTCCTGCATCCGACGATCCTGGGCGTGACCGCGCTCGCGCACCTGACCATCACCCACCGCGGCGATGGGACGAGCATCACCGCACCGATCGCCGAGCTCCAGGACGCGGTGTTCGTCTCGATTGTCGTCGGCCGGCCGGGGATCGTCGCCGAGCTGCAGTGCCGGAGCATCGAGACGCTCGACCGGGCGCTCACCGCGATCCGCGCGCTGGAGCCGGTCCAGCGCGTGGAGACCGCGATCTACACCAGGGTGCTGAAGAACACCTCCGCACCGGTGGGACGGCCGAGCTCACTGGACTTCGACGAGATCGACGTGCAGGTCATCGGCCAGCTGCAGCGCGACGGGCGCATCCCGTTCGCCGAGCTCGCCAAGCGCGTCGCGCTGTCCCCCAGCGCCGCCCGCACCAGGGTGCTCCGGCTGATCGACGTCGGCCTGATCCAGATCACCGGGATCCTCAACCCGACGGTGTTCGGGATGACCGAGATGTGCGGGTTCGACCTGACGCTCGACGGTCGCGACGACGAGGCGGCTCTGCGCCAGATCGCCGGGATGGGCGCGTCGACTACCTGGCGGCGTCGATCGGGCGGGCCGACGCCGTGGGCACGCTGATCGCCCGCCAACGGAGCGAGATCCGCTGCAGTCTCGAGTCGATCCGACAGACTGCCCGGGGTGCACCGGCGTCGAGTCCTGGGTGCACCTCGACCTGGTCAAGGAGCGCTATGAGCGACCGATCGAGTCCCTGCCAGCACGACGTTAGGCGGACGCTCCCCGCGTGACCACGCGATCAGGTTCTCGGCCGGGCGGGAGATGTAGTCGGCGGCCGACTCGACCGACAGGTAGCCGATGTGCGGCGTCAGCACGACGGTGTCCAGCTCCCCGAGCCCGAACGGGGCGGCCGGCGGCTCCTCGGACAGGACATCCAGGCCCGCGCCGGCCAGCCGCCCGCTTCGCAGCGCCTGCTCCAGCGCGTCCGTATCGACGATCGCGCCGCGCGAGACGTTGACGAGGTAGCTGCCGGCGGGCATCCGAGCGAGCGCCGATGCGCCGATCAACCCGCGGGTCTCGACGGTCAGCGGCAGGTGCAGGCTCACCACGTCGGAGCACTCGAGCAGCTCCTCGAGACCCAAGCGTTGCACCGAGCTGGGCCACGAGGCAGCCGGCACCTCCGGATCGGTTGCCACGACCCGCCCGAACAGCGGCGACGCGAGCTCCACGAAGCGCCGGCCGATGCGCCCCACGCCGATCACACCACAGGTGAGCGTGCTGGGGCGGCGCAGCGTGACCGACTCAAGCGGCTCCCAGCCGCCCGATCGCACGGCCCGGTCGTGCCGGGGTATCGACCGCAGCAACGACAGCACCAGCGCCAACGCGTGCGCCGCGACCTCCTCGGTCGCGGCGTCGACGACGTTGCAGACCCAGAGGCCACGACTGGCGCACGCGTCGAGATCGACCATGTCGACGCCCGCCGAGTGGGTGGCGATCACCCCCAGCCGCGGGAGCAGATCGAGCGCGGTCGCATCGATGCGGTCGTAGCCGACGAGGAGCCCCTCGGCCGCCGGATGCTCACCGAGCTCGGAGCGCTCCGCGCACACCACTTCGAACCCGGCGGCCCGCAGACGCGCGACGCCGGGCGCGGGGTCGAGGTCCCCGAGGTCGAGGTAGACGGCGAGTGGCGCGTGCGACGAGGCACCGGCCCGGCTCGTGGCGCGACCGACGCCGACAGCATCCTGCTTGCGATTCGCTTTCTCCGGGGGTATCCTGTCGTTCATTCGCGCATTATCGCCTAGTTCCATAGGTAAATCAATCGTCACGGGAGCCAACGAGGGATGGTATGACTGCTGCAGCCCACGCGAAGGCCACGGCGCGATCCTGGATCGACGGCCACCGCGACGAGATGCTCCAGTGGCACCGGACGATCTGGGAGCTGGCCGAGCCGGCGTGGCGGGAGTACCGGTCGGCCGCCTGGTACGCCGAGCGGCTCCGAGCCGAGGGGTTCACCGTCGAGGAGGGCAGCGGCGGCATGCCGACCGCGTTCAGCGCGACCTGGGCCGGGGAGGACGGGCCGACGCTGCTGGCCTACGGCGAGTACGACGCGGTCCCGGGCAACTGCCAGGCCGCGGACACCGTCGAGCGTCCGCGTGACGGTCTCAGCCGCTTCGCTGCGGGCCACACCGACCCCCACTCAGGTTTGGGGGTCGCGACGCTGGCGGGCGTGCTCGCGACCAAGCGGGCGATGGAGCAGCACGGCATCGGCGGCAGGATCCGCTACATGGGCGAGCCCGCCGAGAAGGTGCAGGGGTCCAAGGTGGTCCACGGTCTGCGGGGTTACTACGACGGCGTCGACGCGATCGTCAGCTTTCACCCGTTCTACATGCTGCCGTTGTGCAACACCGTTCGCTGGGACACGCACTGCGGCGCGTACTACAGCCGCATCTACACGTTCCTGCACGGCGACGGATCCGACGGCCCGTCGCGCGCGCGCCCCGCGGCCGCCGACTCCGCGCCGAGTCCGATTCCCGCCGCGCACGCCAGCGCCGGTGGCTCAGGTGCGGATGAGGCGCTTGCGTCGATGCAGCTGCTGGCCCGTTCGGGCCAGGCGCAGATGGCCCCGTTCCACGGCAACTGGTCGCTGAGCTCGGCGATCCTCACCGCGGGTCAGGCGACCGCGGACAACCTGCCCGCCGGACTCGCGCAGATCCAGTACGCGTGGAGATGCCCGACGCTCGAGATGGCCGAGGGCGTGCTCGACGTGCTCGATCGCTGTGCGACGGGCGCCGCGGCGGCGACCGGCTGCCGCTTGCGCGGACGCTGGGTCGCGCGCAACCGCCCCGGCATCGCCAACCACGCGCTCGCCCAGATCCTCTGGGAGAACCTGAGCGACGTGGGAGCGCCGGCGTTCGGAAGCGAGGCGGTGGCGATCGCCAACGAGATGCGCGCGAGCCTCGGGCTGGAGGCGGTGGGCAAGCCGTTCCTGCCGGAGTGCGAGCGTCTGCTCGACCCGCGCGAGGCGGAGCGGCTGCTGCGCGAGCAGCTGCCGTCGTGGCAGCGCAACTTCACCTCCGACGACTACGTCGAGATGACCCACTACGCGCCGACCGTGCGGTTCTACATCGCGCGACCGGCGCTCGCCCCCGACCCGAGCCTTTCGGAGTACCCGAGCTGGGTCATGAACGCGCTTGGCGGGATCGACCACACGATCGAGCCGATGATCCTCACCGCGAGCCGCACGATCGCCGGCACGCTGATCGACCTGCTGCTCGACCCCGAGACGCTGGCCGCGGCCCGACAGGAGTTCGATCGCCGCCGCGCCGGAGAACCCGGCCCCCTGCTCCCCACCGACTTCACCGCGCCCGTGTCCTTCCGCTGGCCCGAGTACGTCCAGACCCCACGGGGCCGCGAGTGGTGGATCCCCGACTCACCCGAATTCTGAAGCGGTCGCCGCCGACACACCCACGCCCACCCGAGGTCATGAGATGAATGACGAACCCATCCTGTTTCGCGGCGGTCCGATCCGGACGATGAACGGCGCCGTCCTGCCCGGAGCGGTCCTGGTGGCCGACGGTCGGATCGCAGCCGTCGGCGAGGAGCGGGACTGCCGGCATGCCGCCCGGCGGTCCCCCCGGGTCGTCGAGCTCGACGGCCGCTGCCTGATGCCCGGGTTCGTCGACGCGCATATGCACATGCTTCTGCACGGCTCCCGGCTGGACTGGGTCGACCTGTCGGGGGCCCGTTCGGTCGACGCGCTGGTCGGGCTCCTCGCCGACTACGCCGCCGCGCATCCCGAGGACGAGGCGATCCGCGGCTACGGCTACGACCAGACGCTGCTCGCCGAGCAGCGACATCCGGCCGCGACCGATCTCGACCGCGCCACACGCGACCGTCACGTCCAGATCCAGCACATCAGCGGCCATGGCTACGTCGTCAACTCCAAGGAGCTCGCCGACCACGGGATCACCCGCGACACGCCGGTTCCACTCGGGGGCCGGCTCGACCACGACGCCAACGGCGAGCCGACCGGCCTCGTGTTCGATGCCGCCTGTGACCTGCTGACCGGCCCGTTCGGCGTCAAGGTGCAGAACCACGGACCGAACTTCCACCTGCCGATCGGCGCCGAGGAGCAGCGGCGGCTGATGCGCCTCTCACAAGAGTCGTTCCTGCAGGCCGGAGTCACCTCGGTCTGCGACGCGCAGGTCACCGACCTGGAGATGGCCGGCTACCTGGCGGCGCGCGACGAGGGCGAGCTGATCCTCAAGGCACAGGTGCTGATGCTCTCGAGCCATCTGGATCACCTGCGCGCGATCGGCCTCGTCGGATCGCTCGGCGACGACCGGCTGGGGATCGCCGGCGTCAAGTTCTATGCCGACGGCTCGGTGCTGGCACGGACCGCGTGCCTGGGCGACTGCTGTGGCGGCCATCACGGCGACCACCGGGACGGTTACCTCTACCACGAGCCCGAAGAGCTCGGCGAGCTGCTGGTCAGCGCGCACGAGCTCGGCTTGCGTACCGCCACCCACGCGCAGGGCACCTACCCGATCGAGCTCGTGCTCGAGGCGGTGCAGCGCGCTCGCGCAAACCGGCCGCGTCCCGGCGTCCTGCATCGCATCGAGCACTGCGGCTTCCCGACCGACGAACAGGTGGCGAGGATGCGTACGCTCGGCGTCGTGCCCGTCCCCCAGCCGCTGCAGGTCCACGAGCGAGCCGACGCGCTGATGGCCGAGTACGGACCCGCCGGCGGCCGGTTCTACCCCTATGGCGCGTTCGCCCAGGCCGGGATCGGCGTGATCGTCAGCTCCGACGCGCCCGTCACCGACCCGGCGCCGCTGCGCTCGGCATGGGCGGCGATCACCCGGCAGACGAGCTCCGGGCAGGTCGCCGGCAGCGAGGAGCTCGCGGTGACGCGCGAGCAGGCGCTGGCCGGGATCACGCGGACCCCGGCGCGGCTGCTGGACCGAACCGGCGACGGCCGGATCGAGGAGGGCACCGCCGCCGACCTGGTGTTGCTCGACGGCGATCCGTTCGAGAGCACGCTCGATGACCTGCCGGCGATCTCGGCGACCGAGACCTGGATCGACGGCCGTCCGGTGTGGCGCCGCAGCGAGGGCGTGCTGAGGGCGGCCCCGGCCGAGGGCGCGCCGGCCGGGGCCGCGGCGGAGGCCGGGGGCGGGGCCGGGGCCGGGCGATGACCGACGCGCTCACCGGCGGCGCCGCCGTGGTCCGCGCGCTGCAGCGCAACGGCGTCCGCACGGTGTTCGGCATCCCGGGCAGTCACAACCTCGAGATCTACCGCTACCTGTCGGGCTCGCCGATCGAGCACGTCGCGGTGCGCCACGAGCAGGGCGGCGGCTATGCGGCCGACGGCTACGCGCGGGCGAGCGGGCGGCCCGGCGTGGTGATCACCACCACCGGCCCCGGCCTCACCAACGCCTGCACGCCGGCGGCGACAGCCTACGCCGACTCCGTTCCGATGCTGCTCATCTCGCCGGGCGTGCCCCAGGGCATGGAGCGCGCGGACGTCGGCTGGCTGCACGAGATGAAGGATCAGCATGCCCACCTCGACACCCTCGTGCAGCGCAGCGTCCGGGTCACGAGCGCCGCGGAGGCGGCGGCGACGATCGATGAGACGTTCGCCGCCTGGCGGGTGTCGCGACGCCGCCCCGTCCACGTCGAGGTCCCGCTCGACGTGCTCGACGGCCCCTGGTCGCCGGGGGATGGGGACCGCGCCGACACCCCGCCGGTGTCGCTGCCCTGTGTTCCGGCTGGACGGGTGGCGGAGATCACCGCGCTGCTGGCCGGCGCACGGCGGCCGGCGCTGGTCGTCGGCGGCGGCGCGCGCGAGGCCACGGCGGCGGTCCGAGCCTTCGCCGAGCGGCTTCAGGCGCCGGTGGTGAGCACCGCCAACGGCAAGGGCGTGCTCCCCGAGTCCCACCCGCTGTCGCTCGGTGCCTCGATCCGTCTGCGGTCGGTGCAGCACTGTCTCGAGCAGGCCGACGTCCTGGTGGTGGTCGGCTCAGAGCTCGGTGACTCGGACCTGTGGGGTGGCACGCTGCGCCCGCACGGCACCGTGGTCCGGATCGACCTGGACGAGTCGCAGCTGCAGAAGAATCTCGCCGCCCAGCTCACGCTGCGGGCCGACGCCGCCCAGGCGCTCACCGCGATCCTCGCCGGCGGGGAGCTGGATCCCGGGAGGACCGGCGAGCCGCGGTGGCGGAGATGCTCCGCGACGCCGAGGAGGAGGCGATGCGCGACGGCGCTCCCTACCGCGACATCCAGGACGCGGTGCGCTCGGTCCTCCCCGTGGACGCCGTCGTCGCCGGCGACAGCGCCCAGGTGAGCTACTTCGGCACCGTCCACTTCTGGCCGATGGAGGCCCCAGGCCGGTTTCTGTATCCGGCCGGCTTCGCCACGCTCGGCTACGGCCTGCCGGCGGCGATCGGCGCCAAGCTCGCCGACCGGACGAGCACGGTCGTCACCCTCGTCGGCGACGGCGGCTTCCTGTTCACCGCCCAGGAGCTCGCGACCGCCGCCGAGCTCGACCTGTGCCTGCCGATCGTGGTCGTCGACAACGGCGGCTTCGCCGAGATCCGCGAGGAGATGCAGACCCGTGGCATCGCTCCGCTGGGAGTCGACCGCCGCTCGCCGGACTTCGCCAAGCTCGCCGAGGCGCTCGGCGGCCGTGGGGTTCACGCCGACGGCGTGGAGCGGCTCCCGGAGCTGGTGCGAGAGAGCCTGGAGCACGAGCGTCCCACCGTGATCGCGCTGAGCCTCTGACCGCAGGGCGCCGTCGGCCGGGTCTTTTGCCGCCCTCCGCCGAGGTCTATGATCGGGCGGCGCGCAGGACGCCGCCGGTCCGCGGAAAGGGCGAAGCCCACCTGCCGGTTGGTCTCAGTGGTCGTGGTCGGTGTCTCCTTTCCGGCCCGTGACGGCGGACTCCGGGCCTGGTGAAAGGAGGCCTTTGTGCCACCCCGCGGTCTTCCAGGCAACGCCAACCTCGAACACCTCAAGAACGGCGCCAAGTCGTTCCAGCGCGCGGTCCGCGCCGGCGACGCCGGCGCCGCCGAGGTCGTCAACGAGTTCCACCCGCGGCTCGGGTCCGCCGCGCCCGGATCGCCCGAGCTGGCCGGCTTCACGCGCGCCGACGCCCAGCTGGTCGTCGCGCGGCGCTTCGGGTTCGCCAGCTGGCCGAAGCTGAAGGCGCACCTGGAGCTCGTCGCGCGCTACGCCCGCTCCCCCCACCACGAGCCGGTGGAGGACCGCTCGACGACGAGCCGGCGGTCATCGACGAGTTCCTGCGGCTCGCGTGCCTGACCTACGGCGACGATGACCCCGGCCGGTTCCGGCGCGCGCAGGCGATGCTCGACCGGCACGAGTGGCTGGCGCGCGCGAGCATCCACACGATCGCCGCGACCGGGGAGGTTGACGCCGCGCGCGAGCTCCTGGACCGCCACCCGTCGGAGGCCTCGCGCGTCGGCGGTCCGCACGGTTGGGAACCGCTGCTCTATCTGACCTATTCGCGCGTGCCTCTCGGTGCCGGCCGTTCGGCGGTTGGCGTCGCGCGGCTGCTGTTGGAGCACGGGGCGGATCCAAACGCCGGCTATCTGTGGGAGGGTCTGGTCCCGCCGTTCACCGCGCTGACCGGCGCGCTGGGTGGCGGCGGCACGATCCCGAAGCACCCGGAGGAACTCGCGCTCGCGCGTGCTGCTCCTGCAAGCCGGGCGCTGATGCGACCGATGGGCAGGCGCTCGACAACCAGGGGTGGGGCCCGGAGTTCTGGCCAGGACTGGCTCGAGCTGCTGTTCGAGTTCGGGCTGGGCACCGGGGACGGTGGCCCGTGGCGCCCGCTGCTCGGCGAGCAGCAGGACTCACCGACGAAGATGCTCGAGGACCTGCTGATCGCCGCGGCCCACCCACGGGTTCACCGACCGGATCCGCAGGTTGCTCGCCCGCGGGGTGGATCCCGAGGGCCCGGCGCCCAAGCACCCGATCTACCAGGGACGCTCACCGGTCCAGCAGGCGGCGCTCAACGGGCACATGGACGTCGTGGCCGTGCTGGTCGACGCGGGCGCGTCCTGGGAGCACGATGAGGTCGACGAGCTGATCGCGACCGCGATGTCCGGCGACCGAACCGGTGTGCGATCGGCTGCTCGCGTCCGATCCCCGCCTGCGCGGGCGCGCGATCGAGCGGTGCCCCGACCAGCTGGTTCGCGCGGCCGAGCAGAACAACCAGGACGCGGTGGCGCTGGTGATCGAGCTCGGATCGACGTCAAGGCGCGGTCCCGGACCACGCCGCGGCACGAAGCCGCGATGCGCGGAAACCTTCCGCGTGATCGAGCTGCTGCTCGACCACGGCGCCGACCCGAGCATCCGCGACACCGGCTACGACGCGACCCCGTCGGGCTGGGCCGAGCATCACGGCCACCCTGAGGCGCAACGGCTGCTGGAGGCAACCGCAGCGACCCGGCGCGCCCGCCGCGCCGAGCGAGCCCCGCCGATCCCGCGACCGCCGCGCGCCAGACGGGCGCGGCGATGCGCACGGTGACGGCGGCGTTCACGGCCGTGTCCGAGGCCCGGTTCGACGACCTCGGAGCGCTGCTGGCCGACGACATCGACTGGTGCGGAGTCGCCGACGAGGACGGTTGGATCCCCCGCTGCCACGGGCGCGCCACGACGCTCGAGCGGATGCGGATCGGGCTGGTTGCGCGCGGGGAGGTGGCGGTGAGCGCGCTCGTCGAGGAGGGCGACCTGGTGCTCGCCCACGTCCACCGCGTCGTCGACGACGGCGGCGACGACGACGAGAACGGGCCGCGCGAGCACTTCGTCGTCGCCGAGGTGCGCGGCAGCCAGATCACCCGGCTCCGCGGTTATGCGACCGAGGCCGAGGCCCGCGACGCGGTCGCCGAGAGCTAAGCTCGGCGCGTGGCGGGCAACCCTCGCAACCGGGCCCGGCCGGAGGCCGGCTCGCGACGGCGCCGGTCCGAGCCGGCCGAGCGGGCCGCCGCGGCGCCGGCCGGCGACATCGTCGCCCAGTTGCGCAGCCTGCTGCCATCGCTGGCCCCCGCCGAGCGGCGGGTGGGCGAGGTCATCCTCGGCGACCCCGACGCCGCCACCCGGCTCACGATCACCGATCTGGCGCGCCAGGCCGGGACCTCGGAGACGACGGTCGTGCGCTTCTGCCGCAGCGTCGGGGTCGGCAGCTATCCCGAGCTGCGGCTGTCGGTCGCGTTGTGGGCCGGCCGCAACGGCGCCGCCGAGCATCCGCGCCTGTCGCCCGAGATCGATCCCGACGACGACCTCGAGTCGGTCGTGCGGCGCATCGGGCAGTCGCTGTCGGTGGCCGTGCGGGAGACCGCCGGGGCGCTCGACGTCGCCGCGCTCGACGCGGCCTCGGCGGCGATCGCCGGCGCGCGGCGGATCGACGCCTACGGCGTCGGGGCCAGCGGGCTGGTCGCCCGCGACCTGCAGGCCAAGCTGCACCGCATCGGGCTGAGCGCCTGGGCCTGGCCGGACCCGCACATGGCGCTCACCTCGGCCGCCAACCTCGGCGACGGCGACACGGTCGTCGCGATCAGCCACTCGGGCGCGACCACCGACACGCTGGACCCGGTCGCCGAGGCCCAGGAGCGCGGCGCGACGGCGATCGCGATCACGAACTTCGCGGGGTCGCCGCTGGCCGCGCGCGCCGACGTGGTGCTCACCACCGTCTCCGACGAGACGACGTTCCGCTCGGGCGCGATGGCGAGCCGCATCTCGGCGCTGGTCGTCGTCGACTGCCTGTTCGTCGCCGTCGCCAAGCGTCACTGGAGCTCGACGACCGAGGCGCTGCTGCGCACCAACCAGGCGATCACGACGCGGCGCCGCCCGGCCCGCGGGCGGCGCTGAGCAGCAGATCGCCCGGATCCCGTCGGTCAGGCCGGCCCTCAGCCGGCGCCGATCGCGCGCAGCGCGAGCGCGACGCGGCCGCGCGAGGCGATGAGCGCGGCCCGGGCGTGGCTGGGGTCGGCGTCGGACAGCAGCGTCACCAGCGCGGTCTTCGGCTCGCGGCCGCAGCGCTCCAATGCCGCGTCGCAGGTGGCCTCGTCCTCGCCGGTCGCCTGCGCGAGCAGCCGCAGGACCCGCCCGCGCAGCTTCGCGTTGCTGGGCACGAGGTCGACCATCAGGTTCGACCAGGTGCGGCCGGTGCGCACCATGACCGCGGTCGAGAACGCGTTGAGGATGAGCTTCTGGGCGGTCGCGGCCTTCAACCGCGTGGACCCGGTGATCACCTCCGTGCCGGTGTCGACGCACAGCAGCGTGTCGGCGTGGGCGGCGAGCGGCGCCTGTGGATTGGAGGTGATGAGCGCACTGTGCGACCCCGCGTCGCGGGCCCGCTCCATCGCGCCGCCGACGTACGCGGTGTAGCCCGAGGAGGCGAGCCCGACGAGCACGTCATGCGGGCCGAGCCCGGTGGCCTCACGCGCGCCCTCCGTGGCGTCGTCCTCGGCGCCCTCACGGGCGCGCCGCACCGCGCCGTCGCCTCCCGCCAGATGGGCGATGAACAGCTCGGGGCCGACGCCGAAGGTGGGCGGCAGCTCGGCGGCGTCGAGCAGCCCGAGCCGGCCCGAGCTGCCGGCGCCGAAGTAGTGGACCCGGCCGCCGGCGGCGATGCGCTCGACGGTGACCTCGACCAGCGCGGCGAGCGCGGGCAGGACGGCGCGCACCGCGCCGGGGACGCGGGCGTCCTCGTCGTTGATCCGCTGCAGCAGCTCGAGCACCGAGACGGTGTCGATGTCGGCGGTCCGCGGGTTGCGCTCCTCGGTGGGCGAGCGCACGCGCAGGATGGGATCAGGGGCGCCGCGGCGATCGACGTCGGTCATCGGGGTCCTCTCTCCCCGGCTCCGAAGGTGCGCCGCATGCGCAGCTGCGGCGCCTGCCAGCGGGGGTCGACGAGCTCGGCGCCGTCGTCGGCGAAGCCGTGCCGCACGTAGAGCTCGCGGGCGCGCAGGTTGTCGCGGAACACCCACAGCGTCACCGCCGGATGGCCGTCGGCCGCCAGCTCGTGCAGCGCGCGCGCCAGCAGGCGCCCGCCGATCCCCGCCCCCGCCGCGCCGGGATCGACGTACAGCGAGGCGATGTAGCCGTCGGGGCCGCCCGCGGGGTCCGGGCCCGAGCGCACGAAGCCGACGATGCGCTCGGATTCGTCGACGGCGACGACCGTCCGGGAACGGGCGTCGCCGGCGGCGAGCTCTCGTTCCCAGCCGGCCGCGGTCTGCGCCTGCAGCACCGCGTCGGGCACGACCCCGCGATACGAGTCCTTCCACGCCGCGGCCAACACCGCGGCGAGCGCCGGGGTCTCTCCCGGGCCCTGCGGGCGAAGGCGCACCACCAGGGAACAGCTCACCGCGCCACCTCCAGGCGGCGGACCGGCGCCGGCCAGGGCTCGGGCGGGAGGAACGGGCCGTCGCCCGGCGTGAGCGAGCCGAGCACCGAGCCGCGCGCGGCGCCGGTCGCCGACGCGATCGTCCCCTCGAGGCCGTGGATCGTGAGGTAGCCGAGCAGCGCGAACAGGTAGGCCTCCTTGGCCTGGGAGGGGAGGCCGAGCTCCTCGAACGCGCGCACCCGCACCGGGGCGGCGAGCGCGGCGATCCGCGCCATCAGCCTCGGGTTGCGCACGCCGCCGCCGGCGACGACGAGCTCCTGGAGGCGGTGCGCCGCACACGCGTCCGCGACGAGCCGGGCGGTGAGCTCGGTGAGCGTCGCGAGCAGGTCGTCGCCGCGCGGCGTGCCGTCGCCGAGGCGCTCGCGGACGTAGGACCCGTGAAACAGCTCCTTGCCCGTCGACTTGGGCGCCGGCAGCCGGTAGTAGTCCTCGTCGAGCAGCCGCGCAAGCGCGGCCTCGTCGACGGCGCCGCGGGCCGCCCGCGTGCCGTCGGTGTCCATGCGCTCGGCGCCGGAGGTGAGCTCGGTGACGGCGGCGTCGATCAGCGCGCTCGCCGGCCCGATGTCGTACGCGACGACGGACCCGGACTCCCGCACGGTGATGTTGGCGATCCCGCCGAGATTGAGCGAACCGCGACGCGGCCCGTCCTCGGGCAGGACGAGCAGCGCGTCGAGCGTCGAGGCCAGTGGCGCACCGTGGCCGCCGCGCGCGACGTCGCGGCTGCGCAGGTCCGAGACGACCGCGGTCCCCGTCGCCTCCGCGATCCAGGCCGGCGCTCCGATCTGCAGCGTCCCCAGGCAGCGACCGCCCTGCACCCAGTGATAGATCGTCTGCCCGTGCGAGACGACGAGGTCCGCGCCGTCCGGGGCGTGGGCGGCGATCGCCTCGGCGGCGACCCGCCCGCACAGCTGCCCGAGCTCGGTGTCGAGCCTGCAGACCTCCTCGACCGTCGTCGCGGCGGGTGGCAGGCAGGCGCCGATCCGCGCGCGCAGCGGCGCGGGGATCGGGGCCGAGTGCCACCCCCGGGGCGCGAGGGTCACCGTGTCGCCGTGCAGCGAGAACTCGCCGACGGCGGCGTCGATCGCGTCGTAGGAGGTCCCGCTGATCATGCCGACGACCGTCAGTCGCATTCCCGCCTCCTCATCGCACACCACAGTGCTCGAGCGCCGCGGGGAGCGCGATCTCCCACATCGCCGCCGTCGGGCGCGGGTCGCCGGCGACGTGCAGCCGGTTGGTCACGAGCGCAACGCTCGCTCCGAGCTCAGGCACGATCGCCACGACGACCCCCGGGAAGCCGCCGTGCCCCCAGACCTCCCCCGACCGGCTCGGCCAGGCCCGGAACCCGAGCCCCTGGACCGGGTCCGCGCCGGCGGTGAGGAACCGCCGTACGGCGGCGGTGGGCAGCGGCCCGGAGCCGTCAAGGCCGGCGAGCAACGCGTCGCCGAACCGCAGCAGGTCCGCAGCGCTCGAGAACAGACCGGCGTGGCCGGCGACCGAGCCGAACGCGTGGAAGGCGTTGCCGTCGTTGACCTCGCCGGCGAGCACGTGCGTGCGCCAGCGCGCGAACGTGGCGGGGTCGCCGTCGACCGGGTAGGGCTCGCCGGTGTCGATCATCCGCCGCTCGATGCGGTCACCGGTCGAGCTCGCGCACACCGGCGCGCCGGCGGCGGGGCGGCCGTAGCGGGTCCGGTTCAAGCCCAGCGGCCCCAGGACGAGTTGCCGGACGGCGGTCGCCAGATCGCGTCCGGTGATCGCGGCGACGGCGGCGCCGAGCAGCTGGAAGCCGAGGTCGGAGTAGTGCCGGCCCGCTCCCGGCGCGTAGCGCAACGGCCGCGCCGCGGCCGCGCGCAGCGCCGCCTCGGGGTCGGCGGCGGCGAGATACAGGGGCCACCACTCCCACAGCCCCGCGCGGTGCTCGAGCAGGTCCTGCAGGGTGGCGCGGGCGGCGGGCAGCCCGCGCGTCCAGGGCAGCAGCTGCGACAGCGGACGCTCCAGCCCGACCTCGCCGGCGCCCACGAGGGCGAGCAGCGCGCCGGCGGTGGCGATCACCTTGGTCACCGATCCGCCGTCGGTGCTCACGTCGACGCCGATCGCCGGCGGCGCGGCGAGCGGTCCGGCGTCGTCGAACGCCTGGGCCACGCCGGCCGCCGCCCAGGCCACCGCGCCCGCGTGCGAGACGGCCAGGCACGCGCCGGGCGGGGCGCCGGGACCGTCGGTGAGCTCGGCGACGGCGGCCCGCAGCGGGCCCGAGGCGACCTCGGCGCTCGTCGTCGTGGCGTTGTCGGTCGTCACCGGAATCGGTCGGGAGCGTAGTTGAAAAGCTCCCTCCACGCCAAACATGTAGGTAAGTTCTTTTCGAGCAGCCGTCGATGGTCACCTCTTGACATCGGCGTCACGGACCGCGACGATGGCCCGACTCACCGGCCGCGCCCGCCGGCCGGCCGTTGCCAGCCGAGGAGGATTGCGATGAACAGACGCAGATTGGGACGCGGCGCCACGATGGCCGCCGGCGTGGCCGCGCTGGCGCTCGCCGCCGCCGGATGCGGCGGGGGCTCGTCCTCGGGTGGCTCCTCCTCGACCGCCGCCACCACGGGCGGGTCCACCGGCGGGTCCGGCGGGGCGCTCGTCGTGGCCGACACGTCGAGCGTCCAGAAGCTCGACCCGGCGGTGATGACCAACTTCCTCGACTTCCAGGCGCTGGGCATGATCTACCAGCCGCTCGTCACCCTCAACAGCGCGCTGCAGGTGCAGCCGGCGCTCGCCACCGCCTGGCACGTCGGCGACGGCGGCCGCTCGCTCACGTTCGCGCTGCGCCACGGCGTCACGTTCGACGACGGCTCCCCGCTGACCTCCGCCGACGTCAAGGCAACGATGTCGTACATCGTCAAGCCGAGCACGGGGGCCGCGGCCGCCTCCTACCTCGCGTCGGTCAAGAGCGTCTCCACGCCCAGCCGCTACACCGTCGTCTTCCACCTCAGCCACCCCGACTCCTCGCTGCTGGACGGCCTCACCTCGCAGAACCTCGCGATCCTCTCGGCGAAGGCGATCAAGGCGGGCACGCTGGCCACCAAGCCGGACGGCACCGGCCCCTACCAGTATTCCGCCTACAGCCCGAACAACTCGTTCACGGTCGCCCGCAACCCGAAGTACTGGGGCCCGGCGCCGAAGATCGGCCGCATCGAATTCAAGACGATCGCCAACGAGCAGTCGATCGCGTCGGCGCTGCAGGCCGGCACGGTCGGGCTCGGCCTGCTCACCGAGCCGCAGGTGACCCAGCAGCTGCAGGGACAGTCGTCGATCACCGTCGGCAAGCGGCTGGACCTGAACTACCGCGCGCTGATGATCCAGTCCAAGGGGCCGCTGGCCAATGTCGACGCGCGCCTGGCGGTCCAGTGCGCGATCGATCGCCGCGCGGTCCTGCAGGCGGCGGTGCTCGGCGGCGGCAAGGTCGTCGGCCCGGTGCCCCAGGGACCGGCCGCCGATGACGCTCGCCGCCAGCAACCTGTTCGGCGAGGGCGCGCGGATCGCTGCGCGTGCCTCGAGCGCGACGACGTGCCGGACGACTGTCAATGGCGGCGCCGCCGCAATGGAGCCAAGCGTGCGTGGAAGCTCCCGGGCGGCCTGATTCTTCGCGTTTCCAGAGACCACCCTCGGAGATCCCGCCCGTCGAGTTCGAGGAGGGTCCTCGATGCTTCGCGTCGGGAACCCTTGCTGACAATCAACATCGACGACAACCCAACAACGACGCTGATCTCCCGTGCGCTCTCCAGTGACAGCTAGACGCGGTCGTGAAGGGCGGTATCGACCTCCTAGAGCAGACGTGGCTGCTTGGGCACATCGGCGTCGCAGAAAACCTGGATTTCCGCCGGGTTCGCGGTGGTGATCCTCATCGGGTCATCGTGTTCGTGCTTGGTTCGAGGGTCGGGCGAGAGTTCGTCGCGGTTCGGTCTTGGCCGGTTGCCGGGTACATCGTCGCCGGGAGACCGCTCCGAGCGGTGTCTGGGTCCCCGACAGACACACCGGCCGATTGTTGACCGTCACCTGATGGCGGCGCCATCGATCCGGATCGGTCCCGCGACCGTCTGAGCTCGGCGTCCGGCTCCCAGCGCCTCAACGCTACGGGCGTTACGGCAACGGTCCGCTAGCGATCAGTCCCAATATCGGGGAGACTCTGACCACGTGCTCGCGACCGCGCGCCGGCCAGAGACGCGTCCGCGAACCACACCGCGGGTATCGCTCGATCATGCTGCCACTCGACGCCGGCGCCGAGCCGTCTCGGCGACCTGCAGCAGCGCGTCAGCGGGGTCACGGTCGATCCCGTGGCCTTCGGCGGTGATGCCGGAGATGCGCGCGGCGGCGACCGCCTCGTCGATGACCGCGGCGGGGACACCGTCGTGCATCGATCCGTAGACCGGAACGGCGCCCTACGGGGCGCCGACGATGTGAGCGCCGCGCAGACCGTGATTCGACATGACCACGTGGAGCTCGGCGCCCAGTGCCTTCGCATCGTCGACCGCCTGCTTGGCGGTGTCCGAACAGTCACTGCCGACAACGATCTTCTCGCTCATCTGCTCTCCCCAAACGTTGGTTGCCCCCACTGTCTACCGACGCGCTCGATTGCCCCTCCAGCGCGCAGCTGAGCATAACCGCGATCGCGCGGCGAAGCGAGGGGGTCGCTGAGCTTTCGCCGGACTACCCGGCGCGCTCGACGGGCAGCTCGATGCGGCTGCGGTACTCGCCGCCGCACGCGACGGTGTTCGTGGCCACCTTGGGCTCGCCCTGTTCGGACACCAGGCCGAACCGGTTGAGGCTGCGCGCGAACCACGGGTAGTCGCTGCTCGTCACGGTGACCCGTACGCGATGCCCGGCGCGGAACGCATGGTGGGTCGGCCACAGCTCGACGTCGAACGGCGTGACCGTGCCGGGGGTCAGAGGCTCGAGATCGCTGAGCGAGTCACGGCAGGCTGCCCGCAGGCAGCCCTGGGTGACCTTGAGCGACGCGCCGTCCGGGGTGACGTCGGTGATCTTGACGTGCCACTCGGTGTCGTCGCAGTCCGATGAGGCGTACAGCTTCAGGTGCGCCCATCCGGAGATCACCAGGTCCTCGGCGAGCGGCTCGCCGGTGAAGCTGAGCACGTCCGCGCGCGCCTCGTTCGCGCTCTGGTCCAGCGGCGGGTTCTCCACCGGGTAACCCGTGACGTCGATCCCGGTGAGCGCGGGATCGCGCGGGTCGTAGCGATAGCTCCGCGTCTCGACCTCACTGCGGGGGTTGTCGACCAGCATCCCGTCGTCTCCGTCCGCGGCGAGGAAGAGCTCGAGCGTGTCGTTCGACAGCGGCCAGCGCGACGCCTGGCGCCAGCGATTGTGGCCCGGTTCGAACACCCGCACGCGCGGGACTTCCTCGATGCCCGGCCCCGCGCCCTTCAGCCAGTGGTCGAACCAGCGCACGTGCTCGGCGTCCATGTCCAGTGCGGCGTCGGGGCCGAGCTCGACGCCCCCGTACTCGTCGGAGGGAAGCGCGACCCGACGTGGCTCCACGGTCCGACCAGCAGGTACTGATCGGCGGCGGCCGGCGAGTGCGCGCGCATGTTCTCGTAGTGGTGAAACGCCCCGAGCAGGTCCTCCAGGTCGTACCAGCCGGTCACGTGCAGACACGGGACGTCGATCTGGGAGACAGGTCGTCGAAGCGCACCGCCTTCCAGGTGTCGTCCAGGGTGTCGTGCTGGGAGAACATCTCCCAGCTGCCCCCGGTGCCGTTGATGAACTCGCCGAGGGCCCCGTACGGCAGGGTCGCCAGCACCCGCTCCCAGTCGATGTCGCCGCCCTCGGGGATCCGCCGGCGGGTGGCGTAGGTCCACCAGGCGAAGTACAGCTGGAACGCCCCGTTGGTGTACGGGATCTCCTGCTGCCAGCGCCCGGCAGCGGACGTCGACACCAGACAGGTGAGGTGCGCCGGCCGGCGTGAGGCGGCGGCCCACTGCACCCATCCCATGTAGCTCAGGCCGGTCATCCCGACCTTGCCGGTGCTCCAGTCCTGGGCGGCCACCCACTCGACCGCGTCGTGGCAGTCGTCGGGATCGTTGACGAACGCGGTCCACTCGCCCTCGGACTTGCCGCGGCCGCGCACGTCGACCGACACGAACGCGTAGCCGTGGCTCTGCAGGAGCTCCGCGTCGGCGACACAGAACATGTTGTCCTTGCCGTACGGCGTCGGCTCGACGATGCACGGCGCGGGGCCGTCCTGCGCGGGCAGCCAGATGTCGGCGGCCAGTTCCACCCCGTCGCGCATCGGGATCCCGACCTCGCGGCGGCGGCTCGCGGCTCCCTCTCTCGCGATCGCGGCCCAGCGTGAGAACGGTGTCGACTGCGTCATCTGGAACTCCAATCGCTCATCAGCGGAGAGGGTCGAACGCGTCCAGCAACGGATCGCGCCGTCGCCCGGTGATCTGCTCGGCGAGGATCTGCCCGGACAGCGGTCCGAGCGCGATCCCCCACATGCCGTGCCCGCCGGCGACGAACACCCGCTCGGAGGCGGTGCGGCCGACGAGCGGCAGGCCGTCGGCGGTGCAGGGGCGCGCCCCGACCCATTCGTCGGTCCGCGCCGACCAGTCGATCCCGGTGAGCATCGGCGCCGCGGCATCGACGATCGCCTGGATGCGGCGTCGATCGAGCGGCGCATCGGGCGGCCGGAATTCCATCATCCCCGCCAGCCGCAGCCCGTCCTCGGGACCGCCGAGCGGCGTGCACGCGACGCGCTGCGCCGGCAGGTAGACGGGATAGCGCGGCGCGGCCTCGGGATAGACGGTGAAGCTGTAGCCCCGGCCCGCCTGGATCCGCGTGTGGACGCCGTGCTCACGGGCGAGCCGCCCGAGCCAGCTCCCGGTCGCGATCACCGCCGCATCCCCCTCGACGGACGAGCCGTCGCTGAATCGCACCGCGATCTCGCCGCCGCGCTGGATCACGCCGGTGGCAAGCTTGTCGTTGACGATCCGCCCGCCGCTAGCGGTCACCGACGAGCCGATCGCCCGGACGAACGCGCCCGGGTTGATGAACCGCTGGTCCTCCAACGCCAGCCCGAAGCGGGCGGCGTCGCCGAGCACCGGGCTGGCCTCGAGGATCTGGGTACGGTCGACGACCCGATAGGGATGGGCGAAGCCGATCTCGCGCAGCCGGGTGAACTCCTCGACGAGCGCGTGGCGCTCGGCCTCGGTGGAGAAGACGGCAAGGAACGGCTCGGCGGAGGTGATCGCGGCGGAGACCGGGGCGAGCGCGGCCTGGTGCATCTCGTCGTAGGCCGCGAGCATACGAGCGCTCGCTCGGGCCAGTGCTGCGGCGGCGATCCGCCAGCGACGGATGGTGCAATGCCGCGCGAAGACCACCAGGAAACGCAGCAGTTGAGCGTCCATCGCCGGAGGGATGTAGAGTGGCGAGCTGGGGCTCAGGATCATCTGCAGGCGGACCGCAGCAGCGCCGGTTCGGCGAGCGGCAGCACCAGCGAGGGCGAGAGCCACCCGGCGTTGCCCGAGGACGATCCGGCCGCGACCTCCTTGCGGTCGATCACGCACACGTCGACGCCGTCGCGCTGCAGGAACCAGGCGGTCGACAGGCCGACGGCCCCCGCGCCGATGACAACCACGCGCCCGATTGACACGGTGCGATTATCGGTTCGCTGCGCCGCGTCGTCGTCGTGCGATGGGGTCAGAGTTTGGTGCGCCCGCATGGAGATCCGCACAAACCGGTTCCCCCTTGACGCGGCTGGCCGAACGGCCAACCGCGGACGCCCGAGACTGTCGGAACGCACAATCGGCTCCGGCGCCTCAGGGGTTAGGCTGGTGGAGCAGCTGAGGAGGCTGCTCACGGCCTACTGAGAAAGGAGTGCGCATGTCTCAAGAGGTGCTTGTCGTGCCGGTGGAGTCCGAACTCGACGCTCTGTTCGGGCAGTACGTCGCGGCCGACCAGGCGCTGGGTCTCGTCTATGGCCTCGCCGGTCCCGAGGGATTGGTGCATGCGCGCGGGTACGGGCGCTACGACGACGACGGCACCGAGCCCGACCTCGACACGGTCTTTCCGATCGCGTCGATGTCGAAGAGCTTCTCGGCCTGCGGCGCGCTATCGCGCGGGATCGCGGCCTGCTGTCGCTCAGCGATCCGATCACAAAGTACGTGCCTGAGTTCAGGCTCAGCGAGAGGGGGGTCAAGCCCGACGGCATGCCCACCGTGGGAATGCTGCTCAGCATGTCGGCTGGACTGACCGAGGACAACTCGTGGGTCGACCCCTTCATCGACCTGCCGACGGAGATGCTGCTGGGGATCGTCGAGGCCGGCGTCCGGCTCAGCCGCCCACCGGGCTCGGCGTACGAGTACTCGAACCTCGGCTACGCGATGGGTTGCCTCGCGGTGAGCCGCGCGGTCGGTCAGCCGCTGCCGGCGTTCCTGCGCGAGGAGATCTTGACCCGCTCGGCCTGGGCTCGACCTACGCCGACAGCGCGGTCCCGGACGGCGTGCCGCGGGCGACGGGCTACTCCCTCGACACCGAGGGGCGGTGGGTGCCGTTCGCGCCCCAGAAGTCCGACGCGTTCACCGGTCCGGGCGGGCTCGTCAGCTCGGTGCGTGACCTCGCACGCTGGATCACGTGGCTCGGGGTGGCGTTCCGGCCCGAATCCGATCACTCCGACCCGGTGCTCAGCCGCCTGTCCCGGCGCGAGCTGCAGCGCATGCACATCCCGGTCCAGCCCGCTCTGTTCGTCGGTCCGGCCGGTGCCCTGACCGTCACCAACTCCGGGTACGGGCTGGGACTGGTCATCCAAGAGGACCTGTACCGCGGCACCGTCGTGTGTCACTCCGGCGGGCTCCCTGGATTCCTGTTGCACATGCGGTGGCACCCGCAGTCCGGGCACGGGATCCTCGTGCTCACCAACAGCCACCGCGGGGACCCGGTGGCGCTCGCGACCGAGGCGCTCGGCCGGCGGCTCGTCCGGGACGCCGTGCCGGCGACCACGATCGAGCTGTGGCGGGAGACGACCGAGCTGTGCGCCAAGACGGATGCGCTCATCCGCAACTGGGATGACGCGCTCGCGGCCGAGATCTTCGCCGACAACGTCGATTTCGACCGTCCGCTGACCGAGCGCCGCAAGGAGATCGAGACGCTCGCCGGCCAGGTCGGCCCGCTGCTGGCGCCCCGCGCCGAGCCGGATCTCGTGTCGGCGGTCACGCCCGCCGACGTGACCTGGTCGATCCCGGGTGAGAACGGAGAGCTGATCTGCATGATCCACCTCACGCCGGTCGAGCCCGCCCAGATCCAGGAGATCGTCGTGCACGCCAGCGACCGCTCGCGTCCGCGGGCCTCCCGTCCGGTCGACATCTCGCCCCGGCGTGCGCAGTGGGGCGAGGCGTTCATCACGTCGGTCACCAACGTCGAGGTGGTCACGTGAGCACGAGTGCCCGGGAAAGTGTCAAGCAGTTGTTCGACCGGCTCGGCGATTCGCTGCTAACCCTTGTCGCAGGCGATCTGGACGAGGAGCGGATGGTCGAGGAGGTCGTGGTCCAGGCGATCGACGAGCCGGTCGGGCTGGCCAGGGACGCCGTGGTGTTCGGCGTCGGCACCGGGGGTGAGAGCGCCGAGGTCTGCGGCCTGCTGCGAAAGGTGGCCGGCGGCGGCGCGTCGGCGCTCGTCGTCCGTGCCCCGGTCGCCGTCGACGGGGCCGTCGTCGCCGCGGCCAGCGAGTCGCGGGTGCCGCTGTTCACCTACGTGGAGGGCGCGCC
Organism: uncultured Solirubrobacteraceae bacterium; assembly: GCA_963702225.1. GTDB lineage: Bacteria > Actinomycetota > Thermoleophilia > Solirubrobacterales > Solirubrobacteraceae > Palsa-465. The sequence goes on along the minus strand of CAVPBY010000059.1, from coordinate 39,371 downwards.
GTGGATCTACCTCGCCGACATGATCCGCCCTGCGCGGACCCGGCGTGACGAGGACAGCTTCGTCACCGAGGCGAGCCTCAGTGCCGACCTCAATCTGTTCAAGGTCGCGAACTCGCTCTCCGAGATCCTCGACTCGCCGGTGACCATCGAGGACCTGCGTTCCCGGGTGATGGCGTTCTCCGCCGACCAGGAGCGAGGCGACGACGCGCGCAAGGCCTCGGTGCTCGGCCAGCAGGTGCCGCGCCATCTCGGTGCCGAGATGGTCAGGCTCGGGGTCTTCCAGCGTCTGTACAGCTCGAACCGACCGATCCAGGTGGAGCCGCTGCCCAGCGGCGTCCGCGCCCGCATCGCGATACAGATCCGCGCCGGCAGCGCGCTGCTCGGGTCGATCTGGGCGATCGCCGGCGATGAGCCGCTCACCCAGGCCCAGGAGGAGGCAATGATGCAAGCGGCCCACACCGCCGCCGGCGCGATCCTCCAGGGTCGTGTCGCCGCCGACGCCGTGCGGCGCATGAGGACCGCGACGGTCGCGGCGCTGATCGGCGGCGGCCAGCCCGCCCGGGCGGCCGCGGCAAGGTTCATCGCGCGCGCGTGCGCGGCGGATGCGTAATTGCGGCCAGGATCCGCTCCTCGGACCCGGCGGTGCCGAGATCGACTCGTCGCCGGAGCCGAGCGGCTGGCCAGCTCGCTGGTGATGTATCTGCGCGCGGAGTGCGCGACCGCCGTGGCCGCCGTCTTCAACGACACCATCTACGCGGTGATGCTCCACACGACCGATAGCTGTGCCGACGTCCGATCGGTCCAGCGCCTCATCCGCTCGTTCGTGGAGCGCCGGGGCGCCGGCCTGCAGGGATTGAGCGTCGGCATCGGCAACGCGGTCTCTGACCCGGGCGATCTGGACCGGTCACGCGAGGACGCGGAGCTCGTGCTGCGCGTGCTGGACATGCCGAGGACGGCGAGAGAGCCCGATCTGCAGGTGGCGACCCGAGATGACGTCCACGGGCTGTCGCTGGTGCTGCGGCTGTCGGACATCGCCGCCAGCGATCCGGTCTGCGCCGGCGGGCCGCTCGCGCGCCTAGAGGCCTATGACCTGGAGCACCAGTCGAACCTGGTAGAGACCCTCGATTGCTGGCTGCAGCAGTTCGGGGACGTCACCGGCACCGCCGACCATCTCCACGTCCACAAGAACACGTTGCGCTACCGCCTGCGCCGGATCGAGGAAGTCAGCGGGGTCACGCTCGACGATCCCGAGGAGCGTTTCGAGCTGATGCTGGAGTTCCGGGTCCGCCGGTCGCTCGGCGACTCGCATGCTCCGGATCTGGCGGTGCGTCGCGGGCACCCGCAGCCCGAGTTGCGTGCTTCGTACGCGGCCGGCGTGCGCTGACCGAGGGTGAGCGCGCTCAGGGACACCCTGCTCGATGATGCCTACAAGGGGATCCCGCCGGCACGGTCACTGCCGCTCAGCGCCGTTGGTGAGCAGGGGTGGAACGTGGCGCGCGGCGACCTCGCGCTGCCCGTGTTGACACTCGACGCGGGCGGGGTGCAGCACAACATCGCGACGATGCAGCGCTACTGCGATCGCCACGGAGTCAGGCTCGCCCCCCACGGCAAGACCACGATGTCACCGCAGCTGTTCGCGGCGCAGCTCGAGGCCGGTGCGTGGGCGATAACCGCGGCGACCCCCACCCAGGTCGCGATCATGCGCCGCCACGGAGTCGATCGCGTGATCCTGGCCAACGAGCTGGTCGACCGTCCGGCGCTGCGCTGGCTGGCCGGCGAGCTCGAGCGCGAGCCCGCGTTCGAGTTCCTTTGCCTGGTCGACGACGCCGGCACCGCACGCCGGATGGACGCCGTCCTCGCCGACTGCGCGCCCGCGCGGCGGCTGCCCGTCCTCGTCGAGGTGGGGCGCCACGGCGGCCGCGCCGGCGTCCGATCGAGCGACGCGGCGTGCGAGGTGGCCGAGGCGGTGCACGGCGCCCGGCACCTGGAGCTGGCCGGCGTCGAGGCGTTCGAGGGCACCTATGCCTCGGAGGCGGACGAGGAGGGGCTGGCGCGCATCGACGACCTACTGGGGTCGGTGCGTGAAGCCGTGGTTTCGTTCGCCACGCGTGGCCTGTTCGAGCGCGACGAGGTGATCGTGACCGCGGGCGGATCCATGTACTTCGACCGTGTGATCGCCGCGCTGCGCCACTGGCCCGAGGTGGCCCAGCGAGTGAGCCTCGTCCTGCGCAGCGGCTGCTACGTGTCGCACGACAGCGGCGCGTATGAGCGGCTGTCCGCGCTCGCCGGCCGCCGCGAGGCGGGGGAGAGCCTGCGGCTCCTCAACGCCCTGACCCTGTGGGCAAGCGTGCTCTCGCGCCCGGAACCCGACGTCGTGATCGTGGGTGCGGGGCTGCGCGATGCGCCGGTGGACCGCGACCTGCCCGCGCTGCGATCGTGGTTTCGCGACGGCGCCCCGATCGGCGACCCCGCGGGCGCGCAGACGTATCGGGTGATGGACCAGCACCTGTTCATCCGCGTCGACCCGGGTGCCGACGTACGCGCGGGTGACATCGTGGCACTCGATCTGTCGCATCCGTGCACGGCCTTTGACAAGTTCCGCTTCATCCCCCTCGTGGACGAGCGCTTCGACGTCCGCGACGGCGTTCTGACCTTCTTCTGAGCCCTTGGCCGATCGCACGAATCGGCGGGGGGGAAATCGTCCGATTCGACCACGACAGCGGCAGATCGCGCGAATACGCTGGGCCCCAGATGCACACTCAGACCCTGGGGAGGGGAGCCGCGTGATTCAGCGCTTGATGGCCGGTCTCGCAGTCACGATCGCACTCGCGGCGACGCTCTCCGCGTGTGGCGGCAGCGGTGGCGGTGGTAACGGCCAGAACGGCCCGAACAACTCGACGACCCACACCACTGCGCAGGGCAAGCCCACGAGCGGCGGTGAGCTCACCTTCGCCGAGCAGCCCGGCTCCCCTCCGACGTACATCTTCCCGCTGTACGACGGCGCGAACTCCGGGAACAACAACATCGTCTACCTGCAGCCGCTGATGTGGCGACCGCTGTACTGGTTCGGCCACCCCGACAGCTCGGCCGCGACGATCAACTACCCGTACAGCATGGCGGCGCCGCCGGCGTACTCCGACGGCGGCAAGACGATCACGATGAAGCTCAAGCATTGGAACTGGTCGGACGGCACACCGGTCACCGCGAGAGATCTCACCTTCTGGATGCATCTGCTGCTCGTCGAGAAGAACAACTACGCCGGCTACGTGCCGGGAGGGTTCCTCGACCACGTCGCATCGGTCTCGGCACCGTCGAAGTACACGTTCCAGATCAAGCTCAACGTGGCCTACAACCCGACGTACCTGCTCTACAACGGGCTCGCCCTCCTCAGCCCGATCCCGCAGCACGTCTGGGACAAGGAGTCCGCCTCGGGCAAGGTCGGCAACTACGACAACACGCCGGCGGGCGCCAAGAAGGTCTATGCCTACCTGAACAAGGCATCGCTGTCGCTCTCCACGTGGGACACCAACCCGATCTGGCAGGTCGTCGACGGACCGTGGCGGCTGAAGCCGACCACGGGCTTCCAGACCACCGGCCAGACGACCATGGTCGCCAACACCAAGTACTCCGGGCCTGACAAGGCCCACCTCAAGCAGTTCGAGGAGCTGCCGTTCACAAGCGCGGCCGCGGAGTTCAACGCGCTCCAGGGCGGGACTGTCGACTACGGATACGTGCCGACCACCGACATCGGGGCGATCGGCGGGCTGAAGAGCCGCGGCATCAACGTCGACCCCTGGTACGAGTGGGGGATGACGTTCATCGGGATCAACTTCTCCAACCCGAAGTACGCCCCGCTGCTGGGTCAGGTCTACATCCGCCAGGCGATGGAGCACCTGATCGACCAGCCGACCTACATCAAGGACGTGCTGAAGGGATACGGGACGCCGACCTACGGCCCGGTGCCCACGTTCCCCAAGACCAGCTTCCTGAACCCGGCTGCCAACACGAACCCGTTCCCCTACAGCGTGAGCGCGGCTCGCCAGCTGCTCACCTCGCACGGATGGAGCATCCCGAAGTCCGGCGCCGCGACGTGCGCCAAGCCGGGATCCGGCGCGCGACAGTGCGGTCCCGGGATCGCCTCGGGCGCCAGCTTGAGCATGCCGCTGATGTTCGCGACCGGGTTCCCTGCGATCCAGTCCGAGATCCAGGCGACGCAGTCCGCCTTCCGTCAGGCCGGGATCGACGTGACCCTCCAGGAGTCGCCGGAGAACACGGTCCTCTCGGCCGCGTACGCATGCACCGGCAAGACGACCAAGACCTGCCCGGTGAAGCTCGACCGCGCTGAGCATCATCTCATCGCCCGTCTACACCTACGTGCCGATCTACTATCCGGACGGCGACAGCCTGTTTGGGTGCGGAGGAGCGACGAACGGTGGCAACTACTGCAACTCCCAGGTCGACGCGGGCATCAAATCGATCATCACCAACACGTCGAGCTCGCTGCAGCCGCTGTACAAGTACCAGCTGCTCGTCTCAAAGCAGGTGCCGGTGCTGTGGTTCCCCAACAGCGCATACCAGATCTCGGCGATCACCTCCAAGGTCGGCGGCGTGAGCGCGCAGGACTCGACAGGTCATATCTATCCGCAGACGTGGTTCGTCAAGGGGTAGCCTCGGCGGCACGCCTCGGAAGTGAGCGATGGCGGCCTACCTAGTCAGACGAGTCCTGCAATCCGTGCTGGTGCTGGTGCTGGTCACGATGGTGGTGTTCGGCATCCTGCACTTCCTCCCGGGCAGCCCGGGCCGGGCGATTCTGGGGGCGAGGGCCACCCCGACCGCGCTCGCCAACTTCAACGCCTCGCAGGGCTATGACCGCGCGCTGCCCACGCAGTACGTCGATTACATCGGCAGGCTGCTGCACGGCAACCTGGGGTTCTCCTATCACTTCGACCAATCCGTCGGGGCGCTGCTCGGTCAGGATCTCCCCAAGACGGCGCTGCTCGTCGGGCTCTCCTACGTGTTCGCGCTGCTGATCGCGATCCCGGTCGGCGTGGTGCAGGGGCTGCGGCGCAACAAGCTCATCGACCACGGCTTCACCGCCGCGGCCTTCGTCGGCTACTCGATGCCGACGTTCTGGGTGGGGATGCTGCTGGTGGTGATCTTCTCCAACTCGCTTCGGTGGCTTCCGCCCGAGGCGCCCCAGGGAGCCACGATCTCGACGGTGCTGCAGCAGCCCAAGGCGCTGGTGCTGCCCGTTGCGACGCTGACGATCGTCACCGTCGCGCAGTTCAGCCGCTTCATCCGCTCCTCCGTGATCGACAACCTGCTGCAGGACTACATCCGGACCGCGCGCGCCAAGGGCCTGTCGCCGCGACGGGTGGTCCTGCGGCATCTGCTGCGTAACAGCATGCTGCCGATCATCACCCTGATCGGTCTGAGCCTCCCGGTCGTCCTGGGCGGCGCGATCGTGGTCGAGGCGCTCTACAACTACCCCGGGATGGGCTGGCTGTTCTGGACCGCGGCGGGCGCGCGTGACTACCCGGTGCTGATGGGCTTCACCGTCGTCGTCGGCGTGGCCACCGTCGTCGGCAACCTGCTGGCTGACATCGCCTACGCGGCCGCCGACCCCCGCATCCAGTACTCATGAGCATCCGAGTCCCCGACAGCGCCAGCGCGCCGGTCGCGGAGGCACGGACCGTCGCGGGCGATCGTGCCGCGCGGCGCTGGCTGCTGCTGCGCGACTTCCTGGGCCAGAAGATGGGCGTGCTCGCCGTGATGATCATCGTCGTGATGATCCTGTTCAGCTTCGTCGGACCGCTCGTCTACAAGACCAACCAGGTCCAGACCAACGTGCTGGCGATCACCCTGGCGCCCGGAGGCGGGCGTCCCCTCGGCACCGACTCGGTCGGCTATGACGTGCTCGGCCGGCTGATGTTCGCGGGTCGGTCCTCGCTGGAGGTCGGCGTCGCGGCGGCCTTGATCGCGGCGTTCATCGGGACGTTCATCGGGGCGCTTGCGGGATTCAGCGGCGGCTGGCTCGACGCCGTGCTGATGCGGATCGTCGATGCACTGGTAGCGATCCCGGTGCTGCTGCTCGTGCTGCTGATCGCCACGATCGTCACCCCGAGCACCGGCACCGTGATCCTGGTCCTTGGACTGCTGTCGTGGTTGACCACCGCCAGGTTGGTGCGCGGCGAGGTGCTGGTGCTCCGCCGCCTGGACTACGTCCGCGCCGCGGAGAGCTTCGGGCAGCGGCGCTGGCGGATCCTGTACGAGCACATCGTGCGCAACGTCGTCGGGACGGTCGTCGTGCAGGCGACGTTCGAGGTCGCCAACGCGATCCTGCTGCTCGCCGCGCTGAGCTTCCTCGGCCTCGGCCCGCCGCCTCCCGCGGCGAATTGGGGGGGCATGCTCACCGACGGCCTCAACTACATCGCCGACGGCTACTGGTGGCTGATCTACCCCGCCGGCGTCTGCATCGTGGTCACGGTCGTCGCGTTCAACCTGCTCGGCGACGCTTTGCGTGACGTGGTGGAAGTGAGGCTTCGCAGCCGATGAGCCCGACGCCCGCGTTGAAGGTCGACGGTCTGTCGACGGACATCCAGCTCGCGAGCGCGGTCGTGCACGCGGTCGGAGACGTGAGCCTGTCGATCGACCCGGGCGAGACGCTCGGGCTCGTCGGCGAGTCCGGCTGTGGCAAGTCGATGCTCGGCCTGTCGGTCATGCAGCTGCTGCCGGCCGGCGGGCGCATCGTCCAGGGCACGATCGCGCTCGACGGCGAGGACCTGGTGGCGCTCGCCGAAGCGAAGATGCGCGACCTCAGGGGCAACGAGGTCGCGATGATCTTCCAGGACTCGCTCACGTCGTTGAACCCCACGATGTCGGTGGGTGACCAGATCGCCGAGCCGCTGCGCCGTCACCGCTCGATGTCCAGGTCGGCCGCCCGCACACGCGCCACCGAGCTGCTCGGGATCGTCGGGATGCCCCGGCCACAGGACCGACTGGACGACTATCCCCACCAGTTCTCGGGCGGTCAGCGCCAGCGGATCATGATCGCGATGGCGCTGTCGTGCGAGCCGAAGGTGCTGCTGGCGGACGAGCCGACGACGGCGCTCGACGTCACGATCCAGGCCGAGATCCTGGGGCTGCTCGACGGCCTGAAGGAGCGGCTCGGCATGGCGGTCCTGCTCGTCACCCACGACATGGGCGTGGTCGCCGGCCGCGCCGATCGGGTCAACGTGATGTACGCCGGCAGGATGGTCGAGAGCGCCCGCACCGACCAGCTCTTCGCGCATATGCACCACCCCTATACGCAGGCGCTGCTCGGTGCGATCCCGCTGCTAACCCAGGCGCGTGACCAGCCGCTGTTCAGCATCCCGGGGCTGCCTCCGGATCTGACCGCGCCGCCGACCGGGTGCCGTTTCGCCGCCCGCTGCGCCCACGCCACCGATCAGTGCTGGGAGTCCGAGCCGCCGCTGGCCGGAGACGGCGATCACCTCTTCGCCTGCTGGCACCCGGTCGACGGACCGCTGGACCGGCGCAAGGTGACGGTGACCGCGGCGGGCACGACCGTCGCCGCCGACGCGACGCCCGCCGCGGGCCGGGCCGCGCCGCTGCCCGCCGGGGGTCGGGATGCGCCGCTGCCCGCCGGGCCCCCGCCGCTGCCGGCTGTGCCGCTGCCGAGCTCGCTGCTGCCGGCCGCCGCCGAGGCGGCCGCGACGCCGCCGGAGCTGAGTGGGAACGGGTCGGACGCGCTGGTGGTCGACGAGGTGGTGTGCGAGTACCCGGTCAAGGGCGGGGTCCTGCGGCGCACGATCGACACCGTCAAGGCGGTGAGCGGGATCTCGTTCACCGTGGCCCGCGGCCAGACGTTCGGGCTCGTCGGCGAGTCCGGCTGCGGCAAGACGACGCTCGGCAAGGTGATCATCGCACTGGAGCGGCCCGACTCCGGGCGGACCACCGTGGACGGCGTCGACATGACCAAGCTCGGTCGCGGCGAGCTGCGGACGTTCCGCAAGAACGTGCAGATGATGTTCCAGGACCCGGTCACCTCGCTCGACCCCCGCCTGCGGATCGGCGCCGCCCTGCGTGAGCCGATGCGAGCTCAGGGCATCGGGACGCGCAAGGAGCAGGACGAGGTGGTCAGGCAGCTGCTCGGCGAGGTGGGGCTTCCGGCGGACGCCATCGAGCGCTTCCCCCACGAGTTCTCCGGCGGGCAGCGCCAGCGCCTCGGCCTCGCACGCGCGCTCACGCTCAACCCCGAGGTGATCGTCGCCGACGAGCCGGTGAGCGCGCTGGACGTGTCGATCCGCTCGCAGGTGCTCAACCTGATGAAGCGGCTGCAGGCGCTCCACGGGCTGACCTACGTGGTCATCTCCCACGACCTCGCCGTCGTGAAGTACCTCGCCGACCGGATCGGCGTGATGTACATGGGCAAGCTCGTCGAGGTCGGCAGCGGCGAGGACATCTACCGGCGCCCGGCGCACCACTACACCGTCGGCCTGATCGACGCGATCCCGGAGCCCGACCCGGCGCTGCGCCGCCGCAAGCGGGTTGCGATGCGGGGCGAGCTGCCCGACCCCCGCAACCCGCCGAGCGGCTGCCGCTTCCGCACGCGCTGTCCCGCCGCCCAGAGCATCTGCGCGGAGAAGGAGCCGGTGCTCCAGGCGCTGGGCACCGCCCACGAGGTGGCCTGCCACTTCCCGCGAGTGGAGGCGCCCGTGGCATCGGGAACGTGACCGTTCAGCGGCTGGATCACGTGGGCGCCGTCGTGGAGGACCTGCCCGCGGCGGTGGCGTTCTTCCTGGCTCTCGGGCTGTCGGTCCGGGGCGAGGGGTCGGTGGGCGGCGAGTGGGCGGAGCGGATCGTCGGACTCGGCGCCTGCGCGCGCAGATGCACTGCTCGGGACCCCGGACGGCCGGGGCGCCGTCGAGCTCGCGCAGTTCGAGTCCCCGGCCGCGATCCGCGGTGACGAGCAGGCGCCGGCCAACGTGACCGGCCTGCGTCACCTGTCGTCACCGTCGACGACTTCGAAGCGGTGCTCGCGCGTCTGCTCGGTTGCGGCGGAGAGCTCATCGCGAACTCGCTGGTGCCCGGCCGGTCGGGTGACGAGCGGCTGCGGCTCGCCCGCCTCGTGCTTGACGGATACGAGCGCGAGGTGCCGCTCGAGGACCAGGACCGCCAGCTGGCGGCGCTCGGATGGGCCGCGCGGAGCGCGGTGACGATCGCCATCAGCTCATGGCGGGTGGCCCTGGGCCTCGAGGAGGCGGCGTTCGTGGAACGCGCCAACGACGGGTGCCTGCGGAACCTCGAGCTGTTCGCAGACCTCGGTCTGGACGCCGTCAACCGCCGCGTGGGCAGGAACACCGGGTCGACCGCCCCGGACCCTATCGCTGCAGCCCCGGCGTTGGGGCCCTGTTCGGGCCCGCGATGGACCCGGTGTTCTACGGCGAGACGATCGAGGTCGCCTCGGCATCGGGTGTGTGGATCACCACCGCGGACGGGCGGCGCTACCTCGACGGGCACAACAACGCGCCTTGCGTGGGCCACGCGCGTCCGCGGGTGACGGCGGCGATCGCGCGCCAGGCGCGGAGCATCAACACCCGGCGCATCACGACCAGCGACAAGATCACATCGCCCTACTGCGACTGCTTGTAGTCGCCGCGAAGAAGCTCGGCGACACTCCAAATCAAGTTGGCGCTGGCGATGGAAACGGTGGTGACGGCCTTGCCGTTCTTGGCGTGGCGCAGCTCGGGGGTGCGGGTGAGGTGGCCGTTGCCGGAGGTGATCATGCTGGTTCCTCCTTGTCGGGATCCGGGGGGTTGACGGCAGCGAATGGGCTCCGGGTGGCCGAGCGGAACCGAACGTCAGTGAGGTGAAGGGAGCGCAGCGACCTTGAAGCGATCCGTGCCGCGCCGGTGCAGAATGCAGCGCGGGCATCCACCGCCTGGGTCTTCCAAGGGTCGACGGGGCCGACTTGATCAAGCCGTCGATCGGCGTGCCGGCCTCGGGGAGAACGGCACCCGCGCGGTCGACGCGCTCGCCGCTCAAGCTCCGCCCACACATCATCACGCGCGTGCAGCTTCGCCACGGGACGGCTGAAGCCGCGCAGCATGAATGCGACTCCACTCCCGCCCGCTCGGCGTCACGCACGGATGCCCCGGCCCGGCGCCACACTTCCGACACGCCCGCTCCCGCCACCCGCGAGCGAGATGCAGGTGGCAGCCGGCCACCCATCGAGCGCTGTAGCCACGCGACCAACGCCACCCGCCGCAGCGCGCGCCCGACTCCGCCCCGCACAGCGGACACGCGACCTCGAGCCACGCGCTCCGATCGCTCATCGCACCCCTTCCTGCAGAGCGCCGAATGGCCGCGCGTCAGGCCTCGGAGATGCCCCGTGAGGGCGACCCAAGGAAACCCACAGGACCGCTTGTGTTTACCCTGCCGTGACCCTCGCGCTATCTGGGACTCGCGCCACCCAGCCAAAAGGCACGACTTTGCAGATACTTCGTCGAGTGGAGCCAACCGGGATCGAACCGGTGACCTCCTGCTTCGCAAAGTTGGGCGAAGCCTTTTCCACACGTTGCCATACGTGTCGGCGCCGGGTGAAAACTGACCCCCCTCCGCCGGCGCTAGCGGGTCAGATTTCAAGCGGCTGTGTAATTTCGATCTGCCTGCTGGGCCTGGTCGGCTCGGCAAGCCGGCGGCCGCGGGGCGAAGCCCGTAGGGCGTAGCGAGGTGGCTGCCGGGCGTGGCGTCCGAGGCCCCGGAGAGGTGTGGTCGGCGGCGGGATGACTCACCAACCGGCTGGCCGATCAGTGCCCTATCAAGGATCTGTCTCCCGCCGCCGTCCACGGATGCCGCCGTGACTTCATAGAAGCCTGGACATCACTCAACACAGCTCTGTCCGACGGCCTCCACATCACCAGGGTTCCACGCCAGACGATGAGGAGAACCGATGATCGCAGTCGGGGTCGACACCCACAAAGACAGCCACTACGCCGTCGCGCTGGACCAGGTCGGGCAGATAGTCGCAGAGCTCTCGGTTCCGGCGACCAGCGTCGGCTACGCCGAGCTGCAGCGCTGGGCAGAGCCGCTCGCCGACGCCGACGAGCTCGTGTTCGGGCTCGAAGGCGTCGGCAGCTGGGGGCGCCGGTCTGTTCCAACATCTGCAGCGCACCGGACACCCGGTCGTGGAGGTCGAGCGCCCACGACGACGCGACCGACGAGCCGGAAAGTCAGATCGCATCGACGCGATCGCCGCAGCGAAAAGCGTGCTCACCGACGAGCGCGTCGCAACGCCCCGCAGCCGCGGAATCCTCACCGCCGTCAGGGCCTTGCTCATCGCCCGCCGTTCCGCTGTCGCCGAACGCACCGGGGTGCTCAACCAGATCCAAGCCCTCAACGCCTCCGCACCGACCGGCTTGCGCGAACGCATCGGGGCCGGCACCGGCAAACAACTCAAGCGTCGGCTCCTGGCGATGCGCACACGCCCCAACGCCAACCTCGAGGAACACACCGTGTTCGCCGTCATGCGCGACCTCGCCGCTCATTCACGCGCGCTCGGAGCCGACGCCAAGCGCTACCAGCAGCAGCTCGCCGAACTCATCACCACGCTCGATCCCACGCTGCTCGACGAGGCGGGCATCTCCGCCGCCAAGCTCCTCGCCTGCGATCCCAGCCGCTTCAAGACCGAGGGGCGTTCGCGCGCTGCAACGGCACCGCACCCATCCCCGCCTCATCAGGCAAGACCGTCCGCTACCGCCTCAACCCCGGCGGCGACCGCCAAGCCAACAACGCGATCCACACCATCGCGATCATCCGCGCCAAACACCAGCCCGAAACCCGCGCCTACCTCGAACGACGCATCAAAGAAGGCAAAACCCGGCGAGAAGCACTTCGCTCACTCAAACGACACATCTCCCGCGAGCTCTACCACCGCCTCGCAGCCATCCCCTTGACTTCATAGAAGCATCCTTGACAATACGTTGCCAAAGCCCGGAATCACGGCGATATCGACCCTCGACGTTTGCCATACGTTGCCACTGTTTGCCGCAAGTGCTTGTTCCCTGCTTGTTCTCTCGACCTGGGGCCGGCCCGGATCTCGTAAAGACAGCGCGCTCACGACCAACGGAGAGTACTGGGAGGACAGGCGAATCCAGCACGGCATTCGCGATCCGCCGTGGCGGATGCACTCGCATCTCGTGTGCTCACGATGCTCAAAGTCGTGACGCTCGGCCGCTCCTTCGACTGGGAGTCGACCCGGTAGAGAGGGTCAGGAGGCGAGCGTCTTCTGACCCTTGTAGACCGACTCAAGGATCGAGGTGTCAACGACCTGATTCACCGGCGGGAGGCTCCTTGGTGCCGGAGGCGCTGAGCGCCTTGTAGATCGGCCCGGAGACCTCGGCGGGATCGACCCACATCACGCCCTTGTCGGCGAGTGAGGGGCTCCCTAGCAGGGGGATCTGCGCCTTGGCCTGCAGGGTCTGTTGCTTGAGGTTGAGGCCGAGGCTCTTGCCGTAGGTCTCGACGGACAGCTGCGCGGAGAGCCCCATCTGGGTCTTGGCGTCCTGCCAGCCGAGGATGCTCGCGTGCAGGAAGCGCGTGACGGTGTCGCGGTTGCTGTTGAGGTAGCTGTCCTTGGCGAACAGGATGTCGGCGTAGGCCGGGAAGCCGAGATCCGCGAAGCTTGTGACGATCGGGTCGACTCCCTGCTCGCGCAGCGTGATCGGCTGGTTGTAGGAGAAGCAGTAGTACGCTTCGCACGCGCCCTGCACCAGTGGCTCCGGTGAGAATCCGACCGGGACCGAGTGGTAGGAGCCGTTCAGGTGGTTGATCTTGAAGACGGCGTCGAGGATCGGCGAGTCGCCGGCCTGCAGGCCGATCTTCTTGCCGATGAGATCCTGGGGGGTGTGCACCGGGTGCTTCGGCAGCGACATGATCGCGGCTGGGTTGGTCTGGTAGATGGTCGCGAACATGACCAGCCCTGACTTCGACGCTGAGCCGACCAGGTCGACCATTCCGTTCGGGTCCACCCCGATGTGCGCCCGCCCCGAGTCGATGATCGGTGCGATGTCCGCGATGTTGGGACCACCCGCCAGAAAGGTCGGGTCGACCCCCAGCCGCTTGTAGTGACCGTTGTGCAGGGCCAGCCAGAAGCCCGCATATTCGACGTCCTTCAGCCAGCCGAGCTGAACGTCATGGCGTCACCGCCACCTCCGCCGCCGGAAGCCGACGAGCCTCCGCACCCGGCGAGGACTCCCGGCAGCAGTGCGGCGGCTCCGGCCATGCCGTATTTGACGAATTCGCGACGACGAATCCCGTTGTCCTTCATCGTTCCTCCACTGAGTTGAGCTTCTAAGACAGCTAGCTGAGGCGTCGTGTGCCCAGACCTCCAGCTGAGCGGCGGCGACAAAGCTCAGCATTGAGAGCGCTACCGCGATCACCGCCCCTCCCCACTCCCGCACCAGGTTCGCCTGATTGGCGCTGTTGACGATGAACAGACCCAGCCCCTGACTTCCCATCAGGTACTCCGCGGCGACCGCGGCCCCTATGCTGCCCGCGGCAGCGATCCGAAGGGCGGTGAGAAAGCGTGGCGCGGCACTCGGGAGCGCGAGCAGTCGCAGGCGCGAGACGCGGCTGGCTCCCCACGCCGAGAAGACCTCTGAGGTGCCGGGCGGCACCATGCGCAGTCCGGATCCGACCAGCACGAACGCCGGCAGCAGCGAGATCAGAGCGTCGATCGCGATGACGGTGGTGTTCGAGTAACCGAGCAGCCGCGCCAGCACCGGAATGAACGCGACGATCGGCACCGACTGGACGAGCAGCGCGGTCGGGGTGATGAGCACACGGAGGGTCTCCGACGTCCAGCAGATGACGGCTGCGGCGCTGCCGGCGATCATGCCGATCACCAGCCCGACGACGGCGAGCCAGATCGTGCCCCACGCCGGCGACAGATAGACACCGGGATGGTCGACGATGTCGCTCAGGACGGTGAGCGGCGCTGGCATCACCAGCGACGGCACGGAATCGACCCAGATCCACAGCTGCCACAGGACCAGGACCCCGACCATGAAGGCGAGCCCTCCGAGAACGGCGTGACCGTGGGCGCGGGCCGGATGGCACGGCTCTGGACGTCGAGGTCAGCCGTGGGGGATGCAAGTGCGGGCGCGGCTTCGAGCGTGACTGCGCCGCCACCGGTCTGGGAGGGCCCCATCTCAGGCATCTCCGAACCTCCTCACACACCACGCCTGGCCTGCACTGGCGATGCCGAAGCCGATCACCGAGGTGAGCGCGGCCAGCAGGGCGGCGGCCCACAGGTTGACGATCTCGTAGTTCTGCATCGAGGAGACGAGGATCGCCCCGAGGCCCCGGTCCGCGACGAACCATTCACCGAGCGTCGCCCCGAGGATCGCCGCAGGCACGCCGAGCTTGATGCCGTCCGCCAGCAGCGGCACGGCGGAAGGTATCTGCAGAAGCCGGAGCTGGTGCCAGCGAGAGGCGCCCAGAGAGTGAAAGAGCTCGGCGCGGACGGGCGAGATGGCGTCCAGTCCGGTGGCGAACGGGAGCAGCACCACAAAGAAGACGCCGATCGCCGCGAGCACGGTCGCGCAGGTGTTGGCGGACACAAGCGAGATCAGCAGGGATCCGAGGACCACGAGCGGAAGCGCATTGGCGAACACCGCGATCCCCAGGACCGCGCGGCGCGTCCCCGGCACGATGATCGCCATCCCGGCAAGTGCCACCGCGACGGCGGCGCCGATCAGCAGACCGATCCCTGCCGCGGTGACCGTCGCCCCGAGGGCGCTGGTGAACAGGTTGCTCGAGTCGAAGATCCCGCTGATCACCGCGTGCAGCGAGGGCCACTCGGGGATCACCTTGCTGTCGCCGATCAGCTCGAAGACGCCGCAGATGACGAGCACCGCGATCGCCCAGTTGCCGACCCGCCTGGCCCGAGCGGTCATCATGCGGCGCCGTCGTCCAGGGCCAGCGTCAGCTCGTCGGCGAGCGCGTGGAACTCCGGCGTGCTCAGCAGCTCATGGCTGCGCGGCCGCTCGAACGGGATGCGCTTGCTCATTTTGATGCGGCCGGGAGTGGAGCTCATCACCACGACGTTGTCGGCGAGGAAGACCGCCTCGTCGACCGCGTGGGTCACCATGATCGTGGTGATTCGCTCCGCCAGCCAGATCCGCTCCAGCTCGATGTTGAGCCGGCGGCGGGTGACCGCATCGAGCGCGCCGAACGGCTCGTCGAGCAGAAGCACCGAGGGGTGAAGCACAAGTGCCCGTGCGATCGACACACGCTGGCGCATGCCCCCCGAGAGCTGGCGCGGGCGATGCCGAGAGAACTCCGCCAGGCCGATCAGCTCCAGCAGCTCGTTGATCCGAGCCTCCTCAGGGCGCCGTCCGGCGATCTGGAAGGGGAGCGCGATGTTCTCGGCCACCGTCCGCCACGGAAGGAGGGCGTGGTCCTGAAATGCCATCCCGAGCTCGTGGCGACGCGCCAGCTCCCGGGGATCTGCTCCCGCAACGGTGACCTCGCCGCTCGTCTGAGGCTCGAGCCCCGCGATGATTCGCAGCAGGGTCGACTTGCCGCACCCGGAAGGCCCGAGGATCGCGGTGAACTCGCCCTCCTGGACCTCGAGCCCGACGCCCGCCAGCGCCGTCAGCCGCGAATTGCGTCCGGAGGAGAACGACTTGCTGAGGTCGCGCACGACCACGTGCGCGGATGCCGACACCGTCGGCAGAGGATCGCTGATCTGGTCCTGGGCTGCTGCAATCGCGGTCATGTCGTCGTCACCTGGGGTCACGTTCGCTGGCGAAGGGTGGGGTCCCCGAGTACTGGGTCGACGCTGCTCGGCTCTCCTCCCCGGGCTCCCGGATGGGTATATCCGGTCAGACCAATTCTGTCAAGCACGCTGGACCCGCCCGTCGAGGAATTCGGCCCCGACGCGCCAGATCAGCGCGGCTGACGCTGCACCCGGATCGACGTGCCCGAGCGACCGCCCGGCGAGCCGCCGGGCACGTCCGCGGCGGGGTGTCAGCTCCTGCGTTGCGCTCGCCCGGTCCGCGGCGTACTCGGCGACGGCGCCAAGCGCCTGACCGAGCGCCTCACCCCCTTCGACCCGGCGCGTGAGCTCCCGGCTCGAGGGACCGACGACATCAAGAAGAGTCTTATCGCCCTCCTCGCTGCAACCGCGCTCCGCGATGCCGGCAACGGCCGCGGCGATCGCGGAGCAGATCGTGCGCGGGTCGCCGGCGTCCGCCCCATCGAGCGTGCGGCCGGCCCTCAGCAGTGCCGTCCCCCACAGCGGACCGATCGATCCGCCGACAGAGGCGAACGCGTGCGCCGCAGTTCGCAGCGTGTCGGCGTCGGTGTCCGCCGGGGCCTCACCCACCGCCGCGTTGACTGCTCTCCACCCCATCACCATCGTGGCACCGTGGTCACCGTCACCCGCGACCGCGTCGAGGCGATGAGCTCCTCGCGGTGTTCGTCGATCGCGATCTGGACTTCACGGAACAACGCGGCGACGCGGGTCATCGAAGGACTCCCATCCGGGGGGCGAGTAGGGGCTCACATGGCGCGTCGAGCAGCCGGGCAAGCTCGGGGTCCAGGTGTGTGAGGGTGAGCGACAGTCCGGCCATCTCGAGCGACGTGACGTACTCGCCGACGAGAGCGCGGTGGATGGCGACGCCGTCGTCGCCGAGCCGCCCGGCGACGCGCCGCATCGCGATCAGGCCCTCCATCAGCGGGGTCGCTCCCAGGGTGTTGATGAGGACCTGCACAGGCTCTCCCGTGCGCGGTGGCAGGTCGGTGAGCAGGACGTCGATCAGCTCGTCGACGACCTCGTCGGCCGTCGCCAGCGCTGCACGGCGGATCCCGACCTCACCGGTGAACTCCCATCCCTATGTCCATCTCCCCGTCGGGGAGCTCGAACGTCGGCCGGCCCGCGGTCGGGACCGTGCAGGGCCCGAGGCCGACGCCGACGCTCCGCGTCCTGGCATTGGCGTGCATGGCCGCAGCGACGACATCGGCCGCGGATCCGCCTTCGTCCGCTCGCGCCCCCGCCGCCTTGAAGACGACGGCGTCGCCCGCGACGCCGCGGCGCTCGGCGGCCGGAGCGGCCGAGACGACGTCGTCGGTGACCAGGACTGTGCGGGCGTCGATCCCCTCATCGGCGAGGAGCTCGGTGGCCATCCCGAAGTTCATGATGTCCCCCTCGTAGTTGCCGTAGAGGAACAGCACTCCGTCCTCGCCGGCGACGGCGCGCGCGCATTCGACCGCCGGGGTGGCGGCCGGAGAGGCGAACACATTGCCGACGGCGGCGGCGTCCGCGAGTCCCTGGCCGAGGTAGCCCAGGAACGCCGGCTCATGCCCCGAGCCGCCCCCGACGATGACCGCTACCCGTCGGGGGCTGCGACGCGCCAGCACGGCCCCACGACCCGACTCCGTCAGTTCGACGATCCCGGGGAACATCGCGAGCAGGCCGCCCAGCATGTCGTCGACCGCGTCGAACGGGTCGTTGATGAGCTTACGCACGCGCGCGGCCCTCGAGTTGCGCCACCGCTGCCACCTTCGGAGGGAGCCTCCGCCCTCGAACTCGCTCTCCAGCCACGCGTCGACGACCTCCAGCGCGAGCTGCGAGCCGACCACCCGCGCGCCCATGGTGAGCACCTGGGCGTTGTTACTCTTGCGGGCGCGGCGCGCGCTGTAGGTGTCGTGACACAGCGCCGCATAGACGCCGGGGAACTTGTTCGCCGCGATCGACATGCCGATGCCGGTGCCGCACACGAGGATGACGCGCTCGGCGCTGCCGTCGGTCAGGTGGGCGATGGCGTCCTCGGCGACGGCCGGGTATGCCTTGACGGCCTCGTCGGTCCCCAGGTCGGAGTGAGTCGATCCCGCGGGCGCTCAGGTGATCCGCGATCACTCGCCGCAGCGGCGCGCCCGCGTCATCGGAGGCGAGGACGATCGGCTTCATGATCGACCGACGCCGTTCACGGCTGGCAAGGACTGCAGATACTCACGCCCCTGCTGCATCACCCACAGCGGATCGCCGCCGTAGTGCTCGATGCACAGCGCTCCGCGGTAACCGGCGCCGATCACCAACTCGGTCGCCATCCGGTAGTCGATCTCGCCGGCGGCGATCGCGCACGGAACGCTCAGCACGAGCCCGGTCGAGGGCTGCTCCAGCCGGAGGTAGTTCTTGATGTGCCAGTAGTTGATCCGCCCGAGGCACCCCTCGACCGTCTCGCGCCAGGGCTCTGCCATCGGGCCGGGGACGCGGACCAGGTTCCCGACGTCGAGGTTGACCCCGAGCCGATCGCTTCCCACTCCCTCCAGCAGTCGCACGATCCGCTCGCCGCGATCCAGCAACGTCCCCTCGTGCAGCTCGAGCGAGACCTCGATGTCGAGTTGCTCCGCGGCCGCGCACACCTGACGCAGCCGCTCGATGGCCCGATCGAAGTTGGCGTCGCTCGCCTCATCGACGGGGGCGGGCGCCATCCAGAAGGGACCGTCGAGCTGCGCTCCCTGGAGTGGGCGATGGAAGCCGACACTGAGGACCGGGGCGCCCAGACGGGCGGTCGCCTCGAGCGTGGCATGCGTGAGCTCCAGGTTGGCGAGCCCATCGATTGGGTCGATGATGCTCGCGCGGACGAGCGACACGCCGGTCACGTGCAGCCCCGACTCCTCGAGCGCTTCGCCGAGAGCATCCAGGTGCCCGTCGTCGAGCGTCCCGGGTGAGACCCAGGCCGAGACGAGGTCGACGTGATCGAACCCGCAGGCGGCGATCGTCGTCAGCGCGCCGCCCCAAGAGCCGGGGTCGGTACCGATCGCAGGTGCGCCGGGTCTGGCGAGCGCGAGCGTCGAGCCCGCGACGGCCAGCGCTCTCTGAGATTGCATCGTGGTCATGGTGGTAACGAGTAGGTAAGACCAGTTGAGCCGTCAAGGCCCTGGGGCGCCCGGTGCGACCGTACGACAGGAGAGACCGATGTCCGCGAACCTTGGAACCGCCGCTTCTTCCGGAGAGCTCGACTACGCGACGCTCACCGATGGTTCACGCGCCGCGCTCGGTGCCGCTCGCACCCGGTTGGCAGGCGGCCACTCGCGTCAGACCCTGCTGTACCCACCTCATCCCGTGTTCGGGTCCGTGGACGGGGCGCTCGCATCGAGGACGTCGACGGTCGGACGTACCTCGATCTCGTCAACAACTACACGAGCCTCATTCACGGCCACGCACACGCTCCCACGAACGTGGCGATGATTTCGCAGCTGGAGCGGGGCACCGCGTTGGGGGCGCCGACGACGGACGAGCTCGTGCTGGCACGCGAGCTCTCCGCCCGGATCCCGTCGATGCAGCGCATTCGCTTCACCGTCACCGGATCGGAAGCCGTTCTATTCGCGCTCCGGGTCGCCCGTGCAGTTACCGGTCGCCCGCGGATCCTCAAGTTCGAGGGAGGGTTCCACGGAAACTTCGACGAGGTGCAGCAGAGTATCCAGTCCCCGCCGCTGCAGGCGGGCGAGTTCTCGGCGCCGGCACCCAACAGCGAGGGCCTCGCGCCGGTGGGCACGGTCGTCGCGCGGCTCAATGACCGAGAGTCCGTCACCGGAGCGCTGAGCCTCCACGATGGCGAGATCGCGGCGATCGTCGTCGAGCCGTTCCTCGGTAACAATGCGCTCATCCAGGCGACACCGGACTTCCTCCAGTGGCTGACCGAGACCGCGCACTCTCACGGAGCGCTGGTCGTACTCGACGAGGTCCAGAGCTGTCGGCTCGCCCGTGGCGGTGCGCAGTCGATCCGCGGTGTCACCCCTGATCTGACAGCGCTGGGCAAGACGATCGGCGGTGGGCTCCCGCTCGCTGCCTTCGGCGGCTCGGAGGAGCTGATGTCGGTCATGGACGGGATGGCACCGCGCGTCCCGCAGCCGGGCACGTTCAATGCCTTCTCGCTCTCGCTGGCGGCAGCGATGGCCACGCTCGAGCATTGGGACGAGCAGCAGATCAAGCAGCTCAACGAAACCGGCGCCCAGGTGCGCGCAGGAATCGCCGCTGTGTTCGCCGCGGGCGACATCCCGGCCACCGTGACGGGCGAGGGCTCGATGTTCCACATCGCGCTGCGCGAGGATCCGATCCGTGCCTACGAGGACGTTCTGGATGTCGACGCCGACGGCTGGCGCTTCATCCACCATCAATTGCTGGCGCGTGGGATCTATCTCACGGCCCGCGGGACCGGGTGCCTGTCCACGCCGATGGGATCCGACGAGGTCGATGAGTTCCTCACTCGATTGAGCGCGGCGGTCGGCGTGCTGCGCGCACAACGAACGAGGCGCTCGTGAGCAAGTTGCTGTCCGGCCGCACCTGTGTGGTGACCGGAGCCGCGAAAGGCATCGGACGCGCCATCGCCGAGCGATTCGCATCAGAAGGTGCGCGGGTGCTGGTGTTCGACCGTGAGAAACCGGCGCAGTTTGACTCCTCCCTGGTCCGCGTCCAGCTCGGCTCGGTGGGGAGCGAAGACGAGCTGACCTCGGCGCTCGATGCGGCGGTTGAATGGGGCGGCCGTCTCGACGTGATGGTCAACAACGCGGGGATCCAGATCGAGCGAACGATCGCGGACACCACGACCGAGGAGTTCGACCGGCTCGTCTCCGTGAACCTCCGGGGCACGTTCATCGGAGTCCGCGAGGCAGCCGCACGCATGCAGCGCGAGGGCGGCGGTGCAATCGTCAACGTCGGCTCGGTGCTCGGAGTGACGGGTGACCCACTGCTCGGGGCCTACAGCGCCACCAAAGGCGGGGTGGTCAACCTCACCCGGGCAGCCGCGGTCACCTATGGGAAGCAGGGCATCCGGGTCAACGCGGTGTGCCCTGGCGCGGTCGCCACGCCGCTGACGACGCGCACCTGGGACCTCGCTCCCGATCCCGCCGCGGCCCGCCGGGCGATGGAGCGCCTGTATCCGATGGGCCGGATCGTCGAGGCCTCGGAGGTCGCTTCAGCCGCGACCTTCCTGGCCAGCGACATGGCGAGCGGTGTCACCGGCGCGCTGCTGATGGTCGACTGCGGTCTCACCGCGGCCAACCCGGAGTACGCCCTCATCGGAGGGCTGACCTGAACTCAGCGCTTCGGCGAGTCCGACAACAGCTGACGCACGAACGCGCGGTTGTCCTCGTGCAGCAGCTTGGCAGCGTCGAGCGCATCCTCCAGCCTGCCGTCGACGACGCCGGCGGCCAGCCGTCGATGTTGCTCGAGAATCTCAGGGCTCATGAACTGGCCCTTGGGCGAAAGCCTGATCGACAGCGCGATCTCGCGCTCGAGGCCGCGCCAGATCCGCATCAGCGTCGCGGACCGGCTCGCGGTGATGATCGCCTCGTGCAGCCCGCGGTCGAGATCCGCAGTGTCCGCGTCGCTCTCCACCGCCTTCTCCAGCGCCTTCATCACGCGGGCGACCGCGCGGCGCCCCGCCGCGTCGCTGCGCTCATTCGCCAGCCGCAGGGCGCCGGTCTCGATCACATCCCGGACGTCGATCACATCGAGCAGGTCGATCGAGTCGGCGGACTGGAGTGACGGCGCGAGATCTGGCTTGGCCAGGACGAACGCACCCCGGCCGATCTGGACGTCCACCACCTGGAGCATCACGAGCACCCGCAGCGCTTCACGAACAACCGGCCGGCTGACTCCGAACTCCTCCGCGAGCGTTCGCTCGGAGGGCAGTCGATCTCCGACCTGGTGCTGCTCACGGATGCGCCGCAGCAGCTCGTCGGCGACCCGGTTGGACTGCGACACCGACTGCCCAGGGATGCCGATGCCTGTGAAGGACATGCCGACAGAATAGACGCGATCGGGCGATCCGGCAAAACTGGTCCGTCCGGTCTTGCCAGTTCGTCACCGCCCTGATAGAACGCAGATATGACCGCGCCCGCCAGCCGAACTCCCGCACGACGCGTCATCGTCGACACCGATACCGGCATCGATGACGCCGTCGCGGTGGTGCTCGCGCTGGCCGAGCCGCGACTTCACGTGCTCGCCGTCACGAGCGTCTTCGGGAATGCGAGCGTCGAGCACACCACGGAGAACACGCTGACCTTGCTGAACCTGATCGGGGCGCGGCATGTTCCGGTGGCCAGGGGTGCCGCGGCCGGATGGGTCGGATGCCCCACGTTCGCTCCGCAGGTTCACGGGGAGAATGGGGTCGGCGATATCGAGTTCCCCGCTTCGCTGCTCTCAGCCGTGCCCGAGTCCGCGGCCGAGCTCATCGTTCACACCGTCCGTGAGGAGTCCGAACCCGTCGCGGTCGTCGCGCTGGGACCGCTCACGAACCTGGCGCTCGCCTTTGCGATCGACCCCGAGCTGCCCGCAATGATCGACGAAGTCGTCTGGATGGGCGGCGCACTCGCCGTCTCAGGGAACGTCACGCCGGTCGCCGAGGCCGACGCCCTCCACGATCCGGAGGGGGCGGACGTGGTCCTGGCCTCCGGATGCCGGGTGACGATCGTCGGCCTCGACGTGACCACCCGAGCTCTGCTGGACGTCAGCGATCTGGCGCGGATGGAGCGGGCCGGCACCGCCGGGGCGGATTACCTGGCTCGCATCCTCCCCTACTACTTCGACTTCTACGAGCGACGGCTCGGGGTGCGCGAGTGCGCCATGCACAGTGCGCTGACAGTGGCGATCGCCGCCGACCCGGGCCTGGTCCGAGCAGGGGTCTCGGGCCCCGCATCCATCGAGCTGTCCGGCGCGCGGACCCGTGGAATGCTGGTCGTCGATCGGCGAACCGACCTGCGGGCTCCCTGGACCGAGGGACGGCGTGACGCGTCGGTCGTCCTCGATGCGGACCTGCCGGCGTTCAAGGCACGCATGCTCGATCTCATCTGCGGCGCCGAGCAACCTTCAGACGTGCGATGACGCGCGACCTGCGTACACTTCCCAAGGCGCACCTACACCTTCACCTCGAGGCGGGGATGCGAGCCTCGACGCTGCGCGAGCTGGCCGATGGCTACGGCGTGCCGGTCCCCGTGCTCGAGGGGTACGGCGACTTCTCGGTGTTCAACGACACCTATGACGCCGCGCTCAACGTCCTGCGCTCGGAGTCCGACGTCCGCCGTCTCATGCGCGAGGTGATCGAGGACGCGGCCGCCGAGGGCGTCGTCTACGTCGAACCCGGCCTGTACGTCCCTCCGTACCTGAGCCACTTCGGCTCCGAGGACGCGATAGTCGAACTCTTCCTTGATGCGCTCGCGGATGCCTCCGCTGAGTACGGGGTCGCCGCCGCCCTCCAGATCGCCGGCGACCGCACGCAGCCGGCCGCCGAGTGCGAAGCCCAGGCACGCCTCGCCGCGCGCTTCTCGGGCCGTGGTGTCGTCTCGTTCGGATTGTCGAGTGACGAGCGGGGCCATCCACCGGAACCGTTCGCGCGCGCGTTTGCGATGGCCCGCGAGGCGGGGCTGGTCAGCGCCCCGCATGCCGGAGAGCTGGCGGGGCCGGAGAGCATCGTCGGGGCGCTGGACACGCTGCACGCCACGCGCATCCAGCACGGCGTCCGCGCGATCGAAGATCCAGACCTCGTGCAGCGGATCGCGGCGGAGGGCATCTACCTCGACATCTGCCCCACGTCGAACATCCTGTTGTCCGTGTTCCCGAGCCTGGGCGAGCATCCGCTCCCCGCGCTGCTCAATGCGGGCCTCCGCTGCACCCTGGGCGCGGACGATCCGCTGCTGTTCGACGTCAGCGTGCTGGAGGAGTACCAGCGCTGCCGTGAGGCGATGGGGCTAGACGACCCGACTCTGGCGCGCATCGCCGAGAACTCACTCGACGCCGCGACGGGCGCCCCGCCGGAGCTGATCGACTGCGCCCGCGCCTCCATCGGGGAGTGGCTAGAGAACGACGCGGAGCCCGCGGCGCGTGGCCGGTGACGTCGACCTCGACGCGGTGCTGGAGATCGGGCTCGACGTCGTCCCCGCCCTCGCCGACCGCGCCGCCGACGTCGCCCAGCGGTTCCTCTGCGCCGACACGGATGGGGTACACGCCAAGGGTGAGCGAGGCGATGTCGTCACCGACGCGGACCTCGAGTCTGAGCGACTGATCGTCGAAGGCTCAGGTCGAGTTCCCCCGGCCATCAGATCCAATCCGAGGAGGCCGGGCTCCTGGACGGCGATCCCGCGTGGAGATGGCTCGTCGATCCGCTTGATGGGACCAACAACCTCGCGCTCGGGCTGCCAGTGCTCGGAGTGTGCATCTCCTTGGTGCACGGCGGCGCGCCGGTACTCAGCGTCATCCGGGACGGTTCGCGAGGGCGCACCTTCACCGCGGCGGCCGGGCGCGGCGCGCGGTGCGACGGCATCCCGGTGCGGATCGCCGCGCCGCCGGCGCCGCCACTCATGACGGTCGCGTGGATGCAGGGGTACGCCGTCGGTGAGGACGACGCGTTCGCCGAGGAGGCGCCGCGCGCGCTGGCTCGGTCACACAAGGGAGTCCTGACGACCTGGGCGCCCGCCCGCGGCCTCTGCGCGGCGCTCGCAGTAATGCACCGCGGCCAACGCGAGCACCTCGGCGCACCGCACGACCGACTCGATCTCAACGAACTCGTTGACCCCGTGCAGACCGCGACCGGTGGGCCCGAACACAGCAGCAGGCGCCCAGCCTCCCCCATCGACGATCTTCGCATCGCAGACCATCGCGCCGGCCATCGAGCGCTCGAGGCCGTAGTCGAGATCGTCGCCGGCGGCGAGCAGCACGGTCACCAACTCGTGGTCTGCGGGCAGCTCTCCGCCTGCGTGCCCACCGGACCCGAAGGAGATCTCGACCGTCGGATCGCCTCGCTGGCCGGCGCGCGCCACGGCGTTGGCCAGCTCGGCCTCCGCCGCGCCCACGGTCTCCCCCGGCGTCACGCCGAACAGCCCCCGCGCCACACAGCGCGTCGCGCGGGAGGCCGGCCACTCCCCGCCGTCGATCAGGCCCACGTTGACGAACGCCGGATCGTCGTCCCGCGCGTAGCCACCGGCGACAAGCGCGCGCCGCCGCCGGGTATCGGCGGTTCGATCGAGCGCGGTGAGCGCGCGCACCATGGCGTCGATCGCGCTCGCACCGCCCTCGGGACCTGTCTTGAGGATCCCTCCGGCCCGTCCGCGCGCGTGCAGAGCGAACGATTGAATCCCGATGTGGCGATGCGTGACCCGCAGGTCGGTTGGCTCCGCGAAGATGACGGCGTCGCCCACATGACCGCGCTGGAGGCAGGCAAGCGTTCCGTTGCCTCCCGACTCCTCTTCCGGCACGACCGCCAGGCTCACCACGCCCTCCTGAACGAGCCCGAGCTCGCACACGGCGTTGAACGCAAACAGGGCGGCCACCACGCCCGCCTTCATGTCCATCGCTCCACGTGCGTAGATCCGACCGTCCTCCTCGACCGGCTCGAACGGGTCACCGGACCATCCATAAGACGTGGCCGGCACGACATCGATGTGTCCGTTCAGCACGAGGTGAGGGCCACCCTCGCCCACAGCCGCAACCACGCACCGCACGTCCCTGATCCCGCGCTCGTACTCCGCCCCACGCTCCTCGCCGACCGCCACGTAAGGCCGCCGGCCATCAGGCGCGACGACCTCACGAAGTGACCGCCAGTCAGGGACCCAGTCATCGACCCGTGCACGGGAGTGCAGCTCTCGCCGGATGATGTCCTGACAGCGATTCTGCTCCGCCGACCCGGGAAGGCTCGGTACTCGCAGCAGCTCACGCAACACCGCGAGGAGCTCTGCCTCTCGCCCGCGCAGGTGCTGGCGGACCTGCGCGGTGATGGATTCGTGGTCGCGGGCGGGCATCCGCCGTGGTTCTAGCAACTGAAGGCCCGCGGGGCAAGACCGGTTTGACCAGTCCGTTGGCCGCCCGTGAATGCGCGCGGGTAGAGTCGCACGCAGAGTCGTTTTCCGGGGGGCGGGCGGAGGCCGCGATGCGGCGTCACATCCATCGCCAGCAGGGTGACCACCAGCGCGTATTTGAGGTGACGGTCGGAAGCGATTGAGCGATCTTCCAGCCCAGCAGCACTCCGGCCAGCTCGGGGAGCCCGATCAGCGCCACCAGCGGCCAGTCGATCGCGCCGCGGACCAGGTAGCCCAGAGTGCCGCCGGCAGCGATCACGACCGATCGCGCCTGGGCGGAGGCCAGCGATTCAAGCACGGGGACGCCGAGGGCGATGAGCAGCGGAACCGTGAGCATCGGACCGCCGATGCCGACGATGCCCGCTGCGGTGGAGACCCGGAGACCGAGCACAGCCGTCAGTGCAGCGGGGGGATGCCCCAGCGGGCCGGCCTGCCGATGGTGCTCGCGGTGCCACACCAGCATCGCCACCAACGCGACGACCGTGCCGAGCGCGATGCCGAACATCTGCCTGGAGACGACGCCGTTGACGAGCACGCCCAGCGGCGTGCCGAGCACGGCGGAGCCGGCCAGGAGCAGGGCCGTCCGGCGCGTCTGACGCCCGCGCAGCTGACCCGAGTGCGTATAGGCCGGCGGTGGCCAGCGTGCCGGTGGCGAGATGGGTCACGATCCCGGTACCCGCGACCTGGCCGGGCAGGAGGCTGGTCAGGACGAACAGGCCGACCGTCGGCAAGACCCCGCCCGGGCCGAGGGCGGTGATGCCCACTCCACCGAGCAGGCCAAGGAGCGCCAGCAGCGACAGTGGGCAACGCCAGGCCGCTCATGGGAACCAGTCCTCGGCAACGCCGCTGCCGTGCATGAGGTGGCGGGTCCGGGGTAGCGTGGGGTTGGCAGACCAGAACGAGTCCCCCGCGCGAGCCACGCGGCCGGGACAGCGAGCATTGGCTGAGGGAGGATGAATGTACAAGCAGGTCCTGGACCCGGTCTCGCATTCGCTGGGCTTGACATCGATCTTCGCGATCCTGCCCCTGCTCGTGTTGTTCGTGCTCCTCGGGGTGGTGCGCTTGAAGGCCCAGTGGGCGTCGCTGGCGGCGCTGGGGGTGGCGATCATCGTGGCCATCGCGGTCTACTCCATGCCGGTCGGCCAGAGCCTCGACGCGGGAGCGGAGGGGGCGGCATTCGGCTTCTTCCCGATCATGTGGATCGTCATCAACGCCCTGTGGGTCTACAACCTGACGGCCGAGACCGGGCACTTCGCCGTCCTGCGCCGCGCCTTCACCCAGATCTCCGAGGACCTGCGCGTGCAGGTGATCATGATCGCCTTCTGCTTCGGGTCGCTGCTCGAGGCGCTCGCCGGGTTCGGGACGCCGGTGGCGATCTGCGGCGTGATGATGGTCGCTCTGGGGGTCCGGCCGATCAAGGCGGCCTGCCTCGCGCTTCTGGCCGACACGGCGCCCGTCGCCTTCGGCGCGATCGCGATCCCGATCATCACCCTGGCCGAGACCAGCGGGGTTCCCAAGCACCTGCTCAGCGAGATGGTGGGGCGCCAGTGCCCGATCCTCGCCTTCTTCATCCCCTTCCTGCTGATCGTGATGGCCTCCGGCGTCCGCAGCGTGCGCGGAGCGTGGCCGGCGGCGCTGACGGCGGGCGGGACCTTTGCCGTGATGCAGTTCGTCACCTCCAACTACATCTCGCCGGAGCTCACCGACATCATCGCGTCCCTCAGCTCGGCCGCCGCGCTGCTGGCGCTGATGCAGGTGTGGTCGCCGGCAGCGCCGATGCGCTCCGATGAGGAGGTGCCCGGGACGCTGCCGCCGCTCGCCGGCGCGTCCGCCGAGGATGTGTCTCTCGCGCGCAGGACACGAGCCGAGGAGGGCGAGCCGATTCCCCGCGGGGAGATGTTCATGGCGTTCGTGCCCTACATCATCATCATCTTGGTGCTCGGAATCTGCAGCATCACCAGCATCACCGCCGACCTTGACAAGCTGACCACGGAGTTCAGCTGGCCGGGGCTGCACGTCGTCGATCCCACCGGCGCCCCGCTCACGAGCGAGACCTACAAGCTCAACTGGTTCACCGCCGCCGGCACACAATTGCTGGTCGCAGGGCTACTCAGCACGCTCGTCCTGCGGGTGAATCCGGGGCGGGCCGTGTTCGTCTATCTCAAGACGCTCCGGGAGCTGGCGTGGCCGATCGTGACCGTCTCGGCGGTGCTCGCGCTCGCCTACGTGATGAACTTCTCCGGTCAGACGGTGACGCTCGGCACGTGGGCGGCGGGAGCCGGCGGGTTCTTCGCCTTCCTGTCGCCGATCATCGGCTGGTTCGGCACGGCGGTGACGGGCTCTGACACGTCGACCAACTCCCTGTTCGGAGCGCTGCAGGCAGCCGCCGCCAAGCAATCTCATCTGTCCGCGGTGCTGCTGGCGGCGGGCAACAGCTCCGGCGGCGTGCTGGCCAAGATGATCTCCCCGCAGAACCTCGCGATCGGCGCCGCCGCGGTCGGCCTCGGCGGCCGGGAGGGCGACATCTTCCGGCGCGTGTTGCCGTGGAGCGTCGGGCTGATCCTCGCGATGGCGCTGTTGGTCCTTCTGCAGTCGACGGGGGTGCTCTCGTGGATGGTCCCGTGAGCGTCCGGGCGCTGATCGACGAGCTGCGCGGCATCGTGGGCGAGAAGTGGACCTACGTGCAGGAGCACCAACTGCGCACCTATGAGTCCGACGGGCTCCTGCAGTACCAGGCGGTTCCGGCTGCCGCGGTGCTGCCGGGCAGCGCCGAGGAGGTCGCCGCCGTGGTGCGGGCCTGTCACCGTTCTCGAGTTCCGTGGGTCGCACGCGGCGCCGGCTCTGGCCTGTCGGGCGGGGCGCTGCCCGTCGCCGAAGGTGTGCTGATCGTCGTCTCGCGGCTGAAGCGCATCCTCGAGGTGGACCTGGAGAACCTGCGCGTCTGCGTGGAGCCCGGCGTGACCAACGCCTCGGTGTCCGCCGCGGTGGGACCGGAGTTCTTCTACCCGCCGGATCCCTCCAGCCAGATCGTCTGCTCGATCGGCGGCAACGTGGCCGAGAACTCCGGCGGGGCGCACTGCTTCAAATACGGCTTCACGACCAACTACGTCACCGGCCTGGAGCTCGTCCTGGCCGACGGCGAGCTCATCCAGGTCGGCGGCAAGGCTCTCGACGCGCCCGGCTACGACCTGCTCGGCGCGTTCGTCGGCTCGGAGGGGACGCTGGGCGTGGCGACCAAGGTGTGGCTGCGGATCGTGCCTTCACCGGAAACAGTCAAGACGCTCGTGGCGTTCTTCGACTCCACTCGCCAGGCCGGTCAGGCGGTGTCGGACATCGTCGGCGCGGGGATCGTGCCGGCCGCAATCGAGATGATGGACGAGAAGGCGATCGAGGCGTCAGAGGCGATGGCCAACGCGGGCTTTCCCGTGGGGCGCCAGGCGGCACTGCTGGTGGAGCTCGACGGCGCCGAGCACGTGTGCGAGGCGCGCTTCACGGAGGTGACCGAGGTGTGCGAGCGCTGCGGTTCCGACGACGTGCGCGTCGCTCGCGACGAGGACGAGCGCGCCCGCTTCTGGAAGGCCCGCAAGGCCGCCTTCCCCGCGATGGGGCGTCTGGCCCCCAACTACTTCGTGCAGGACGGCGTCGTACCGCGGACCCAGCTGCCGGACGTGCTCGACCGCATTGCGGAGCTCGCTCGCGAGTATGAGCTGATCGTCGCCAACGTCTTTCACGCGGGCGACGGGAACCTGCACCCCCTGGTGTGCTTCGACTCGGCGGTGGAGGGAGAGGCCGAGCGCGCGGAAGAACTGTCAGGCAGGATCCTCGACGCCTGCCTGGATGCCGGCGGATCGCTGACCGGCGAGCACGGGGTCGGCGTCGACAAGAAGAAGCACATGCCCAAGATGTTCAGCGAGGCCGACCTCGGCGCCTTCCAGCGGTTGCGCTGCGCGTTTGATCCGGACGGACTGGCCAATCCCGGCAAGGTCATGCCGACCCCGAGGCTGTGCGGCGAGGTGCCCGGCCCCTACCGGCAGCATCCGCTGGAGGCGGCGGGTCTGGCGGAGCGCTTTTGAGCTCGCTCGTCCCCGCTTCGGCGCAGGAGGCGGCGCAGGCGCTGTGCTCGCTGGGGGAGGCGGGCACCCCGGTGCGGCTGCGCGGCGCCGGGACCAAGGACTGGCTCCCCTCCGCCGAGGGCACCGTGGAGCTGCACAGCAGCGCGATGTCGCGGATCGTGGAGCACAACGAGGGCGACTTCACCGCCGTGCTCGAGCCCGGTGTGCGGCTCGCCGACGCACAGGCGGCGTTCGCCGAAGCCGGACAGATGCTGGCGCTGGACCCTCCGCTGGGCGAGGGCGACGCCGCCACCGTCGGCGGAGTGGTGGCCAGCGCCGACTCCGGTCCTCTCCGCCATCGCTTCGGTGCGGTGCGAGACCTCCTCGTGGGCATCACCGTGGTCCTCTCGGACGGCATGGTGGCCACCGCGGGCGGCAAGGTGATCAAGAATGTGGCCGGCTATGACCTGGCCAAGCTGTTCGCCGGCTCCTACGGCACCCTCGGCTACATCGCGTCGGTCACCGTGCGCCTCCACCCGACCGCCGGGCGCACCGCCACCGCGCGTGCCGAGGCCGGCGACCCGCGGCGCCTTGCGGCCGTGGCCGCCCGCATGGCGTCGCTGCCGCTGGAGGCGGACTGCCTGGACGTCGGCTGGGCACACGGGCGTGGCGCCGTCCTCCTGCGCTTCGGCGGCGAGACCGCGGCCGACCAGGCGCGCAGTGCCGCCGATCGCCTCGCCGAAGCCGGTCTGACCGACGCGGGCGTCGTGGAGGACGACGCGGAGCTGTGGGCCCTTCAGCGCGCCGGTCAACGGATCGGAGACGGTGCCGTCGTCAAGGTCGCGGGGGTGATCGGCGATCTCGGCGCCGTGATCGCCGCCGCCGAGGACGCCGGCGCCGCTCTCGTGTCCCGTGCCGCCCTCGGGCTCTCGTGGATCGCGGTCCCGGGCGGCGAGGATCTCGGCAGTCGCATCGATCGGTTGGGCCGCTCGCTGCCCGCGACCGCCACCCTGCGGGTCGGCGATGCCCTGCCGTCCCCCGCGCCCGGCGCGGTCGCGCTCATGGGCCGCGTCAAGGCGCGCTTCGATCCCACTCGCATCTTTCCCGAGCTCACGTTCACGGAGGCTGCGTGATGACCGCCGGCGCCTGGGATGAGCGTCGCCCGCCGGAGCTGGACCTGATCCGCGACTGCGTGCACTGCGGCTTCTGCCTGCCCACGTGCCCCAGCTACGCCGTCGAGGAGGACGAGATGGATTCGCCCCGCGGACGGATCCTGCTCATGCGCATCGGCCACGAGCCCGGCGAGACGATCTCGCCCGAGATGACCGCTCACCTGGACAACTGCCTGGGCTGCATGGCATGCGTCACCGCCTGCCCCTCCGGCGTGCAGTACGACCGCCTGATCGAGCGCGCGCGGCCGCAGGTCGAGCGTCACGGTCACCGCACCTGGCGCGAACGGGCGCTGCGGACGGCGATCTTCGCGCTCTTCACCCACCCCGGCCGGCTGCGGGCGCTCGCGCCACTGATGGCCATCCAGGAGCGCCTGCGGCTGCGCGAGTCGCTGGGGGAGCGGCTCCCGCTGCTGAAGCTCGCCCCGCGCGTCGACCTGCGTTCCGCGCTCACGACGCTGCCCGAGGTGACACCCGCGATCGGCGAGAAGCGCGGCACCGTCGCGTTCATGCAGGGTTGCGTGCAGCGTGTGTTCTTCGGCGATGTCAACGCCGCCACCGTGCGCGTGCTGGCCGCCGAGGGCTATGAGGTCCACGCGCCGCGCCAACCGCGCTGCTGCGGGGCGCTGCAGTTTCACTCCGGCGTCGAGGCGCCGGCGCGCGCGTTGGCAAAGGCGACCGTCGCCGCCTACCGCAACTATGACGTGGTGCTGACCAACGTCGCGGGCTGCGGATCGGCAATGAAGGACTACGGGCACCTGTTCTCCGACGACCCGGAGATGACCGCCTTCTCGGAGAAGGTGCGCGATGTCACCGAGTTCCTGGCGGATGTGACACCGCGCGCCGTCCGTCACCCGGTGCCGTTGCGCGTCGCCTATCACGACGCGTGCCACCTCGCCCACGCCCAGGGCGTGCGGAGCCAGCCGCGCGCGCTGCTGGCTGCCATCCCCGGGCTCGAGCTGCTCGAGCCGGCTGAGTGGGAGCTGTGCTGCGGCTCGGCGGGGATCTACAACCTCACCCACCGCCGCGCGGCGGCCGAGCTTGGCGCCCGGAAGGCCGAGCACCTGCGCGCGACCGGCGCCGAGGCGATCGTCGCCGCCAACCCCGGCTGCGCGATCCAGATCGCCGCCCACCTCGACCGGCCGATCCTCCACCCCATGACGGTGATCGATCACTCGATCCGCGGCAGCCACCCCAGATGAGCGTGACCACCGGCCGGCCGCTCAACGAGCGTTACGCGACCTGAACCCGGCTCACGGACCGCGCACCGCCGCCGTCAGTCGAAGACCGCGGAGCTTGGAGCTGCCTCGTTGCGCTCAGTCGTCCTCCGACGGCGGGTGCTCGGTGGCTCAGGGCGAGGGCGATCAACTCGGTGCAGCCCCTCGAGCGTGATCGATGTGGAGTCCAGGACGAGGTGGTAATGGCGCGGATCGCCTGGGTCTGCTCGGTACCAGTGCTTGACATAGGCCTCCCGCGCCAAGTCGGAGGCGTCCACCTCGCGCTCGGTGGCCTCGCGGTCGAGGCTCCCGAGCCGCATGGCCTGGAGAATTCGCCGATCTTGCGGAGCATCCAAGCGAACGTGGAGCGCGTACGGCACATCTCGCAACACGATCGCCCCCGCACGCCCCAGGATCACCGCCCCCTCGGCGGCGTACTCGCGCAGCACGACCTCGGTCGCTTCCCGAAACGAGGTCTCGTCGGTCGGCGGCAGCACGCCGGCCGCCGAGCCGCCCGCCATCAACACCGCCGGAGCGAAGGCGGCTATCCAGCGGCTCAGCCCGGTCTGGGGCGTCTCTTCATGGCCGAGGACCTGGTCGACCGGAATGTCCAGTCGCCGAGAGACGGCCACTGGGATCGCTCGGTCGACGAACGGAAGGCCCAACCGATCGGCAAGCTCTCGGCCGACGATGCTTCCGCCCGCGCCATACGGCGCGGAAATGGTCACCGGGCGGGGTGTGGGTGACTCCGGCGGGGGCATCTCAAGATCGACTCACTGGTCGAGGGCTCATTGAGGCGGCGCGCACGGCCTGGCGCGTCTCGGTGGCCTGCGAAGATGGGTCGGCCGCGTCGTCGTGGAACTACTTCCCGCCGCGCAGCCAGGACGCGACCGCGGCGACCACGCAGCACCCCGCCGCAGAGTAGAACGCCTCGTGGATGCCGGTCGCAAACGGGTGGGAGACGAGCGAGGGGAAGAAGGTGTGGCCGGTCAGGTAAGCCGCGGTGTGGTGCGGCAGATGAGCGAGCTCGGGCCCCAGGACCGTCTGCATGGGGTTATAGCCCGGGAACGCCGAGATCAGCGTGCCCACCGCGGGCAGGTGAGCGACCCTCTCTGCGTAGGCGGTGGGGACCCATGGCCGGTCAGCCCGTGCAGCATGGTTGCCGGAAGGTTTGAAGAGAGCCCGATGATGATCAAGCTGAAGAAGATGCCGATCGACAGCACGCTGACGGAGTTCTGGAAGGCGGCGGCCATCCCGGCGCCGGCTCCTCGTTGATCGGGCGACAGACTGTTCATGATCCCGGTCTGGTTGGGGGCTGCGAACCGATCAGGAGGATGACCAGGCCGAACGTCCAGTAGGCGACGTTGACGGGCAAGGCCACCAGCAGGAGCATTGCGATCGCGGACAGGACCATCCCGCCCGTGGCGAACGGGCGCGCGCCGAAGTGGTCTGCCATACGCCCGGCGACTGGACCGGCGATGAGGCAGCCGGCCGAAAGCGGGAGCATGAATATCCCGGCCCACAGCGGCGTGTCGGCGAGCTGTAGCGCCGGACGAACCTTCTCCGGCCGATCCGGACACCTCCTCTACACCGGACCCCGATGTCTGACCGAGCCTGAGCTCGTGGTGTTTGGCTGCGACGGCGATCCTCGGTTCGCTGCCTGGCCCGGCAAGTGCCTAGGCGGTGCGCTCATCGATCGTGCTGGCAGTGCTGCCTGAGCCCCGGCCTGCGCAGCCGATCGTTTCGGCGCAACTTCGGCTTTGACCCTGGACCGCTGCGCCGGTCTCATCCGGCCGGCCGGTCTTGTCCATGAGGCCGCTTCAACCGCGTCGCGAGCGAGTCGGCATCCAGGCGGCGTGGTCGCGGTACGTCCGATTTGACCGCGGGCATCCAGGCCCGCGCCCAAATCGGACGTGGGGGCGTGCACGGTGAAGGGCAGGCCCGAACCCAGCAATTCTCCTTCTGGTTCTGATACCGGTACGGCGCCCAGAGGTGGGTCTATGACGACAGGCTGATCGGCAGCGGAGGCTTCCAAAAAGCTTCCATCGGCTGCGATTCGGCCGATCAGACGCCTAGGTTGATCCCTAAAGACACACCGTTTTACAGCGACTTCGTGAGTGGAGCCAACCGGGATCGAACCGGTGACCTCCTGCTTGCAAAGTTGGGCGGAGTCGCCACACGTTGCCATACGTGCCAAAGCCCGGAATTACGGCGATTTTGGCCCTCGACGTTTGCCATCGTTGCCACTGGTTGCCGCAAGTGCTTGTTCCCTGCTTGTTCCCTCCACCGGGGTGTGCCCCGGGTCTTGTGAAGACAGCGCGCTCACGGCTATGGGAGGGTACCGGCCGCACAGGCGTTTTTCTGGCACGGAATGGGTGCCCGGCCGAAGAAGTGCTGCTTCCACATCGCAATGGTGATGGCCCCCCGGTCGCAACCCATCACGGCACGTGACCCACCCGGCATGAGCAAGCGGATTCGCAGTACGACTCTCTGCCGAACTCGTCGACTTCTGGGTTTTTCGTACTCCAGAGAGAGCGTCCAGTGGGGCTGTGCGGCCGCCGTCGCGCAGACCCAAGCGAGCGCCGTGGCGCGCGGGGATCCCGCCGGGGCCTTGAGCGCAGGCTCGCTCGCCGGCGTCCACCTGTCCTTCGCTTCGTGAGACATCGCGGGTTTATATGCCGAGGACGCGCCAACATCAGCTCTCGCTGACCATCCGGTTCTCCAGCCGCCCGACGCCTTCGACCTCGGTGATCAGCACGTCGCCGTCGGACAGCAGCAACGGCGGCTCCCGCCGGAAGCCGACCCCGGACGGGGTCCCGGTGAGGATCACGTCGCCCGGCTCGAGCGTCGTGAACTCGGAGATCGTCGCGATCAGCGTCGGGATGTCGAAGATCATCAGATCGGTCGAGGACTCCTGCACGACGTCTCCGTTCAGGGTGGTGCGCAGCGTGGCCCCGGTTCCATCACCAGCCTCGTCCAACGTGACGAGCTCCGGGCCCAGCGGCGTCACCGCATCCCAGGCCTTGCCCTGCATCCACTGGTGCGTCTTGTACTGGTAGTCGCGCATCGTCACGTCGTTGGCGACCGCGAGCCCGGCGACATGCTCAAGCGCTCGCTCACGCGGGACCCTCCGGGCGCTCCCCCGATGACGACCGCGAGCTCGCCCTCGTAGTCGACCGCCCCGGACTCAGGCGGCAGCGGCAGCTCGTCGTAGGCGCCCGCCAGGCTGGACCCGAATTTCGGGAACAGCACCGGGTAGTCGGACTCCTCGCGCTTGGTCTCCTGAATGTGGGCGACGTAGTTCATCGGTCGATCACTGGACTCCCTCTCTGATGTCCGGCACGACGGCCGGTCTCAGCGCGACCTTAGGCGCCGACCGCGCGGTCCACGATCGCGACTCACCATGCCTGGCATACCGCCTCGCGATCGTTCCCGCGCCCCCCTGACCGCTACGGTCGCGCCATGGCCGTCGACACCCCGACTTCCTCGTTTAGCGGCGAGTTCTTTCTCGCCGGCCAGCCCGGCTTCGAAGACGCCTCGCCGGTCCCGGGTGTTCAACCGCCGTCACCCCGACCGGAGCCCGGCTGCCGTTCTGCGAGCGGCCGGGGTCGCCGACGTGATCGCCGGAGTCCGCTACGCCGCCGCGAACGAGTGGCAGGTGACCGTCCGCGCCGGCGGGCACAGCTGGAGCGTGTGGAGCGTGCGCGACGACGCGTTGCTCATCGACCTCGGCCGGTTCACCGATATCGCCTACGACCCCGCCAGCGGGATCGCCGTCGTCGGGCCCGCGGTCCGCGGTGGCGCCGACCTGGACCCGTTTCTCGCCGCGCGTGGCCGGTTCTTCAACCGGCCACTGCCCGACCGTCGGCCTGGGCGGATTCCTGCTGCAGGGCGGGATGGGCTGGAACTGCCGTGGCTGGGGCTGGGCAGCCGAATCGATCGTCGCCATTGACGTCGTCACCGCAGACGGTCGAGCGCTGCGCTGCGACGCCGATCATCACCCCGACCTCTTCTGGGCCGCGCGCGGCGCCGGACCAGGCTTCCCAGCGATCGTCACCGCTTTCCACCTGCAGACGCGAGAACGCTTCCAGGCCCTCACCCACAGCAAATACGTGTATCCGGCCGAAATGACCCCCGAGATCTTCACCTGGCTCTACGACGCCCGCTGGGAACTGGACGACACGGTGGAGCTCGTCGTGGTGAGCCTCGACGAGGTTGGTTCCAGAGCTGGAACACAACGGGGTCGTCGTGATCGTCGACGGCCTGAGCTTCGCCGACACGCCTCAGGAGGGAGCGCGTGCGCTCTCCGTTCTGGAGACCTGTCCGGTCCCTTGACCGGGCGATCGCCACTCTCGTCGCGGCGCCCGAGCAGCTCGAAGCCCTGAAGGCGGATCAGGAGCGAGCCAATCCCGAGAACCACTTCTACGTTGTCGACAATGCCTACCTGGCCGGCGAACGGGACGAGGTCGTGACCCGCCTCAGCCCTGCGTTCATGAGCCTCCCGGCCCCCAAAGCCTTCACCATCTGGTTCGACATGGGCCGGGCACCGCAGCGGGGGCTTCCGGACATGGCGCTATCGGTGCAGACCGACCTCTACTTCGCGGCCTACCTGGTCGGAGAGAACGCCGAGCAGGTGCAGGACTGCCTGACCTGGATCGAAGCCCGGGCCGACGAGCTCGATCCGATCAAGGCGGGTATCTACCTGGGCGACAGCGACCTCGAGCGCCGTCCGGCGCCCTTCCTCAGCCAAGACGCCCTTCCGCGCCTCGGCGAGGTCCGCAGCACGTATGACCCAACCGGCCTGTTCTGCGACTACCTCGAACCAAGGCCCACCATCAGCTCCCAGGCGGGCTGATCCGGGACGGCGCCGCGGCGTCGAGCACGCGCGCCGCCTCCTGGACCAGCTTCCGCAGCCAGCGGTTCGCCGGGCGCCGTCACGGCTCGGATGCCACCACAGAGCCTCGACGAGCGCGACATCCCCGAACGGAGGCTCCACGACTGCGATTCCGGTGAGCGGCGCCATCCGCCGCGCCAGCCGCTCGGGCACGATCCCGATCAGCTTCAGTCCCCGACACCACAAACGGCAACGGGAGCCACCCCGTCGCGGTCACGCGCACCTCGGTCTTGACGCCGATCTCCGCGAGATGACGCTCGTACGGAGTCAGGTGCGCGGTTCCCTTGACCGCCCGCGCGTGCCCGAGCTCCCGAAAGGCATCGAGCGACAAGGTCCCGTCTACGAGCGCAGGGTGGTCGCGGTCCACGATGCAGACGAAGCGATCACGGAACAGTTCCAGCGACTCGCCGATGAAGCCGAACCCGAGGGGCGCCACCATGACGTCGAACTCGAGCAATCCGAGTTCGCGGACATGCATATCGCGCGGGATCTGATGCAGCCGCAGCGAGGCGCCGGGCGAGCGAGCGGTGAAGCCCTGGCGCAGATGCGGTTCGAGCGCAGATGCGGTTCGAGCAGGATACTCACGTAGTCTGAGAGCGCGACGTCAAACGCTCGAGTGCTCGCCGCCGGGGCCGTCTCGTCATCGAGCTTGAGCGCCCGCTCGATGAGCGGAATCGCTCTCTGGACCTCGGGCAGCAGCGCGCGGGCCAGCGGGGTGAGTTCGTACTCACGACCG
This sequence comes from uncultured Solirubrobacteraceae bacterium, assembly GCA_963702225.1. Classification (GTDB taxonomy): domain Bacteria; phylum Actinomycetota; class Thermoleophilia; order Solirubrobacterales; family Solirubrobacteraceae; genus Palsa-465. The sequence continues at coordinate 1,440 of CAVPBY010000059.1, read as the reverse complement.
ACGCGCACAAGCAACTCATCCCCGTAGTGCTGGCGGAGCCGTGACAGCGCCACGCTCATCGCCGGCTGCCCCGCACCGAGCTGCGCTCCGGCGCGGGTGAGATTGCCTTGCTCCAGCAGCGCCCGCAACGCGACAAGCAGATCGAGGTCGCTCCCGCTGAGCGCGGTCGTCGCGGTCACCTCCGCCGCGGCTCCGGCACGACCCTCTGACGACGCCTCCGCCACGTCGAAGCGTAACGTACCCGACCTCGCGCGGTGCGTGATAGTTGATGACGATGCGAGCGCTCACGTCGGTCGACCTCAATCTCCTCACCGTGCTCGGAGCGCTGCTCGAAGAACGCAACCTCACCCGCGCGGGCGAGCGGCTGTACATGACCCAGTCGGCGATGAGCGGCGCATTGGCGCGACTTCGCAAGCTCCTCGACGACGAGCTGCTCATCCGGCAGGGCCGTGGCTACGCGCTACCGCTCGCGCAGGAGCTCCTGCCGCGTGTCCGTCACGCCCTCGAACAAGCAGACCGCACTCTCGCGGCATCGAGCAATTTTGATCCGGACACCAGCACCCGGACGTTTTCAATCTCGATCTCTGACTACGCGCTCACGGTCCTCAACCGTCCCCTGCTGCAGCTGATTTCCGATCGCGCCCCCGGAGTCACGATCGAGTTCGATCCCCTGCCCTCCCGGACCGCTGAACTCGAGCGACAGCTGATGCGCCGCGACCTGGTCATCGGATCCGATCGACTGCAGATCGATGGCGAGCAGCGCGTCATCTTCTCCGACCGCTACGTGTGCATCATCAGCCCCCGCGATCGCTACGACCGTCGAACCGAGCTGTCCACTCAAGACCTCGCGACGCTGCCCTACGCATCCGCCTCATTCGGCGACGACGTACAGACCCCCGCCGAGGAGGCCTTCGAGACCGCCGGAGTCATCCCTCACGTCGCGGTGAGCGTCACCGGCCTGCTCAGCCTTCCGTTCCTGGTGAGCGAAACGGATCTGTTCGCCTTCGTCCCCGAAGCGCTCGCCCGCCGCTGCGAGCACGAGCTCTCCCTGCGCATCGTCGACACACCCCTGCAACTGCCGCCGCTTGTCGAGTCTGCCCATTGGCACGCGGTGAACACGCGAGAGGCGGGCCTGCACTGGCTTCTCGATCTCATCGCCAACGTCCAGCTGCACAACATCAACCGACCGGCGGACATGTCGGAGTCGCCTGCCTTCTGATCGGATCCACCCCGACATGGCTCGCGGGGTAGCGCCCGGCGATTTGAGGGACCGTCCGCGAGGTCCATCTGCCCTCGACACCGTCATTATGCTCCTTCAACGATTCCAGTCGTCCTGAACGCGGCGGACCACGGGCGGACACAGAGCGATGCCTGCCACCCGCATGGCCCCGCAGTCAAAGACAGTCGAGTTCAGCGGCTCTGTATTTTGAAGCTCCGGCG
>CAVPBY010000058.1:0-13053 GCA_963702225.1 uncultured Solirubrobacteraceae bacterium | reverse complement strand
ACCGTTCGCGACCGGCGCGACGACCGGGACGTGCGCGACCCAGAACCTCGCCCAGGCCAAGGCCGATCTCGCCAGGGCGGGGATGCGCAAGGGGTTCTCGTTCACGGTGCTCACCTCCAACGACCTGGACGGGACGAGCGACGCGCAGGCGACGACGATCCAGAACGAGCTGGCCAAGGTCGGGATCAAGATGTCGATCGACAACGTCGCGTCCAGCCAGTACATCCAGCAATGGCTCAAGGGCAAGTTCCAGGCCGCCCTCGCGGAGAACGGCGCCAACCCGAGCCCGTACATCATGTACGGCCGCTACTTCGGCGCGGGCGCATCGCTCGCGGTGCCGGCGGGCTATTCCTCGCCGACGCTGAAGTCGCTGCTGCTGCGCGCGGACCAGAGCAACTCCCGCTCGACGCAGTCGACTCTGTACGGGCGGTTCACGAGCGAGCTCACCGACAACGCGGTCTGGGTGTGGCTGTTCAACGCCTACGACTACTACGCGGCGTCGTCGCATCTGCAGGGGTTCACCCCGCTGCCGAGCGGCCAGCTCACCGGCCTGGACACGGCGACGCTGTCCCAGTGATCGGACGCAGGACCAGCGCGTGAGCGCGGTCGAGCCCGCAGCGCCGCCGCCCGCCGGGCACGCCACCCCGGCGGCCCGGCGGCGCGGACGGGGCCTCGCGCGCTGGCTGACCGTCACGCTCGTGCGGGCGGCGGCGACGCTGATCGGCGTCGCGATCGTCATCTTCATCGTGCTCCGCCTGCTGCCGGGCAACCAGATCACCGCGAGCCTGGGCGTGAGCGCGGGCCTGGTCACCCCCGCCCAGCAGCACGCGCTGTCGCACTTCTACGGCATCGGGGACCCGATCACCACCCAGTTCTGGCACTGGGCGGACGGGATCCTGCGCGGCAACCTCGGCCTGTCGGTGCAGAGCGGGCGAACCGTCACCTCGCTGATCGGCACCGCGCTGCCGGTGACGCTCGAGCTGGCGATCCTGTCGATGATCGTCGGGCTGGTGCTCGGCATCGCCACCGGGGTGGCCGCCGCCGCGGCCCCGGGCCGGCTCGGCGACTGGCTGGGCCAGTCGTTCGCGCTGTTCGGCCTCGGCGTCCCGAGCTTCGTCATCGGCACCGCGTTCGTCGCGATCTTCTCCGACGTGTTCCACTACTTCCCGTCCTCGCGGGGCTACGCCGGGCTGTTCTCCAACCCGGGGCTCAACCTGCAGCAGATGATGTTCCCCGCGATCACGCTCGGCGTCGGCGTCGGAGCGGCGGTGATGCGCACCACGCGCGGGGCAATGCTCGACGTGAGCCGGCTCGCGTTCGTCCGCTCGGCCCGCGGCAAGGGGTTGACCCGCCGCGCCGTGATCGTCCGCCACGTGCTGCGCAACGCGCTGATCCCGATCACGACGATGTCGGGCATCCAGTTCGGCTACCTGCTCGGCGGCACGGTGATCGTCGAGCAGATCTTCGTGCTGCCCGGGCTCGGCCGGCTGCTCATCACCGCGGTGCAGGAGCACGACTACGCGGTCGCGCAGGGCTCGGTGCTCGTGTTCGCGCTCGGCTTCGTGCTCGTCAACATCATCACCGACACGATCTACGCGCTGATCGACCCGAGGATCGGCCGGTGAGCGTCTCCACCGGAACCCCGGCGCCCGCGTTCGATCCGGTCGCCTCGGCGACGCCGGCCCGGCGATCGGTCCTGCGCGGGCTGTGGGCCCGCCCCAACGGCAAGGCCGGGTGCGTCATCCTCACCGTCATGATCCTGCTCGGGCTGGTGACGCTCGCCGGCGTCCATCCCGACGCGCCCAACGCCCAGGACGTCTTCCACCAGTTCAAGGGCCCGTCGGGGTCGCACCTGTTCGGCACCGACAACTTCGGCCGCGACGTGTTCAGCCGGGTGCAGAGCGGCATCCTGCTCTCGCTGGAGATCTCGGTGATTGCGGTGGCGATCTGCACCGTCGTGGGGACGCTCGCGGGGATCCTGGCCGGCTACCTCGGCGGCCCGGTGTCGGCGCTGATCATGGGCAGCGCCGACCTGCTGTTCGCGATCCCGTCGATCCTGCTCGCGCTCGCGATCGTCACCGCGCTCGGCCCGGGGACGCTCGACAGCTCGCTCGCGATCGGGATCGGCTACTCCCCGATCTTCGCCCGCGTGGTGCGCGGCCCGGTGCTCGCGGTGCGCGAGGCCGACTACGTCAAGGCGGCCTCGGTGCTCGGGCTGTCGCGCCGGCGGGTGTTGCTGCGCCACATCCTGCCGGCGTTGAGCGGCGTGCTCGCCGTCCAGGTGACGCTCGCGCTCGGCTGGGCGGTGCTCACCGAGGCGAGCCTCAGCTTCCTCGGGCTCGGACCGCCCCCGCCCGCGTCCTCGCTCGGGCTGATGGTCTCCGACGGGGCGCAGATCGCGCGGATCGCCTGGTGGAACCTCGCCTTCCCCGCGGCGGCGATCGTCGCGCTCATCATCGGCTTCAACCTCGTCGGCGACGCGCTGCGCGACGTCTTCGACCCGACCAGCACCCGTGACTGAGCCGGCGACGACGCCCGGCCGCGAGCCCGCCGAGACCGGCGAGCGCCCGCCCGCGCTCGTCGTCTCCGGGCTGACGATCGGCATCCGCCGCGGACGGCGCACGACGGAGCTCGTCCACGGCGTCGATCTCGTCGTCGGCGCCGGCGAGCGGCTGGGGATCGTCGGCGAGAGCGGCTCGGGCAAGTCGCTGACGATGCTCGCGGCGATGGGCCTGCTCGCGCCGCCGCTGGAGGTCCTGTCGGGCTCGATCCGCGTCGCCGGCGAGGAGGTCGTCGGCGCCGGCGACGCCCGGTTGCGCCGGCTGCGCGGCTCGGACGTCGCGATGATCTACCAGGACCCGATGACCTCGCTGGACCCGATGCTGCGCGTCGGCTACCAGATCGCCGAGGGCCCCCGCGCCCACGGACAGGAGCGCGGTCCGGTCCGCGAGCGGGTGCTCGCCGGCCTGCACGAGGTCGGGTTCGCCGATCCCGAGCGCGTCGCCCGGCAGTACGCCCACGAGCTGTCGGGCGGCATGCGCCAGCGGGTGATGATCGCCGCCGCCCTGATCGGGGCGCCGCGGTGCTTCATCGCCGACGAGCCGACCACCGCGCTGGACGTGACGATCCAGCGCAGATCCTCGACTCGTCGCGCGGCTGCAGCGCGAGCACGACATGGCGGTCGCCTGGATCACCCACGACCTCGGCGTCGTCGCCCAGTTCTGCCCAGCGGGTCGCGGTCATGTACGCCGGGCGCATCGTCAGGCCGCGCCGACCCGCACGCTGTTCCGCGCCGCTCAGCATCCCTACACCGCGGGCCTGCTGCGCTCGCTGCCTCGATCCCCCGTCCGGGGCACGGGGCCGCCGACGGCGGGCGGCGGCTGGCGCAGATCGGCGGCGTCCCGCCCGACGCGGCCGCCCCGCCACCGGGCTGCGCGTTTCACCCGCGCTGCCCGCAGGCCGTCGACCGCTGCCGCTCGGACGTCCCCGCGCTCACCCCGCGACCGGGGCCGGGCGTCGCCGCCTGCTGGGTCCCGCCCGAGCAGTGGAGCGCGCGGCCGTGACCACCGTCCTGAGCGCCGCCGGCGTCACCAAGACCTACCGCGGGCGCGGCGCGGCGAGCGACGTCACCGCCGTCGCGGGGGTGGATCTCACGCTGCAGGAGGGCGAGAGCCTCGGGATCGTCGGCGAGAGCGGCTGCGGCAAGTCGACGCTCGGCCGGATCCTCGTCGGCCTGGAGAACCCGACGACCGGGGAGGTCGAGATCTCGGGCTCGAGCGTCGCCCGGCTGCGCCGCGCGCGCACCCTGGCCCGCCAGATCCAGCTCGTCTTCCAGGACCCGTTCTCCTCGCTGAACCCGCGGCTCACCGTCGCGGCGGCGATCGGCGAGGTGCTCAAGGTCCACGGGCTGGCCGCCGGCGCCGCCGAGCGCCGCGAGCGCGTCGCCGAGCTGCTGTCGGCGGTCGCGCTCGGGCCGCGCTTCGCCGACCGGGTGCCGGCGGAGATGTCGGGCGGGCAGGCCCAGAGGGTCGCGATCGCCCGCGCGCTCGCGCTGGCGCCGCGGGTGCTGATCCTCGACGAGCCGACCTCGGCGCTCGACGTCTCGGTGCGCGCCGAGGTCGTCAACGTGCTGCTGGACCTGCGCGAGCGCCTCGGGCTCTCCTACGTGTTCATCAGCCACGACATGGCGATCATCCGTCACGTGAGCGATCGCGTCGCGGTGATGAACGCCGGGCGCTTCCTCGAGACCGGCGCGACCGACGAGGTGTTCTCCACTCCCCGGGACCCGTACACGCGGGAGTTGCTGGCGGCCGTGCCGGTCCCCGATCCCGACGCGCATTACCTCGACGAGGAGCCGGACCCCACCCTGCGGTAGCTGAGCCTCTCCGGCCGGTGTATACACGAGCGATGCGGGATGCGACCGTGATCCTCCGGCCGATGACCGCCGCCGATCTGCCGACGGTCGCGCCGTGGTTCGAGGACCCTGACCCGCGGCGCTTCCTCGGCGGGCCGGGCTGGCCGGCCGCGCAGCTCGCCCACGGGGCGCGGGCGGTCGGGACGATGTTCCGCGGCGCCCGGCAGACCGGCGCCCACCACTTCCTCGCGCTCGCCGCCGGCGCGCCGGTCGGCTACATCGACTGCGGCACGTTCGACCGCTGCACGATCTGTGGCGGTATGGGCCCGACCGGGCCGCTCATCCTCGACACGCTCGACGCGGTCACCGCGGCGATCGGGTTCACGATCGATCCCGCCCGCCGGCGCCGCGGGCTGGCGACGGCGGCGATCCGAGCGCTCGTCGGCGATCCCGCGCTGGCGCACGTCGAGCTGTTCGAGGCGGGCGTCGATCCCGTCAACCACAGCTCGCGTGGCGCGCTCGCCCGCGCCGGATTCACCCTGCGCGATCCCCCGCCAGACGCCGAGGGGATGCTCTACTACGACGCGCCCGGGGTCTCGGGCGGCCCCTCGCCGGACGCGGTGAGCTCGCGCAGCTGACCGATCGAGATCCCCTCTCCACGAGCGACGGCAGGCCGAGCCCGAGCGCGATCACGATCTCGATCGCCTGCAGCACCAGCCCGTAGGCGAGCGCCGGTCCGGCGCCCACGTCGAAGGCCGCGAGCACCGCGATGCAGGCGGCCTGGAAGACGCCGACGTTGGACGGGGTGAGCGGCAGGATCGCGGTGAGGTTGACCGCGAGCAGCACCGCGACGGCCGCGATCGGCGCGCGGTGGCGTAGGTCGAACGCGAGCAGCACCGAGTAGCAGCAGCCGCATTGCAGCACCCAGGCCACGAGCTGGGCCCCGGTGGCGTGCAACGCCCCGCGCGGCTCGCCGAACACGCGCAGCCCGTTGCGCGCCTGCGCCACCTGGGACACCACCCACTGCACGGGGCGGGGCAGCGGGCGGGTGCGGGATCCGGCGCGCCGGAGCGCCCGCGAGCCGGCGAACGCGACGAGCACGAGCAGCGGCAGCCCGAGCGCGGCGACGATCCCGCCGGTGCGGGCGCCCCGGATCGCGCCGTCGCCGAGCGCGACGGCGGCGAGCAGCGCGAGCGCGAACAGGTTGAGCAGGGTCTGCGCGAGCACGGTGCCGGCGAGCGTCGCCAGCCGTCCCGCCCGGTCGGTGGTGTGCCGCGCGATCACCAGCACGCGCGCGGCTTCGCCGAGCCGGCCGGGCGCCACCGTCGATCCGGCCATGCCGATGAGCAGCGCCCGCAGGACCGCCAACCGGCCGATCCGGTCCTCGGGCAGGGCCGCGCGGATGACCGCGAACCACGACTCGCCGCGCGCGAGGAACGCGGCGACCAGCAGCGCGCACGCGAGCGCCAGCCAGCCGGCGCCGGCCCGGGCGAGCGCGTGGTCGACGCCCGTGAGGTCGATCTTCGCCAGGGCGAGCACGACCAGTCCCGCCAGCAGCGCGATCGTGACCACCGACGCCACCCACCCGCGCGTGCGCGACCGCCGGGCCCTGTCCGGCCCCGGAGGGTTCGCCGTGGTGGCGGACGGTCCGCGCTCGCTGGGGATCGCCGGCCTCCTCGGCGCCGGTCAGCCGCGCTGCCGGGCCGCGACCTCCACCTGCCCGATGGCGGCGGGCCGCGCGCCGGCGCACGCCTCGTGCTCACGTGCGCGGCGGTAGTGGCCGCGCAGCGTCGCCGTCGCGTACGCCCAGGTCGCGTCGACGACGGACTCCCGCGCGTGGACGCGCATCCCCGCGACGAGATCCGGATCGGCGAGCAGGCGGTCCACGCATCGGCGCAGGGATCCCGGGCGGCCGGGGTCGAATCGCAGCCCCTCGATCCCCTCTCCGATCAGCTCCCGGGCGGCCGGGCTGTCGGCGGCGATGACCGGCAGGCCCGAGGCGAGCGCCTCGAGCGTGACCAGCCCGAGCGTCTCGGTCTGGGAGGGCTGCAGCAGCACGTCGGCGGAAGCGTACGCGTGCGCGAGGTCGTCGCCCTGCAGGAACCCGAGGAACGTCGTCGGGGTGCCGCGGAAGGCGCGCGCCAGCCGGTCACGCTGCGGGCCGTCACCGACGACCGCGAGGACGACGTCATCGCGCCCTCGCACCGCCTCCAGCAGGTGCTCGACGGTCTTCTCCCTGGCCAGCCGCCCGACGTAGAGCAGGACGAGGCGATCGTCGCGCCCGGCGCTGAGCTCTGTCCGCCGGCGGTCGCGCCGCATGCGCGGGTGGAAGCGCTCGGTGTCGATCCCGAACGGCCAGTGGGCGAGCCGCTGGATCCCCTGCCGGTCGAGCAGGTCGAGCGTGGAGTGGGAGGTGGCGAGGTTGACGCCGGCGCGGTTGTGCAGCGCCCGCACGTAGCGCCAGCCGGCGGGCTCGAGCATCCCGAGGTGGTAGCAGTGCGTGTAGGCGGGCAGGTGGGCGTGGTAGGAGGCGACGAGCGCGATCCGCTTGCGACGCGCGAACATCACCGCGCCGGCAGCGAGCAGCACCGGGTTGATCGCGTGGATGACGTCGGGGCGAAACGACCGCAGGGACGCGGCGAGCGCCGGCCCGGGCAGCGACACGCGCTTGGGCGGATAGCCGTCCCCGTCGGGGTAGAGCGGCATGCTGAACGTCCGCAGCCCGACCACCGGCGCACCCGCGTACTCCGGTGGCCCGCCCTCGGGCGCGATCACCAGCACCTCGTCGCCGGCGCGCTGGAGCTCCTCGAGCGTCCGCCGCAGCCGCGTGACGACGCCGTCGACCGCGGGCATGAACACCTCGGTGACGATCGCGACCCGCACCGCTCACGGGACCCGCACGGTCTGCGCCATGGGCGTCTTGTAGCGCGCGGCGATGAATTGTCGCTGAGATGGGGCGGCGCCCCGGAGCCCGCGCTCAGCCGCGGTCGGCGGTGCGAAGCGCCGGGGCGGTCCCGCCGGAGAGCCGCCCGACGCGCAGCCCCGCCCGGCGGGCGCGCGCCACCAGCGCGAGCAGCTCGTGGCCGGAGACGGGGCCCTGCTCTCCGATGACCGCGATCTCGCCCGCGCGCAGGCTCTGTCCGCCGCCACGGCTGCGCAGCTGCGTCGGCGCCACCGGGTGGCCGCCCTCCGAGCGCGCCAGCAGATACTGCCCGAGCGACATGCCGCCGCGCGGGACGATGAAGCGGTGCCCGCCGAGCGCCGAGCGCAGATCGGAGAGGTCGTCGCTCGTGCCCAGCCAGCGGGTCGCGCCGGGGCTCTCGAGTGCCGGGATGAGGTCGTCCCCGGCCGCGCGAACCCCCGCGATCGTCGCCGCGGACGGGCGATGGGTGACGCTGAACGTCGCGTGGATCCCGTGGCGCTCCAGCAGCCGGGCGTAGGCGACCTCGCGGCCCGCGGGCGCCGCCACGACGAGGTCGAGCCGATCGGTCCAGGTGGGGACGCTCGTGAGCGGGCGCAGGTGCAGCACCTTCGCCGCGACCGACATCGCGTCCGCGGTCGTCACCGTCCACAGGAGGCCGACGGAGCAGACGACGGGGGTCGCCGAGCGGCGCACGCCGATCAACCACCGCGGCAGCGGCCGGATGCGCGCCGACGCGGCGAAGACCACGGCGGCGGCGTCCGCGCGCTGCTCGGCGAGGCCGGCGTGCGGCGCGCGGGCGGTGCGCCCGCGCCTGACCGCCTCGGCGATCGCGTCGCTCAGCTCGGGCTCGTCGCGCACGACGGTGCAGAGGCCGAGCTCCTGGAGCGCGCGGTTGTGCTCCTCGACGTGCGCCAGGCGGGTGCCGAACGCGATCACCGGACAGCCGCACTCCACCGCCTCCAGCGAGGTCATCCCACCGGTGCCGTGGACGAGCGCGTCGGCGGCGCGCAGCAACTCCGGCATGCGGTCGGTGAAGCCGAGCACCCGGACCCGCGGCTCGTCGCCGAACCGCCCGGTCAACTCCGACGCCGCGAGCGCGTTGCGCCCCGCGAGCGCGACGACGTGGTCGGCCCCGCCGGCGAGCGCGGCGGCGATGCCGACGTCGAGCGCGCCCACGCCCCAGCCTCCGCCCGAGACGACGACGACCGAGCCCTCCTCGGGGAGCTCGAGCGCGCGCCGCGCGTCGGCCGCGTCGGCCGGCTTGCGGAATCGCGCGGAGATGAGCGGGCGCACGGCGACGGCGCTGCCGATCCCGGCATGGCGCTCCACCCAGGGGATCGCGATCGGATCCATGACGACGTGCAGGTCGGTCCCCCGGTCGCACCACATCGGGTTGTCGGTGAGGTCGGTGATCGTCGCGCACAGCACCGCCCGCAGCTGCCCGCGCCGCCGCATCCGCCCCAGGGCGGCGGTGAGCGCCGGGTGGGTGGAGACGACGATGTCGGGCCGCAGCACGCGCACGCGGCGGCCCAGGCGGCGGCGTCCCGCGCGGTACAGCAGCCGCCCGCCCAGCGCGCGCAGCAGCGCGAACCGCCGCCACAGGGTGTACAGCCGGTTGTAGGAATCGGGCGCGCAGCGCAGCTGACGCCGATAGCCGTCGCGGATCACCCGCCGCGCGCACCGCCCCAGGCAGCGCAGGCCGTCCTCGTGGACGACGATCGCGCCGCCGCGCTCGAGCAGCCCCTCCTCGAGAGCCCGCGCCGCGGCGACGTGCCCCTCGCCGACGTCGGCGGAGAGGATGAGGACCCGCAGGGGATGGTGGGTCTCGGATGCGCCGTGGGACACGACAGCCGAGAAGATCGGCTCAGGTGATCGGATCATGAACACTCCGGGCGACCGGCCTTCGTCCCGGATCAGAGTTCGGTGTCAGGCATGGCTCGTCGCCAGCGCGGCCTAATCTACCGCCTGACCGGGCGGCCGCCGGTTTTCCGCGCCCACCGATGAGGTTCGGCGCCGATCCTCGTTGAACGTGACGAGAGCGATGCACCACCCGGCCACCACCCATTCCGATCAGCGTCTGCTGCTCGCCGCCGCCCAGGCGGGTGACGAGCGGGCGTTCCGCGAGCTCCGTCGCCCCTACCGGCACGCGCTCGAGGTGCACTGCTACCGCATGCTCGGCTCGGGGCCCGACGCGGAGGACCTCGCGCAGGAGACGCTGCTGCGCGCCTGGCGCGCACTCGATCGCTTCGAGCCCCGCGCGCAGCTCAGACCTGGCTGTACCGAATCGCGACCAACGCGTGCCTGGACGAGCTCGAGCGCCGTCCGCGCCGTCCCGAGCCCGTCGACCCGTTCCCGGACGCGCCCGGCGCGGAGGCGACGGCCACCTACGACCCGGCGGCTCGCTACGCGATCCGGGAGGGGATGGAGCTCGCGCTGCTGCGGGCCATCCAGGAACTGCCCGGTCGCCAGCGCGCGGTGCTCATCTTCCGCGATGTGCTCGGGTGGACCGCGCCGGAGGTCGCCGAGCTGCTCGAGTCGACGGTCGCGTCGGTCAACAGCGCGCTCCAGCGCGCGCGGACCACGATCGAGCAGCGCCTGCCCGAGCCGGCCGGCATCCGGGCGCACGCGTCCGAGCGCGAGCTGCTCGAGCGTTACATCGACGCGTTCGAGCGCGACGACGTCGACGGCCTGGTCGCGCTGCTGCGCGAGGACGCACTGCTGCGGATGCCGCCACAGCCCGGGCTGCTCGGCTCCGTCCGATCGCGCGGTTCTTCCGTGAGACCGTCGCCGGCGGCGACCTGACGCGGATCATCCTGAAGCCGACGTGGGCCAACGGGCGGCCCGCCACGGCGATCTACCGCGACACCCCCGACCGGGGCGTGATCGCCCACGGGATCTCGCTGCTCGAGATCGACGGCGGGCAGATCGTCGCGATCGACGCGTTCATCGACCCGGCGCTGCTGCCGCGTTTCGGCTTCCCCGCCGACGCCGCGCGCGGCGGGTCCCCGTAGCCGCCGGGCGCCGCAGCGCCCCCCATCCGAGCCGGTTCTACCCACCAGACCACTGGAGGCCCCATGACGTCCACATCACCCACGATCAACCGCCGGCGCGCGTTCACCCCTGCTGGCGGTGGCAGTACTTCATGACCGATCATCGACCTGACGATCGTCAACGTGTCGCTGCCCGACGATCGGCCGCGACCTGCACTTCTCCCCTCTCGACCGGCCTGCAATGGGTGGTGACGGCGTACGCGCTCACCTTCGGCGGCTTGCTGCTGCTCGGCGGCCGCGGCGCCGACCTGCTCGGCCGCCGCCGCGTCCTGATCACGGGGCTGGCGGTGTTCTCGGGCGCCTCGCTGGCCTGCGCCGCTGGCCACCGGCGACACGTTCCTGATCGGCGCCCCGGGCGGTCCAGGGCATCGGCGCGGCGCTCATGCTGCCGGCCGCGCTCTCGATCGTGATGAACATGTTCGCCGAGGGCACCGAGCGCAACCGCGCGCTGGGCATCTGGGGCGCGATCGGGGCGAGCGGCGCAACGGTGGGATTGATCACCGGCGGGCTGATCACCCGCTACGCCGGCTGGCAGTACATCTTCTACCTCAACGTCCCGATCGGGACGGGGGCGCTCATGCTCGCGCCGCGGATCGTGCCTGAGAGCCGGGTGCAGACCGCGCGCCGGCGGTTCGACGCGCTGGGCCCCTGCCGCTCGTACTGCTCTCGCAGCCCCGCCTCGAATGTCGCGCGCTCGGCCTCGGGCCACTGCTCCCCACGCGCCGCGAGTCGGTTCTTGAGCGGATCGTCGAGAGCACCGTGGCGGCCTGCTCGCTGCCCATCACGCTGATTCGCGCGTTGGGCCACATCCACAGGAAGCGCGGGTCGAAGGCGCGACCGCACATGCCGTAGTTGCCGGCGCCGAACGAGCCGCCGACGATCACCGTCAGCTTCGGCACGCGAGCGCAGCTGACCGCCGTCACGAGCTTCGCGCCGTCCTTCGCGATGCCGCCGTGTTCGTAGTCGTGCCCGACCATGAAGCCGCTGATGTTCTGCAGGAACACGAGCGGCACCACTCGGCGATCGCACAGCTCGATGAAGTGTGCGCCCTTCAGGGCGCTCTGCGAGAACAGCACGCCGTTGTTCGCGAGGATCCCCACCGGGTGCCCGTGGATGTGCGCGAAGCCGCAGACCAGCGTCGCCCCGTAGCGCTCCTTGAATTCGTGAAAGCGGCTGCCGTCGACGATCCGCGCGATCACCTCGCGCGCGTCGTAGCTCGAGCGCACGTCGGTCGGAACCACCGGAGAGCTCGCCCGGGTCGACCGCCGGCGGCTCGGCCGGCTGGACCGTCCACGGGGCCGGGCCGGAAGCGGGCAGCGTGGCCACGATCGCGCGCACCAATTCGATCGCATGGGCGTCGTCCACGGCGAGGTGGTCGGCGACCCCGGGGCCCGGGCTGCTCCGGTGGACGCCGGGACCGCTCCGCTAGTCCCGGCACGCCTTCCAGCTCGAAACGCTTCCGCCACGCAATGCAGCGACTGCCGCGATGTCCCGTACCGGGCCGCGACTTCCCCGATCGGCGAGCCGCCCAGCACCTCACGCACCGCCCGGTACCGGTACTCCGCCAGCGCCTGCTGATCCACAACACCCGCCCGTCAACGCCCCCACCCCCAACCCCGCGCCGGATCAGAAGACCAAGATCATCTCTGAGATGTTTCAGGCATGTCCTCCGAGGACAAATGGTCAAGCATGTCCCGAGCCCACACATCGACACGGCGGGCGATGGCCCTAGCCTGCGACGTTCGTCAGCGTGGCGCGTACGCCTTGCCTGGCGTGCCTCCGATCGCGAGGACGACGATCCCCTCGGGGCCCGGGAGAATCTTGCGTTGCTGTCCAGCGCCGACACGCACGAGGGTGCCGACGCCGACCGGCGTCTCTTCGGTCCCGGCCTTGAGCGTGCCGCTGCCGCGAGAGCACGACGTAGACCTCTTCCTGGCCGTCTCGGGCGTGGTCGTGCTCGGGTAGCCCGCGCACCCCGGTTCGACTCGCGAGGACCGTTCATGCCCCAGGCGCTTACGCCCAGATCACGACCCGCCGTATGAAACTTGATGCCGGGGATCGTGTTCGCCCCCTGGTAGTAGGGGATCTCCTCGAGTGCTTTGCCTTTACGTCGGTCATCGGAACGCTCCTCGGATGGGCGATGCTGCACCGTAGTAGCTGACGCTGGAAACGGGGACCAGACGGGCTCGTCATCGCCTGCGGCGGGAACAGGCCGCTTGCCGGCGACACCAGCGCTTTGGGGGGCCTGCCCGCGGTATACTCGGGCCCATGCATCCAGGGGCGGGGCGCTTCCAAGTGCAGGAGAAGCAAGCCGGCAAGTGGGTCGACAAGGGGCCGGTGCACGCGACCCGGGCTGCTGCCGCGGAATGGGCCAAGGAGAGCCAGCTCGGGGTCGTGGAGAAGGACTGGCGGATGGTCGAGACGAACAATCCGGGGAACGTCGCCAGCCGCGCTGAGGCCGTGGCCCGCTGCAGCCGGACAGGGCGCCTTCGAGTACGCCCGCGTCGCTCGGCCCGCTCAGACCAGTCGGCGTCGACCGCTCAGCGCGTGGTAGATTGCGAGCACCACGACGGCGCCGACGACCGCGACGAACATGCTCCAGACGTTGAAGCCCGTGACGCCCGTCGCTCCGATCACGTTGAAGAGGAAGCCGCCGACGAACGCGCCGACGACCCCCAAGACGATGTCGAGGACGATGCCCTCGCCGGTCTTGTTAACCAAGCTCG
>CAVPBY010000057.1:0-73873 GCA_963702225.1 uncultured Solirubrobacteraceae bacterium | reverse complement strand
CCAGAGCCGTACTCGTCGCTGAACCCGCGGCGCCGCATCAGCTCGATCATCGCCGAGCCCTTCGTGGTCCACGGCCTCCATCCGTGCCAGGGCGAGCGCAAGCGCCGGGTCCAGGACCTGATGGACCGTGGGCCTGAACCCCGAGCACTTATTCCGCTCTCCGCACGGAGCCTCCGTGGGCAGCGGAGCGCATCGGAGTGGCGCGCGTGATCGCGCTGGAGCCGAAGGTCCTGATCGCCGACGAGCCGGTCCCGGCGCTGGACGTGTCGATCCAGGCCAGGTCCTGAACCTGCTCGCAGCCGACCTGCCCCGGCGCGAGATGGGCCTGACCCTCGTCTTCATCGCCCACGTCTCTCGTCGTCGCCACATGATCGACCGCATGGCCGTGATATACCTCGGCAAGATCGTCGAGGTCGGCACCAGCGAGTCCCTCTTCCTCGCCACACACCCCTACACGGGCGCGCTGCTGTCCCCTTCGTGCCCCTTCCCCGAGGCCGCGCAGGAGGGCGAGGAACGCCAGCGTCACCTGCTCTCCGGCGACGCTCCCCAGCCCCGCCAACCCACCCCGAGCCTCCGCTTCCACACGCGCTGCCCCAAGGCCCAGGAGCGCTGCTCGACGTCGAGCCGCGAGCTGGCGCACGCCGACGGGACGGCCGAGGGCTCGAGGCCTCACTGCCGTTACCCGCTGACGCCGGACGGGGTGTCGGCACGGCTCCGAGCGCCCTGCGCCGGGAGGCGAAGCTCACATAGAGGCCCGGCATTCGCGACGGCGCCAACCTGCCGCCCGCCGCGCGAGCGTCCGGCCCGACTCAGACTGGCGATGCCCCCGGCAGGAATCGAACATGCATCCGCGCTTAGGAGGCGCCGTCTGCTCTATCCGTTCGAGCTCACGAGGGCGCCGTTTGACGAGCAGACGACCGGCGCCCCGGAGGCGCTACTCCAGGACGCGCGAATATTCCTTAACCGCATCCAAGTTACGCTCCTTGACAGCGACCGGAAAGCGTGTGAACTCGGGCGCCTCGCCTGGGCCCTGGCTCGCACGGAGGGCCTATAGGCGTGGAGGAACATCAACTGCTATGAGGCGGTGCAAATGAGGACGAAAGGTCGGCGGGTGCTGGGGCGCCCGCTCACGAGTTGCATGCTCGCGGGGGCGGCAGCGCTCTCGATCGCGGCATGCGGGGAGCGGCCACAAGAGTGGCGGAGGAGGAGGCGGTGGTGGCGGCTCGACGTCGACGTCGAGCAGCAACCCGAACAACGCCGGCAAGATCGACAAGGCGCTCGGCACGTCGGTGTTCGGCACCCTGCCCCCGTCCAAGAGCTCGGCGACCTCCGGCGGGACGATCACGGTCAGCCAGCAGACGGACGCCGTGCCGACGTTCATCTTCCCGATCATCGACGGCGCGACATGTGACGACCGACACGATCACCTTCGTGGCGCAGCTGTTCATGCCGCTGTACGCCGGTCCGACCGGCGCCGAAGCCGACGATCGACTATGCTCAGAGCGCCGCCTACGAGCCGCCGGTTCCGCCGACGGCGACAAGACCGTCACGATCCACATCAAGAAGGGCCTGAAGTGGTCCAACGGCGCGCCCGATCGACGCCAACGACGTGCTGTTCGAGTTCGACCTCCTGCAAGCGCGGCCGTCGAAGGAGAGCGCCGCCAACTGGGCGCAGTACATCCCCGGCCAGTTCCCGACAGAGCGTGACCAGCGCGACCGCGCCCGAGCAAGTACACGGTCGTGATGCACCTGAAGCAGGCCTACAACCCCGGCTACTTCCTCAACAACCAGCTGCAGGACACCGACAACGTGTTCCCGCTGCCGAGCACGGACTGGAACGTCGACGCGCCGGCGGCCAGCACCTGACAACTGGACGAACCCGGCGGTCGCCAAGAAGATCTACGACTACCTGTACAAGCAGGGGGCGGCGGTCGTCGAAGTTCGCCACCAACCCGCTGTGGAAGGACGTCGACGGGCCGTTCAAGCTGAAGAGCTTCAACGCCACCAACAGCTCCTACGTGCTCGTCGCCGAACCCGAACTACGGCGGCACGCCGAAGCCGACGTCTCGAGCGTCGACGTCAACACGTTCACCGGCTCCACCGCGGAGCTCAACGCGATGCAAGAGCGGCGCGCTCGACATCGCGTCGGCATCGACCCGTCGCAGCTCGCCGCAGGCCGCCGACGCTGCAAGTCGCAGGGGTTCGACGTCTACGGCGGCCCGGGCTGGGGCTGGTTCGGCGGGATCATCAACTTCAAGGACAAGACCAACCACTTCGACAAGGTCATCGCGCAGCTGTACATCCGCCAGGCGCTCGCGCATCTGATCGACCAGCCGGCGATCATCAAGGGCGTCTACAAGGGCGCGGCGGTGCCGGCCTACGGCCCGATGCCGTCGGCGCCGCTGTCGCCGTACGCGCCGGCCACGCGACGAACGCCGCCCTACCCGTTCAGACCCGGCGGCGGCGGTGTCGCTGCTGAAGGCCCACGGCTGGAAGGTCGTGCCGAGCGGCACAGACGACCTGCGCCAAGCCGGGCACCGGCGCCGGCGAGTGCGGCGCCGGGATCCCGACGGGGACGCCGATCAAGTTCGTCTGGGCCAACCAGCCCGAGTCGGTCGTCCGCGACCGGCGCGCTCGAGTCCGAGGCCGTCGCCTCGGAGGCCAAGCAGTCCGCCGGGATCAACATCCAGCTGCAGACCAAGACGTTCAACTTCCTGCGTCTCCAACTACAACGACGCCAACCCGGCGGCCGAGCAAGTACGTCAACGACTGGGGCGTCAACAACTACGGCGGCCTGTTCACCGACTACTACCCGACCGCAGGACGGCGTCGATGAACACCACGGGCGCCGGCTTCAACATCGGCGACTACAACGACCCGACAGGCGAACAAGCTGATGCAACGCAGTCGATGCACGGCGCCGACCGCCAAGGCGGTCAAGAACGAGGCGCCGTACTTCGCGAAGAACCAGCCGGTGTTCTGTACTTGCCCGATCAGGACTACCTGTTGGCGGTGAACAGCAAGAAGGTCGGCGGTACCGCCGACGGCTGGATGTCGATGACCCAGCAGCAGCGGATCCGCCGCAGTACTGGTACGTCGACGAAGTAGAGCGAGTCAGCGCGAGTGAGGACGGAGCCCAGCTCCTCGAGGCGGCGATCGCTAGCCCGGCCGAGCCGATGCGAACGTGCAGCCATGAGAGCCGCGCGGATGATCGGATACATCATCCGCCGGCTCGATCGTGGCGGTGATCGTCACGATCGGCATCGCCGCTGATCACGTTCGCTGCTGCTGCACTGCTCTCGCCGAGCCCGGTCGTACGCCGTGCTCGGGCAACAAGGCCAGCCGGCCGCGGTCGCGCCGTGGAACCAGCAGCACGGCTACGACCGGCCCGAGATCGCCCAGTTCTGTCAGCTACCTCGGCGACCTGCGTCCACGGCAACTTCGGCTACTCGCTACAAGCTCAGCCAGACGCGTCGGCGCGCTGTTCAAGGAGAACGCCGGCCGCAGCGCCTACCTGTCCGGCGCGGCGCTCGTGCTGTCGCTGATCATCGCCGTCCCGCTCGGCATCGCTCCAGGCGGTCAAGCGCAACACGCCTCGGCGACTACACGGCCACCGACGCTCAACTTCATGCTGTACTCGATGCCGTCGTTCTTCCTCGGCCTGATCCTGATCCAGTTCTTCGCGCTGGACTGGCACATCTTCCCGCCGGGGGTCAGCGACACGATCACCACGACCTGGGCGGCGATCATCGCACCCGCTCCAGCTGCTCGCTGCCGATCGTCACCCTGGCGCGCGATCAACGTCGCGTCGTTCAGCCGCTACATGCGCTCCTCGGCGCTTGACAACCTCGCCCAGGACTACATCCGGCTGGCGCGGGCCAAGGGGCTGTCCGAGCGAGCCGTGCTGTCCCGCCACCTGCTGCGCAACGCCTGCCTGCCGATGATCACGCTCGTCGGCCTCTCGATCCCGACGCTGCGTCGCCGGCAACCTGCTGATCGAGGTGCTGTTCAACTATCCGGGCCTCGGCCTGCTGTTCTATCAACGCGCTCGGCAACGAGGACTACAACGTCCTGCTCGCCTACACGCTCCTCGGCGGCGATCCTCACCGTGCTCGGCAACCTCTCGCCGACGTCGCGATCACCGTCGCCGATCCGAGGGTGCGGCTTGACTGACCGACGCGACCCGCCCGAGCAGCGCATCGACGAGATCCGACGCGCGGCGCTCGGGATCGCGCCGACCTCCGCGGCGACCCGCGCGAGCGCTGCCCGAGGGCGGCGACGTCCAGGTCGATCCCGAGCGGCTGGCGGCTGGCCATGCGCGAGTTCTTCGACAACCGGCTCGCGGTTGTCGGCGCTGGCGGTGCTCGTCGTTCTTCATCCTGTTCTGCTTCATCGGGCCGCTCGTCTACCACACCAACCAGATCCTCACCAACCCGCTGGCCACGGACCTGGCGCCGGGCGGGGGCCATCCGCTCGGCACCGACGAGCAACGGCTTCGACGAGCTCGGCCGGATCATGGCCGGCGGCCAGGCCGCGCTCGAGATCGGCTTCTTTGCGGCGCTCGATCGCCACCGTCGTCGGCACGCTGTACGGCGCGATCGCCGGCCTCATCGGCGGCGATCGTCGACGGGGTCATGATGCGCTTCGTCGACATCCTGCTGTCGATCCCGTACCTGCTGATCGTGCTCGTGCTCGCCACCAAGTACAGCGCGACCGTGGTCGACGATCAGCCTGCTGCTCGGCGTCGTTCTCGTGGCTGGTCCCGGCGCGCCTGGTCCGCGGCGAGGTGCTGACGCCTGCGCGTGCGCGACTTCGTCCACGCCGCGCGGGTGATGGGCGGCGAGCCGGACGCGGATCGTCTTCCGCCATCTGATCCCGAACGCCCTGTCGGTCGCGATCGTCAACATCACCTTCCTGATCGCCGACTCGATCCTCGCGCTCGCCTATCTCGGCTTCCTCGGCTTCGGGCTGCAGTATCCGCCAGCGTCGTGGGGCGACATGCTCGGCAACGCCCAGCAGAACGTCTCGTCAACGGCTACTGGTGGCTCGTGTATCCGGTCGGCGGGTGCCTGGTGGCGGTGGTGCTCGCGTGCAACCTGATCGGCGACGCGCTGCGCGACGCCCTCGACGTCCGGCTGCGCCGCCGCTGACCGTGAACGACGACGCTCATGTCGCCGGCGCTCGAGGTCACCGATCTCACCACCCACATCCAGCTCTCGCGCTCGGTCGTGCACGCGGTCGGCAACGTCGACCTGTCGATCGACGCGGGCGAGACCGCTCGGGCTGGTGGGCGAGTCGGGCTCGGGCAAGTCGATGCTCGGCCTCTCGATCCTGCGGCCTGCTGCCCGACGGCGGCCACATCACCGGCGGCTCGATCAAGCTCGGCGACCGGGAGCTGGTCGGCCTGCGCGAGTCGCGAGATGCGCAGCTCCGCGGCAACGACGGTCTCGATGATCTTCCAGGACTCCGCAGTCCTCGCTGAACCCGACCAAGTCGATCGGCGAGCAGGTCGCCGAGCCGGTGCCGCCTGCACCGCGGCGCGTCCAAGTCCGAGGCGCGCGGAGCGCGCGCTCGAGGTGCTCGAGCTGGTCGGCCTGCCCGCGCCCCAAGGAGCGGCTGTCCGACTTCCCGCACCAGCTCTCCGGCGGCCTGCGCCAGCGCGTGATGATCGCGATCGCGCTCGCCTGCGAGCCGCAGGTGCTGCTCGCCGACGAGCCGACGACGGCGCTCGACGTGACGATCCAGGCGCAGATCCTGGCGCTGCTCGACGACCTCAAGGATCGGCTCGGCATGGCGACGCTGCTCGTCACCCACGACATGGGCGTGGTCGCCGGGCGCGCCGACCGCATCAACGTGATGTACGCCGGGCGGATCGTCGAGACGGCGCCGACCGAGCGAGCTGTTCAGCTCGATGCGCCACCCCTACACCCAGGCGCTGCTCGGCTCGATCCCGCGCCTGGATCAGGACGCCACGCAAGCCGCTGGTGACGATTCCGCGGCCTGCCGCCGGACCTCACCAACCCGCCGCCGGGATGCCGCTTCGCCGCCGCGCTGCCCGCGCGCGACCGAGCAGTGCCGCGCGCGAGGAGCCGCCGCTCAGCGGCGATGACCCGGCGCACCAGTTCGCCTGCTGGCATCCGGTCGACGGGCCGCATCGCAGCGGCCCGCATCGATCGCGTCGCTGGCGCGGCGCCACGGTCGCCGAGCGACCGCACGAACTGGCGAGCACCTGCTGCGAGGTCGACCAACGTCGTGCGCGAGTATCCCGGTGACCGTCGGGCGCGATCCTGCAGCGCCGGGTCGCCTCGGTCAAGGCGGTCTCGGGCGTCGACCTGTACCTCGACGCGGGCGAGACGTTCGGCCTCGTCGGCGAGTCCGGCTGCGGCAAGACG
Organism: uncultured Solirubrobacteraceae bacterium; assembly: GCA_963702225.1. Taxonomy (GTDB): domain Bacteria; phylum Actinomycetota; class Thermoleophilia; order Solirubrobacterales; family Solirubrobacteraceae; genus Palsa-465. The sequence continues at coordinate 67,481 of CAVPBY010000057.1, read as the reverse complement.
ACGCTCGGCAAGCTGATCGTCGGCGTCGAGAAGCCCGACGGCGGGCGGATCACGCTCGAGGGCGAGGAGATCTTCCGCTGCGCGGCAACGAGCTGCGCAAGGCGCGGCGCGACCTGCAGATGATGTTCCAGGACCCGTACTCCTCGCTCGATCCGCGGATGCGCGTCGGCGCGATCCTGCGCGAGCCGCTCGTGATCCAGGGCATCGGCTCCCGCCAGCGAGCAGGACCGCAAGATCCGCGGCCTGCTCGACGAGGTCGGCCTGCCCCACGAACGCGCTCGAGCGCTACCCGCACGAGTTCTCGGGCGGCCAGCGCCAGCGCATCGGCGCTCGCCCGTGCGCTGATGCTCGAGCCCGAAGGTGATCGTCGCCGACGAGCCCGTGTCAGCGCCCTCGACGTCTCGATCCGCTCACAGGTGCTCAACCTGATGAAGCGGCTGCAGGCCGAGCGCGACATGGCCTCGATCGTCATCTCCCACGACCTGGCGGTGGTCAAGTACCTCGCCGACCGGATCGGCGTGATGTACCTCGGCAAGCTCGTCGAGCTCGGCTCGGGCGACGACATCTACCTGCGCGCCGGCCCACCCCTACACCGAGGCGCTGATCAAGACGATCCCGCTGCCCGACCCGGCGGCCGAGCGCGCCAAGAGGACGCCGGGATCCGCGGCGAGCTGCCGAGCCCGGTCAACCCGCCGTCGGGCTGCCGCTTCCGCACCCGCTGCCCGCGCGCCAAGGACATCTGCGCCGACCGAGGAGCCGCTGCTGCGCTCGTTCGGCCCGGGCCACAGGCCGCCTGCCACTTCCCGCTGCAGGACCCGACCGCCGACGGTCAGGTCGCTCAGACGGCCGGCTCCTCCTCCGCCTCGCCGTCGTCGTCCTCGTCGTCCTCGTCCTCGACGTAGAGCGACTCGGCGGCGAGCTCCGCCGCGGCCGTCCCAGAGCTTGATGTCGAGGTAGTCGGCGCGGTAGTCGTCGGGCGCGAGCAGCGTGAAGCGCTCGTCGACGACCGCGCACTGGTCGACGGCGAGCCCGGCGAGCTCGGCGGTGACGACCGCCCCGCCGGCGGTGAGCGGCACGCCCCAGACGAGCGTCATCTGGGCGACGTTGCCGTCCTCCCCGCGCCAGGTGCCGACGACGTCGTCGTTGAGGTCCAGCTTCCAGTCCGGATGCTGCTCGGCGGTCTCGGAGGTGAAGTCCGCGCTGCGCCTCGAAGTCGCCGGGCGCGCCGCCCGCGCCCTCGGTGAACGAGACGAAGCCGAACAGCTCGTAGCCGGTCGTCGTGCGCGCCACCGCCGGCACGTACGTGCGCCCGCCCCAGCTGCGGTCGGGGAACCAGGCGACCTCTCCGGCCTCGCCGAGATCGGCGCCCTCGGTGTCCAGCTCGCCGCAGGCGGTTGCGAAGTGATGGCCGAGGGTCTCCGCCCAGCGGCCGTACGGGATCGCCTCTTGGGGCGGCTCGGCGGCGAACGAGATGACGAACCGGTCGACGGGGCCGAGCCGCGGCCATCGCCGTCTCTAGTAGGCGCCGCGCCGTGACAGCACGGCGGGGATGGTCTTGAGCAGGATCGAGAGGTCGAGCAGCACCGACCAGCGCTCCAGGTAGAGGAAGTCGAGCCGCACCAGGTCGTCGAAGTCGAGCTCGGAGCGCCCCGAGATCTGCCACAGGCCGGTGACGCCGGGCAGCACGAGGTAGCGCTTCTTGTGCCACTCGTCGAGCAGCTCGAAGTCGCGCATCGGCAGCGGCCGCGGGCCGACCAGCGACATCTCGCCGCGCATCACGTTGATCAGCTGCGGCAGCTCGTCGACCGAGAAGCGGCGCAGCAAGCGCCCGACGCGGGTCAGGCGCGGGTCGTCGCGGATCTTGAACAGCGCGCCCGAGGATTCGTTGAGCGCCTCCAGCTGGTCGGTCGTCAGGTCGATGTCGACACGCATCGTCCGGAACTTCAGGCACCCGAACGGCCGGCCGCCGATCCCGGGACGCTGGGAGCGGTAGATGACCGGCCCGCGGCTGGTGAGCTTGACCGCGATCGCGCAGACGGCGAGCAGCGGGGAGATGAGCAGCAGCCCGGCGCCCGCGACGAGGAGGTCGAAGGTCCGCTTGACCGCGAACTGGACGCCGTCGAACACCGGCGGGCGCAGCGTGAACAGCGGCACCGACTCGCCGGGGACGAACTCCGCGCGCTCGACCAGGATCTCCATCGTCGAGGGCGCGACGTGGACGGTGACGCCCCGGGCGTGACAGGTCTCGACGACGTCGAGCGCGGGTCCCTGGGGGAAGTCCGGGTCGGCGATGATCACCTCGTCGACCTGCTCGGACGCGATCACCGCGTCGAGGTCGCCGAGCTCGCCCAGCGGCCGCAGCCCGCTGCGCGGCGGCATCCCGAGCGACAGGTAGCCGACGATGTCGACGCTCGCGCGGGCATGGCCCTCGAGCGCGTCCGCGACCGCGCCGATGCGCGTCCCGGAGCCGACGAGCACCGCCCGGCGGCGATAGCCGACCTGCTCGAGCAGCCGCCCGGTGAGCTGGGTGTAGGTCTCGCGCAGCGACGCGTCGTAGAGCAGCCCGAACGCGAACGACCCGTAGAAGATCCAGTAGCTGTCGAAGTGGTCGCCGTTGGCCAGCGAGAAGATCAGCCCGAGCAGCGTCGCCTGGAACAGGCCGGTGGCGATCTTCGAGAACCCCGGCCGCCGCGGGCGATCGGAGTAGAGGTCCAGGCGCGCGAACGCGAGCGCGGTGAGCAGGTAGGCGAACGCCAGGAAGTGCCGGGTGGTCGACCACGCCGCGGCGGCGGTGAAGCCGTGCTCGAACACGAGCTTGACCGCGGTCGCGGTGAACAGGCCACCGCCCACCGCCAGCAGGTCGATGCACAGCAGCACGACCATGCGCGCGGTCGCCCGCGCCGTCGCGCGCCGCAGCAGGAACGAGATCACCAGCGGGCGCTTGCGGCGGACGTCGCGCAGGGGCAGCACCGTGGGTCCCGAGCGGGACTCTCGAGCCTCATGACCCTGCTGGATCGCCTGTTTCTGATTGATCGTCACGGGTAGTGCCGCACGCGGCGCCGCGCTACCGGCATTGTCGCCGTCACCTGATGAAACGCTCTGCGTGGGCGCGAAGTTGCGTGCAAACCGTCAGCGCCCCCGCATGATCTCCGCTCGCGGCGCACGCGGTCGGGGAAATCACGTACCGATCAGCTTATCCCGGCCGGATTTCTCGAGCGTGAGCTGCAGGCCCTGGCGCAGCTGGACGGTCGGCTCCCACCCGAGCACCGCCCGGGCGGTCGTGATGTCGGGCTGGCGCACCTGGGGGTCGTCGGTCGGGAGCGCCTCGTGGACGATCTCCGACGCCGAGCCGGTCACCTCGATCACCTCGCGGGCGAGCTCGAGCAGCGTGAACTCGTTCGGGTTGCCGACGTTCACCGGCTCGTGGTGACCGGACTCCGCGAGCGCGATGATCCCGCGCACAAGGTCGTCGACGTAGCAGAAGGAGCGCGTCTGGGACCCGTCGCCGAACACGGTGATCGGCCGGTCCTGGAGCGCCTGGCGCATGAACGTCGGGATCGCGCGCCCGTCGCGCGGGCGCATCCTGGGCCCATAGGTGTTGAAGATGCGTACGATGGCCGTGTCGACGCCCTGCTGGCGGTGGTAGGCCATCGTCAGCGCCTCGGCGTAGCGCTTGGCCTCGTCGTAGACGCCGCGCGGCCCGATCGGGTTGACGTGCCCCCAGTAGGACTCCGGCTGGGGGTGGACCTGGGGATCGCCGTACACCTCGCTCGTCGACGCCGTGAGGAACCGGGCGCGGTGCAGCTTGGCCAGCCCCAGCGTGTGGTGGGTGCCGTAGGAGCCGACCTTGAGCGTGTGCAGCGGCAGCCGCAGGTAGTCGATCGGCGAGGCGGGGGAGGCGAAGTGGTAGACGAAGTCGATCCGCTCCTGCACGAAGTAGGGCTCGATGATGTCGATCTGGCGGAACTCGAACTCGCCCGAGCGCAGGTGCTCGATGTTCTCCAGCGAGCCGGTCTCGAAGTTGTCGACGCAGATCACGCGATGCCCGCGTGACAGCAGCTCCTCGCACAGATGCGATCCGAGGAAACCGGCTCCTCCCGTCACCAGGCAGGTGGCCATCGCGGGCAATCTAGCGATCCGCGCGGCTCGACGTGCGGCGCCGTCAGCTCGGGCCGGCGGGCCGGGTCCCGCTCACCCACTCGCCCTGCTCGCGCTTCCAGATCGGCGCGCGCCGCTTGAGCTCGTCGATGATCTCCCGCCCGGCGTCGAACGCCTCGGCGCGGTGCGGGGCCGAGACGGCGATCAGCACCGAGGGCTCGGACAGCGCGACGGTCCCGGTGCGATGCTCGGCCGCCGCCGCGCACAGGCCGTGGCGCTCGACCGCGCGCGACAGGATGTCGGTCATCTGCCCGAGCGCCATCTCCGCGTAGGCCTCGTACTGCAGCGCGGGAACCTCGCGGGTGACGCCGGCGAACGTGACGACCGCGCCCGCGCGCGGATCGCGCACGAACGCGAGCAGCGGATCGAGCGACAGCGGCTCGGCGCTCACCCGCGCGTGCACCACCGCCCCGCGCTCGGCGCCGCCCGACACCGGCGGGATCAGCGCGAGCTCGTCGCCGGCGTGCAGAGGCCGCGCCTCGTCGGCGTACTCGCGGTTGACCGCCATCACCACCGGGAACCCCGCGGTGATCTCGCCGACGGCCCGCAGCGCGTCCGCGACCCGCGCGCCGTCGGGCAGCTCGACGGTGACCTCGCCCGCGCCGGCGCGCTCCCTCAACCCCGCGAACAGGCGAACGGTGACGCGCATCACTGCGAAGGCTACGGGGTCCCCGGCGCCGGTACGGTATGGCGACCGTGCCGATCGTGCATCACCACCACGCGGTCGTGCACCTGTCGTCGTTCTGGGAGGTCATCCTCGCGCTGCACATCTTCTCGGCGGTGATCGGGTTCGGCATCGTGTTCGCCTACCCGCTGTTCATGACCGTCGGCGCCCGGCTGGACCCGACCGCGATGGCGTGGTTTCACCGGATGCAGCAGGCGGTGAGCCGGCGGCTCGTCTCGCCATCGCTCGTGATGGTGGTCGTCTTCGGCGTCCTGCTCGCGTCCAAGCTCAACTCCTGGGGCACGTTCTACGTGCAGTGGGGGATCGGGGCGGCGATCGTCATCGGCGCGCTGGAGGGGATGGTGATGATCCCGCGCACCGGCCGCCTGGCCGAGCTCGCCCGCCGCGACGCGGGCGGGCATCGAACCCCGCCCGGCGCGCTCGGCGCCGAGTACCGGGCCGTCCAGCGCCAGGTACTCGGCGTCGCGGCGCTGATCAGCCTGCTCGTGCTCGCCACCATCGTGCTGATGGCGATGCACGTCGGCGGCCACTGACGCGCCGACGCGTCACGTCGTCTCGCGCGCCCGCATCGGCAGCAGGAACACGAGCGCGAACGCGGCCGCGAGCGGGGCCAGACACGCCCACGCGGTGATCTGCAGCGCGTCGGTCGGCAGGTGCGCGCCGAACACGCTGAAGAAGATCGTGCCGAGCACCGCCACCCCGAGCGCGGCGGCGAGCTGCTGGACGGCCTCGAGCACCCCGGAGGCCGAGCCGACGTGGTCCATCTCGACCCCGGCGAGGATGAAGTCGAACAGCTGGCCCATGCTCACGCCCGCGCCGACGCCGATCACGAACAGGCTGGGCGCGAGATCCCAGGTCGAGGCGCTGGACGCGCCCGCGACGGTGAGCGCGAGACCGGCGGTCCCCGCGGCGATGATCACGACGCCGCCGTGGATGAGATGGCGCCCGAGCTTGGCCACGAGCGCGAACGAGAGCCCCATCCCGACGAGCATCCCGACGACCATCGGGGTGAGGGTGAGCCCGGCGTGGATCGGCGAGAAGCGCTCCCCGAGCTGGGTGAACAGCGAGACGCACAGAAACAGGCCGCCGAACGCGCCGAAGAACGCGAGCAGCACCGCGATCCCGCTCGTGTAGCCGCGGTTGGCGAGCAGCCCGCGCTCGATCAGCGGGTCGCTCGTGCGCCGGCGCTCGAAGACGACGAACGCGACCAGCAGCCCGAGCCCGGCGGCGAGCAGCAGGAACGTCCAGGCCGGCCAGCCGGCGGCGCGGCCCTGGATGAGCGGGTAGATGAGCGCGACCAGGCCGAGCCCGACGAGCCCCATCCCGCCGAGGTCCAGGCGCCTGCCGGCGTGCGAGACGACGCGGGGCAGCGCCCTGGCCGCCGCCGCGAACGCGAACACGCCGATCGGCAGGTTGATCAGGAACACCAGGCGCCAGCCGGTGCCCCACAGGTTCGCGTCGATGAGCGCGCCGGCGAGCACGGGGGCGACGAGCATCGGCAGCCCCATCGCGGGCCCGAAGATCGCGAACACCTTGGGCATCTCCTCCTCGGAGAAGGACTCCTTGAGCAGGCCGAACCCCTGCGGGACGAGCAGCGCGCCGAACGCCCCCTGCAGCGCGCGGGTGGCGATCAGCACGCCGGGGACGGCGCGAGCGCGCACAGCGTCGACATGAGGGTGAACCCGGCCGAGCCGGCCAGGAACAGACGGCGGCGGCCGAACAGGTCGCCGAGCCGGGCGCCGGTGATGAGCAGCACCGCGAACGCGAGCGTGTAGCCGGCGCTCAGCCACTGCAGCGTGGTGGCGCCGCCGCCGAGGTCGTGGCGGATCGTCGGGCCGGCGACGTTGACGATCGTCGCGTCGAGCAGGTCCATCACGTTGGCGCAGAGGACGACGGCGAGCACCAGCCAGCGCAGCCGGTACGGCGGCGGTGCGCCCTGGCCGGGCGGTACTTCGGGTGAGGCGGTGGCAACGGACATGCGGGCTCCTCGGTCGGGTGGGTGTGCGAACCGGGTTCGGGACGAACGTCGTTCGTGACGAGCACTGTACGTAACGAACACCATTCGTGTCAAGTAGACTTTCCCGCCATGTCCCCCGGCCCCGCCCCCGGCTCGCTCCCGGCGCGCCCCCGGAGCACTCGCGACCGTCCCGCGAAGGCGCCGCTCAGCGAGGAGGCGATCGTCGACGCGGCGCTCGCGGTGTGCCGCGCCGAGGGGTTGGACGCGGTGACGATGCGCCGCGTCGGCGCCGAGCTCGACACCGGCCCGGCGTCGCTGTACGTGTACGTGCGCGGGCGCGACGAGCTGCTGCGGGCGATGCTCGACCAGGCGTCGGGTCACATCGAGCTCCCGGCGATCGATCCGGCGCGCTGGCGCGAGCAGGTCCACCAGCTCGTCGCCGGCTGGCTGGCGGCGATGGAGTCCCACCCCGGTCTCGCCTCCGTGGCCGTCGGTGACCCGCCGAGCTCCGAGCGCACGATGGAGGTCGCCGACCGGCTGATGGGGCTGCTGCTCGCCGGCGGGGTCACGCCCCAGGACGCGGCCTGGGCGTGCGACATCCTGCCGCTGATCACGACCGCGACCGCGGTGGAGACCGACGTCCGCCGTGCCCGCGGGTACACGAGCGAGAACACCGTGGAGAACATCGAGCAGGCGCTCGCGATGCTCCCGGCCGACCGCTTCCCCAACCTCGCCCGCTACGGCTCAGAGCTCGTCTCCGGCGACGGCGACCAGCGCTTCCGCTTCGCTATCGACGTGTTCCTCGACGGCCTCGTCGCGCGCGGCAGCCGCTGACCGGTGGCGAGGCGCCGGGCTCGCCGGCCATAGACTCGCGCCCCATGACCGACACGGACACCCCGCCAGAGACCGCCGAGGAGAAGCTCGCCCAGCTCGCCGACCTGCGCGAGCACGCGATCCACAACGCCGGCCAGGCCGCGGTCGACAAGCAGCACGCGAAGGGCAAGTTCACCGCCCGTGAGCGGATCGCCAAGCTGCTGGACCCCGGGTCCTTCCAGGAGATGGACGTGTTCGTCCGCCACCGCACCCACGACTTCGAGATGCAGGACCGGCGCCCCTACGGCGACGCGGTGGTCACCGGCCACGGCACGATCGACGGTCGCCGGGTGTGCGTGTTCAGCCAGGACTTCACCGTGTTCGGCGGCTCACTGGGCGAGGTGATGGCCGAGAAGATCTGCAAGATCATGGACCTGGCGGCGAAGATCGGCTGCCCGGTGATCGGCATCAACGACTCCGGCGGGGCGCGGATCCAGGAGGGCGTCGTGTCGCTGGGCGGCTACGGCGACGTGTTCCTGCGCAATGTGCGCTGCAGCGGGGTGATCCCGCAGATCTCGCTGGTGATGGGCCCGTGCGCGGGCGGCGCGGTCTACTCCCCGGCGATCACCGACTTCATCTTCATGGTGAAGGAGACCTCGCACATGTTCATCACCGGGCCCGACGTGATCAGGACGGTCACCGGCGAGGAGGTCGGCTTCGAGGAGCTCGGCGGGGCGATGTCGCACAACACGAAGTCCGGCGTCGCGCACTTCGCCTCCGAGGACGAGGACCAGTGCCTGGCCGACGCGCGCTACCTGCTCTCGTTCCTGCCCCAGAACAACCTCGAGACCCCGCCGCGCGTCGCGCCGGCCGACGATCCGCTCCGCGCCGACCCGGAGCTCGACACGATCGTGCCGGACTCCCCCAACCGCCCCTACGACATGCGCGAGGTGATCCGCCGGATCGTCGACGACGGCGAGTACCTCGAGGTCTCCGAGCACTTCGCCCGCAACATCGTGTGCGGCTTCGCGCGCATGGACGGCCACAGCGTCGGGATCGTCGGCAACCAGCCCGCGCAGATGGCGGGGGTGCTGGACATCGAGTCCTCGGAGAAGGCGTCGCGCTTCATCCGCACCTGCGACGCGTTCAACCTGCCGATCCTCACCTTCTGCGACGTGCCCGGCTTCCTGCCCGGCTCGACCAGGAGTGGAACGGGATCATCCGCCACGGCGCCAAGCTGCTCTACGCCTACGCCGAGGCGACCGTCCCGAAGATCACCGTCATCACCCGCAAGGCCTACGGCGGCGCCTACGACGTGATGGGCTCCAAGCACCTCGCCGCCGACTACAACGTCGCGTGGCCGAGCGCCGAGGTGGCGGTGATGGGACCCGAGGGCGCGGTCAACATCGTCTATCGACGGGAGCTCGCCGCCGCGGATGACCCCGATGCGCGGCGCACCGAGCTGATCGACGCCTACAAGGGCCACTTCGCCAACCCGTACGTGGCCGCCGAGCGCGGCTACATCGATGACGTCATCTTCCCGCACGAGACCCGCCCCAAGCTGATCACCGCCCTGCAGACGCTTCAGACCAAGCGCGAGCCCGGGCCGCGCCGCAAGCACGGCAACATCCCGCTGTAGACACGCGGCGGAGACCGTCTCGTACATTCGTCCAGCGGCGATCGTGACCGGCGACCGGGTGGCGGCGCGCGACCGATGCAGGGAGGGTGCGCGCCGACGCCTTCTCACGCCGCTCGCTGCTCGGCCTGCTCGCCGTCGCCGTCGTCGCCGTCGCCGTCGTCGCCGTCGTCGCCGCCGCCGCCCTGCCCGGCCTGGCCGGCCCCGCGCGCGCGTCCGCGTTCGCGCCGGTCATCCCCCGCGGCGGGGTCGCGCTGCCCACTGGCGCGCGTGATCTCGGCCGGCTCGCGCCGGGCACCGAACTGCGGGTCACCGTCGCGCTGCGCGCCCGCCACGCGGCCGCGCTGGCCGCCTACGCCGCCTCGGTCTCCCGCGCGGGCACGCCCGACTACCACCGGTACCTCACCGTCGCGCAGTTCGCCCGGCGCTTCGGGCCGACCGCGTCGCAGCTGCGCACCGTGCGCGCCGCGCTGCGCGCCCCGGGCTGAGCCTCGGCGCGACCAGCGCCAACCGCCTGTCGATCGCCGCGCGCGGGAGCGCCCGGGTGGCCGCCGAGGCGTTCGGGACCGCGATCGACCGCTACGCGCTGCGCGGCGGCGCCACCCAGGACGCGCCCGCGTCGGTCCCGCACCTCGCCGGCGCGGCCGGGGCCCTCGTCCAGGGCGTCGCCGGCCTGGACTCGATCGCGCCGCGCGCCGGGCTGCGGCTCGGCCGCCGCCGTCACGCCCGCGCCCGTCACGCCCGCGCCCGCCACGCCCGCGCCCGTCATGGTGCCGCCGCCCGCGCGCGCACCCGCACCCACGCATCCGGCCACGCCGCCGCCACCGGCCCGCAGGCGTGCGCCGCGGCCACCGCCGCCGCGGGCGGCCAATCAGGCTTCGCCCCCGCCCAGATCACCGGCCGCTACGGCCTGTCGGGGTTCTACGCCGCCGGCGACGGGGGCAGCGGGGTGACTCGTCGCCCTGTACGAGCTGGAGCCGTTCAGCGCGAGCGACGTCGCCGCCTACCAGGCCTGCATGGGCACGGCCACGACCGTCGACATCACCGCGGTCGACGGCGGCCCGGGCGCCGGCCCGGGCAGTGGGGAGGCCGCGAGTGATGTCGAGGACGTCATCGGGCTGGCGCCCGGGGCGCAGATCGATGTCTACGAGGGCCCGGCGACCGGCCAGGGCGCCTACGACACCTACGCCGCGATCGTCTCCCAGGACGCCGCCCAGGTGATCTCGACCTCGTGGGGCCTGTGCGAGGCCCAGGTCGGGTCCCAGGAGTTGCTCGCCGAGGACACGCTCTTCCAGGAGGCCGCGGTCCAGGGACAGACGATCCTCGCCGCCTCCGGCGACAGCGGCGCCAACGACTGCGGCAACGGCCGACCGTCGGTCGACGACCCCGGCTCCCAGCCCTGGGTCACCTCGGTCGGCGGCACCCACCTGCTCGCCGGCGGCGACACCGTGTGGGACGACAGCGCGGGCGCCTCGGGCGGTGGCGCCTCGCAGTTCTGGGGCCGGCCCTCATGGCAGACCGCCGCCCAGGCGCAGTCGGCGGTCGCCTGCGGCGCCGCGGGCACGGCCTGCCGCGAGGTGCCCGACATCTCCGCCGACGGCGATCCCGGCAGCGGCTACACCGCGTTCTTCCACGGCAGCTGGCGGACGGTCGGCGGGACGAGCGTCGCCGCCCCGACCGTCGCCTCGCTGGTCGCGCTCGCCGAGGCCTCGCCGGCCTGCGGCGGCCGACGCCTCGGCTTCCTGGACCCGGCGCTGTACGCCGACGCGGCCGAAATCCACGACGTGACCTCCGGCGCGAATACGTTCGGGGGCGTGGCCGGCTTCCCCGCGACGGCCGGCTACGACATGGCCTCGGGGCTGGGCACGCCGACCGCCGGGCTCGGCCCGGCGCTGTGCGGCGACGCGCTCGCGTTCACCGCCCCGGCGGCGCAACGCTGGACCGCGGGCCGGCCGGTGTCGCTCGCGCTGGAGGCGCAGAGCGCCCCGGGGGGCGCCCGTCACCTGGTCGGCGACCGGGCTCCCGACGGGGATCGCGCTCGGGGGCCGCAGCGGGCGCCTGACCGGCGCGCCGACCGCAACCGGGAGCTTCACGGTGACCGTCACCGCCGTCGACGGCGACGGCGCCACCCAGTCGACCTCGTTCACCGTCAGCGTCGCCCCGCGCGCCGCCACCACCGGCCACCGGGCCGCGCCGCCGACGAGGCAGCGCCGCCGCCACCACCGCGTCCACCACCGCCGACGGAGATCTCGCTCAAGTTCCGCGCAGCGCCGCCGATAGCCTCCCAGGGCAATGAACCGCCGTCCGGAGCTCTCGATCGTCGCGCCCGGTGCTTCCCCGGAGGAAGCCGCCGCCATCGTCGCCGCGCTCGAGCGCTTCACGCGCGACACGGCCCCGCCGATCGCCGCGGAGCCTCCGCGGCGCTCTCCCTGGCTGCAGGCGTCATTGCGCGAGGGGGTGGCCCGCCGGCCCGGGCTGCTCCCCGACTGGATCTGACCGTTGCGCCGCCTCGCGATCCCGGCGCTCGCGGCCGTCGGCGTGCTCGCCGGCGGGGCCGCCGCGCACGCGTCCGTCGTGCGCGGCGGGCCGCTCCGGCCGCCGCGCGCTCGTCCAGCAGGCCGCGTCCGTCCCCGCCGGGGCCGCGGTCACCGGCTCGGTCCCCGCCTCCGCCACCGTCGCCCTCACCGTCGCGCTCACGCCGTCGGACCCACAGGCGCTCGCCGGCTACGCGCAGCAGGTCTCGGACCCGAGCTCGCCGCTGTACCGCCACTACCTGTCGGTCGGCGCGTTCGCGGCGCGCTTCGGCGCCGGCGCCGGCGACGTGGCGAGCGTCCGCACCGCGCTCACCCAGGCCGGCGTCTCGGTCGGCGCGGTGGCGTCCAACGGGCTGTCGCTGAGCGCCTCGGGCACCGCCGCCGAGATCGAGGGCGCGTTCGCCACCCGGTTGGAGCGGGTCCGCCTGGCCGACGGGAGCGCCGCCTACGCGGACGTCGCCGACCCGACCCTTCCGGCCGCGGCCGCCGCCGCGGTACAGGCCGTCGCCGGCCTCGACACGCTGCCCGCGGCCGCGCCCCAGGACGTGCGTCGTCTGACCCATCCGCATCCGCAGGTGAGTGCGGGCGGCGCCACGACGAGCGCGGCCGGGCCGAGCTCCTGCGCCGGCGAGAACACGGCCGGCGGCTACACCGCCGCCGCGATCGGGTCCGCGTACGGCCTCGACGGGCAGTGGAACGCGGGCAACCTCGGGGCGGGCACGACGGTCGCGCTCGTCGAGCTCGAGCCCTACCACGCGGCCGACGTCGCCACCTACCAGGCGTGCGACGGCACGAGCGCCCAGGTGACGAACACGATGGTCGACGGCGGCGCCAGCTGCCAGACCCCGAACGGTCCTGACCCCCAATGCGGCCTGGAGGACGTGCTCGACATCGAGGACGTCGCGGGGCTCGCGCCCGCCGCGACGATCGACGTGTACGAGGGCCCCAACACCGGCCAGGGGGTGCTCGACACCTACCGCTCGATCGTGCAGCACGACGCGCCGGTCGTCTCGACCTCGTGGGGCGCCTGCGAGTCGGCCTCGACCGCGACCATGCTCGCCGCCGAGAACGTGCTCTTCCAGGAGGCCGCCGTCCAGGGCGAGGCGGTGTTCGCCGCCGCCGGCGACAGCGGCTCCGACGACTGCGGCAACGGCACCCGCGCCGTCGACGACCCCGCCTCCCAGCCGTACGTGACCGGCGTCGGCGGCACGACGATGAGGAGCAGCGCCCCGGGGGCCGCCGAGACCGTGTGGAACAACGCGGCCGGCGCGGGCGGCGGCGGCGTCTCGCGCGACTGGGCGCTGCCGGGCTATCAGAACCCGTTCGCGGTGACGCAGAGCGGGGTCAGGTGCACCGCCTCGCCCGGCGTGGGGCCGACCTCCACCAGCTGCCGCGAGGTCCCGGACGTCTCCGCCGACGCGGACCCCAGCACCGGCTATGACATCGTCCACCAGGGCGCCTGGGGCGTCGTCGGCGGAACCAGCGCGGCCGCGCCGACCTGGGCGTCGCTGGTCGCGCTCGCCGACAGCTCGAGCACGTGCACCTCGGGCGGAGTGCGGGTCGGCTTCGCCAACGCGCTGCTCTACGGCCTGCCCCCGTCCGACTTCGGTGACGTCGTGTCGGGCAACAACGGCGACGGCCTCGCGCCGGGCTACTCGGCCCGCACCGGCTACGACATGGCCTCCGGCCGCGGCACGCCCGTGGGCGCGTCGCTGATCCCGGACCTGTGCAGCTCGGCCACGACGATCACCGCGACGCCACCGACGACCACGACGACCACGACGCCACCGACGACCACGACGACCACGACGACCACGGTCGTGCAGACGACGCCGGCCCCGACGGCCCCGGCGCCGGTGCAGACGGCCACCGCGCCGGTGCAGACGACGCCCCCGGCGACGACCAAGGGGACGTCGTCGGGCTCTCGGCCGACCGCGCCGGTCGTCCGCTTCGTCGCCCACCGCGCCCGTCGCCGGGCGCGGGTGGGTCGCCGCGTCCGCGTCGCGGTGCGGGCGCATGACAACGCCGGCCTGCGGCTGCGCTACACGGCCCGCCGGCTGCCGCGCGGCCTGCGGATCAGCCGCGTGACCGGCGTCATCAGCGGCCGGCCGACGCGGCCGGGCCGCAGCGTGAGCAGCATCACCGCGCGCGACCGGCGCGGCGACGCGGAGACGATCGTCATCCGCTGGACGATCTCCCGCGCCTGAGCGCCCGAGCCCACGACGCCGTCGCGTCGAACCGGCGGCCCTCACGCAGGACACGGCGACCGTTGCGCCGGACGGGCGCGCGCCGTACCGTTGCTCGTTCCAGAGGGGCGAGAGGAGATCGCGATGAGCGAGTTGGGGGCGGATCCGACGCTGGCCACCACGGCCTCGGCCACGGAGCATGAGCACGACACCGGCCTGCAGTCGGGCGTGCTCGGGTTCTTCGACGCGGTCGTGATGGCGGTGGCGGGCAGTGCGCCCGCGTACTCGATCGCGGCCACCACCGCCGCGATCGTCGCGGTCGTCGGGCTCGCGAGCCCGGCATCGCTGTTGTACTGCGGCATCCCGATGATGGGGATCGCGGTCGCCTACCACCACCTCAACCGCGTCGAGTCCAACTCGGGCGCCGCCTACGCCTGGGTGGGGCGCGTGCTCCATCCGGTGCTCGGGTTCTTCTCCGGCTGGGCGCTCGTCGTCTCGGCGACGATCTTCATGGTCGCGGGCTCTCTGCCGGCCGGCTCGGTGACGCTGTCGCTGTTCAGCTCGTCGGCCGCCAACAGCATCGGCGCGGTCACCGCGGTGGGCGCGGTGTGGTTCATGGTCATGGTGCTCCTGGTCATCCGCGGCGTGCGGATCACCGCCCAGGCGCAGTGGATCATGAGCGGGATCGAGGTGCTGCTGCTCGCGCTGTTCGCGGTCCTCGGCGTGATCCACGCCTCCAGTCACACGCACATCAATTTCAGCTGGTCGTGGCTCGGCTTCAGCCAGTTCCACGGCTTTCATGGGTTCGTCGCCGGCGCCCTGATCGCCGCCTTCTACTACTGGGGCTGGGACGTGTCGTCCAACCTCAACGAGGAGACCGAGGACAGCGACCGCAGCTCGGGGCTGGGCGGGATCGTCGGCGTGCTGATCGTGTTCGCGCTGTTCGAGGTCTACACGATCGTCATCAACATGGATCTGCCCAACCACACGATCCAGTCCAACAGCGGCGACATCCTGTCGGTGCTCGGATCGCGCGTGTGGCCCGGCATCGGCGGCAAGCTGCTCATCATCGCGGTGATGCTGTCGACGATCGCGACGCTCGAGACGACGCTCATCCAGGTCACCCGGTCGCTGTTCGCGATGTCGCGCGAGCGCACGCTGCCGGCGATCTTCGGCGCCGTGCACCCGACCTGGCAGACCCCGTGGATCTCGACGCTGGTGGTGGCGGCGATCTCGCTCGCGCTGTTCGTCGTCTCCAACCTCGTCGGGTCGGTCTCGACCGTGCTGAGCGACGCGATCAGCGCGATCGGCCTGCAGATCGCGATCTACTACGCGCTCGCCGCGCTGGCCGCGGTCGTCGCCTTCCGCCGGCACGTGCTCGCGTCGGTCTCCAACTTCGTGCTCATGGGAGCGCTCCCGACGCTGGGCGCCGCGTTCATGGCCTGGATCTTCGTCGAGTCGATCCCCACCCTGGGCGGCGTGGTCGACGTGATCGGGCTCGGGGCGATGGCGCTCGGCCTGATCCCGCTCGTCTACTACTTCGCCAAGCGCAGCCCGTACTACCTGCAGCGGCCGACCCTCGGCCGCGAGCCGGTCGGCGACCTCGGCGAGCCGCTGCCTCCGTCCGACCTCTGAGCCGCGCGCGGCCGCCGCGATCCGGCGGCCGCGCTCCCGCCCCGCCGGTAAAAGGGTTTATCCGGATCGGCTTTTGGTAATTTGTGTGGACGGCCGCGACCGGCCCCGCCCGCCTCGACCCGGAAGGATCCCCGCGATGGAGCCCGCTCGCTCACCAAGAGCCGCCCGCACCGGCACGCTGGAGAACCCCGAGATCGTCGAGAACGTCCCGGGCACGTGATCCCGATCCTCGAGCGCGAGTTCGACGACTTCGACACCGAGTCCACGCGCTACCTGGACGGCAGCTTCGGAGGACGACTTCATCAAGTTCCGCCTCAAGCAGGGCGTCTACGGCCAGCGCCAGCCCGACGTGCAGATGGTCCGCGTCAAGCTGCCGATGGGCGGCGTCACCCCTGATCAGCTCGATGCTTTCGCCGACGTCATCGAGCATACGTGCCGCTGCGCAAGGGCCACATCACGACGCGCCAGAACATCCAGATGCACCACGTGCCGCTGCCCGACGCCGCCAAGCTGATCCGCGGGCTCGGACGCCGGCCTGTCCTCGCGCGAGGGCTGCGGCAACACGATGCGCAACGTCACCGGCGACCCCCGCGCGGGCACGCTGGAGGGCGAGCTGTTCGACATCACCCCGTACGCGGGCGCCTACGTGCGCTACTTCGTCCGCCACCCGACGACCCAGGCGATGCCGCGCAAGTTCAAGACCGCGTTCAGCGCCACCGACGAGGACAACGCGATCACCCAGATCCACGACATGGCGTTCATCCCGCGCGAGCGCGACGGCGTCCGCGGGGTCGAGGTCCGGGTCGGCGGCGGCACCTCGATCATGCCGCGCCTGGCGCCGGTCCTGTACGAGTTCGTCGAGCTCGACAACGGCGACTACCTGCAGGTCACCGAGGCGTCGTGCGCATCTTCGACCGCCAGGACTTCCTGCGCGTCAACCGCGCCCGCGCGCGGATCAAGGTGCTGGTCGACAAGATCGGGATCGACGCGTTCCGAACGCTCGTCGACGAGGAGCTTGAGGGCGACTGGGTCGACGAGCGCGACTTCTCGCTGGAGGAGATCTTCTACGACATCGACGAGCAGGCGTCGCTGCCGGGCCGCGCGGCGCGCGGGTACTCGTCGGCCAACGGCGACCGGCGCGGGTTCGAGCGCTTCGTGCGCTCCAACGTCGCCTTCCAGCGCCAGGCGGGCTTCTCGACCGTCGAGGTCAAGGTCGAGCGCGGCGACCTCACGGTCGAGCAGCTGCGCGGCCTGGCCGACATCATGCGCCGCTACTGCGGCGGCTTCGCCCGCACGACGGTCCATCAGAACCTCGTCCTGCGCTGGGTACGGGACGAGTCGGTCTACGAGGTCTGGCGCGCGCTGCGGCGGGCTCGGGCTCGGCGACTCCGGCGCCGACGAGGTCACCGACGTGGTGAGCTGCCCCGGCACGGATTCGTGCAAGCTCGGCATCACGAGTTCGATGGGGCTCAACCAGGCGGTCTCGGAGCGCCTCGCGCGATGGAGATCGACGATCCGCTGACGCGCCGGATGCACGTGAAGATGAGCGGCTGCCCGAACGGCTGCAGCCAGCACCACATCGCCGACATCGGCTTCTACGGGGCGTCGATCAAGGTCGGCGAGCGCACGATCCCGCCTACATCCCGCACCTCGGCGGCGCCTACGAGGGCGGCGAGGTCGTCTACGGCCAGCGGCTCAAGGCCCGCCTGCCCGCCAAGCGCGTCCCCGAGGCGGTCGACCGGTGGCTACGCTTCTACGAATCCGATCGCGTGGAAGGCGAGACCTTTCACGGATTCGTCCAGCGGATGGGAACGGGCGAGTTCGAGGCGCGCGTGAAGGATTTGACGATGCCGATCGAATTCAGCCTTGAGAACATGAACCACTTTATCGACTACGACCGCGAGGGGCCGTTCGTGGTCCAGCGCGGGGAGGGCGAGTGCGCGGTATGAGCGCCACGCGCGACGAGCTCTGCAGTCGGCGACCGCCGAGGAGGTGCTCGCCTGCGGGGTGCAGCGCTTCGGCTCACGGCTCACCCTGGCCTGCTCCTTCCAGAAGGAGGAGTCGGTGCTGTTCCACATGCTGTCGCAGATCGACCCGGAGTTCCACGCGTTCGTGATCGACACCGGCGTGCTCTTCCCCGAGACGCTCGCCACCTGGAAGCGGTTCGAGCAGCGATTCCCCGACGCGCAGATCGACGTCATCGACGCGCACAGCCCCGGCGACCCGTGGACGCAGAGCAACTGCTGCTCGGCGGCGAAGGTCGACGGCCTGGAGCGCGCGCTCTCGGACGTCGACGCCTGGGTGACCGGCCTGCGGCGCGAGCAGGCGCCGACCCGGACCGCGACGCCCAAGCTCGAACGGGACGAGCGCCGCGGCATCTGGAAGCTGAGCCCGCTCGCCGAATGGACCGAGAAGCAGATCTGGACCTACGTGTTCGCGCACGACCTGCCGTACAACCCGTTGCACGACGACGGCTACGACTCGATCGGCTGCGCGCCCTGCACGGTCCGCGGCACGGGGCGCGAGGGCCGCTGGGCGGGCGAGGACAAGACCGAGTGCGGCATCCACGTGGTGTAGCGCCGGCCCGGCCGGCCGCTCGCGCGGCCGGCCCGGCTTGGTCGGCCGCATCGCGCCGGCGTTTCGCACTTCATCGATGGAGTTGCCACCTCAGCTGGCTGGTCGCATGACCCCGTTCCAATACGAGCTCTCCCACCTGCAGGCGCTGGAGGCCGAGTCGATCCACATCTTCCGCGAGGTCGCCGCCGAGTTCGAGCGGCCAGTGCTGCTGTTCAGCGGCGGCAAGGACTCGATCGTGCTGCTGCGCCTGGCCGAGAAGGCGTTCCGCCCCGGCCGCTTCCCGTTCCCGATCATGCACGTCGACACCGGGCACAACTTCCCCGAGGTGATCGAGCTCCGTGACCGGCTCGTCGCCGGGCTCGGCGAGCGGTTGATCGTCGCGTCGGTGCAGGATTCGATCGACGCCGGCCGCGCCACCGAGGAGACCGGGCCCCGGGCGTCGCGCAACCGGCTGCAGATCACGACGCTGCTCGACGCGATCGAGGAGCACTCGTTCGACGCCGCCTTCGGCGGCGCCCGCCGTGACGAGGAGCGCGCCCGCGCCAAGGAGCGCATGTTCTCGTTCCGCGACGACTTCGGGCAGTGGGATCCCAAGAACCAGCGGCCGGAGCTGTGGGCGCTGTACAACGCGCGCATCCGCAAGGGCGAGAACGTGCGCGTGTTCCCGATCTCCAACTGGACCGAGCTCGACGTGTGGCAGTACATCGCCACCGAGGGGCTGGAGATCCCGTCGATCTACTTCGCCCACGAGCGGCCGGTGTTCAGCCGCGACGGGCTGCTCTACGCCGACACGCCGATCATCCCGCGGCTCGACGGCGAGGACACGTTCACCGAGTCGGTGCGCTACCGCACCGTCGGCGACATGACGTGCACCGGCGCGGTGCGCTCGACGGCGGCCACGCTCGAGCAGGTGGTGGCCGAGATCGCCGCCACCCGCATCACCGAGCGCGGTGAGACCCGCGCCGACGACCGCGCGACCGAGGCCGCGATGGAGGACCGCAAGCGTGAGGGGTATTTCTAGTGGCCGTTGACGTCAACGGCGACGGCGCCACCGAGGCACCGGTCTCCCCGTACTTCATCCCGCCGCGCACCTCCGAGCTGCTGCGGATCGCGACCGCCGGCTCGGTCGACGACGGGAAGTCGACGCTCATCGGGCGGCTGCTGCACGACACGAAGTCGATCTTCGAGGATCAGATGGAGCACGTCGTGCAGACCTCCGAGCGCCGCGGCGACGGCTACCTCAACCTCGCCCTGCTCACCGACGGCCTGCGCGCCGAGCGCGAGCAGGGGATCACGATCGACGTCGCCTACCGCTACTTCGCGACCCCGCGGCGCAAGTTCATCGTCGCCGACACCCCCGGCCACGAGCAGTACACCCGCAACATGGTCACCGGCGCCTCGACCGCCGACCTCTCGATCGTGCTCATCGACGCGCGCAAGGGCGTGTCCGAGCAGACTCGGCGCCACGCCTACATCACGTCGTTGCTGCGGATCCCGCACCTTGTGGTGTGCGTGAACAAGATGGACCTCGTCGAGTTCGATCAGGCCGTCTTCTACCGGATCGTCGAGCAGATGACCGACCTGGTCTCACGCCTGCAGGTCCCCGACATCACGTTCATCCCGATCTCGGCGCTGGGCGGCGACAACGTCGTCGAGCGCTCGGACCGGATGCAGTGGTACGCCGCGGCGCCGCTGCTCTACCACCTCGAGAACGTGGTGATCGCGACCGATCGCAACCTCACCGACGTCCGCTTCCCGGTGCAGTGGGTGATCCGCCCGATGTCGGACTCCCACCACGACTACCGCGGCTACGCCGGCCAGCTCGCCGGCGGTCTGCTGCATCCCGGGGCCGACGTCGTCGTCCTGCCCGGCGGCCGCAGCTCGAAGATCAAGGCGATCGACAGCTTCGAGAGCGAGGTCGAGGCTGCGTTCCCGCCGATGTCGGTGGCGGTGCGGCTGCAGGACGAGATCGACATCTCGCGCGGCGACATGATCGTCGAGGCCGAGGACCAGCCGGTCGTCACCAAGGAGCTCGACGCGATGGTCTGCTGGATGAGCGAGCAGCCGCTCGCCGAGCGCGGCAAGTACACGATCAAGCACACGACGCGGTCGGCGCGCGCGATCGTCGAGTCGATCGAGCACCGCGTCGACGTCAACACGCTCGAGCACCACGGCGCCTCGCAGCTGTCGCTCAACGAGATCGGTCGCATCCACCTGCGCTGCTCGACGGCGCTGATGATCGACCCCTACTCGCGCAACCGCACGACCGGCAGCTTCATCCTGATCGACGAGTCCTCCAACGACACCGTCGCCGCCGGGATGATCCTGGGCGCCGCGGGCGCCGGCGCCCCGGCCGCCGCCGCCGAGTAGCCCCGCCGCGCCCCCGAGTAGCTCCGCCGGCCGCCGCAGCGTGCCCGCCGGGCCCCGCCGGCGTCGACGTCCTGGCTTCACCTGGCGACGTCTCACGCGGGCGCCATTCGCGGTGGTGGCCGAGGTGACCACGGCCCTGGCCACGACCGGGGGTGACCGCTGCCGAGCCGCACCTCTCCGCCGGCGGGCGGTGAAAGTTCAGGAGGGGGTCCCGACGCGGCGACCCACCGGGTTCTCGATCATCGGGCGGTGATCACCAGCGACATCACCGTGACCCTCGAGGTCGGGTCTGACCCGGTCCGAGGTACGGCCCTGCTGCCCGGGGGCGAGCAGCGGGGCTTCTGGGGGTGGATGGAGCTCGTCACGATCGTCCAGGAGGTCGTCGAGGCCGGTCAGGGTGCGCGAGGGGCGGGCGCATCCTGACCGCCCCGGCCGCACGACCCCCTCGCGCAAAGTTCAGGAGGGGGTCCCGATGCGGCGGGCACCGAGGTCGGGCAGGCTATCGACATCGGGGGCCCACCTTCCCGTCGCTCGCTTTGACCCAAGGGACCGGGGTCGGCGAGCGACGGGGGGCCACCCCGCGCCCGTCAGCCTCGCCCCGGCTCCGGCTCTCGCCCCGGCTCCGGCTCTCGCCCCGGCTCCCGGTCGGGCTCACCGCCCGACGTCTCGATCGCGGCCGCGAGCCGCTCGCGTGCCTGCGCGCCCTGCAGCCCGAGCTTGCCGTAGATGTGGCCGAGGTGGGTACCGACGGTCTTGGTGGTGACGAACAGCGCCTGCGCGATCTCGCGGTTCGTGCGCCCGGTCGCGGCGAGCTCGGCCACGCGACGCTCGGACGGGGTGAGCGCGTCCGGGCCCGTCCACCGCTCCCGGCGCGGCCGCGCGCCGCTGGCGGCCAGCTCGTCACGGGCGAGCGCCATCAGCGGCGCCGCGCCGCACTCGCGGGCCAGCTCGACCCCCTCGCGCAGCGGCTCGCGGGCCGCCGTCCGCCGGCCGGCGCGCCGCTCGGCGGCGCCGAGGTCGCAGAGCGCGTGGGCGAGCTCCATCCGGGCCGTCGATCCGCGCAGCACCGTGACCGCCTCGCGCAGAGAGGCGACCGGATCCCCGGGGCCACCGGCCGCCGCCACCGCCCGCAGCGCCCCGCCGACCCCGCGCGGCTGGCCGAGCCGGCGCGCGCGCGCCAGCTCGGCCTCGGCGAGCGCGGCCGCCGCCTCGCCGGGCCCCAGCGCCTGGGCCCACACCGACCGCCACGGCACGTAGCTCGGGTTGTCGATGATCGTCAGCTCGCCGACGGCGCGCGCGTCGGCGATCGCGTCCACGGCCCGGCCCTGGGCGAGCCGCAGCCGTGCCCGCATGAGCGTCGCGTGCAGCCACGGCGAGCTGCCCCGCGCCATGTCCAGCGGCGTCGCCCCCATCACCGCCTCGGCCTCGTCCGGCCGCCCGGTCGCGATCAGCGCCCGGCCGAGCGTCGCGCCGGCCCACAGGACCGTCCACAGGACCCCGTGGCGGCCCGCGAGCTCCAGCGCGGTGCGCGCGTCCTCCTCGGCCTGCGCGAGGTCGCCGGCGCGGACCGCGAGCACCGCGGTCCAGTTGATCACGTTGAGGTGGGCGCGGATCGATCCGCGCGCGGTCGCGTCGGCACGGACCTGGGCCAGCAGAGCCCGGGCCCGGCCCGGCTCGTCGCCGAACACCAGGCAGGCCGCCGCGTAGTCGATGATCGGCGCCGAGCCGGTATGGGCGGCGACGAACCGCCCGTCGCCGAGCCCCTCGGCGATCAGCGCGCGCCAGGGCCCGCGCCAGTCGCCGCGCTGCGCGCGCACGCAGCCCTCGGCGATCAGCAGCCCGGCGCCGGCGTCGCCGGCCGCGACCGCGAGCGCGTGCACCTCGTCCAGGCGCGCCTCGACCTCGCCGATGTGGGCGGCGCTGAGCGACCCGATGCCGGTGCGCAGCGTCTCGAGCGCCGCCCGCAGCGGGAGCGGAGCGTGCTCCCCGAGCTCGGTCAGCGTCTCGGTGACGAGCGTGTGGGCCTCGGAGGTGCGCCCGTTCCAGACCAGCCACTGCGCGAGCGTGTTGACGAGCCTCACCCGCATCGCGGCGGCAGCGATCCGCGCAACGCGGCGGCGAGGTGCTCTCCGGCCGCCGGGTCGCGCGCGAGCGCCGCCGCCTCCCCGAGCTCGGCCGCGCACGACCGGTCGCAGCTGGTCACAGACGGGCTCGGCGAGCGCCCGGGCGGACAGCCGCACGGCGGTCGCGGGCTCGCCGCCGGCGAGCGCCTCGGCGGCGGCCGCGCGGCACAGCTCGACGATCGCCGGGTCGCTCGCGGCCTCGAGCGCATCAGGTGCGCGGCGAGCGAGGACCCGCGCGCGCCGCCGCCCGCCAGCAGCAGGGCCGCCCGGCGGTGCCCGTCGGCGCGCGCGGCCGGCGGGACGCTCTCGTAGACCGCGTGGCGCAGCAGCGGGTGCACGAACGACAGCGCCGGCGCCCCGTCGCGCTCGGCCTGGTGCGAGGGCGTGGCCAGGATGCGGGTCGCGCACAGCAGGTCGGCGGCGCCTCGCGCCGCGTCCGGATCGAGCCCGGCGAGCGTGGCGGCGTCGCGCAGCTCGGCCTTCTCCAGCAGCGCGACGGCGTGGGCGAGGCGCTGGGCGTCGTGGCCGAGGCGCAGCAACCGCAGCACGACCGCGCGTGAGACCGACGCGGGACGGACGCGCTCGATGTGCCCGACCTCCCCGTCGACAGGCCTGATCCGCTCGCTGCGCAGCTCGGCGATGAGCTCGCCGAGCAGGAACGGGTTGCCGCCGGTGAGCTCCGCGCATGCGGCGCAGAAGCCGGCGCCCGGTTCCGTCCGGTCGTCGCCGAGCTCGTCCGCCAGCTCGGCGCCCACGATCTCGGTGACCGCGGCGGGGCTGAGCGCCTGGGGGGCGAGCCGCGTCGTCCCCGGGTCCGAGCCCAGCTCGGCCAGGCGCGGGTCCGAGGACTCGCCGGTGCGCACGGCGAGCAGCAGCAGCGCCGGCAGGTCAGCGCAGCGCGCACCGAGGTAGGCGAGGAAGCGCAGCGTCTGCGCGTCGACCCAGTGGGCGTCGTCGACGATGACGAGCAGCGGGCGCTCCTCGGCGAGGTTCGCGGCCAACCAGAACAGGCCGTGGACGAGCCCGAACGCGGGGTCGCCCTCGCCGGTGGCCGCCGCCGCCGCGCCGCCGCTGACCAGCGGCCGCGCGAGCTGGGCGGCGCCGTCGAGCAGCGCCGCTCTCCGGCCCGGATCGGCGGCGCGCACGACCGGCTCGAACAGCTGACGCGCGACGCCGAACGGGAACTCGCGCTCGAGCTCGCGGCCACGGCCGGTGACGACAGTCATCTCGCCCTCGTCCGCGAGCGCGCGCGCTCGGCGCAGCAGCGCCGTCTTGCCGATCCCCGCGGGGCCGTCGATGACGAGCGTGCCACCCCGGCCGGCGCCCGCGCGCGACAGCGCCTCGCGCAGCGAGTCGAGCTCGCGCCCTCGCTCCAGCAGGTCGCGCGGGGGCGGCCGGGGCGGCCGCGGGCGCCCCGGTCGGAGGTTCCGGCATGTCGGGAAACTGACACCACGGGGCCGGCCGCGCAAGGGGGCTTCACGGAGGAGCGGCACGCTGGCGGGGGCGCCCTCCCGGTAAAGTGCCGCGCCGCATGTTCTCCAAGGTGTTGATCGCCAATCGCGGCGAGATCGCGGTCCGGATCGTCCGCGCGTGCGAGGAGCTCGGGATCGCGACGGTCGCGGTCTACTCCGAGATCGATCGCGATGCGCTGCATGTCAAGCGCGCCGACGAGGCGTACCTGCTCGGGCCCGCACCGGCCAGCGAGAGCTATCTGAAGATCGACAAGATGATCGAGGTGTGTCGCGAGTCGGGCGCGCAGGCGGTCCACCCGGGCTATGGCTTCCTGGCCGAGAACGCGTCGTTCGCGCGGGCGCTGGAGGAGGCCGGCATCACGTTCATCGGCCCGCCGTCGAGCGCGATCGACGCGATGGGGTCGAAGACCAGGGCGCGCGAGCTGATGCAGGCCGCGGGCGTGCCGATCGTGCCCGGCACGACCGAGCCGGTGGAGACGTCGACGACGCGCGGCGGTGATCGAGGAGACGATCGGCTATCCGGTCGCGGTCAAGGCGGCCGGCGGCGGCGGCGGCAAGGGGTTCCGCGTCGCGCTGGACGAGTCCAAGCTCCAGGACGCGTTCGAGGGCGCCGCGCGCGAGGGCGAGAAGTTCTTCGGCGACGCGACCGTGTACCTGGAGCGCTACCTGCCCGACCCGCGGCACGTCGAGGTGCAGGTGCTCGCCGACGGCCACGGCAACGTCATCCACCTCGGCGAGCGCGACTGCTCGCTGCAGCGCCGCCACCAGAAGCTGATCGAGGAGGCGCCCGCGCCGGCGGTCGACGACCCGGGTTGCGCGACCGGATCGGCAAGATCGCCACCGACGCCGCGGCCGCCGTCGGCTACACCGGCGCGGGCACGATCGAGGGGCTGTTGCAGGACGGCGAGTACTTCTTCCTGGAGATGAACACGCGCGTCCAGGTCGAGCACTGCGTGACCGAGATGGTGACCGGGATCGACATCGTCAAGGAGGGGATCCGCGTCGCCGCCGGGGCGGAGCTGTCGATCCGCCAGCAGGACGTGGCGCTGCGCGGCCACGCGATCGAGTGCCGCATCAACGCCGAGAACGCGGCGAAGAACTTCGCGCCCGCGCCCGGGCGGATCGGGGACTACCGGGAGCCGACGGGCCCGGGGACGCGCGTGGACTCGGGCGTCGGCCCGGGCTCTGAGATCTCGCCGATGTACGACCCGATGGTCGCCAAGCTGATCGTCTGGGACGTCGATCGTGAGCAGGCGACCGCGCGGATGATCCGCGCGCTGGGCGAGTATGAGATCAACGGGCTCACCACGCTGATCCCGTTTCACTCCGCGATCCTGCCACCCGGCAGTGGGCCGACGCCGAGACCTGCCGTGACCTGATCGAGGACCACGAGTGGCTGTCCTGCACCCCCCCGAGTCCGCCACGCGGGCGGGCGGGACCGATGCCGAGGAGGCAGAGGAGACCGTCGAGCAGAGCTACACCGTCGAGGTCTCGGGCAAGCGCTTCGACGTCCGCGTGATCGGGCCGCCGGGCCCGGCGGGCGGATCGGGGGCGGCGATCGGCGGCTCGGCCAACGGCGCGCCCGCCGCGGGCCGCCGCCCGCCCCGCCGCGCGGAGCGCTCCGGCCACCGGGGCCGGCGGCGGCGACACGCTCGCCTCACCGCTGCAGGGGACGGTCCTGCGCGTCGCCGTGCAGGCGGGCGACGAGGTCCAGGCCGGCTCGCTGATCGCCGTGATCGAGGCGATGAAGATGGAGAACGAGATCACCGCCCACAAGGCCGGCACGATCTCGGAGCTGCCGATCGAGGCCGGCGCGTCGGTCTCCAGCGGCGCGACGCTCGCGGTGATCACGACCGCCGGCGAGTAGCCCCGCGGTCCCCGCCTCAGGCGGGCGTGAGGCTCGTGACGTTGTCCGCGTGGATCCGCCGCTGGCTGACCGTCCGCGCCCGGGAGGCGGGTGGCCGCGCGGTCGCCGGGTCGCGCTCCAGGTCGGCGAGATAGTGGTCGTCCTCGCGCAGGATCTCGTCGGCGCGGCGGGAGCTGAGCGGCGCGCCGTGGCCGGGCACGATCCACTCGGCATTCGCGACCAGCCCGGAGAGGCGGGCGAGCGTCGCCCGGTAGGCCGCCAGGCTGCCTCCGGCGGAGGTGGAGAGCATCGGGATCTCGACCGGGGAGAGGTAGTCGCCGCACACGAGCACGCGCGCCCAGCCCATCCAGTAGGCGGCGCCGTCGCCGGTGTGGCCGTCGGCGGCCAGCAGCTCGAGCTCCCGGCCGGACGTGGCGCCGGCGGAGCGGGCGCCCGATTCCCGCGCTCCCGACGCCGGGCCGCCGCGGGTTCCGATCTCCAGCCGCCGGGACCGGCAGCGCCTGCAGCGAGCCGAGGCCGAGCGGCGGGCGCTCGGGCACGTAGTGCTCCTCGTCGAACGCGCGCAGCCGCCGCTGCGCGTGCCCGAGCTCGGAGCCAGCCGCGCCACGGTCGACTCGGCCCCGCCCAGCGCGGCGCCCGGGAAGGCGAGCCGTCCGAGCAGGTGGTCCCAGTCCCCGTGCGTGGCGAGCAGGCCGGACACGGGGAACTCGGCCTGCTCCAGGACCTCGGGCAGGGCCCGCAGCTCCTCGGGGTAGATCGGCGAGTCGATCACGAACCCCTCGTCGTCGCCGCGCACGGCGGTGCACGTCGTCTGCCAGACGTCGGAGACGAAGACGATCACGTCCTCGTGCAGCGCCACCGCCCTCATCGCACAGCGAGCCTTCCGCGCCCGGTCGCGCTCAGCCGATGCCGAGCAGCTTGACGGCCTCGCGCAGGTTGGAGACCTCGGCGTCGGGCTTCTTCTGGCCGGCCTCGAGCTGCTGCTTGCCGCGGTTGACCCAGATCACGGGTACCTTCTTCTTCAGGCACGGCTCGACGTCGTGGTAGTAGCTCGCCGCGACGTGGACCCAGCCCTTCTTGGCCCCGATCCGCCGCTCGCACTCGGTGAAGTGGGCCGGGTCGGGCTTGTAGGAGCGCACCTGCTGGGCGGTGACAACGAGGTCGAAGTCGAGCGGGATGTGCCGGCGCGTCTGGCCGAGCAGCTTGTCGTCGATGTTGGAGATGAGGCCGATCTTGTGCTGCTTGGCCACCTTCCTGAGCGTCGGGTTGGTCTCCGAGAACGGCTTCCAGCGCTGCACCGAGTCGGGCAGGAAGCCCGAGCGCGAGGGCTCCAGCGGCCACCCGAGCTCCTTGGCGATCCGCACGGCCGTGCGGCGCAGGACCTCGGCGTAGAGCTCGTAGGACCCGGACTCGATCTCCTGCGAGATCGAGTGAAAGAGCGGAAGCACCTCATCGCGTTCGACCGTGAACCCATCGCGCTCGCCTCGGCGCTGAACGCGTCGAACGCGCCGGCATCCCAGTCGATCAGGGTGCCGTAGACGTCGAACGTCACAAAGCTGATTGTTTTCGGTATCGCCATGTTGCCCTGATGATGCCATTGCTCGCGCCAACCGCCTCGCGGCGTCAACCTCCGCTGCGAGCCGCTAGGGTCCCGACCGCATGGACCTGCTCGAGTATCAGGGCAAGCAGCTGTTCGCCCGGCACGGCGTTCCGGTGCCGGCCGGCAAGCCCGCCCGCACGGTCGAGGACGCGGTCGCGGCGGCCGACGAGATCGGCTACCCGTGCGCGGTCAAGGCCCAGGTCCAGATCGGCGGTCGCGGCAAGCTCGGCGGGATCAAGATCGCCAAGGACCGCCACGAGGCCGAGGCAGCACGCGCGCGCCGATCCTCGGCATGGACATCCGCGGGCTGACCGTCCACGAGGTGTGGATCGAGGGCGCCTCGGAGATCGCCTCCGAGTACTACGCCTCGGTCGTGTTCGACCGCTCCGCCAAGGCGCCGCTGGTGATGCTCTCCACCAGGGGCGGCATGGACATCGAGGCCGTCGCCGACGAGGACCCCGACGCGATCGCGACGCTGCACGTCGACCCGCTGCTCGGCTTCCAGGACTTCCACGGCCGGCGGCTCGCGTTCGAGGCCGGCGTCGACTCCGACGTCGTGCGCCCGATCGGCGCGATGCTCGCCAAGCTCTACGAGGTCTTCACCTCGGAGGAGGCGACGCTCGTCGAGGTCAACCCGCTGATCGTCACCCCCGAGCGCGACGTCAAGGCGCTCGACGCGAAGGTGACGCTCGACGGCAACGCGCTCTACCGCCACGGCGACAACGCGGAGCTGCGCGACCTCTCCGCCGAGGATCCCCAGGAGGTGATGGCCGCCGAGCGCGGCCTCACCTACGTCAAGCTCGACGGCGACATCGGGATCCTCGCCAACGGCGCCGGCCTGTCGATGTCCACGCTCGACGTCGTCGCCGAGGCCGGCGGCACGCCCGCCAACTTCCTGGACGCAGGCGGCGGATCGCGTGCCGACGCGATCACGGCCGCGGTGGAGGTGATCCTCTCCGATCCCAAGGTCAAGGCGGTGCTGTTCAACATCTTCGGCGGGATCACCCGCTGCGACGAGGTCGCCAAGGGACTGATCGAGGCCTTCGAGCAGATCAAGCCGACGGTCCCGTTCGTCGTCCGCCTCGACGGCACCAACGGCGAGGAGGGTCGCGCACTGCTCGAGCAGGCGCAACTGCCCAACGTCCGATCGGAGGCGACCATGGACGGCGCCGCCGCCCGCGTCGTCGAGCTCGCCAGGGCGGCCTGACCACATGAGCATCCTGGTCGACGAACGCACCCGACTCTGCACGTCGGGCATCACCGGCCGCGAGGGCACGTTCCACTCGCTGCGCAACCGCGACTACGGCACGCACGTGGTCGCCGGCGTCACCCCGGGCAAGGGCGGGCAGGACGTCGAGGGCATCCCGGTGTTCAACACCTTCCACGCCGCCGTCGAGCGCGAGGGCGCCAACACGGCGATGATCTTCGTGCCGCCGCGGTTCGCCGCCGACTCGATCCTCGAGGCCGAGGACGCCGGCATCGAGCTGATCATCTGCATCACCGAGGGCATCCCCGCCCACGACGAGCTGCGCGTCTACAACACGCTGCGCAAGAACGGCCGCTCGCGGCTGGTCGGCCCCAACTGCCCCGGGATCCTGTCGCCCGGCAAGGCGAGCGTCGGGATCATCCCCGCCTCGTTCTTCAAGCAGGGCAACATCGGCGTCGTCTCGCGCTCCGGGACGCTCACCTACCAGATCGGCAACGTGCTCGCCCAGAGCGGTTCGGCAACTCGAGCATCGTCGGGATCGGCGGCGACCCGGTGCCCGGCACCGACTTCATCGACGTGCTGGGGATGTTCCAGGCCGACGACGAGACCGAGCTGATCGTGATGTGCGGCGAGATCGGCGGCGACGCCGAGGAGCGCGCGGCCGAGTTCATCGCCGAGAAGGTCTCAAAGCCCGTGATCGGCTACATCGCCGGCTTCACCGCGCCCCCCGGCAAGACGATGGGCCACGCCGGCGCGATCGTGTCCGGCTCGCACGGCACCGCCGCGGCGAAGGCCGAGGCGCTCGAGGCCAAGGGCGTGAAGGTCGGGCGCACCCCGACCCAGGTCGCCGAGGCCGCGGTCGCGCAGCTGCGCGGCTGAGCCGCCGGTTTCTCCGCAACGAGCGGCATTCTGGGCCGGTCTGCCGCCGCCCGCGGCGATAGGCTCGCCTGCGATGTCCGAGCCCTCGATCCTCGACGAGCGCCTGGCCGAGATCGATCGCCGCCTGCGCACGATCCAGTCCGGCCTGGTCCCGGTCCCCGACGAGCCGGCGCACGACGACGCGGCGCCGACCGAGGTGCCGGGCGACCCGGCCGACCCGGACGAGCCGGCCGCCGCTCCGCTCGCGGGTGACCCCGAGCCGCTGCGCCTGGTGGAGCCCGACGAGCCCGCGGCCCGCGGCGCGACGTCGCAGCTCGCCGACCTCGTCCAAGCCCACGAACGACTGCTCGAGCTGCACCGCGAGCTGCTCTCCCAGTACGCCGAGGTGCTCGAGCGCCGCGCGGGCGAGAGGCGCGACCGTCGCGGTCACCGCCGGCCCGTTCTCGAGCGCCGACACCGTCCGGGAGTTCGAGCGCGCGCTGGCCGGTCTGCCGGGCGTGAGCGCGGTCACCGTACGCGAGTACGTGGGCGCCGACCGGGTGCAGGTCGACGTGCAGCTCACCTCCGCTGAGCGCCGGCCGCCGGTCGCGGCGATGACCGCGCTCCGCCCCCGGATCTCGTAGTCTCTCGGGTGATGCCCGACACCATCTCCTTCGCCCGCGGCGCGCCCTCCCTCGACATCGTCGATGTCGAGGGTCTGAAAGCCGGCGCGATCGAGGCGTTCGATGCCGACCCCGCCCGCATGACCGCCTACGGCACCTCGGTCGGCTACGTGCCGCTGCGCGAGTGGATCGCCGAGCATCACGGCGTCACCCCCGAGCAGGTGCTCGTCACGAACGGGTCGATGCAGGCCGACGCGTTCCTGTTCGACACCCTCGTCCGCGCGGGTGACACCGTCATCACCGAGCTGCCCACGTACGACCGCACGCTGCTCGTGCTCCGCGGCCGCGAGGCCGACGTGCGGATGGTCGAGCTCGAGCCCGACGGGATCGACGTCGCCGCGCTCGAGCGCGTGCTCGCCGCCGGCGCCCGCCCCAAGCTCGCGCACATCATCCCCAACTTCCAGAACCCGGCCGGCTACACGCTGTCGCCGGCCAAGCGCGAGGCGCTGATCGAGCTCGCGCGCGCATACGGGTTCGTGATCTTCGAGGACGACCCGTACGTGACGCTGCGCTTCGCCGGCGAGCCGTTGCCGACGATGCTGTCGATGGCGCCCGACGTCACCGTCTACGCCTCCTCGTTCTCCAAGACCGTGTGCCCGGGTTGCGCACCGGCTACCTGGTCGGCCCGGCCGAGCTGATCGCCACGATCGCCAAGGTCGCGACCTCGACGTACGTCTCGCCGAACATGGTCGCCGCGGGGATCGTCAACCAGTTCTGCCGCTCCGGCCGCCTCGACACGTCGATCGCCAAGATCCGCGAGGCGCTGCGCGAGCGCTCGCAGGCGCTCTGCTCGGCGCTCGCCGAGCACCTGCCCGACGCCCGCTTCGTCGCCCCCGAGGGCGGCTACTTCCTGTGGGTCGACCTGCCCCAGGGCACCGACGTGAGCGCCCTGTTCGACGCCGCCGCGGCACGCGGGGTCCAGTTCGTCAAGGGCTCGGACTTCGTGCTCGAGGGCTCGGAGTCCTCGCTGCGCCTCGCCTACTCGGGGGTCACGCCCGGGCAGATCGGGGAGGGCGTGCGCCGGCTCGCCGCAGCCTACGCCGAGGTCGGCGCCGCGACCCCCGCCTGAGGCGGTCGCCCCGGTCGCCACCCCCCGGCTCGCGCGCGGGGATTGGTCCAGACAATTTCTGCTTGACACAGAGGTCTGGACCAAAGAGGATGAGCTGGTCCGTCGGTCGTGGACAGGGTCATGACCGTTCAACGCCAGCCTGGCCGGGCCGGCACGTCAGTTGCCGCCCGGGCCTCAGCGGGAGGGAGGAACCCGTGAGCATCCCATCAGCAGCGGCGCGCC
Organism: uncultured Solirubrobacteraceae bacterium; assembly: GCA_963702225.1. Lineage (GTDB taxonomy): Bacteria > Actinomycetota > Thermoleophilia > Solirubrobacterales > Solirubrobacteraceae > Palsa-465. Next base: position 35,829 of record CAVPBY010000057.1, on the reverse strand, counting down.
GTGTGCGGCGCGCCGGATTCGTTGTGGCCGCAGCGGTCGTGGCGGCGGTCGTGTTCTCCGCCGCCGGGTTGGGTGGCGGCGTCGCGGGCGCCGCCGGCCAGCGGAGTGCCGGTCACGCATCCACCACCGGGCCGGCGCGGGGCGCCGCGCCGCCGATGCCGCAGATCGTGCCCAAGCCGGCCTCGATGCAGGTCGGCGCCGGCTGGTTCGCGCTCACCTCTCGCTCACGCATCGCGGTGAGCGGGGGGGCGCAGGCGATGACGGTGGCACACGACCTCGCGGGCTACCTGCGGCCCGCGACCGGCTACGCGCTTCCGGTCGTGGCGGGGAGCGGCCACGCCGGCGACATCCGTTGGGGATGTCGGCGCAGGACGCGGTCGGCTCCGATCCCGACGGCGAGGGCTACCGGCTCGGGGTCACGCTCCATGAGGTCCAGTTGACCGCCGCGACGGCCCACGGGCTGTACAACGGCATCCAGACGATCCGCCAGCTGCTGCCCGGCTGGATCGACTCGAGCATGGTCGTGCCGGGCCCGTGGGAGATGCGGACGGTCCAGATCGTCGACCACCCCCGCTACACGTATCGCGGGTTCATGCTCGACATCGCCCGCCACTACAAGTCGCCGACGGCCGTCGAGAAGCTGATCGCCCAGGCCGCCGCGTACAAGTTCAACGTCTTCCACCTGCACCTCTCAGACGACCAGGGCTTCCGGATCGTCATCAACGGGTTCCCGAGGCTGACCCAGATCGGCGGCCGCGGCTCGGTCGGCACCGGCGGGCGCACGCGGGATCCGGGCGGCTACTGGACCCAGGCCGAGTATCGAGCGGTCGTCGCCGACGCGCAGGCGCACTTCATGACGCTGGTCCCGGAGGTCGACTCACCGGGTCACAACAACGCGATCATCATGTCGGAGTACGACGACACCTCCAACCCGCTGCTCACCGCCAACCCGCAGGACATCAACTGCAGCGCGAACCATCCGCCCGTGTGGAACTACACCGAGGACGTCGGCTACAGCGCGCTGTGCCCCGACAGCCCGAACACCTGGACGATCATGACCGCGATCATCGACCAGCTGTCGGCGATGACCCCCGGGCCGTACTACGACATGGGCGGCGACGAGGTCCCGTCGACGATCCTCAGCCAGTCGCAGTACGCGTCGTTCCTCAACCAGGAGGCGCCGATCGTCCGCGCCGCGGGCAAGACCGTGATGGGCTGGGCTGACATCGCCGGGCCGGGGACCGACCTCGGCAGCCCGACGGTCGCCGAGTACTGGAACCCGGCGTCCGGCTCGCAGCCGGGCACGGAGACCGGCACCGAGGCGGTCGCCAAGGGGATGCAGGTCGTGATGGCCCCGGCCAACCACGCCTACCTCGACCAGAAGTACGTGGCCGGCAGCGCCGGCAACGTCCCGGCGACGCTCGGCCTCAGCTGGGCGTGCAACTCCGGCTGCGACGTCGATCAGTTCTACAACTGGGACCCGGGCAGCTACGTCAACGGCGTCACCGACAGCAACGTGATCGGCGTCGAGGGAGCGCTGTGGGGGGAGACCGTCCCCACGCTGAGCGAGGCGGAGTACCTCGTGTTCCCGCGCCTGCTCGCCCTCTCGGAGATCGGCTGGTCGCCGAAGGCGGATCGGACCTCGGAGCAGAGCCCGGCCTACCAGGACTTCATCGGCCGGCTCGCGGCGCAGGGCGCACGCCTGCAGGCGGCGGGCGTCAACTTCTACCCGACGCCCGAGGTGCCCTGGCGGCTGGATCTGGCCGCGGCCTCGCCGAAGGCCGGCCAGGGCCTGCACCTCGACGGCACGCTCGCGACCCTGGCGGCTCCCGGCCGTCCCGCGAGCGCGATCACCGCGACGATCCACTGGGGTGACGGCACCTCGAGCGGCGGCACGGTCACCGGCGCCGCGGCGACCGCGACGACCGTCAACGGCCTGTACGCGGTCGGCGCCGGCCACCGCTACCGGCACCCGGGCGTCTACCCGGTGACCGTGACGACGAGCGCGTCCGGAACCGCGCCGGTGTCGACGACGATGTTCGTGCGGGTGGGATCGCCGGCGCACTGAGCGACCGCCCCTGCCCCCGGCCGGCGATCCGGCCGGGGGCCGGGGCCGCGCGCCGGGGCCGAGCACCGAGCGCTGGGGTTGCGGCGATCAGCGCCCGTAGCGCTCGCGCCCGAGCAGCAGCTGCTCGGGCAGCGCGCGGCGCTCGGGCGGCGACGGGTCCGCGCGGACGGACACCGTCTCGGCGACGCTGAACGTGATCGAGCTCGTGTCGTCGCCGAAGCGGATCTCGACGTCCTCGCCGTCGTTGGCGGCCACCTCGCCGCTGAGGCCGGGCTCCGACGCCGGCGCGCTTGAGGTAGTGCAGCAGGTCCTCGGCCTCGTTCTCCAGGCGCAGCACGGTCACCGCCGCCCCGACCGCGCAGTCGGCGAGCGGCACGCCTGCGATCCGCTCGTGCACCTTGATCGGATGGCCGTGTGGGCACGTCGTGGCGTCGCCGACGGACGTGCGGACGTAGGCTTCGAAGCGAGGCGTCATCGCGTACTCGAGCTTCTCGGCCTCCTCGTGCACGTCGTCCCACGGCACGCCGACCACGTCGGTGAGGAAGCGCTCGATCATCCGGTGGCGCCCGACCAGGTTCTCGGCGTGGGCGCGGCCGGCGTCGGTGAACTCGATCGCGCGGCTGCTCGGCCGCGCGATCCAGCCGTTGCGCTCCAGTCGCCGCAGCATCTCGTGGACGGTCGGAGGCGTGAGCTGCATCGCCCGGGCGAGGTTCGCGCCGGTCATCGGGAACCCGGCCTCGTAGAGCCAGAACAGCGACTCCAGGTACTCCTGCTCGGCGGCGCTCAGCGGCAGCTCGGCGTCCGGCTGCGCCTCGGGCCCCGGCTGCGCGTCGGGCGGTGGATCCTCGACGGCCACCGTCCGATCGTACCGAGCCCCCGGCGCCCGGCGGCCCGGCGCGCCACAGCCCGGCGTCTGGCGGTCACTGCGCGGTGTAGCCGCCGTCGACCCGCAGCACCGTGCCGGTGATGTGCGACGCCTCGTCGCCGGCCAGGAAGCACACCGCCGCCGCCACGTCGTCGACCGTGCCCAGCCGCCCCTGGGGGATCTGGCCCGCGACCTCGGCACGGGCCGCGTCCGGGTCGTCCTGCGCGGCCAGCCACTCGGTGAACAGCGGCGTCTCGGTGAACCCGGGCGCGACCGCGTTGACACGGATGCCCAGCGGCGCGAGCTCGATCGCCGCGCCGCGGGTGAGCGCCTCGATCCCACCCTTGGCCGCGCCGTACACGGCCATCGTGGGCACGCCGATCGCGGCCAGGCGCGAGCTGAGGTTGACGATCGCACCGCCGTGCTCGCGCATCGCGCGGCCGCACGCCTGCAGCATGAACAGGGATCCGAGCAGGTTGACCGCGACGGTCGTGCGGGCCTGCTCGGGCGTCGTCTGGAGCAGCGGCGCGGCGAGGTCGAGCGCCGCGTTGTTGACGAGCACGTCGAGCCGCCCGAAGCGCTCGCGCGCGGTCGCGACGGCCGCCTCGCCGGTCGCCGGGTCCGAGACGTCGCCCGTGACCGCGACCGCCCGCCCGTCGCCGAGCTCGGCCACCGCTCGGGCCGTCCGCTCGCGGTCGCGCGCGACGAGCACCACGCCGTAGCCGCGTTCGCACATCCGTTCCGCAATCGCGCGGCCGATCCCGCGGTTGGCGCCGGTGACGACCGCCACCCGCCCGCCCGCGCCGCCGGCCCGCTCAGTCATGGGCGGAGCCGCGGTACCGCTCGACCGCGCCCGCCAGCCGCCGCACGCCCTCGCGCGTCCGCTCCCCCGACGTCGTCGCGAAGGTGAGCCGCAGCGAGTCCGCGAACCGCCCGCTCGCCGAGAACGCCGGGCCGGGGATGTAGGCGACGCCCTCCCGCAGCGCGACCGGGAAGAGCGCCTCGGTGTCGATCCCGCCCTGAAGCGTCAGCCACAGGAAGAATCCGCCGTCGGGGTCGGTGACCCTCGCCGCCGGGAAGCACTCGGCGAGCGCGGCCCGCAGCGTGCGCTGTCCGGCGCGGTAGCGCTCGCGCAGCCCGGCGATGTGGCCGGGCAGCAGCCCGCGCGCCAGGAAGCCGGCGACGACCCGCTGCATCGGCACGCTCGCGCACGTGTCGAGGCCCTGCTTGGCCGCGATCATCGCCTCGATCACCGCGGGATCGGCCTCCACCCAGCCGACGCGCAGGCCGGGGGCGAGCACCTTGGAGAACGTGTGGACGGAGACGACGGTCGCCTCGCTGCCGGCGGCGAGCGCGCGCAGCCCGGGCAGCTCCTCGCCGGCGAAGCGCAGCTCGCGATAGGGGTCGTCCTCGAGGATGACCGCGCCCCAGCGCTCGGCGAGCGCGATCAGCGCCAGCCGCCGCTCGCGCGAGAGCGTCACCCCGCTCGGGTTCTGGAAGTTCGGGATCGTGTAGATGAGCTTGGGCGGGCGGGTTCGCCGAGCTCGGCGAGCGCGTCGACGTCGAGGCCGCGCTCGTCGACCGCGACCTCGAGCAGCTCGCCGCCGTAGCCGGTGATCACCGCGGTCCCGTTCGTGTAGGTCGGGGCCTCGACCGCGACCCGGTCGCCGGGGTCGACGAACAGCTTGCACGCGAGGTCCAGGCCCTGCATGCCGCCGCTGGTCACGAGCAGCTGTGCCGGGTCGGTCTCCTCCCCGTCACGCGCGGCGAGCAGCCGCTGCAATTCGCCCACCAGCGCCGGCTCGCCCTCGGTCGCGCCGTAGTCACACGAGCTCTCGTCGGCCATCACCTCGGCCGCGATCGCGGCCAGCTCAGCGGTCGGGATCGCCTTCGGCGCGGGGCTGCCCATCGCGAAGCGGACGATGTCGTGGCGCTGCGCGGCGAGCAGGCTCGTGCTCGAGTCGATCACCGAGCCGGTGATGCCCGCCACCCTGCGCGCGAACGGGAGCGTCCCGGTCGTCATGGCCGGGCCCACGGGATCTTCTCGAACACGGCGCGGAACGGCAGCGCGCGGAAGTCGACGTAGCGCTCGCCACCGAGCGCCGCGAAGTGCGCGGCCATCGCCGCGCCGGCCGCCTCGGGGTCGCGGGCGCGCAGCGCGTCGAGGATCGGCGGATGGGTCTCCACCTCCCAGTCTTCTCGAACGGTGAGCCGTGGCGGGGCGGAGCTGATCACGATGATCTCGGTCATCGGGCGCAGGAACAGCTCGAGCGCGGGGCGGTGCAGCGCCTCCAGCAGGCCGAGATGGAACCCGAGATGGCTGGCGCGCGCCTGGTCCCAGCGGGCATCGGCGACCGCCTGCGCGAACGCGTCCTGGTGGGCGGCGAGCGCGTCGAGGTCGCCGTCGGTCGCGGTCCCGGTGGCGAGCGGCACGAGGCTGCACTCGATCATGGCGCGTGCGTCGACGACGTCGCCCATGGTGAGCGCCGAGCGCGCCAGCAGCGCGATCAGTGCGTGCCCGAACGCCGCGTCGCTCGGGGCGGGACCGTCATCCCCTGGCCCTGGCGGACGGTGACCAGGCCGCGGGCGACGAGGCTGCGGATCGCGTCGCGCACGACGCTGCGGCTCACCCCGGGACGCCGCGCCGAGCTCGCCCTCGGTGGGGAGCCGGTCGCCGGGCGCGAGGTCCCCGCACAGGATCCGGCGCTCGAGCTCGGCGGCCACCCGGTCGCTCTTGAGCTCGTCCCGGACGCTGCCGAGCGCGAGGTGATCGGTCTGGCCGCCATCAGCGCCCATCCTCCGCGAGCCGGCGGGCGAGCCCGTCGCGGTGCTCGTGCTCAAGCGCCACCGCGCGGTCCAGGTCGACGTTGCGACCGGTGAGCACGATCGCGACCCGCTCGCCGCGGACGTCGACGCGCCCCTGCAGGAGCGCGGCGATCCCGACGGCGGCCGCGCCCTCGAGCACGAGCCCCTCGTGGCGCAGGCCGTACGCGATCGCCTCGCCGATCGCGTCCTCCTCCACCAGGCACGTCTCGTCGACATGGGCGCGCGCGAGCGCGAACGTGAGCCGGTTGTCGGGACCGAGCCCGCCGCGCAGGCTGTCGGCGAGCGTCTCCCCGTCGGGGGCGGTCACCGGGTGCCCGGCGCTCAGGCTCGCGCACAGCTCCGCGGTGCGCGCCGCCCCGACGGCGACGATCCGCACCCGCGGCGCGAGCGCCTTGAGCGCGAGCGCGATCCCCGCGATCAGGCCGCCGCCGCTCGCGGGCACGAGCACCGTGTCGAGCTCGGGCGCCTGCTCGGCGAGCTCGAGCCCGATCGTCCCCTGGCCGGCGATCACGTCGGGGTCGTCGAACGGCGGCACGAGGTCCAGCCCGCGCTCGGCCGCGAGCGCCCGGGCGGCCGCGGCGGCGTCGTCCTGGCTGACGCCCTCCACGACGACGTCGGCGCCGGCCGCGCGCAGCGTCGCGACCTTGCCCGCGTCGGTGCCGCCGCCGACGAACACCGTTGCGCTGCGCCCGAGCGCCCGGGCGGCGTGCGCGACGGCGCGGCCGTGGTTGCCGGTCGAGAACGCGACCGCGGCGGGGCCACCGTCCCCGCCCTCCGGGGCGAGCAGGTGGCTCCAGGCGCCGCGGACCTTGAACGACCCGGTCGCCTGCACGGTCTCGAGCTTGCCGGCCACCGCCGCCCCGGCGTGGCGCGAGAGCGACTCGAGCGCGACCAGCGGGGTGGCGAGCACGCGCCCGCCGATCCGCGCCCGCGCGGCGCGCACGTCGTCGAGCGTCACCGCGGCCGCGGCGGTGGGCAGACCGCTCACGGGGTCACCGCCAGCTCGTGGGGGAAGCTCGCCAGGCACTCGGCGCCGGTCTCGGTCACGTGCACGACCTCGGAGAGCTCCAGCCCGCTCTCGCCGAGCCACATCCCGAGCATCAGGTGGAAGGTCATCCCGGAGGCGAGCTCGGTGCGGTCGCCCGGCCGCAGGCTGAGCGTGTGCTCGCCCCAGTCCGGCGGGTAGCCGATCCCGACCGAGTAGCCGACCCGCGAGGGTTTCTCCAGCCCGTGTCGCGCGATCGCCTCCCGCCACGCCGCCTCCACCTGCTCGCAGCGCACGCCCGGCGCGACCGCCGACAGCGCCGCGTCCAGTCCCTCGATCACCGCCTCGCTCGTTCGCCGCAGCTCGGCCGGCGGCTCCCCGAGGAACGCGGTGCGCGCCATCGGGCAGTGGTAGTGGCGGTAGGCGGCGGCGAGCTCCAGGACGGTCGCCTCCCCGGTCCGGAACGGCGCGTCGGACCACATCAGGTGCGCGGTCCGCGTCTCGGGCCCGGACATCATCATCGGGAAGATCGCCGGGTAGCCGCCGCCCCACTCCTCGGTGCCTCGCGCCTGGGCGCGCATGATCTCGGCGGCCGCGTCACACTGGCGCATGCCGACCTTCACCACGTCGACCGCGGTCGCCATCACCCGCTCGACGATCCGCGCGGCGCGCCGCATCGCCTGAAGCTCCGCCGGCGACTTCACCACCCGCACCCAGTTGACGAGCTCGCCGGAGTCGGCGAGCGTGATGTCGTCGCGCCCGCCGAGCCCGTCGCGCAGCGCCTGCTCGGCGCGCGGGCTGAAGTAGTACGCGTCGCGCTCCAGGCCGATCCGCGCCCCGGACCCGACGCGCTCGCGCAGCTCGGCGGCGAGCAGGTCGAACGCGTGGCGGTCGGGCGTCTGGACGTAGTCGTCGTGGTAGCCGATCACCTGCTCGGCCGCCAGTCCGGTCGTCATCAGCGCGCCCGGCGCGTCGATCCCGCGCGTGAACAGCAGCGGGTCGCCGTCGAGCCCGAGCACGACCGCTTGCGGGGTGTAGAACGACCACGCGTCGTAGCCGGTGAGGTAGTAGAGGTTCGCGGGCTCGACGACGACGAGCACGTCGAACCCCTGCGCCGACATCCGCTCGCGCGTGCGGCGCAGGCGCTCCGCGTACTCGGCCGCGCCGAACAGCTCGCTCATCGGGGCCCTCCCGCGGATGCGTCGGCGAGCAGCGCGCACGCCGCGCCGCACAACAGCGCCGCCCCGATCGGCAGCGCCGCCTCGTCGACGGTGAAGCCCGGGTGGTGCAGCGGCGGCGCGCCCTCGCCGCCGACCCCGAGCCACGCCATCGCCGCCGGCACGCGCTCGGTGTAGAACGCGAAATCCTCGGAGTTCATCGTCGCCCGCTCCAGCCGGCGCACCGTGCCCGTCCCTGCCGCCGCGGCCGCCGCGGCGAACGCCTCGATCACCGCCGGGTGGTTGTCGAGCACGGGCTCGCCGGTGACGACTCGACCGACGCGCGGGCGCCGTGGGCGCGCGCGGCCGCGTCGGCGACCTCGGGCAGCAGCGCGTGCGCCCGCGCCCGCGCCTCCGCGTCGAGCGCGCGAACGGTGCCGACCAGCAGCGCGCTCTCGGCGACGACGTTGGGCGCGCCGCCGCCCTCGATGCGCCCGACGTGCACGGTGAGCGGCGCGCGCGGGTCGGTGCGGCGGCTGACGATCGTCTGCAGCGCGCCCACGATCGCGGCGGCCGCGGCGATCGCGTCGACCCCGTCCTGGGGCCGGCCCGCATGGCCGGCGCGGCCGTGCACGGTGATCGAGAACTCGTCGGAGCACGCCATGCTCGGCCCGGTGCACAGGCCGATCGCGCCGGTCGGCAGCCCGGGGTCGACGTGGAGGGCGATCGCGGCGGCGGCGCCGTCGAGCAGGCCCTCGGCGACGATCCGGCGGCCGCCCAGCGGCTCCGCCTCCTCGGCGGGCTGGAAGATGAAGCGCAGCGTCCCCGCCGGTGGGCGCGCGGCGGCGAGGCTCGCCGCTCCGACGGCCATCGCGCTGTGCGCGTCGTGGCCGCACGCGTGCATCACGCCCGCCACCTCGGAGGCGAACTCGAGTCCCGTCTGCTCGGTGATCGGCAGCGCGTCCATGTCGGCGCGCACGACGACGAGCGGGCCGTCGGGGTCGCCGCACACGTCGACGGCCAGGCCGGTGCCGGCCACCCGAAGGGGCTCGCCGAGTGCGAGCTCACGCAACGCGTCGGCGATCCGCGCGGCCGTGTCGTGCTCGTGGTTGGAGAGCTCCGGGCGGCGGTGCAGATCGCGGCGCAGCCGCACCATGCGCGCCACCCCCGCGCGGTCCAGCCGGTGATCTGCGGCACGGACCGTGGTCATTCCCCTACCGTACCAATCATCAGATCATCTCATCAATGTGAGCGGCGGCTGGACGGGATGACGCGCCAGTGAGTGGATAGCCAACCCAGGAGGACGCGTGCGCAATGATGAGATGATATGATGAATTTCCGCGGCGGTCCTCCGGTGGCAGGCCGGAGGCCGTGATCCGAGGGAAGGGAGACCGCGTGACGTCAACGTCCGCCCCAGACGGAGGCGCCGATCTGGCGCTCACAGTCCCGAAGCCTCTGCTGCGCCGCGCGATCGCCGCCAGCGCGATGGGCAATGCGACGGAGTGGTTCGACTACGGCGTCTACTCCTACCTCGCCACCCAGCTCGGGAACGTGTTCTTCCCCGGCAAGTACTCGACGATCGGCTCACTGCTCGTGTTCGCGATCTCGTTCGTGCTGCGCCCACTGGGCGGGATCGTGTGGGGTCCGCTCGGCGACCGCATCGGGCGCCAGGGCGTGCTCGTGACGACGATCCTGCTCATGTCGCTGTGCACGACCCTCGTCGGGGTGCTCCCGTCCTACGGATCGGTCGGTATCTGGGCTCCGGTGATGCTCGTCATCCTGCGGATCTTCCAGGGCTTCTCGACCGGCGGAGAATACGGCGGCGCGGCGACGTTCATGTCCGAGTACGCGCCCGACGACAAGCGCGGCTTCTGGGGCAGCTTCCTCGAGTTCGGCACGCTCACCGGATTCACGGGCGGACTCGCGCTCGTCGCCCTGATGCGGACGCTCGTCGGCGACACCGGGCTGGAGCACTGGGGCTGGCGGGTCCCGTTCCTGTGCGCCGCGCCGATCGGATCCGTCGGGCTGTACCTGCGGATGCGGATGGAGGACACCCCCGCGTTCCGCGAGCTCGAGGCCAAGGGCGAGACCGAGCCGCAGGCGAGGACCGCGCTGCTCGACCTGCTGCGCGACTACCGCCGGCCGCTGCTGCAGCTGTTCGGGCTCGTCGTCGCGCTCAACGTGGTGGACTACACGCTGCTCACGTACATGCCGACGTACCTGCAGAACACGATCAAGTTGAGCTCGAGCAACAGCGACCTGGTGATCGCGATCGGCCAGATCGGGATGATGATCTGCATCCCGTTCGCCGGGATGCTGTCGGATCGCATCGGGCGCAAGCCCTGCTGGTGGATCTCGCTCACCGGGTTGTTCGTGCTGTCGGCGCCGATGTTCCTGCTGATGGGGCAGGGCCTCGCCTGGGCCGTCGTGGGCTTCGTCGTGCTCGGGCTCGTGTTCCTGCTGCAGCTCGGCACGATCTCCGCGACGTTCCCGGCGATGTTCCCCTGTCACGTTCGCTACGCGGGGATGGCGATCGCCTACAACATCGCGACCGCCGCGTTCGGCGGCACCTGCCCCGCGATCGACGACGCGCTCGTCAACGCGACCCACAACAAGCTGATGCCCGCCTATTACGCGATGGCCGCGTGCGTGATCGGAGCGATCGCGCTGCGGTCCGTGGTCGAGACGCGAGGCGCCTCGGTGCGCGGCCGCGGCATCCCCGGCGTCATCTCACGGCCGTCGGGACGGCGTCCGGGCAGGCGTGCACCGCTCGCGCCGGCCGGGGGCGGCGGGATGGGGTCGGCGTCCTGACCTGACGCGGCGGATGGCCGACCGGCCCGGGCGCTCCGGGCCCGGGCGCGCCGGACGCGGGTAGGATCGCGCGTGCCGTGTCGCTCCCGCTCAGCCCGACCGTCGAACCGCAGCTGGCCCGCTCCGCGCGGGAGCTGCCGACCGGCGACGGCTGGGTGTATGAGCCGAAGTTCGACGGCTTCCGGGCGATCGTGTTCGTCGACGGCGACGAGCTGGAGATCCAGTCGCGCAGCGGCCGGCCGCTGCGCCGCTACTTCCCGGAGCTGTCGTTCGCCCCCGGCCGCTACGTCATCGACGGCGAGATCGTGATCGACGCGCCGACCGAGGACGGCGTCGCGCTGCAGGACTTCGGCTCGCTGCAGCAGCGGCTGCACCCGGCCGCCTCGCGCGTGGCCATGCTCGCCGAGCAGATCCCGGCCCGGTTCGTCGCCTTCGACCTGCTCGCCTCTGGCGACGAGCTGCTGCTGGAGCGCCCGCTGTCGGAGCGGAGGGCCGCCCTGGAGGCGCTCGCCGCGGAGACGGGCCTGCCCCTCACGCCCTGGACGTCGGACCCCGACGAGACCGGCCCGTGGCTCGCGCATGGGGAGGGGGTCGTCGCCAAGGAGCTCGGCGCGCCCTACCGGCCCGGCGCCCGCCGCGGGATGGTGAAGATCAAGCGGCTGCGCACGCTCGACGCGGTCGTCGCCGGCTACCGGCCGGGCAAGGAGCAGGGGACGGTCGGCTCGCTCATCCTCGGCCTCTACGGGACCGACGGCGAGCTGCGCGTCATCGGGCACTCCTCGGGCATCCGGCCCTCCGAGAAGCGTGCCCTGCGCGCGCGCCTGGCCGCGTACGAGAGCGGCGAGCGCGGCCACGGCGACCCGAGCCGCTGGAAGAGCGATGAGGACATGGAGTGGGTCGGCCTGCGCCCCGAGCTCGTCGTCGAGGTCGCCTACGACCACGTCTCGGGCGGGCGGATCCGCCACGGCACGAGCTCGTGCGCTGGCGCGAGGACAAGGCGCCGACCGACTGCCTGCTCGAGCAGATGGAGCACTGACTCCGCGCGTGGTATCACTCAGGCCTTGAAGAAGATCATCGAGCTCCTGCTCTGCATCCTGCACCCGCTGGCCGTCGTGCTCATCTGGATCACGCTGCCGTTCAAGCGCGACCTGAGCTTCATCGGCAAGCTCACCTGGGGGATCGCGTCGATCGTCCCCTTCGTCCCGTTCGTCTACGTGCTCACGGGCAACGATTTTTGTAGGGCCCGCTGACGCGTGCCCCGGCTTCATACCCGCGCGGTCAGTCGTCGCGTGCCCGGCTGGGCTGGACGCGCCGCGGCTCGCCCGCCTGCTTTCTGAAGTGCGGCGGCCAGGGGGCGTCCCCGAGCCCGCGCTCCTGTTCGTCGGCGCGTGACAGCGCGAGCAGGGCGTCCAGCGAGCCCGGCTCGTCGTCGATCGTCGCCGCGGGGTCGCCGCTCGCGGCGACCAGCTCCGGCACGGTGTCGATCCGCAGTTCAGCGGGCTCGACGTCGGGGACTTCGTCCCAGGTGAGCGGCGTCGACACGCGCGCGTCGGGCGTCGGGCGCACGCTGTAGGCGCTCGCCACCGTCCGATCGCGGATGTTCTGGTTGTAGTCGACGAACACGCCGTGGCGCTCCTCCTTCCACCAGCTGGAGGTGGCCAGGCCCGGCGCGCGCCGCTCGACCTCGCGCGCGAGCGCGAGCGCCGCCCGGCGGACGGCGACGAAGTCGTGCTCGGGCCGCACGCGGGCGTATACATGGATCCCGCGTGAGCCGCTCGTCTTCGGGAAGCCGGTCAGCCCGTGGTCTGACAGCACCTCGCCGCACACGATCGCCACCCGGCGCACGACGTCCCAGCTCGCCTCGGGCGTCGGGTCCAGGTCGACGCGCAGCTCGTCGGGGTGGTCGAGGTCGGGCAGCCGCACCTGCCACGGGTTCCAGTCGACGACGCCCAGGTTGACGCCCCACACGAGCGTCGCCGCGTCGTTGGGTAACAGCTCTCGCGCGGTGCGCCCGCTCGGGAACGTGACCGTCGTCGTCTGCAGCCACTCCGGCGCCGAGTCGGGGATCCGCTTCTGGAAGAACGGCTCGCCCGACACCCCGCGCGGGAACCGCTTCAGGTGCGTGGGGCGGTCGCGCAGCCCGCGCAGCAGCGGCTCGGCGAGCGCCAGGTGGTAGTCGATCAGCCCGCGCTTGGTGACCCCCGCCTCTCCGAACACGACGCGGTCGCCGCTGGAGATCCGCACCTCGCGGCCGCCGGCGTCGATCAGCTCGTACTCGGGCACGCCGCACAGGATGACGGGTTGCGGCGTGCGGTACATCTAGACCATGCGGATCATCGAGATCGACCTGCTCGCGGACCGGCAGGACGAACCCGGCTACGATGGGCATGTTGGGCGTTCCGCAGACGATCCTCGTCGCCCCCGGCCCGTTCGCCGGGATGTTCAGCGCGGCGCAGGTCGCCGACGCGATCGCGCTCGGCCTGCGCGACGGCGGCCGCGAGGTCGACCTGTGCCCGCTCGCCGGCGACGGCGAGGGCACGCTCGAGCTGCTCGACGCGGTCGGCTTCGACGCGCGGATGCGGGCCTCGCGCTGCGTGATCACCGGCGAGCGCCGGCTCGACGCGCGGTCGCTCGTCGGCACGCTCGTCTCCGAGGTCGCGACCCGCGCGCGCCAGGGCGGCGTGCCCTGCCACGTCGTGTGCTGCGTCCGCGAGCTCGACGCGATGGGCGCGCGCGTGCTCGACCTGGAGCGCGTGCGCGAGGCGACGACTCCGGCGCGGCTGCGCGCGGCCGGCCGCGAGCTGGCCGCGGTCATCTGAGCGCCGCGTGCGAGCTGCTCACGCCCGGCTGAGCGCCGCGCGCTGGGCGAGCGCGACCGCGCCGGCCACCGGCTCCGCGCGGAGGAGCTCGACCGGCCAGCCGGGCAGCTCGGCGGCGAGCGCGGCGTGCAGCGCGGCGCGCACGGACGGGTCGGCGACGAGGCCGCCCGCGAGCACCACCGGCGAGCGCGTCAGGCCCAGCCGGCGCGCGACCGCGGCGGCCGCGGTGGCGAGCGCGCACGCCCCTCCGTCGCGCAGGCCCGCGACCGCTGGGTCCGGGCAGGCGAGCACCGCGGGCGCGAGCGCCGCCCAGCGCTCGGGCCGCGGGTCCCCGTACAGGGCGACGAGCAGCGCGTCGAGCGTCGGCGCGGCGCCCGCGCTCAGCAGCGCGTCCTGGAGCGGGCCGGCCGGCTCGCCCGCGTCGCGGCGCGAGAGCACCGTCCGCAGCGCGCCGCGCACGAGCGCGTAGCCGCTGCCCTCGTCGCCGAGCAGCCGGCCCCAGCCGCCGGCCCGCGCGCGGGGGCCCGGCCGTGGCCGGCCGGCCCCGGCGCGCGGCCCGCGGCCGTCGACGATCGAGCCGGTGCCGCACACGATCGCGATCCCGTGCTCGTGGCCGGCGGCGGGGAGCACGAGCTCGGCGTCGTCGACGACCGACACCCGCGCGGCCCCGGTGAGGCGCTGCAGCGTGCGCACGAGCCAGGCGTGCGCCGGCGCGGCGCCGCTGCCCGCGGCGCCCGCGCACACCGCGTCGAGCGGCCCGGGGTCGAGCGTGGCGAGCAGCGCGCGCAGGTTCGCCTCAGCGAGCCGCTCGCCGGCGGCGGCGAGGCTGGCGCTGCCGGCGCTCGCCTCGGCCGCGACCGCGCCGTCGACGACGAGCCGGCCGCGCGTCGTCGAGCCGCCGATGTCGAGGCCGACGACGCTCGTTCAGCCATCCGGGGCGGTTCAGTGCGAGAACGCCTGGGTGCTGGAGGCGATCGCCCGCGGCAGCGGTCCGTCGAGCCGCTGCAGCTGCTCGGTCTTGGACCGCAGGTCGTCGATCAGGTCGTCGGCCATCTCCAGGTGCATCCCGGCGCGCACGACGATCCGCAGCACGCTCAGATCCTGGCGGTTCTCCGGGAACGTGTAGGCGGGCACCAGCCAGCCGCGCTCGCGCAGCCGCTCGGAGACGTCGAACACGGTGTAGTTGGTGATCCCGTCCTCGAGCGCGAACGAGAACACCGGCAGTTGCGAGCCGTCGGTGATCAGCCGGTAGGGGCCCATCTCCGCGATCGCGCCGGAGATCCGCTGCGCGACCGTGCGCAGCGACCCGAGCACGCCGGTGTAGCCGGAGCGGCCGAGGCTCATGAACATGAAGTACTGGGCGATGACCTCGCTGCCGGGCCGGCTGAAGTTGAGCGCGAACGTCGGCATGTTGCCGCCGAGGTAGTTGACGTCGAACACGAGCTCGCGGGGCAGCGCCGACTTGTCCCGCCACACCGCCCAGCCGACGCCCGGGTAGACGAGGCCGTACTTGTGGCCCGAGGCGTTGATCGACTGCACCCGCGGCAGGCGGAAGTCCCACTCCAGGTCGGGATCGAGGAACGGCGCGACGAACCCTCCGGAGGCGCCGTCGACATGGACCGGCACGTCGATCCCCTTGGTCCGCTCGAGCTCGTCGAGCGCGGCCGCGATCTCGGCGACCGGCTCGTAGCTGCCGTCGAACGTCGAGCCGAGGATCGCCACCACGCCGATCGTGTTCTCGTCGCAGTGCGCGACCGCTCGCTCGGCGGTGAGGTGGAACGTGTCGCCCTCCATCGGCACCAGCCGCGGCTCGACCTCCCAGTAGCGGCAGAACTTCTCCCAGCACACCTGGACGTTTGAGCCCATCACGAGGTTGGGCCGGCTCGCGTCCTGCCCGCCTGCTCGCGCCGCGCGCGCCAGCGCCACTTGAGCGCCATCCCGGCGAGCATCGCCGCCTCGCTGGAGCCGGTCGTCGAGCACCCGGTCGCCGACTCGGCCTCGGGCGAGTTCCACAGGTCGGCGAGGATGTTCACGCAGCGGTTCTCGATCTCCGCCGTCTCCGGGTACTCGTCCTTGTCGATCATGTTCTTGTCGGCGGTCTCGGCCATCAGCTTGCCGCCGAGCGTCGGCATCCAGGTGGTGACGAACGTCGCCAGGTTGAGCCGCGCCTGACCGTCGAGCAGCAGCGCCGCGCGGATCAGCTCGTACGCGTTCTCGGTCCCCATCCCCTCGGCGGCGAGCGCGTCGATCGGCAGCTCCACCTCGCGGGTGGTCGACGTGCCGAGCGTGAAGTCGCGGTTGTGGGCGCGCTCCTGGTCGCGTGCGGAGAGCGCCATCAGCCGACCGCCACGATCACGTCCGAGGCCTTCACCACCGCGATGACCTCCGACCCGGGCGCGAGGCCGAGCTCGTCCACGGCCTCGATCGTGATCGACGAGACCAACCGCTGGCCGCCGACATCGATCACGACGTTCGCGACCGCCGCTCCGCGGCGGATCTCGGTGACGGTTCCGGCCAGCTGGTTGCGGGCGCTGAGCTTCATCGGGTACTCCTCTTGGTCGCGGCTCGGTGGCCTCGGCAGTCTGACGCAAACGGCCCCCCGTTGCCCCGCACGGCGCCGGTGTGCGATGTTTGCCCGATGGAGCCCGATCTCACCCTCGGGGAGGCCGCCGCCGCGATCGGCGTGAGCGCCGATACCCTGCGCCGCTGGGACCGCGCCGGCAAGCTGCAGACCGTCCGCGACGAGCGCAACCGCCGGCTCGTCTCTGCCGCCGAGGTCCGCCGCCTCAGCCGCCGCCGGCGGCCCCGCCATGCGACCGGCGGCTCGCTCTCGGCCCGCAACCGCCTGGCGGGCGTGGTGCGCTCGGTCGAGGTCGACGGCGTGATGGCGCTGGTCGAGATCGAGGCCGGCCCGTTCCTGATCACCGCCGCGGTGACCCGCGACTCGGTCGAGGAGCTCGGCCTCGCCCCGGGCGTGGAGGCGACCGCCACGGTGAAGGCGACCTCGGTGATGGTCAGCCGGGGGCGGGTAGCGGGGCGTCCGCCCCCGGCCGCCGGGCGCGGCGTTCACGAGTTCAGCGACGTCAGGCGGTCCAGAGCGCGTGCAGCGTGACCGGCTTGCGGAAGACGAGGCCGCGGACCTCGGGCGGCTGATCGGGGTCGAGGCGCAGGCCGCGCAGCGCGAGCAGCTCGGTGAGCGCGGCCCGCGCCTCCAGGCGCGCGAGGTGGATGCCGACGCACACGTGGGGGCCCTGGGCGAACGCGAGGTGCCTTCGCAGGTTGGGCCGCGACGGGTCGTACCCGTCGGGGTCGGGGAAGACGGCGGGGTCGCGCCCCGCGCCCGCCAGCGAGATCCGCAAAAGCTCGCCGGCCTCGATCTCCGCGTCGCCGAGGCGGACGTCGCGCGTCGCGTAGCGGTCGATCACCGCCGCCGCGGGCTCGCGGCGCAGCGACTCGTCGATGACGGCGTCGAGCGCGGGCGGATCGGCGCGGACGCGCTCCAGCTCACCGGGGTGGGAGAGGATCTCGAGCGCGGCGCTCGCGATCATCCCCTCGGTCGTCTCGATGCCGCCGAACAGGAGCACCGCCGCGTTGGAGGCGATCTCGTCGTCGCTGAGCGTGCCGGCCTCGTCGGGCGCGGCGCCCGCCGCGTCCGCCAGCAGCGAGTCGCCCCTGGCGCCGGAGATGACCGGCTGCAGCCGTCCGCGCAGCGCGTCGAACGCCGCGGTGCCCTCCGCGGTCGCCGGCCGCCCCGAGCTGAGTGCCGTCACCGAGGCGACGATCGCGTCGTACCAGCGCAGCACGTCGTCGGTCTCGTCGCCGTCCATGCCGAGCGCCGTGGTGACGATCGCGGCCGCCATCGGCCCCGCGAACCCGCGTCGCAGCTCGCCCCGTCCCCGCGGCGCCAGCCGCTGCACGAGCGCCCGCGCCCGCTCGCCGGCGGGCCCGGCGAAGCGCGCGGACACCGACGCCGCCCGGAACGGGCCGGCGAACGGCGCCCGGTGGCGGTCGTGGGCGGCGCCGTCGAGCGAGAGCATGCTCGGCCCGATCACGCGCGCGGTCGTGAACCGCGGGTCGTCGACGGTGAACGCCTCGGCGTCGCGCATCGCCGCCGAGGCGAGCGCGTGCGAGGTGACCAGCCAGCCGTGCAGGCTCGGCAGCCAGGAGACCGGCTCGGAGGCCCGCAGCCGGTGGTGGACCGGGTGCGGGTCGGCGTCGAGCTGCTCGAGCGTGACCGCGGCGCCGAGCGGGAACGCGTCGGTCCGGCTCCTGCTCATCGAGCGCCCCCGGCGGTGTCGGCCGCGTCGTCGCCGGTCATCGGCATGAGGATAGGCCCCGCCGACCCCCGAATGCCCGCCGCCACGCCTGTTCGACGAGTATCGAACAAGCCGCTAAGATCTCCGTCGCTGAGACTAAGATGTTCTGTCTTCGCTGAATGGAGATGACTCGTGGACTTTGAAACCCAGAACAACACTTCCGCACCGCTGTGCGACCTGTGCGGCGAGCGGCCGGGCGTCGTCCAGGTGATGTTCGCCGGCGGCGGTGGACGGAGGGCGGGCCTGCTGTGCGAGCGCTGCGCCCGGGAGGCGATCGCCGCTCAGCAGGGCGAGTCGCCGTTCGGCGGGCTCGCGCCCGCCGGTGGGCCGCAGGCCGCCGGCGCCGGCCCGTCGCTGCGCCAGCGGCGCGCGACCGAGCCGCGCTCGCAGACTCCCGCGCTCGACGAGTTCGGCCGCGACCTCACCGACGAGGCGCGCGCCGGCCGCATCGACCCCGTGATCGGGCGTGACCCCGAGATCGCCCAGGTGATCGAGGTGCTCGCGCGCCGGCGCAAGAACAACGCCGCCCTGATCGGCGAGGCCGGCGTCGGCAAGACGGCGATCGCCGAGGGCCTCGCGCTGCGCGTCGCCTCGGGCGACGTGCCCGAAGGCCTGCGCGGCGTGCGCGTGGTCGCGCTCGACCTCGCGGGCATGATCGCCGGCTCCCAGTACCGCGGCGCCTTCGAGCAGCGGCTCAAGACGCTGCTCGACGAGGTCGTCGCCGCCGAGGGCAGGGTGATCCTGTTCGTCGACGAGCTGCACACCGTGCTCGGCGCCGGCGCGGCCGAGGGCGCGATGGACGCCGCCAACATGCTCAAGCCGCTGCTCGCCCGGGGCGCGTTGCGGATGGTCGGCGCGACGACGCTGGCCGAGTACCGCGCGATCGAGCGCGACGCCGCGCTGGCGCGGCGCTTCTCGCCGGTGATGGTCGAGGAGCCGTCGGTGCAGGACACCGTCGCGATCCTCGGCGGGCTGCGCGCCTCCTATCAGGACCACCACCAGGTCGAGATCGCCGACGAGGCGCTGCAGGCGGCCGCCCGGCTGTCGGACCGCTACATCAGCGAGTACCGGCTGCCCGACAAGGCGATCGACCTGATCGACCAGGCGTCCGCCCGGCTGCGGCTGTCGCACGGCCCGGCGGGGCGCTCGGAGGCGGACCGGATCCGCACCGAGATCGAGCACCTGTCGGCCGAGAAGCAGGCCGCCGTCGACGCCGAGGCCTACGAGGAGGCCGGCGAGATCAAGCAGCGCATCGAGCGGCTGCAGGCCGAGCTCGACGACCGGCCCGCCGACGTCGCCGAGCGTGAGGACGCGTCGCTGGTCGTGGACGAGCAGCGGATCGCCGAGGTCGTGGCCGCCCGCACCGGCATCCCCGTCGGTGAGCTGGTGGCCGCCGAGCTCGAGCGGCTCGGCTCGCTGGAGGACGACCTGCACCAGCGCGTGATCGGCCAGGACCAGGCCGTGTCGGCCGTCGCCGAGACGATCCGTCATGCCCGCGCCGGGCTCGCCGAGCCCGACCGGCCGCTCGGTTCGTTCCTGTTCCTCGGCCCGACCGGCGTCGGCAAGACCGAGCTCGTCAAAGCACTGTCGGAGCGGCTGTTCGCGACCGAGAAGTCGCTGGTGCGGATCGACATGTCCGAGTATCGCGAGCCGCACACGGTCGCGCGCCTGATCGGCTCGCCGCCCGGCTACGTCGGCTACGGCGACGGCGGCCAGCTCACCGAGCCGGTGCGCCGCCGTCCGTACTCGGTCGTGCTGCTCGACGAGATCGAGAAGGCCCACCCCGAGATCTGGAACGTGCTGCTGCAGGTGCTCGACGACGGCCGGCTCACCGACGGCGAGGGGCGGACGGTCGACTTCACGAACACCGTGATCGTCATGACCTCCAACCTCGGCGCGGGCGAGGCCAAGCGGCCGCTCGGGTTCGCCCCGGCGCAGCCGAGCCCGGACGCGGCCGGCACGCCGGCCGGGCGCGCGGGGACGGATCCGGCCGCTGAGCGCATGCTCGGCGCCGCCAAGCGGGCGTTCCTGCCGGAGTTCCTGAACCGGATCGACGAGGTCGTCGTCTTCCAGGCGCTCACCGAGGACCAGATCGCCGAGATCGGCGGGCTGATCGTCGCCGCGATCGCGCGGCGGCTCGCGGACGAGCGGTCGGTGACCCTCGAGGTCGCGCCCGAGCTCATCGCCCGGCTCGCGGCCGAGGGGTTCGACGCGGAGTTCGGCGCTCGCCCGCTGCGCCGCCACATCCGCCGCACGCTCGAGCGCGAGCTCACCCGGGCGATCCTCGACGGCCGGCTCGGCGAGGGCGACCACGTGCGCGCCGCCGACGCCGCTGCCGCGGACGGCGACACCGAGACCGAGAGCGACGCGCCCCGGATCGAGCTCGTCGTGGCGCGGCCCGCGACGGTCTGATCGATTCATCCCGCCGGGCCCGGACCGGTCCGGGCCCGGCGATCCGTTCGGACGGCGCAGCGCGCGGGGCTCAGCCGCAGTTAGGATCCGCGCGTGTCAGCGGACGCGGCACCGTCGCAGTCGGTCGCGGACGCCGTGGGCGCGGCGATCGCCGCGCAAGGCGTACGCAACGCCTTCGGCGTGCTCGGCTCCGGCAATCTGGTCGTGGCCAACGCGCTGCGACGGTCGGGCGTGGCGTTTCATCACGCGCGCCACGAGGGCGGCGCGGTCTGCATGGCCGACGGGTACGCGCGGGTGAGCGGCGAGGTCGGGGTCTGCAGCGTGCATCAGGGTCCGGGGCTGACCAACACGATGACCGGATTGACCGAGGCCGCCAAGAGCCGGACGCCGGTGCTGGTGCTCGCCGGCGAAGCCCCGCCGGCCGCGCTGACGTCCAACTTCCGGATCGCACAGGACGACCTGGTGCGGGCGGTGGGCGCGGGATGCGACCGGATCTATGGGGCGGCGAGCGCCCCTGCGGATGCCGTCCGGGCGTTCCGGCGTGCCGCGCTGGAGCGCCGGCCGGTGGTGCTGATGCTGCCGATCGACCTGCAGGCCCAGCCCGCGGTCTCCGCGGACGCGCCACGCGTGCCACCCGCGCCGACGGCGGTCGGGCCGGGGGTCTCGGTGCCCGCAGCCCCCGTGATCGCCGCCGCTGCCGACCTGCTCGGCGCCGCCCGACGTCCCGCGATCATCGCCGGCCGCGGTGCGGTGCTCGCCGGCGCCCGCGACGCGATCGAGCGGCTCGGCGAGCTGACCGGCGCGCTGCTGGCGACGTCGGCGCCGGCCAACGGGCTCTTCGCCGGCCTGCCGTACGCGCTCGGGATCTCCGGCGGATTCGCCTCGCCGGTGGCCGCGGAGCTGCTCGCACAGGCCGACCTCGTGCTGTTCGTCGGCGCCTCGGGCAACCACTGGACCACGCGCCACGGGGAACTGATCGGCTCGGGCGCCCGCGTCGTGCAGATCGATGACGAGCCGGCCGCGATCGGGCGTCACCGGCCCGTCGACGCCGGCCTGCTGGGCGACACGGCCGCCACCGTGGCGGCGCTCGGCGCCGAGCTCGAGCGGCGCGGCCACGACGAGGCGGGCTTCCGCACCGCCGAGGTCGCCGCGCGGATCGCGACCGGCGATTGGCTGCATCAGCCCTACGAGGACGCGGGCACCGCGGCGTGGATCGACCCTCGCACGCTGTCGGCGGAACTGCAGCGCCGGCTGCCGGCGGTCAAGACGGTCGCGGTCGACTCGGGCCATTCCCTCGGCTACCCGGCGATGTTCCTGTCGGTCGCCGACGCCCGCGCGTGGGTGTTCCCGAACGGCTTCCAATCGGTCGGCCTCGGGCTGGGCAACGCGATCGGCGCCGCGACCGCGCACCCGGAGCGGGTCACGGTCGCGGCGATCGGCGACGGCGGCGCGTTCATGTCGCTCGCCGAGATCGAGACCGCCGTGCGGCTCGGGTTGCGGTTGCTGGTCGTGATCTATGACGACGCCGCCTACGGTGCCGAGGTGCACCACTTCGGGCCGCTCGGGCATGACGTCGAGGCCGTCCGGTTCCCGGACTGCGACCTGGCGGCGATCGCCCGCGCGGCCGGCGCGCGCGGCGAGCTGATCCGCCGGCCCGAGGACCTGGCGGCGGTCGACGACTGGCTGGCGGAGCCGGATCCCGGTCCGCTCGTGCTCGATGCGAAGGTCAACCCCACCGTCTGCGCCGACTGGCTCGCGGAAGCGTTCCGCGGCGGCTGACGGCGTCACCCGATCCCAGGAGGAGAGCCGTGCCGGTCACCGCAGTCTCTGAGCTCATGCAGGCGCTGGCGGACGGCGCCGTCCGGATCGTCGACCTCACCCAGCCGCTGACCGAGTCGACGCCCGTGATCCGGCTGCCGCCCCGTTCGCCAACACGCCCGGGCTGACCCGCACCGAGATCAGCCACTACGACGACCGCGGTCCGGCATGGGCCTGGTACACGCTGACGATCGGCGAGCATGTCGGCACCCACGTCGACGCGCCGATCCACTGGGTGACCGGTCGTGACGGCGCCGACATCGGCTCGATCAAGGCGGCCACGCTCGTCGGCCCCGCGTGCGTGATCGACAAGACCGCCGAGACCGAGGCGGCGAGCGGTGACTACCTGCTGACGGTCTCGGACCTCGAGCGGTGGGAGGCCGGGCACGGCCGCATCCCCGACGGCGCCTGGGTGCTGCTGCGCTCGGGCTGGAGTGCCCGCGCCCACGATCAGGACGCTTTCCTGAACGTCGGCGAGCATGGGCCGCGCACCCCCGGTCCCGACGTCGACGCCTCGCGATGGCTGGCCGGGGAGCGCGCCATCGCCGGCTTCGGGACCGAGACGGTGGGGATCGACGCCGGCTCGGCGGGCGCGATGGACCCTCCGTTCCCGCTGCACGACCTGCTGCTCGGCGCCGGCCGGCTGGGCCTGACGCAGCTCGCCAACCTCGACCAGCTGCCGGTCACCGGGGCGCTGCTCGTGGTGGCGCCGCTGCGACTGGTCGGCGGGACCGGAAGCCCCAGCCGCGTCTACGCGTTCGTCCCGGGCGCCGCCTCGTAACGGCCGACCTCGCCTCCGTCCCGGGCGTCGGCTCGCAGCCGCCGACCCTCGCCGGCCGCCGTCGCCGCGGCGGAGCATCGCTCAACCCCACTCGATCGCGTCGTACAGCCGGCGCAGCTTTGCGCCGCGGCCCGCGTTGAGCGACTCCGCCCAGGCGACGCGGCCCTGCAGCCGGGCGCGCAGCTGTGCCGCCTCGCCGGTCCCGGCCCCGGGTCCGTCGAGGGACAGCCGGTGCAGCGTCGCCCGCAGCCGGTCGTACTCCGGGCGCGCGAGGTTGGGGCGGGCGTTGACGACGACGCCGGTGACGAGCTGCCGTCGCGCCGCGGTGCGCAGCCGCGACTTGCGTGGCTGCAGTGCGAACCCTTCCTCGCCCGCCATCGTCGACGCATACTGCGCGATCGCCGCGGCGCGCCGTCCGCCGAGCGCCGGGCCCGACAGCGTGAGGTCGTCGGCGTAGCGGGAATAGCACAGCTGGAACCGAGCCGCGAGCCCGGTCAGCCGGCGGTCGAGCCCGAACGCCGCCAGGTTGGCGAGCGCCGGCGAGGTGGGGGCACCCTGGGGGAGATGGGGCGTGGCGAGCGCCCGGCCGAGATGGAAGCGCGCGCCGCTCGCCTCCCGCCCGCGGCGGGAGCGCATCCCACGCCATGAGCGCCACGACGTTCGTGCACAGCCCGGTGAGAACGTGGGCGACGCCCGGGGTGTAGCCGAGCGTCCGGAAGATCCCGTACACGCGGCCCGCCGGCACGGAGGGGAAGAAATCACGCAGGTCGAGCGTCAGTACCGCCCGCTGCCCGCAGTGCAGCGTCGCGTGGGTGATCGCCGAGCGCCCGCGGGTGAAGCCGTGCGCGGCGTCGTGGGCGGGCACCTGGGAGAGGATCTCGCGCAGGATCCACCGCTGGACCTCCTTGAGCCGGAGCTTCGGCGCCTCGATCAGCCGTGGCAGCCCGCTGCGGCGGGGGATCCAGCGGTAGCGGTAGTTCCGCAGCCGCTCGTCCGCGGCGGTGCGCTCGAGTCCGCGGACGTCCGCCATCCAGGCGAGCTGCCCGAGGTCGAGCTCCAGTCGCTCGGCGAGCTCGGGCACCGTCTTCAGCGTGGCGATCGGCCAGCCGCGGGCGATGACCGGGCCCCGGGCGGGGCTGCGAGCACGTCGTCGTGGCATCCCGGTCGCAGATGATCGCGGTCGGCGAACGCGCGTGTCACCCGGATCGCGCAGCGAGCGGTCGCGGCGGCGCCGAGCCCGACTGCTCTGGTCGTGCGTGCCCCGTGATGTGCCTCTGCTGATGCACGGAAGGGCTCGCGATGCACTGGACGAGGTCTCGTCTGACCCCCGGGGATCCCCCGGAGAGGGGGCCGCGTCCGTGGACGCGGCCGGCCCGCCTCGGTGCTCGGCGCCGCGCAGGCACGGTATCGCGTCGCCGTCCACGACCGCACATCGATCCCCCGAGACCTCGCCACGCCGGCTCACCCCACGTCGATGCTCCGGCCCGGCGGAGGCTGGCAGCCGATGTCGACGAGATGGCGCACGAACGCCATCCGGTCGCGGTCGGGGTGAAACGGCTCGATCCCCTCGCGCAGCGCGACCGCGACCCGCTCGAGGTCGAACAGCAGCGAGAGCTTGCCGGGTGGGTCGTCCCACTCGCCGGTGTCGTAGCGCTCGACCCACGCCGCCAGCGCCGCCAGCACCTCGACCTGGACCTCGTCGGCCCACCACTCCGAGCGGATCGACAGCCGGTAGCGCTCGCGCAGCGTGCACACGTCCGACCACAGCCGCTCGAACCAGATCCACCGCTCGCGCGGCAGCAGGCCGCGCCAGGTGAGCGGCCAGCGGGCCACGCGCCGTCGCCCGGCTCGCCTCGCCGGCCCGCCTCCTCGGCCATTCATCACCGTCGGACAGCTCATCGGTGCTCGTGTAGGGAAGGAGGTGGACCCGGACAGGGGCGGCGAGCCCGGCCCGGCCAGCCGCCGCAGCCGGCGGTCGGCGAACCACATCCGCAGCCGCACGCGCGCCGGCGGGATCCGGCCGTAGAGCAGCAGCGCCTCGCCGGGGCAGCTGGCGCAGCGCCTCCGGCGGCGACCAGCGGCCGCCGGCGCCGGCCGTCCGGCGGCTCTCGCCGCCCGGCCCCGCGTCTGCGGGTCACCTCGCGCGCCTCCTCTCGCCGGCCAGGCCCGAGAAGTAGCGCAGCGTCTCCAGGTCGGCGACGCCCGGGCAGCAGCATCCGCGCGCGGTGGCTGTTGACGACCGTCTCGGCCTGCTGCCCGTAGCGGCTGCGCGCCTGGGCGAGGTCGTGGAAGATCGAGACGAGCTGGATGTTGTGGCTCGGCGCCGTCGAGGCGACCTCGGCGAGGTTCGGCAGCGGCGCCACGTTGCCGGCCTCGTCCAGGCACAGCAGCAGCGGCAGCTCCAGGCGGCCGCCCGCCAGCGTCGCGCGCTCGTAGGCGCGGTCGACGACCTCGGACAGCAGCGCCAGGAAGATCGGGCGCAGCAGCTTGGAGGCCTTCGCGTCGCCGATCAGGTAGAGCGTCGCGCGCTCGTCGAGCAGCCGGTCGGCGGTGATCTCACAGCCCCGCGCCGAGCGCAGCACCCGCGCGAACCGGTAGGCCCGCAAGAGCCCCTGGGCGGTCGCCTCGATCGAGGAGCGGGTGCGGTCGGCCTGCGCCTCGAACGCGCGCACCGCGTCGTAGGCGGCGTGGGCGCCCTCCAGCTCTGCCTCGTCCGCGGCGGTCCCGGTGAGCTCGGCGATCGCCGCATCGAGCTCGCGCCCGCCCTGCCCGTAGGTCCAGCGCACGACCGCCTCCATGCCCGCGCCGGTCCGGGCGGCGGCGTACAGCAGCGGCGCGAGGCGTTGCTCGGCCGCGACCGCCCAGAAGTCGCCGCCCTCGATGCCCTTGCTGGTCGAGCTCGGCCGCGGAGGCCAGACGCCACGCGACCTCCAGCGCCCCGTCCCAGGTCCCGGCCCGGCGCAGGGGCGACCAGGTGTTGGCCGCCGTCGCCCGACAGCGCGAACGGGTCGAACACGAACACCCGCCCGAGCCCGCGCCGGCGCGCCTCGGTCACCGCGAGCAGGTCGGTCTTGATCGAGGAGGCGACCGCCGGACCGTCCCACTCGAGCAGTGCCGGGACCGCGAGCCCCGCGGACTTGCCCGACTGCGGCGGCCCGAACGCGACGAGCGCATGGCGCGCCTCGGCGTGCAGCAGCCGTCCCCGGGCCCGCCCGAGCGCGAGCCGGGGGCCCGCGCGCGAGCCGCCACGGCCGTGCAGCACCCGCAGCTCGCCCGCCCGTGCCCAGCGCGCGCCGCGCCGCGCGCTCGCCGGCCCGCGCGAGCGCGTCGAGCACGCCGGCGCGGCGCAACGCGACCACGGCCGCCGCGCCGCCCGCCAGCAGCAGCGCGAGCGCGCCGTACACACCGGTCGCACCCGGCAGCCGCCCCTGGGCGGCCGCGGGCCAGGCGCGCGCCGGGTCGGCCAGGTGGCCGGGCAGCCGCACGATCACGCTCGCCAGCTGCGCCACACCCGCGCGCGGCCAGCCGGAGCCGAACAGCGTCCCGGCAAGGCCACCCCAGATCCAGACGCCGGCGAGCAGGGCGACGGCGACGCCGATCAGCCCGAGCAGCACGGCGTCCGAGAGCCAGTCCCCGGACCGCGGCGCGCCCTCCGGCGCTCACCGCCGGTCTCGCCGAGAACGCCGCGGCCGACGGCCGGCGTCCATCCCGGCGTCGGTGTCGGTCAGCGCCCCCTCGATCGCCGATCGCTGATGGGCGACGACGAACGAGCGGCTGCCGACCCGCCACAGCGCCCGGCCGGTCGAGAGCATCGAGATCAGCCGCCCTTCGTCTCGCGACAGGCCGAGCAGCGCACGCGTCAGCTCCACCTGGCTCTCGTCCTGGTGGTAGACGACTCGGGTCGAGGCGTCGGCGACCAGCCCCTCGGCGATCCGCGCCGCGCGCGATCCGGCGTCACCGACCGCCTGCAGGTCGGCGAGCTTGTGCAGGACGACGAGGTTCATCACCCCGAACTGGCGCGCGAGCTTGAAGTTGGACTGGAACCACTCGCCCAGGCCGGTGTGCTGGACGATCTTCCACGACTCGTCGGCGACGTTGACGAGCCGGTCGCGGCCCGGTCGCTGCGCGGTCCGGGCGAGCAGCGCGCTGATCCAGGCCGTCGCGCAGGCCATCAGGATGCCGACCGCGGGCGAGTCGCGCACCGCGTGCAGATCGAGCACGACGAGCCGCGCGTCGAGGTCGAGCCCGGGCGTCGTCGGGCCGTCGAACATCCCGCGCAGCGGCCCCTCGCACAGGTCCTGGAGCGCGAGCGCGGCCCGGCGGCGTCGGCGGCGAGCGCCTCCGGCGTCGTCCGCAGCCGCTCGGCCATCTCGGCCGTCGGCGCGAACAGCGCGGCCGCCACTCCGGGCAGCGTGGGCTCGCCGCCGCCGCTGGCCGCGCGCACCACGCGCAGGGCCTCGCGCAGCGCGCCCGCCTCCATCTGGGTCAGCGGCGCCGCCGAGCGCGGTCACCGTCACCGCCCGCAGCAGCTCGAGCTGGGCGTGCTCCTCGGGGCGCGAGGCGAGCGGGTTCAGCCGCACCCGCCGCCGGGGTCAGCGAGATCGGCTGCACGCCGGCGGCCTCGCACAGCGGCCCGTACTCGCGCTTGACGTCGAGCACGAACGCGCGCCGGCCGAACAGCAGCATCCGCCACAGCAGCGTCTTGACGAGCGCGCTCTTGCCCTGGCCGAGCGTGCCGAGCACGATCATGTTCGGGTCGTCGAGCAGCCCGTCGCCATACAGCGCCCACGGGTCGAAGCAGAACGCGCCGCCGCCCGAGTCGCGGCCGACGAACACGCCGCGGCCGCCGAGCCCGCCGGCGGCCAGGAACGGGTAGATCGCCTGCGCGTGGCGGGTCGTGCAGCGGTGGCCGGGGCGCTCGGCCTCGCTCATCGCAGCCCCCGGCACAGCGGCAGCGTGAACGTGAACGCGTCCGCCTGCTGGCCGTACAGGCGGTGCAGCTCCAGCCGGGCGCGGGCGGCCTGCTCCAGCACCTCGGCGCAGCGCGGGCGCAGCTCCTCGCGGTCGCGCCCCGAGACGGTGACGAAGCCGCTCAGCCGGACCTCGCCGTGGCCCGCGGCGAGCTCGGCCTCGCGGCGCGCGGTCGCCTCCGCCGCCTGGCGCTGGCGGGCGGTCTCCGACTGGCCGAAGCGGCGCCCGCAGCTCGCGGTCGGCGCGGTCGCGGGTGACCGCCGCCTCGACCTCGCGCGTGGAGCGCTCGGTGGCGATCGGCTCGAACGTGACCGCGACCGTGCGCACGGCGCTCGAGCGCCCGAGCAGCGAGTCCATGAACATCGGCGAGACCTCGACGCGCGGCCAGCCGCCGATCCAGTAGGTCGCGTGCAGGGCGCCGTCGCTCGGTAGTGGTCCCAGCGCTCCTGGGCGCCGAGCGGCCAGGCGCTCGGCCTCCTCAGGCCGCCGCGGCTCGGGGTCGGCGGCCTCCAGCGCGGCCAGCTCGGCGCGCGCGTACGGGTCGAAGGCGGTCCGCAGCGTGCGCGCGAGCTGCTCGGGGCCGAGCGCGCCGAGCACGGTCACCTCGGCCGCCTCGAGCCCCTGCGCGACGCGCTCGGTCTCTCGATCAGCGCGCGCACGACCGCATCGCGCCCGCGGTCGCGGACGCGGCCCCCGTCGACCTGGACGGCGAGCAGCACTTCGTGCTCCTGCGCGACGCGCGTGCTCGTCGAGATCAGCTCCAGGTAGGACTCGAGCATCGCCGCGCCACGCGGGATCGACGGGTCGCGCTCGGTGTGCATCCACCGCGCGAGCTCGTCGCCCTGGGCGGGCGCGGTGCGCTCGATCCACTGCAGCCGCCGGATCGCGCCGCCGCCGGCCCCGGCGAGCACGAGGCCCCAGCGGGCCAACCGCCGCTCCTGGGCCTCGGGGTCCAGCAGCGTGAACGCGCCCACCCGGCAGGCGAGGACCGCCGTCAGCCGGCGCCCGCCCGCTCCGAGAGCGCGCCGAGCGAGCCGTCGCGGTGCGCCGCGGTGAGGATCCGCACCCGGTCGAGCCGGTCGGGCGCGGCGGGCTCGGCGCGGCGCCAGCGCGGCGATCGCGTCCCCAGCAGCTCGACCACCCGGCCGCGCCCGGGCGCGGGGGAGCGGAAGCGGTCGACGCGGCGCAGCCGCCGCGTCGAGAACCCGAGCGCGACCGGGAGCCACTGGTCAAGCGTGCGCCCCGCGAGCGGTGCGAACGTCGCCGCCGCGGCGAACACGCACGCGGCGATCGCGCCCAGCGCGCCGCTCGCCGACGGCGCCCGGTCCAACAGCGCGACCGCGGCCACCGCCCCGATCGCGAGCACGGCGACCTGTCCGGCGCCGATGTCGCCGAGCAGTCCCCGGCGCTCGAGCGGGCCGAACGAGTAGCCGAGGCGGCGGTCGCGCGCGGTGCTACGCCCCCTCCGATCCGTCCGGCTCCCGGTCCGGCACCGGTTGCGGGTCCGACGCCGACTCCGGTCGTGGATCCGGCGCGGGCGCGGGCTCGGCGGCGGGCTCGGCGGCGGCGAAGCGCGGCGGTGCCATCACCTCGTCGCCCTCCTCGCCGATCAGGAACCCCTCCCACCTGACGTCGCCGAACATGTCGTCGATCGGCGGCCGGCCGTCGCCCGGGGGCCGCCGAGCAGGGCCGTCGCGACGGCGGCGCCGTCGCGGCGGGGGCCCGCCGGCGCCGGCCCCCGCCATGTGGCCGTCGCCCCGTCCCTGCCGGCGACGATCGCGAGTCCCCGGGTCGTCCCGGCGTCGAGCCGCGCTGTCCGCCCGCGGGCGACGCGCCGCCGCCCCGCTCACCCGCGGCAGCGCCGGCGCCGCCGGACCCGGTGGCGCCGGCGGCGGCGGTGCGCGCCATCGCCCGGTCGGCGTCGTCCGCGGCCCAACCGGGTCGCTGCTCGCGGTGTCCGCCGCCCCGCCGGACATCCGCAGCCCGTCGTACAGCGCGCCGCCGGCGCCGCGCAGCGCGGCGTGCGGCGCCGCGCTGAGGCCGCCGGCGGCGGCCGCGGCGACCTCGTGCAACGGGAGCAGTCGCAGCAGCGCCCAGGGGGAGAGGGCCGCGAGCACGATCAGCGTCGTCCCCACGAGCGTCGAGTCGAGGCCCGCCGACGGCGCGCGCCGAGCGCCGCCCCGCCGAGCGTGAGCACGGCGACGACCGCGAACTTCGCGAGGATGAGCGCGATCAGCGTCTCGATCGCGCGGACCGCCCACACCCGCCGTGCGGGCCACACCATCGCCGCGAAGAACAGCGGCAGCATGAGCACGATCACGTCGACCGCGGCCGCGCGGATGAGCAGCTCGATCCACAGCCCGATCGTCGCCGCGATCGCGAGCAGGCCGATGAAGAACGCGAGCATCGCGCTGCCGGTCGCTCCCGACAGGGCGGCGACGCTCGTCGCCGCGCGGCCAAGGGCCGCGCCGTCCGCGTTGCCGGCGGCGCCGGCCACGAGCGCGCACATCTCGTCGGTGGCGGACAGCAGCAGCGTCGCCAGCGGCGCGGCGATCGTCGACCCCGATCGCCGCCAGCGGCAGGTAGCCGAACGCGGCCCGGCCGAGCAGCGCGAGGTCCGAGCGCACGAGCGCGTGCACCGCCGCCGCGAACAGGAACGGCACGGTCAGCAGCGCCGACGAGCGCCGCCACCCGCCAGTAGGTCGCCGAGAACCAGGTGTCTCGAGCAGAGGGGCTGGTCGTCGAGCTGAGCATCGTCACCGTCTCATCCGCACCCCGCGGCGCCGCGAGCCAGCCCGCGAGTGCGGTCAGCGCCACCGTCGTCGCCGCGGCGCCGTCGCCGCCGGCATCGCCGAGCACGACCGCAGCGCTCCCCAGCGCCGCTCGCGGCTGGCCGACCGCCGAGCTGATCGCCGAGCAGACCTTGAGCTTGATCGCGCGGCCGGCGAACCCGCAGGCTTCCGGGCGATTGCCCGCGGCGGCGGGCGGTGGGCCGACGCGCACGGGGGCAGGGGCAGCGCGACGTCCCGCGGCCGATCAGTGCGCCGTCGTCCCGAGGTGCTGGAAGAAGTTGACCAGGCCGGGGGCGGCGCCGATGATCAGCGCCGCCGCGCCGGAGACGAGCGCCGCCATCCGCCCCCGCGCGGCGTAGTGGTGGTTGTGGCTGTGCGATGCGACCGCCCACATCGCCGGCGCCGACGAACGCGCCGAGCAGCGCGATCGCCAGCGACCACGCCTCGGCGGCGTTGACCAGTTGCTGCAGCACGTTGCTCCCCGGCAGGCCGGTGCAGGTCCGGGTGGGCGGTCACCGCCGATGGCACTGATGCTCATGCATCGCGCTCCTTATCTAATTGAGCCAATTGAATACTCATGACGATCTGATAGAACCACATCGGCTGTGCTAGGTTCGTTTGTCAATAACTTAGACTCAATTGGAGACAGGGAATGCCATGAGCGTCGCCGTCGACGGCCGATCGGGAATGCGTCGAGGACGTCGAGGGGGTCGCCGAGCTCTACGCCGCCAGCGGTGAGCGTGCGCCGGCTGGTCCACCGCGCCTGTCCGCTCCCGTGGCGCTGGTCGAGGACGCGTGTCAGGTGGCATGGATGCGGCTGGTCCGCCACCGGGCGCGGGTGCGCCGCGAGTCGGCGGCGCGCTGGCTCGTCCCGTCGGCCGCCCGCGAGGCGCTCGGCCCGTGCGACGCCCGCATGCGCGAGGTCCCGCTCGAGCAGCTCCGGCGGACGATGAGCGCCCTCGCCCCCGACCTGCCGACCGACGGGGCTCACCGAGAGCGGGGCGCGCTCGCGGCGCGGTCGAGCGCCTGCCCGATCGCCAGCGGCGCCTCGTGTGGCTGCAGGGCCTCGGCTTCAGCTACGCCGAGATGGCGGGCGTGACCGGCGACAGCCGGCGCACCGTCGAGCGCCAGCTCGCGCGGCGCGGGAGCGGCTGGCGGTGTCTGAGCGGCGGCCGCGGGCGCGCTCGGGCGGCCGGCGGCTCGGACCGTTGGGTCCGTCAGCGCCGCCCCGGCGCCCGGCCGCGCTTGCGGCGCTTGCGCTCGGCGGGGCTCAGCTTGCGCGCCTTGGCCGGGCGCTTGGAGCCCGGGATCCGCTCCGCCGGGGCGGCCGCGTGGCGGGTGCGGGTCCGGCGGCGCGCGTCGCGCAGGATCGCGTACCCGATCCCGACGATCACCACGCGGCGGCCGCCGCGATGCCGAGCGCGCTGCCCGACGAGATCCCGGAGCCGGTCGTCGAGGTCGCCGGCGCGGGGTGGCCGTCTGGGTGGCGGTGGCCGCCGGAGCCGGGGTGGTGAACGGCGAGGTGAGCGCTGCCGGCGGCGGTCGTGCCCGTCCCGGACGAGCCGAGCTCGATGCCCGCGTCGTCGAGTTGGTCGGCGCGGAGGAGCGCCTCTTGCCCGCCGCCCGCGCGACCGCCGGCAGCCCGGCGCCCGGCCCGGCGGCGAGCGCGAGCGCGGCCAGCGCCGCTCGCGCGCGGCTCATCGTCAACCCACCGCACGCCGCCGCCGGCCACCGTCGCGCTCGCCCGCCCCCGCGTCAGTGCTCGGACGCGAGCGGCTGCTCCATCGCCGGCGTGTCTGGTCGTGCTGTACGGCTTCTCGTTGTCCTGGACCTCCTCGTGGTACACGCTCTCGACGTTCACCGACCAGATGTCGTGGTGACGGCCCAGCAGGATGTTGTCGACCGCGCGCATCGCGGTGAGCATCGAGTGGTCGGAGTTGTTATAGCGGTGCAGCCCGTTGCGGCCGACCTGCTGGAGGTTGTCGATCGTCTCCAGCCAGCGGCGGATCGTCGCCACGCGGTCGGCGTACCGACGTCGTAGATCGGGTACGCCTTGTGGACGCGCTCGACGAAGCCGAAGCGCACCTTGCTCGCCTCCGCGAGGTGGAGCTTCTCGATCTCCCGGCCCGCCATCGCGACGAGGTCCCCGTCCTTCATCGACCACAGGTCGTCGCCCTCGAAGCAGAAGTACTCCATGCCGATCGAGGAGGCGGTCTCGCCCTCGGGGACCATCCACGGGGACCAGGACTTGAAGTTCTGGATGCGCAGCACGCGCACGCCCGGCTGGTGGATGTAGATCCAGTTGTCGTCGAACGGATCGTCGACGTCGATCACGAGCAGCACGGTGAGGAACTCGCGGTAGCGCAGGCCGCGCGCCGCGTCGCGGACCTCTCCGGGCGCCTCGGGCGAGGCGATGCCGACGGTCGTGCGCAGCGGCAGCGAGGAGATGACGTGCGAGGGGTGGAGCGTCTCGCCGCCGGCGATCAGCTCGGTCACCCTGCCGCCGTCGGTGACGAGCTTGGTCACGGGCGCGTTCAACCGGATCTCGCCGCCGCTGGCGCGGATGTCCTCGGCCATCTGCTCCCACATCTGGCCGGGGCCGAAGCGCGGGTAGTTGAACTCCGAGATCAGCGACTTGATCTTGTCGCCCTCGTTGCCGAAGAACGCGGCCTTGGCGGCGGAGAAGAACGACAACCCCTTGATCCGCTGCGCGGCCCACTCGGCGCGGATCTCGGTCGCCGAGACGCCCCACAGCTTCTCGGTGTAGGTCTTGAAGAAGTGCTGGTACAGCCGCTTGCCGAAGCGGTTGGAGACCCACGCCTCGAACGT
The DNA here is from genome assembly GCA_963702225.1 of uncultured Solirubrobacteraceae bacterium. GTDB lineage: Bacteria > Actinomycetota > Thermoleophilia > Solirubrobacterales > Solirubrobacteraceae > Palsa-465. Next base: position 2,379 of record CAVPBY010000057.1, on the reverse strand, counting down.
GTCCTCGCGGCCCTTGGGCTTCATCGCCGCCCAGGCGTAGGAGGCCAGGCAGCGCGTGAGCTCGACCGGCCCGAGCTTCTGGATGACGTCCATGCCCTGCAGCGGATACTCCAGGAACTTGTCGTTCCAGTAGATCCGGCTCTTGCGCGGCCGCTTGAGGAACTCCTCCTTCATGATCTCGTGCCAGAGGTCGTCGACCTCCTTGACCTTGGTGAAGAAGCGGTGGCCGCCGAGGTCGAAGCGGTATCCCTCGCGAACCTGGGTCCGGGCGATCCCACCGAGGTGCTCGGACGACTCGAGCACGATCACCGGCTGGCCCTGCTTGGAGAGCAGGTAGCCGGCGGTCAGGCCGGCCGGACCGGCGCCGAGCACGACGACGGGATGTTCGGGGGTGATCGTCGGTCGTCGCGCTGAGGGGAAGGGTGCGTCGGGCTTTCGTCTTCGGGCATAGGGTCTCTAGGAGGCCTTCTGGTAGAGGACGCGCTGTCGGCCACGCAGCAGGCGCCGGGGTAGTTGTGCGGCGCCGACGCGACCGGCCTGAGCGTCCCGCGGCGACGTCATCGCTCAGCAGCTGCCCCCACTGGGCGGCGCGCCGATGGACCAGCGACGTCCACGGCGACTCCCAGTTCTTCGCGCCCTCGGTGAGGGGCGGATGTAGAGCAGCTGCTGGCCGGGCCTGAGACTAGCAACCAGCGCCCAACCGTCGACGCCGGGAGTCGATCGCGCAGTCGCGCCCATCGCCTCGTTCCAGTTCATGTACGAGGGTCCTTCATCGGCCCGACGGTGCTCGGCTAGCGCAACCCGGCCGGCAGGTAGTACCAGGCCAGCGGCGTCTGCTCGGGCTGGCCGAGACCACGACGTCGCCCGGTCGAGCATCGGCCCCAGCTCGGCGGCGATGTCACGCATGTCGCTCTTGTAGGACGGCGCGAACGACTTGCCGGGTTGGCCAGGAAGGCGACGCACAGCACGATCGCCGACCACCCCGACGATCCGTCCGGGCGGCATAGTGAGCGCGGCGAGCAACACCAGCGGCCGCGCCGCCAGCGCGAAGTACCGGGAACACCACCCCGGTGGTGACGAAGTCGGCGACCCGGCCACCGGGCCAGCACGACCCCGGCGCGGCGACGTCAGCAGCGCGTACAGCGCGACCGCCGTCGGGGTCGCGCCGGCGGCGCGCGCGCGATCAGGAACGGCGCGACGCCGATCACGCGGCCACGAGCAGGTCGGCGTCGACGCGCTCGCCGCCGAGGAGGTCGCTCGGCAGCGTGGCGCGGAGCAGCGGCGTGTAGTGCCAGGGCAGGTCGCGTGGCCGATCTGGTTGATCGTCGCCGGGCAGCCACGGGATGTACAGCGACCGCCGCCGCCGCACAGAGATCCCGCGTCCCGCAGCATCGCGGCGCGCGCTCGGGCGCCGGCGCGCAGCCGTTCACGACGAGTGCCACGGCGACGCCGCCGAACAGCAACAGCCCGGTGCCCTGCGTGTAGAGCGTCCGGCCTCGATCGCGCCGACGAACAGCCACAGGTAGCGCCGGCGGCGGTAGACGAACGCGTGCAGGAACGCCGGCGGTCGCGACACAGCCCGAGCAAGACCAGCAACGTGTACGGCTGGGTCTCCTGCCGCCTACTGGGTGAGCATCGAGCTGAAGGCGAACAGCACCGCCGCGAAGAACGCCGCCGCGCTCGCCGATCAGCGATCCATCCGGCCCACCTCCGCCGACGGGGATGCAGACAGCGCCGACAGCATCGAGCGACAGGTGCGCGGCGGCCCCCCGTGTCGCCGAAACGCCGATCCAGAAATGCAGCAGCAGGTAGTACAGCGGCGCCGCGCCGTCGACCCGTGCGCGCGTGCAGCACGCCGCCGACGATGACGCGCGCGATCCCGATCGCCGTTCGCCTCGCCGGAACCAGATCGTGCCGCTGATTTCGACCTGGTGCGCGAGGGAGCCAGGCGACGGCGAGCAGCAGCGCGAGCACCCGCCGGCGACCAGCCACCGCGGCCGCGCGCGCGGACGAAGCCGCGGCGGGTGCACGTCGCGCAGCTCCGGCAGGCCGAGGCCCTCGGTGAGCGATCGCGGACGGGCGGGGTGGCCGTCGCCATCGCGCGTCCATCGCTTGCGGTAGAGGACGGCGCTGTCGGCCACGCAGCACGCCTCCTGGTAGGTGTCGGGCGCGGTCGCCTGGACCGGTCAGCGCGTGCCGTCGTTCGACGTCGCTCGGCAGACGCCGCGCCCCACTGCGCCGAGCGCAGCCGGATGGCCCGGCCGCCGTCCACGGGGCCTTCCAGTTCTGTGCGCCCTCGGTGAGCGGCGGACGAACAGCAGCTGCTGGCCGGGGCGCATCTCGCCGAGCAATACGCGAACGAGTCGAGGCGCCACAGTA